>JAHIVW010000004.1 GCA_018816245.1 Nanobdellota archaeon
AAAAAAACCAGCGCAATGCTGAACAGGCAGCCGTAGAGCCGATAATACTGCACGAGCTTCCCGACTTCCGTGTTCAGGCGCCGCTGCTTCAGTCGCCGGACCTTCTTCACGGACAGGAGACGATCGAGCAGGTCCTCTGTCTTCTGTTGTGACCGGAACCCGAGGGTGGCGAAATACCTCATTGCGCGGGAGCCCAGGTCGAACACCTCCGTGGCGTTCTTCGGATCAATGAGCGCGGACGCGTCCATCGGATCGGTGCGGAAGCGGAACCGCGGCTTCGCTGTCGTCACGCGCTTCCGGAAGGAGGGCGCGACGACGAAATTCCAGTAGAGGGCCATCCCGAAAAGAAGGATGAAGAGGGAGATCAGGATCTCGAAGGGGAGCAGCAGGAGGGAGACGAGACCTGCTTCTAGCACGGCCATACTCTTTCTTGGTTCGGAAGATAAAAATGAGTTTATAGAACTGTGGCTTACTTCTTCTTGTCCTTCAGCTTCCCTGATCCCCACGCAATGACTGCGCCGAACTGCTGGCGGGACGCGAAGTTCCCCTTGTAATCTTCCCAGACGTCGTCGGGATCGTTTCCGTTTGCCACGAGCGCCCGCACGTGCTCCTTCATGGCATCAGTCAGAATCGGCGGACCTTCATGTCTCGGCACAGGACGGCTGTCGTTGTTCGGCCGCATGGCGTTCCGGTAGAGCTCGTCGATGAGCCCTGAGCTGATCCGCCGGTTGTCGCGAACCGCGAGTTCCACGTCGTCCCAGAACGCGTACCAGCGGGTCGGGTTGCCGTTCGGGTTGACCCTGTCCCGGATGCCGCTCTCGTGGAACGCCTTCCGAAGCGTCCCCTGCCGGCGGTAGCTGAGCTCGTCAAGCACCTCCTCGCGGAAATAGTCGAGGCGGAGGCGGTGGTCGTCTGGTAATCGTTTGTATTCGGCACGGGAGATGAGGTATTTGGAACCTGGGAGTGATTCGGGCTCTGCTTTCGCAGGGCGCTCCTCCTTCTGCTCTGGTTTGGTGATCCGACCGCGTGTGACGTTTGCACGGACAGCCGCTAACTTTCTTCCGTCACCCACTTGACACCGTTCTGCAATTTCTTCATTTGTCAAACCATCAAGAACGTATTTTCGAGCAAGGAAAGTCGTAAGCGGTTGCTTAAACGAAGATCCTAAATCGACCCTGTTTGCGTATCCAGCGTACTGAGGTTCCAAGAACCGAAGAAACCCCATTCTTTTTTCAAGTCGGCGAATATTCCATTCTGATTGCTTCTCAAGCTCTCTTTTTAGTACACGAGGACTGAATCTCCCGCTTGCATTCATCCGGGCAAGGTACGGTCGATCACGGGTATACCATATTCCAATATCGCTTTCGGAAAGTTCATCAAAGAAATCATTAGCGGCCGGGTTGATTTTCCGAACTTTCATGAGATCAAGAAGCATTTTCGTGTTTCTATTACTGGTGTATTTGAAAGGATTGTGGTTTGTTACAACATACCCAAACGTATAGAGTTCGCTTAATACATGAGCCAATAACGACAATCCCCCTTTCTTGAAATAGCGGCGGGCATTCTTTTCGAGTGGAGACAGCAAAAGTGTCTGCCTGTTGCTTTGCTCGGGCGTTCCGAAATTGACTTCATCAGGACGAAGGTCTCCCGTCATCACTGCAAAGAATCTGTCGGCTGTCTCGTCGATTGCGTTAATATCAAGTAATTTACTAACGACTGTTTCCAGCTTGTTTGCAAAAATTCGCCCTTCCGTGAAGCTTGTTTCTACGGTACCTACCTTCTCTCCTGTCACATCAAAACATATTTTGTCTGCCCCAGGAGCATACCTATCAGCGAAAAAGATCCGGTCTCTTATGATCTTTCCCGGATCGTCGTCGTCTTCAAAGATAAACAACGGATCGTGTCTTGCAAGAAGTAAGTTCGCAACTTGATCGTACAACGCATGGCTCCTCACCTCGTCCAATCTCTCAGGTGGCAAATATCTTGCTAGTTTTCGTTGCACTGCTGTTCCAATCTCTTCATAATCAAGTTTTCCGGGGGTCATCTGGCTTCCGACTTCGTGGATAAGACTGTCAAAAACATCCTCAATGTTAATGTCGGGCCCGAACAATTGCTGTAACGTTGCCAGGTATTCGCTTTCTGAGAGGCCCGTAACAAATCGAGACGAAAGAAACCTGTCAACATAGTCTTCTTTTTCCCCTTGATTTTCTCTGTTCCCAACAAGGTTCGTATAGACGACACCCCCATCGAGAAGGAGTCCCATTCCAAGGGTTTGAATATCAGATCGGATACCGTCGTTGACTCTACACTCGTAATCTAACCCCGCGTACCAGAGCGGGGCATATTTTTTTACTTCTTCACCTTTGAGAAAATCTGATGTTGAACCATGAATGACCCGTATCCCTGGATTTGCCTGCTCGACCTGACGGATTTTTCCGTAATCGCGTTCGAGGATTACCCTCCGGTCACGAGAAATGCCAAGCCGGTCAAGCAGCTGCGTTTCTTCACTATTGTCTGATGCGAGATATACCGCTGTTGCCTCTGACCGGTCCTTTGGAAGGTGCCTATCCGCAAAGCGATATATCTCTATCCGCGATTTCGCCTTTATTGGATCGTCCTCATATCGTCGCATAGCGGTAGTGAAATTGATCCTTTATAAGGCTTTCCCGTGTGGAAAGGGTGTATCACAGTGTTATACAAATCGTTTAAGCCTTGTTGTTAATTCTCGTTATGATTTTGAAAATCGATACGATTCGTACAACACTTGAAGAGATTTTAGTAAAGAAAGGTGTCCCCGCAGAAGAAGCAACTATCATCGCAGACGAGTATTTGCAAGGCGAATTGTTAGGCAAGATATCCCACGGCCTCCAGGCCTTCCCCTCGCTCGTGAAGAAGCTCGGCACGCTCCCGAAGAAGTGGGTTGTCGAGAAAGAGACCGAGGCCATGGCGCTGATCGAGGGCAACGGCTACTTCGGGCAGGTCATCGGGAAGGAGGCGGTTCGCCTGGCGTGCGCGAAAGCAAAGCAGCAGGGCATTGGCTTTGTGGCGATCAAGAACATGAAAACGTGGCTACGGCCGCGGACGCCGGCGCGGTGGATTGCCGAGGAAGGGTGTGTTGGGATTGTTTTGAACAACGGTGGGAACCCATGGTGGCGCCGTTCGGTGGCGTGACCCGTTGTTCGGGACCAACCCGATCGGGATCGGGCTGCCGACGGAGCCGGTGATTGACTTCGATTTCGCGACCTCGAAGCGGACGTGGGGGGAAGTCCGCGTGGCTGCGGCGCTGGGGACGGACGTGCCGAAGGAGGCGTTCCTGAAGAAGGACGGGTCGTTTGCAACGAAGCCGGACGAGGCGTACTCTGCGGTGCCGTTCGGGGGCTACAAAGGATCGGCGATCTGCCTGCTGGTGGAGATCCTGACCGGGGCACTGGTGGGGATAGCGAAGGATGCGGTCGGTGACTACCGGACGACGCTGCGGGGGGCGGTGGTGATCGCGATTGATGCTTCTGTTTTTACGAGTGGGTTTGGTGCGGCTGTTTCATCTTTATTGGAAGACGTGAGGAAGGAGGCAAGGGTGCCGGGGGAGCGGTCTGAAAAGAAGAGGAAGGAATTGGTAGAGAAAGGGGAAGTTGAGGTTGATGAGGGAATTTGGAAGGAGATTGAGGAAATATCTTAAGATAAGAGATAATGATCTGTATGGCAAGAAGCGTCATCACAATCACATGTCCTTTCTGTAATCACACAAAGATAGAAGCATACCATCATGCTCCTGTAAAAAGATATGTTGGTGGACCGTATGGCGGTGGGAAAAATATGGTTTTCGTATCTGAAGATAAGCTTATCATAGCATCCGATTGTCCGAATTGTGGAAAGTCAAGCAGTGATATCGAAAAGAAAATGAATGAAAAAAAGAAAGAGCCACACGAAGAACGCCTTAAAAGAATACGAGATTCAGGATTACCAACAAATATTGAATCATAATGATCGATGTTGGAAAAGGTCTGATAAGAGATCGAGAAGATCAGATTATTACAGTAGATTTCTTATAGAGCATTGGCAAGCAATTTTGTCGCAATCTGAATTTTGTTCCATGATTATGTCCAGTTCGGGAATCAAAATCGACAAGAATGTTGCCATGTTCCAACGCTTTCAGAAAACACTCAAAATCGAATCCTTGCAACATCATAATTCTCGAATACTTGTAGAATTCCTTTTCTCCTTCTTTTTTCACCTCTGCCTGGACATAGAAGGCATTCAATAACTTCGTGCCTGCTTTATATTCCAAATCACTGAATCCCCAGTAAGGTTGCGGATTCAACTCACCAAGACCTACATTCCTTTTGACAGACTCAAGCCAGTCTTTATGTTTTGGAGCAACGCTTTTCGAATCGAAAGAAATCAGAATTTTCTTCTTTTGTCTATCGATAACAACTTTGAAGCCACGTTCACTCCGTGCTCCACCATAAATTGTTTGTCTAAAGCTTTTTTCATTCTTAGGATATTTCTTTCCTGCCTCTCGATGGGGCCAACCATATTTTGGAAGAAATATTTTCGGTACAAAACACATTGCTCGAGGGGATGGTTCTATATGAAAAAGTGTTGTTAGGGATGAAGAGTTGAGGCGTTGCGATTTTAGTTCCCATTCGGCTGCATTCGGCATGGGAAGGTTATTCTCTTCTATACCAAGCAGATCTTCTAACGTGTTTCCGATTCCCCCAGAATTGCCGTGACGGGCGTTCGGGATAAATCCCATTCTTGAGATTTCCTTCAATCTCTCTATCAACGATTCTTTTGTATATATAACAGGTTTCTTTTCCATATTCACCATAATTTTGTTCTAGTTCTGTG
This sequence comes from Nanobdellota archaeon, assembly GCA_018816245.1. Classification (GTDB taxonomy): domain Archaea; phylum Aenigmatarchaeota; class Aenigmatarchaeia; order QMZP01; family QMZP01; genus JAHIVW01. Next base: position 4,849 of record JAHIVW010000004.1, read on the forward strand.
TTCTTTTATTCGCTCTTCGGCCATCTTACAGTATTCGGGAGAGATCTCTATCCCAATATAATTTCGATTAAAGTTAATTGCAGAGATGGCCGTCGTTCCCGAACCCATAAAAGGATCTAGAATAGTTTTAGCGTCTGTGGAATCTATAATTCTTGATATGAGATCAACAGGAAATGCAGCTGGATGTTTGTTTCTCATTTCTTGTGTAAATTCCCACACATCGCCATGTTTATTCGCCTTGTCCGACAAACGGAACTTTGGCTTTGCAATGAGGTAAATGACCTCATAGGTTGGGAGGAAGTAGCCTGGATTGAAGTTAAGACCTCCTTTTCTTCTCCAAATAATGATTTGCCTTACAGGAAATCCCTTGAGAATATCTTGCCGATCTTGTAATAGACCACCCTGAACTCTCCATTTGTGATTATAGAAAATGGCACCATCTTCTGGTATGATTCGCATCATCTCTTTTAAACATCTTCTTTGCCACTTAACATATTCATTGTGTGGCATGCAGTCATCGTGGTGGGTATACCCATTCTGAAGGGCGGCATTCTCCCACTTACCTCCCCGACCATCTTTCATCCCATTTCCAGTCGAATTCTTTAGATTATAGGGGGGAGAGGTAATCACAAGATCGACTGCTTTGTCCGGTATCTGCCTCATAACATTGACTGCGTCTCCACAGACGATCTTATTCATGAAGTCTTTCGGAAAAGTGAATTTTTTCATATTCTCTCGATTTTATGATTTTGATGATTAAATTTGTTCTCTAAGAGGGTGGGACCGAGGCCCACAAGAGAACGGCATGACCTTTTTATCTCTTGATTTTACGCCGTATAGGCCTCTTTCCCTAGTACTAGAGATGGAGTAAGTAGGAAAATATTCGAGGTTGATTATTTGAAAGGTAAGTTGTTCTTGTGGAAATTGAATTTATCAATAAATAACGTTGTTATACAACCTCTTTAACACTTTCTCTCCTTGATTCATCATGAAGATCGAAGCCCTCGTCTCCCGCGCCAAGGCAGCCCAGGCCGCCGGCGACCCATGGCACTTCCACCTCCTCTTCCCCGGCTGCAAGCTGAATAACTCAAAGGACCACGTCTTCGTCCTGGAGCTCGCGGGCGAGACCCTGGAGTCCCGCTCGGCCGAGCCGCAGACCGCTGCCGGCGAGGAGCTCGTGCAGCTCCAGTTCGGGAAGAAGATCCTGCGTCCCCCCGCGGCACCGACCGCGAACCCGGCGGTCGCGGCCATGCTGCAGGAGATCGGGGAGCTCGGGGCCGGGAACCTGCGGGCGTGGCACCACCACGTGCTGCTGCCGGGCTGCGCGTTCAATCCGCATCCCGGGACGTGGACGGTGCTGTTCGAGGGGAAGACGGTCCGGGAGGCGGTGTTCGACGAGGAGCCGCGGGAGGAGTTGGCGAGGCTGGAGACGGTGTATTATGGGAAGAATTGATAAAAAAGCATCACATATGTTTCGCTGCACTATCTGCTCCCAGAATCATCGAAAGAATAGTAGAATCGGTTTATCCCATAGAACCTTCTTTAATAGAGAAGGTCGTGATAACAGAAGGCAATATAAACTTATTCTCACCGCAATTTTCATTATTATTGTTGTCGGTTTGATTTTTACTTGGGCCCTACCCCACTATAATGAATTAGAAAGAATCGAGAGCCTGATCGATCCTCCACGCAAAAACTATACATTCGTGATACGAATTAATCCACTTGACAACATAACACTATACGATCCTATTGTCTTTTATGATATTGGCAAATCGGAGGGTTATATTGAAGGGAGAGCGAAAATTCAAAATGAAACTCACTCGATTGCTATTTTTTATCCCGAAGAGCTCGATGTTATCAACCATAGTATTATCGATGAGGCAAACGGCTTTGTTTTGATAGAGAACCAAGATTACGTGATTAGCGATCGAAAGCCTTACAATTCAAGAACAAATCTAGACGGACTTAGGGTAGAGTTCCTTGGGAAAAATAAAGATGAGGTTAAGTTTCATTTTGAAATAAAAAATGAGCTTATCCCCAATGGTCCCTTTACTCTTAGATTAGACGTTGAAAGAGTGTATTTCGGGACCAATGTTTTTTTTGATTCGCACATCGAAAACCCAGCTTTTCTTCTGAGTTTAGGAGATTACGATTGTAGAGCTTTATGTGTTGATCCAACAACAAATCTACAAGGTCATCTACTAAAAAGCGGCTTAGAAACACTTATTTATCTAGAACCAACAAAAGAGAACACTAATATCTTTTGGGCAACACTTAATACAAAGAACGCCAAAGCCGAAAAGGATAGAAATGATTTGGCCAATTTGTTTGTAGCTATTGCCATAGGCCTCATCATGCTGTTAATAGAGCTTTTTTACCAACTTGGTCTACAAATTATAGATTGAAAAAGAACTGAGATAGGAATATTTCATATTTAACTAAAGATTGAGGTATTCTCTTATCTTGTCGGCTTGAATTGTTGCTTCAAAGGATAATATCTTGTTCGCTAACATACCAAGATAAGCTATTTTTTCGCAAGTTCTTCTAGTTTGTATTTCTTTTTTCCGTATTTACAATATACGTATTTGTCATCATCTAGCGTTCTGAATTTCATGTGTGCAAAAGAACTTCTGATGTCAGGGTCTAGATCTCCGAGAACGTTCTTAAAATCAGGATCGTGCCTAAAGAAAACATCAAGACAGGATTTCGTACTCTCGTTAATTCTTTTCTCTGATGTTGTCGCTTTCCGTTTTTTTTCATGATGCTGATTTATTTTGATTGCAGAATACCTTAGATATTCGCATATAACCTCATACGTCCATTGATATAAAGTACCACAAAGATATATTTTAGATTTTCTTGTTATGTTGTCTGAATTGATTAGGGGCAGAACCATCTCAGATCCGGTTTTAGAAAGAAAATCCATACTATATAGTATTTGCTCTTTCTCTTTAGTTGCACGGAGTTCGAAATCAGAATGTGTCAGGATTCCATTGTTGATGAGTTTTTTAAAAAGCTTCTCATATTTTTCAAGGATTTCCATGAGATGGGGATCGTCTTTGAATTTAACTCCTTGTAAACACTCTGTCTCTAGAAGATGATTAAATCTTTCGACTACTGACTCTCTTACTTCTAGTTCCTTTTTCCAATCTATTTTCTTATTCATGATTCATTGTTATAAATGAATACGACGGTGGGCTGCCCCTTTAACCAAAGGACTGTCAGGTTTTCGGTGATCGTGAGCTGAATGCCTCGTTGCCTTGGCACGTACACCCCGATTCCGTCAACCCGGTCGTCTACCGGACCTTCCGGCCCGCGCCGACTGTTGCCAGCCAGTCTGGGCCATGGGAGTCTCGTTTCTGGGGGGACTTCGCGCTTAGATGCGTTCAGCGCTTATTTCGTATGGCGTAGCTACTCGGCAGTGCATTACAACCGATACACCAGAGGCCACGACGCCCTGTTCCTTTCGTACTGGAGGCATCTTCCCATCAGACTCCCGACACCCACAATAGATATAGACGGTACTGGCTCGCACCGTACTTAACCCAGCTAACGTGGCTCTTTAAACAGTGAACACCTGTACCCTTGGCTGCTGCTGCACAGCCAGGAAGAGCCGAGCCGACGGCGGAGAAGCAACGTATGAGGTCAATACGAACTTTCACCCACCACGACTCCATTATCCCCGTGGTAGCTTTTCTGCCAGATCGGGCGCCCAATGAATGACGCACCGAGGATCGCTAGGCCGCGCTTTCGCGTTCGCGTTTCTCGTTGTTCGAAACACGATCAGGCCACCTTTTGCCCTTGCACTCGCCTCCCGATTTCTGACCGGGATGAGGTGACTTTGGGGCACCTCCGATGTCCTGCCGGAGGTGTACCGCCCCAGCCAAACTGCCCATCTGAAGCTGTTTCCCGAAGGATAAGCAGCACAGAAACAGCCGGGTGGTGTTACATTGGCGCCTTCACAGCTCCTGACGAAGCTGCTGCATCGCTCCCACCTACGCTATTCGGCCATTTCAGTACCACAACAACAGACTGCAGTAAAGTTCAACGGGGTCTTCTCGTCCCATTGCGGGTCTTCGGATTATGCACCGGACTCTTAAGTTCACAAGGTGCCAGCCTGGGACAGTAGGGATCTCGTTCATCCGTTCATGCAGGTCGTTAATTAAACGACAAGAGATTACGCTCACATCTGTTACTTTGGAGGACCACGATCGCTCGTGGCGGACTGCCATTTCTGACAGCCTCCGCACATCGCTGTGCGGGTCGGACTATATCATCACCCGCAGTCGGGTGTCTGGCGTGTAGTCTCTGAGGATTTTAGATACCGAGGCAGTGTTTTCGTGTTCATTTGTGCTGCCAGTTCTGCAATTGTTGTGATCCCAGATCTCGTCAGATGTTGGCGCTTGTTCATCAAATCAATGATTTCTGAGAACAGTTCAAAGTCATGCCGCTTCTTGGTTTGGAGCGGATGGGAATTGAAGAACGCAACGAGCTTGTTGCAGTTTTCCAGTCCCCGGACTCGGAACTCTTTTCGGTCGCCATGATTTGTCTTGATGCCTCCAAAACCGAAATACGATCGGATCCGGTGCAGAATTTGGACATCACGCTCATGCTGCACCACGCGAAACTCCGGGAGGACTTGCCATCCCAATGTCGCGGGGATCCGGTTGATTCCGACATGGAAGCACCCTTCGCCATCAACGAAACCTGAAATCCATTCGGCATCTAATCTTTCCTGCTGATTGTCCGCACCCATCACATTGTCACTGAAATCAGATCGGAAATACTCGGGGTTGATTTCGAGTAGTGTGGGATTCTCGGATATTCCAGCATATAGCCAGATTTTACTAAGGCAACAACTGTTCACCTTAAGACGGTCAGAGTATGCGGTTTGCAGGGCTTGATTGATTTCAAAAGCAATGCAATTCGTTTCTTCTTGTCCGGATGCTCTGGTTGAATGAGTTCAGAAAACTTCCGGATCCGGTTCACCGAATAAATGAAGAACCGGTATTCGGGTTTCTTGTTCACGGGCCGTGAAAGCGGCCCGCTCATGGCACTACATTCGATACCAAAACGTTCCAGAGCGTTTCTCACTTCTGTCAGAAGCTGATCAGATCCATTTTGATGGAACCCGATCTGGGGAGGGATCCTCCGCTTGCGCTGGCCGAGAAGATATTTCTCGACATGCGGGCAGGATCCTTCCGTATCCCAGAAGCCGCGAATGAATGCTATCTGCAATCGCGGTTCCGTGGGAAGCGTGTTCATGGTTTGCTCGAGCGTCTTATACAGTTTTTTGTTGCCGAACTTGAGATAGAAACAGGTTTTCCAGGGCCCACGAATTGGTGTTGTAATATCGAGTGATTCCAATCGCGGAAGAATGGACTTCTCAAGCCATTCTCTATTCTTCTGGTAAAACTGAATGTCATATCCCGTTCGCGTTGTTCGTTTGACGAGACACCCGTCATGAACTGCTCCTGACAAATAAGCAAGATCTTCGGTGAGGTTCATAATCACCTTTGATGAGCAGAGTGATTTAATCTTGCGGGAGGAGTGTGCCGGTTATGCCACAAGATAAATGTCTGCCCCGATGAAGAACCCACGCAAATTACCGCCGGCGTTTACCAGGGCTTCACCCAGTTGAAACCAGGCTTAACACACTGGCACTGGCCAGGACTCAGCGGCTATACGAGCCCTTTCGGGTTTGCAGCCACCTACGTTTTTGTTAAACAGTCGTATCCCTCGAGTCACTGCGACCTGCCCAGCCTCAATTGAATGAGGGGGGCAGGCATCCTTTATACCAAAGATACAGGACTAATTTGCCGAATTCCCTAGGCTGACGTTTCCTTACGCGCCTTTGCCTTCTCAGCAAGGGGCACCAGAGACGGATCTTGGTACGGACAAGAACAATCCATGCACGACCCATTTTCAGGGGATCCGGGAATTGCGCAAATTCCTCACGAAACCACTCACACCTTCCCCCGGGTCTCACCATTACGGTGCTCACCGGGCTTCGATGCTTCGCCACCTCACGATGGTTGCGCTATCCAGAACCGTCTGAGTCATGCCTTGCGTTGCCGCGTGTATGTTCTCGGTACAGGAATATTAACCTGTTTCCCTTTCCCGTGTTTCCTGTTAGGAACACAGTTAGGACCGACTAACCCTCAGTCGATGATCGTTGCTGAGGAACCCTAGCCCTTTAGGCGGCGTCGATTCTCACGACGCTTCGCTGTTACTATCAGCAGGATTCTTATCGCCACTGGATCCCGTTGCCCTTACGGACAGCGTTCGACTCCAGCGGCGCACCTCTCTACCTCATGCCTTTCGGCGAGTTGGGTATCGGTGACCAGTTTAGTCCCGTCCATTATCAGGACCGACAACCTCGGTGGGTAAGCTGTTACGCACTTTTTAAAGGGTGGCTGCTTCTAAGCCAACCTTCCCACTGTCTGAGGTTGCCGACACCTTTTCTCACTGAACTGGTACTTAGGGACCTTAACCCAACGCAGGTTTTTTTACCCTTCGGAAAACGAGCTTACCCCGTTCCCGCACTCCCGCTTTCTTCGACGGACACAGATTCGGAGTTTGACAAAGTAACTGGATCTTTCGATCCTTGGTTGCCTGATCAGTATCTCTACCCCGTATCCAGTCTCCAGCGAGGCTGAGCTAACGCACATTTCGAGAGGAACCAGCTATTACCGGACTCGATTGGCTTTTTACCCCTAGCCCCAGGTGACCCGAATGATTTGAATCTCAATATCGGTAGCGAGCCTCCATCCCCCTTTCGAAGGATTTCACTCTCCCAAGGGCTAGATCGACCGGTTTCGGGTATGGCACCCGTGACTTGCCGCACGTGAGTACGGACCTGCCTCGCAAGCTGCGCAGGCTTCGCTTTCGCTTCGGCTTCTGTTCTTAACCTCGCCACGGACACCAACTCCCTGCCGCGTGTTTCAAAACGGACGTACGGATCCGGAACATTGCTATTCGTAAAACTTCATAGCAACTTACACAGACCCGTACCACCTATGACGCACTGGTTTGAGGATTTTTTCATTGCCTGATAAGGCTACTTTTCAGCTTTCCCTCGCGGTACTCGTTCACTATCGGACTCAACAGATATTTAGCATTGGGAGTTCTTGCCTCCCGCATTCCGGCAGAATTTCCAACCTGCCGTACTCTGGATCCTGGGTAGCACCTGTCTTTCCTTCGCATACGAGGCTTTCACTCTCTTTGGCAGTCTTTTCCAAAACACTTCTGCTCAGAAAGCGAAGGTGAACCCCAGTCCAAACCCCACATCCCTATTATATTTCTATAACAGGTTCGGTTTGTGCTCTTCCCTTTTCGATCGCCTTTACTCAGGGAATCACGATTGTTTTCTTCTCCTGCGGGTACTAAGATGTTTCAATTCCCCGCGTCCCTCATCCCATATGGGATCTGTGCTACATGCACACAGAGGTCTGATTCGGGAATCCCAGGTTCGAAGCCCGCATGCGGCTCCCCTGGGCATATCGCAGCTTGCCACGCCCTTCATCAGTTGTCGAGCCAAGCCATCCACCAGTACGCGTAAACGTCCTATGCTTAGAGTCGGGACAACCCACCTATGTCGTCATCTGAAGAACCTGTGGCTCGCTTGGTGTTCACGCAGTCATCGCTTGCGCTCTGCATATTGACCTTCGCACATCGCCGTTCTTCTCGGGTCCCTCTCATGATGGTTCCATCATGACAGTTCATATCAGTATCACATTCTCTGTGATCATAATTGGCAGACCCACAGTGGACTGTGTGGGAAATTCACACTGGACCGGAGTCGCAGTGTTTTGAACCCACGGCCTCCCGCTTGCAAAGCGGGCGTTCTACCACTGAACTAACAGCCCAAAACACGGTTCTTTTTTGGTGTCTTATGGAGAATAAGGAGGTGATCCAGCCGCACGTTCCCGTACGGCTACCTTGTTCATGTTGTTCCCTATATCGCTATAAGGCATGGACTATATCACCATCCTGCATCAAATGCAGGAGCCCGGCGTGTAGTCTCTGAGGGGTCCGTACCACGACGCAGGTGTTGCCTGCGTCCAATGACGGACTTCCCTGCTGATTGTCCGCACCTGCACATTGTCACCGAGATCAGATATACTCAGGGTTGATCTCTGGTAGTGCAGGATACTCGGAGTTTCCAGCATATAGCCAGGTTTTTCCTGTAACCTTACGGTTTCAGGGTCGCAACTCGTTTACGACTTAGCCCACCTCACAAATCCGTGGCTCGATCCTGGCAAGAACCAGGAGCTCACCAAAGATCCACTCGGTTGGCTTGACGGGCAGTGTGTGCAAGGAGCAGGAACATATTCGCCGCTGGATAGTGACAAGCGACTACTAGGGATTTCGGCTTCATGAGGGTGGGTTACAACCCTCAATCCGGACTGAGATTGGGTTTCGAGGATTGGCTTCCCCTTTCGGGGTCGCATCCCATTGTCCCAACCATTGTATGCCGCGTGTATCCCAGTGGATTAAGGCCATACGGACCTGCCGTCGACCGCACCTTCCTCTGTTTTGTCAACAGCGGTCTCCGATGAGTGCGCCATCCGAAGATGGGTAGCAACATCGGACGCGGGTCTTGTTCGTTACCTGACTTAACAGGACAGCTCACGCCACGAACTGACGACGGCCATGCAGCTCCGCTCAGCGCGTCTGGTAAGCCCTTCAGACTGACCTTCATTCTGCTGTCGCCACTGGTAAGGTTGCTGGCGTTGAATCCAATTAAACCGCAGCATCCACCCCTTGTGTGCTCCCCCGCCAATTCCCTTAAGTTTGCTGTAGAAGAAGCCCAAACTTTTTGTTGTTATGAATGTACACAGTCAGGCCATCTTATCATTCCGATTGAAGATACGGTCGCAAGCGATGGCTTTTGTTGTTATCCGTTTGTGTAATGAATATGAAACGGACTTCTTCTATTTCAGCCTTGCGACCGTACTCCCCAGGCGGCCCGCTTAATGGTTTCCCTCAGACTCTGGCATTCCACGTGAGAATGCCAATGTCGAGCGGGCATCGTTTACAGCTAGGACTACGGGGGTATCTAATCCCCTTTGCTCCCCTAGCTTTCGTCCCTCACCGTCGGATCTGTCCTAGTGAAGCGCCTTCGCCACAGGTGGTCCAAACAGGATTATAGGATTTTACCCCTACCCCGTCCATACCCTTCACCTCTTCCAGTCCCAAGACATGCCGTATCTCTCACCAGCTCCACAGTTAGCTGTGGAATTTCATGAAAGACGCGCATGCCCGGCTACGAACACTTTAAACCCAATAAAAATGGTGACCACTTGGGGCGCGGGTATTACCGCGGCGGCTGGCACCCGTCTTACCCACCCCTTATTCGCCGAGCGGTCTAGACTCGACAAAAGTATCCTCCAAAGGAGAATACACTCCAAGTCTCTCCGTCACACTTGCGTGCATTGCGAAAGTTTCGCGCTTGCTGCGCCCCGTAGGGCCTGGATTATTGTCTCAGAATCCATCTCCGGGCTTCCTCTCTCAAGGCCCGTACCCGTTATCGGCTTGCGAGGACGTTAGACTCGCAACAACCATGATGGGCCGCCGTCTCATCCTGCATTCAGAAAGGATGCATTCCAGCATTCCTCTCCTATCAGCGTTAGCCCCACGTTAGCGGGATTATAACTGGCTGCAGGGTAGATTAACGACGTATTACTGAGCTTTGCGCCCTGGTTTTACCCAGGACTAGCATAGCTTAGTCAAACTCGGAAAGCAGTCACCTCCGGCGGGATCAACCGGAATGAAAAATTGGCGGTTCCTCTTCATCTTCTCCACAAGATTTCACACAAAGAACCGTGCTATGGGTCTGCCTCAAACAATATCATTTGATACTGCTCTCATGATGCGTCGATCCAACGGTCTCAGCTTCGTCGCATCACGAAGCTCTCGCCGTTCGCGCGATGTTTGTCAGATCGTCGCCGAATACAGACAAGCAGACCTTCTATAAGGGGGTCGAGTTTAAATAGATTACCGAAACCAGTGTCCGGGTATGATGTTCTTATCAGAGAACGACAGCAGCCGAACTGTTTTCCAAACCTATTTTAACCAAAAAGGGACATAGAAAGAAGGGTGTCCACAACAACACCCTGGCTGCGGGACGGCATGATCCTGCTGCTGACTTCTGAAGGCCCAGGGATGTACATTGACCTCGATCCCATGACCGGGTACCGGGGTCTCCGTGACTACCTTCTGGCGGCAGAGGATGGAGGGAAGCGGCTCCTGACTTCAAGTGAATGGATGAAGGCAGCGAACCATCGGCTCTACTCGTCGGTTCCGGGAAGCGAGTATTTTGCCTTGCTCACCAACGAGGTGCACCTCGAGGATCGGTTGCTGTGGCGAGGGAGCGACACCGTCCCCGGGGAAGCCACGGCAAGCGTGGTGACAAGGCGCTGTCATTTTGCGGACAGCGTGACATCGGTGATGCTGGATGACCAAGGACTGGTTCGTGATGAATACTTCCACCAGCTGGCGTATACCCCGCACCGGGGAGAAATTGCCAGCATTGATTCGACGACCGGGCTGGCACCGTTCGTTGTGACAAACGGAAGGCGATATGATGATGTTATTGGAGAAGAACCAACACATATCTTCTTCCATGCACAACAGCGATCCCCCTACGGGTTTCATGAAGAACCAACAGACAAGCAACATGTCGTTGTTCGTGGACGTCATTCACATGGCGGAGATCTTGAGCGCGCCGGACCTTGGCAAATCGATTTTATCGATCCAAGATCAGTTCAGGTCGCGCGCGCCTGCCGGGATGAGACGCCCGAGGAATACCAGGAACGGCTTGCCTGGATGGCGAAACAGTAGCTACTGCAAAAATGCGAACGGCACCGTCACTTCGACATAGCCGCCAAGGATGACCAGAAGCACGGCTGCGGCGAACAGCAAACTAAAGTCCCGGTAGATCAGGCTTTTGTAGCGTTTGGTGAGCGGCTTGCTCAGGATCGATCCGGCAACAGCAGCCAAAAGATAGGCAAGGATTTCCAGAATGGTGTGGGGTAGGTACAGCCATGGGTAGGCAAACAAGGGGATCCCGCCCCAGATGAAGGCGTTCAGGATGCTTCCGTACACGATCCCGGCGATGCTGGCGTTGTAGTTCAGAACAAAGATCGAGCCGGTCCCGTACACAAAAGAAAGCAGGATGAGGACAACGATGATGGTCAGGTTGTTGGAGATGATCTGGTAGAAGAGCGACCAGTTCGTGGCAAACGCGCCGGCAACACTTGACGCAAGGGGGGCGCCGATGATGTCCAGCTGGCTCTTGAACGCGATTTGTAGGGTTTTCGGGTTCAACACCCCGAACAGGATTGTATATGCAAAGGCCATACCGAAGAACAGGAACGAGTAGAACTTCACGGCACCGTTCTCCTTGCTGAAGACGCTGCGGTAACGCGATTTCTCCAGGTTCAGGATCTTCATGGCATAGGGAACCATGAGCATGGACGACAGTCCTATCATGGCAACGCTCATCCCGGTGACAAAGATCAGAAACGAGGTGATGAAACCGACGAGAACAAAGATGAACCCTATGAACATGGCAACATCCGGTTGGTTCTTCAATTGGGTTGCCGCGATCATCCGTTCCAGAACCATACTATTTACTATAGAAGAAAGGGGGATTAAAAGGAGGCCCTTTAAATAGCCTCACCACTATACTAGACTACTTCTATGGCTCAGCCAATGCCTCCCAGTTATATGGCCTATGATCGGGCCATTGTGGTGTTCTCTCCAGACGGGAGAATCCTGCAAGTGGAATACGCCCGCCAAATGGTCAAGAATGGGTCAACCGCACTCGGGGTCCTCTATAAGGATGGGGTAGTCCTCGGAACCGTGCGGAACATGGTCCCGCTGGCGGTGACCCCGTCGTACAAGAAGCTGTACGAGATTGATAATCACATTGCTGCGGTGTCCAGCGGATCACTGGCAGACGCCCGGGAACTGATCGGGATTGTCCGGGTGAAGGCGCAGATCCACCAGGTCACGTACAATGAGCCGATTACAACCCGTTCTGTTGTGACCGCAATGAGCGACCGCATGCACCTGGTTACACAGTATGCTGGCGTTCGGCCATATGGCATCGGGATGCTGGTTGGCGGCGTTGATGAGGACGGGCCAGCACTCTTTGAAACCGAACCGTCAGGCACCATGATCGAGTGGAAGGCGCAGGCGATTGGCCGGGGCGCTGAGAAGGCAAGTAAGGTCCTGGAGAAGGACTACAAGGACGGGATGGACGAGAAACAGGCGCTTGCCCTGCTGCTCAAGGCACTGAAGGCAGGGGAAAAGGACGTCACCAAGGACAGTACAGATGTCCTGATCATCACTAAAAAGAAAACCAGGAAAATCGCCGCCCCCGAAGAACTCGCCAAGCTACTTTAATCTTCATTCGAGAATTCTATCATGGTCTCCGTTGACAAGGCAGTGATCGCGCGGTTGTCGCGCGGGAAGCACGTGTTTGAGATTCTTGTTGACAGTGACAAGGCGCTCGAATTCAAGAAAGGAAAACCAGTTTCTGTTGACAACATTCTTGCAGTGAATACTGTATTCAAGGATTCAAAAAAGGGGGAGCGCGCAGGATCCAAGGAATTGGAAGACATGTTCGGAACCACGGATGTTGTTGTCATTGCAACAAAGATTATCAAGGACGGGGACTTGCAACTGACAACTGACCAGCGGCGCAAGATGGTGGAAGAGAAACGGACGCAGATTATTACATTGATTGCAAAACAGGCTGTGAATCCGAAGACGCAGATCCCGCATCCGCCGCAGCGGATTAGTAATGCAATGGATGAGGCGCATGTTCATGTTGACCCGTTCAAGTCAGCGGAAGACCAGATGCAGGGCGTGCTGGAAAAGATTCGCGCGATCATCCCGCTTTCCATGGAGAAGGTTGAGGTGGCGTTGAAGATTCCAATCACTGCAGCAGGGAGAGCAAGCGCGTACTTGCGGCAGGTCGGGACGATCAAGAGTGAGGAATGGAAAGAAGCCTACTACGCCATGGTCGAGATCCCTGCGGGCATGCAAGCGGAAATTTATGGGAAACTGAACGACATGACCGGGGGACAGGTTGAAAGTAGAGTTGTGAAGACCATCAAGGTGTGAATTTCTTGGCGGTGTATAACATTGTTATATAATGGGAGAAGATTTATAAGCCCTTCTCACTACTATTCCCTCCAGAATGGCGTGAAAAAGACTACACCGACCACCCCGTTCATAAACCGTACAAGTGCGACGCGTCCACGTTACTATTCTTGGACCGTGCGCACGAGGAGACTATCATGGCAGAATTGCTGAAAAAGGAACGTGACTTCGTTCTGCCCGGAGACGAGCTCGTGAAGAGCATGGATTACCTTCCGGGAAAGAACGCGTATCGTGAAGGCGATTCCGTGTACGCAAAGCGGCTCGGCATCGTTTCTTTAAGCAACCGTGTTGTCTCCGTGATCCCCCTGAACAGCGGCTACATGCCCAAGGCAGGGGACATGGTGATTGGCACAGTTGAAGAAATCCAGTCAAACGGCTGGATCGTGGACATCAAGGCGCCCTACAGCGCATACTTGCCCCTGTCCGGTGTCCGTGAATTCATTGACACCAGCAAGATAGCATTGTCCACAGTCTACGACATTGGCGACTTACTCTACGCAAAGGTGAACATGGCCAATTCTGGCTCTGTCCACTTGTCAATGCAAGATCCCCGGAGCCGCAAGTTCCGTGGCGGTCGTATTGTGAAAATCAACCCTGCAAAGGTGCCGCGGCTGATTGGAAAAATGGGATCCATGATCACCCTGATCAAAGACCGCACTGGCTGCCGCATCAGCGTTGGTCAGAACGGCCTGGTCTGGGTTGATGGCGAACGCGACGACGTCGCAGCGCAAGCTGTTGACATGATCGAGCGGGATTCTTTTCATGAAGGCCTGACAGACCGCGTTGCTGCATTAGTCGGCGGCGGCCCGGTACCAAAACAAGGAGACAACTATGACAAAACTCAAACGAAAGGATAATCGAAAGGCTGATGTCATTCGGCCAATTTCCATTCAGGTTGGCGTGATCCCCAACGCAAACGGATCGGCAATGGTTTCCATTGGTCGCACCACCGCAATCGCTGCGGTGTACGGCCCCCGGGAGCTGCATCCCCGACGGTTGCAAATTGCAAACAAGGGTGTGCTCCGGACCATCTACTCGATGCTTCCCTTCTCTGTGGATGAACGCATCCGGCCTGGTCCATCCCGGCGCTCTTCGGAAATCTGCAAGGTGACCCGCCAGGCACTCGAGCCGGCACTCTATCTTGAGGAATTTCCCAAGGCAACCATTGATGTATATATCAACATCCTCCAGGCAGACGCAGGAACGCGCACGGCCGGCATCAACGCAGCAAGTGCTGCCCTCGCTGATGCGGGCATTCCCATGCGCGACCTTGTTGGTTCCATGGCAGCCGGAAAGATCGGCGATGACATCGTCCTTGATCTTGAAGGCAAGGAAGAGGAAGAAACTGACTGCGACCTGCCGGTTGCGTACATGCCCAACAGTAAGAAGATCACCCTCTTACAGTTCGACGGTGACATGCCGCCAGCTGACGTCAAGAAAGTGGTCAAGCTCGCGATCAAAGGATGTGAGATCATGTATGAAAAACAAAAGGAGGCGCTCCGCGACAAATGGGTCGGAGCGCAGAAAAAGTGATTCCTATGACAGTCCAACACAGCTATATTACAAAGCTGCTTGCCACCGGGAAACGGGCGGACGGCCGAACGGTTGACCAGTTCCGCACGGTTACCATCACTCCTGGTGTTGCTGCAAAAGCAGAAGGCACAGCCCGTGTCTGGCTCGGAAAAACAGATGTTGTTGCCGGTGTAAAAATGAGCATTGGCATGCCGTTTTCCGACAAACCAAATGACGGTGTGCTTATCGTCGGCGCGGAATGCTCCCCGATTGCAAGTGAAAATTTCGAATCTGGTCCTCCAGATGAAAACTCCATCGAGCTCGCCCGGGTTGTTGACCGCGGGATTCGCGAGTCAAAGGCAATCGACACAGAGAAGCTCTGCATTACCCCAGGTGAAAAGGTCTGGATGGTGAATCTCGACCTGCACATCTTCAACCATGACGGGAATCTCATCGATGCCTGTTCGCTTGCAGCCATGGCAGCATTGCAGACTGCAAAGCTTCCCAAGTACGATCCCAAGACCGAAACCCTCGACACCATGACGCACACGGATCCACTTCCGGTGAAGCGTGTTCCTCTCGCTGTCTCGGTTGCGAAGATCGGCAAAGACCTTATTGTTGATCCAACAGCTGACGAAGAAGCGGTTATGGACGGCCGCTTGACAATGACAACAACAGAGGACGGCAACATCTGTGCTATGCAGAAGGGCACAGCTCCGTTCATGTTCGAGGAAATCGAACAGGCCTTTGATATTACCAAAAAGAAAGGTGACGAGCTCCGCAAGGCGCTCGCCGCCGCACTCAAATAATATAAAGAGGAGAGCGCAAGCAGATGGGTATGGGACGCACGAAGAAAGTCGGCGTTGCCGGCACCTACGGCAGCCGCTACGGGAAGACCATGCGTGACCGCATCAAGCGGGTCCACGCCGTACGCCATGCACCGCACCGCTGCTCCCGATGTCTCAAGCAGCGGATCGTCCGCGATGCACCGGGTATCTGGCGCTGCACGGTTTGCTCCCTCAAGTTCGCCGGCAAGGCGCACACCCCATCGTGATTTGAATGTACAAATGCATGTCCTGCGGAAAGGAAATCGAGACCAGACTCGATGAAGCGCGCAAGGTGCAGTGTCCGTACTGCGGCTACCGCATCCTGGAAGTGACGCGCCCGCCCATCGTAAAGCGCGTCCAAAGTGATTGATGATGAACGAAGAACAAGTCATGCAGCAAGCACAGATCTACCAGCAACAGATCCGGAATATTGCCTCGCAGAAGGAAACAATCAATTTCCAGCTCGCGGAAATCAAGAACGCAAAAGAGGAGCTTGAGAAAACAAGCGACGATGTATTCAAGATTTCCGGGCCGATTTTGATCCGCACCACCAAAACAGAGGCAACGAAGGATTTGAACGAGAAGGAAGAGTTGTTCTCTGTCCGCCTGAAAAGTCTTGAAACAAGCGAAAAGAAGTTGCTGGACAAGATGGAAGAACTTCGAAACGAACTTACCAAAACCGAGAAAAAAACAGACAAGAAAAAGGTGTACATCGATTCCAAGAAGTGATTTCCACCTTCGTAACGTATTTATAGCAGACTGTGAAGTATATCACAACGTTTTAGCGCAACGATGTGAGGGGGGAGTTTATGGAGAGGGGAGTTGTCACTGAACTGCTGCGCGACATCTTGGAAGATCACGGTGTCCCGCGAAATATAAAATCATCAATTGAAGAAACGCTGAAGATTCTCGACAGTCCTGCAACCTATCAGGAAAAGATTGCAACAATCGTTGGCATCCTCGATGAAGCATCAGGCAATCCGAACATTTCTCCGTACACCCGGACGAATATCTGGAACGTTGTCTCGTTCTTGGAAGGCGAGAAAAGCCTTGCCATCGGAAACCGCTAACTACAACCGGTTTTGCCGGCGGCTCGGTCGTGTGTGTTCAGAACCTGTGCCGCGCTTGTGCAAGCCGCGAGACTTTCTGCCAGCACTGGTTATGCCACGGAACGCACGGCCCCGCTGTTTTGTAATCCATGCCCGTTCTTGATCGCGCAGCACTGCAGGATGTGCACGGTCAGCGAGAATGATTTCATACCACGTCACCACGCCATCGTCACCGACCCAGTACGAATTCATGACTTCCATGTTCCTGAATTTCCGGGCTGCCTTTTCCTCTGCCATCTGTTGTTTGCTTTTGTCGGTTGGATAGAACATGCCCGTTCGTTTTGGACGCCGCCCATGGCGGATCTTGGGCCGTTTCGACACGCCCTTTTTCACACGAACGCGGGCAACCGCAAATCCTTGTTTTGCTTTGTAGCCAAGGGTGTGTGCCCGCTGCCGCTGTGTCGGGTGTTCAACCCGTGCTACCACGGCTTCCCGCCGCCAAGACGCGTACAGCGCCTGTCGGCTACTGACCTGTTTTGCAACATCCATGGGACTTTTATGGGAACATCAAGGCTTATAAATCTGCACGCACGGGTATGATGTATGGGAGCAGGAAAAATTGTTCTCGGGATTCTTCTGGTCCTCGTTGGTCTCGGACTCTTTGTTGATTCTGTCTACCCGCTTACGGGTGACGGACCGATCCTCGGTATTACCTGGCTCACCAACTTTCTCGTCGTGCTTACCGGCGTGATCCCCATCTTCCTAATCCTGATCGGTCTGTTCCTTGCCTGGATCCAGTTTGACGAATCAAAGTCGCAGCACGAGATGGCTGAGATCAAGAAGTCAGAAAAGAAGTAAATCTTTGTATTTACTTTGCTTGTGTCCACGCGTGTTCAAACAGCGGTTTCGCGAAGCGTCCGGCTGCATGTGGGGAACTTGCCCAGAGTGCAACGTCCTGGGTTTCGTGAACATTTTTGTCATCGGTGAGAGCAACAAGCATCTGCTCGTCGTCGATAATTGCAAACCGACCGAGCGGTTCATCAATGTTTCGGATGTCTGCAATAGAAGCGAATTCACCAGCACCGTTCTTGAGTGGTGCCATGATGCGGATCTTCACGCCATTCTTGCTTGCTTTCTTCAGGGCGCGGAAATGGGTGTCGCGGAGCTCCTGCAGTCCGCGGTCAGAGGTCATAATCGCGATCTTGGATTTGGCGTCCTTGAATGCGGAGTTGAGCTGCCGGTTGATGATGTGGCGGCCCTTCAGGGTTCCGGTCATTTCCGTTGGTTCAACGAGACTGAGCCCTTGCTTGTAAATGCTCTCCAGTTCCTGGAGAATAAGAGAACCAGCAAGCAGTTTGTCGATGCGCTCGACCATATGGTCATGCTTCCGGCGGAGTGATTCCTTGGTGCGTTCCAGGCCTTCGCTTGGTTTGTGCACAACATACCGGATTGGCTTGGCTGGCTGAATCATAACAAACCCCTTTTCTGCAAGGGACTCGAGCACGTCGTAGCTGCGGCTCCGGGGAACACTGGCAATCTCAGAGACCTCTGCGGCTGTTGCCACGCCTTTTGCGAGGAGGGCAACAAAGATCTTGCGTTCGTAAAGGTTCAGGCCAATGCTCTTCAGGGCATCTAAAACTTCGGTTGATGCAACCATATCGTCACCATTTTCGATCCTTGCTTTATATACCTTTTTCACGCCTACCAAGTGGCGTTTTCTGATGTAGGGACGATAGCTTTATAAAGGTTTTCTCTTGTCCCTTTGGGGTAGTTATTATACAAAATACCTTGTTTTTATGTCTTCTCAGGTATAGGCCATCATGAATCTGAGGGTCGTGCGTTCCTGGTACCAGCGAGAAGACGTCCAGGAGGCGCTCCTTGCCCTCGCCAAGGATCGTGAGGTGGTCGGTGTCTATGCGACAGGGTCCTTCTCCAAGCGTCCAGGGACCCTCATTCACCTCAAGGACATCCTTGCCCTCGTGAACACCGGGGTTGTCGAGTTCCATTGTTCACTCGAGCACTGGCGGGACCCCTCCTCGATCACAGCTGGGGACTATGCAGAGCAGCGGACTGGATTTGATATTGTCCTGGATATTGACGTCGATCAGTTCGAGGTCGGACGGACAGCAGCCGTGGTCCTCATGAGGAAGCTCCGTTCTCTCGGTTTGAAGGGCGTTTCAGCCAAGTTTTCCGGGAACACGGGATTTCATATCGGCATCCCCTGGAAATCCATGCCACACGAGATCAATTTCAAGCCCACGAAGGATCAATTCCCGGGTGTAGGCAGAGCCATGGGCGCCTATCTCAAAGAACAGATCAGAGACGACCTCGCGGTGGCGCTCAAGAAGCTCATTCCTGATGTCACGGATCCCTTCACGCACGTGGAGATTGACCCGGTGCTGATTTCCCCTCGCCACCTCTTCCGAATGCCCTATTCACTCCACAAGACCACCGGACTTGTATCTGTTCCTGTCCCGCTTGACGAACTTGCTGTCTTTACACCTGATCAAGCTGCTCCAGACAAGATCACGAAGATTCGCCGCTTCCTTGACCAGGGCAGACCAGGCGAAGCAGAAACCTTGGTTGCCGAGGCCTTGGACACGGCACCGAAAGCTCCTTCACACCAGCGGCCCCGCCAGACTACGAAGCGGGTCGTTCCCAAAGAAGACTTCCCACCATGCGTCCAAACCATCCTGGACGGCCTTGACGACGGCCGCAACCGGTCCATGTTCGTGCTCGTCAACTTCCTCGCGCAATGCAACTGGAAGGCAGACCAGATCGAAGCACTCATCCTCGAATGGAACGCGAAGAACACCCCGCCGCTCCCGGAAAGCAGTGTCCGGAACTACCTTCGGACAAAGCTCCGGCAGCTCGAGCTCCATGGCCCCAAACCACCGCCCAACTGCACCCAGGAAGGCTACTATGTCAGCATGGGGGTATGTTTCCCGGACAAGCTGTGCGTGAGTCGCGAGTCCCTCAAGAACCCGCTGAACTATCCGCTGAAAAAATATGGGCGCGAGCAGCCCAAGAAGAAGGATCCCAAGAAAGGGCTCATCATCAAGTGGTCAGATTAATAGTTCAGGATTAAGTGATCAGTATGTTGACCTACGAATCCTTGCGAACCTTTTTGGAAAACGAGAAACGAACAAACAAACTCGCTGAACTTCCTGAAGACTTCTTTGCCCAAGCGCACGCCTATCTCGAACAGAAGGCAAAACTGAAGGAAGGGACCGAGGATGTATGGGAAGCGGAGTCTGCGCGTCGTGCACTGTCTGACTTGCTCGACATCCGCGAACACAAGATTCTGACACTCGCGCTTTTTGCGGTCCGTAGCGGGGTCCAGCCAGGATCGCTCACACCATCAGAAAAAGATTTCTTCACCCAAATCGTGTCAGAGTTGAAGGCCTTTCGAAACAGGAGAAAGGAAGATCTCGAAGGACCAAGCGAACCACTCACCCTGATTTCATTCACCGAGGATGTTCCTGAGTTTGTTGCACTGAATCTCAAGACCTATGGGCCGTTCAAAACAGGAGACGTGGCAACCATTCCCCAGCCACAGGCTGAGCTCCTGCAAAAGCAGGGGAAAGCGCGCCCGATTGCGCATAGGCATTTAAATGCTCCCCAGCAAAGGGAAGTCCTATGAAATACCCCAAGTCCCTGACAACACTGTGCCCGACCTGCAAGAAACATACTGTTCATACCGTGAAGCAGGCCAGCAAGAAGACCCGAGGGAAGGCACGGACGAACTCTCAAGCCAACCGGCGCAAGAACCGCCTGAAGCGCGGCTACGGTGGCCACGGAAAGTATTCCAAACCGGCCGTGAGTAAGAAGCCAACCCAGAAGCTCGATCTCAGGTTCGCGTGCAAGGACTGCGGGAAGAAGCACACCCGGAAAGGGTTCCGTGTGAAAAAATTCGAGTTGACGTAACTATGCCAGGAAAATTCATTAGAGTCAAGTGCAAGTGTAAGAACGAACAAGTTATCTTTGAGAAGGCAACAACAACGGTCCGGTGCCTGGTCTGCCAGGAACCATTGGTGAAAGTGACCGGAGGAAAGGCAGACATCCTTGTTGCTGTCGCCGGGACAGCGAAGTAAATATGAAAAAACAGGGCCTCCCGAAAAAGTATGATGTCGTGATCTGCAAGGTCACGAAGTTGTTCCCGAATTCCGCAACAGTCGAGATGATCGAGTACGGAAAGTCGGGGATGGTGCATGTTTCTGAGGTCGCAAGCCGCTGGGTTCGCGACATCCGCGAGTTCTTGAAGCCGAACCAGATCGTCACATGCCGCGTCATGCGCGTCGACGGTGATCAGGTTTCTCTGTCGATCAAGCGTGTGCACAAGGAAGAAGCAGCCTCAACAATGAACGCGTACAACCGCGAGAAGAAGGCGGAGAAATGGCTGGAGCTTGCCGCACAGAAGCAAAAGAAGACACTCGAACAGGCATACAAAGAAGTTGGCGACATGCTCATTGAGGAGTTCGGAAGCTTATTCAAGGCATTCGATGTTGCTGCAAAGAAGCAGGAATTGTTGAAACAAAAGGGGATTACAAAAATGTGGATTGAACCAATCACTGAGATTGCAAAGAAGTCGATCGCAGACAAGACGTTCACGTTCAAGGCAAACCTTAATATCTCGGTCATCAGGCCGGATGGGATCGATGTGATTCAGAAGGCACTCGGGTCGCTTGACAAGACGTTGTCTGTGAAGTACATCGCCGCGCCGAAGTATGTTCTCTCAATCACCGGGAAGAACCCGAAGGAATTGGAAAAGAAACTCCACGAGGCAACAGAGACTGTTGAGAAACAGGTGAGAGCAGCGAAAGGGGAGTTTGCTGCTGAATTCGTCAAGAATTAACCATCTTAAAATCAATTCTGACATTCCTTTTAAACCTCACCCGGAAAGAAATCCCATGGTCCTCGAAGGACTCGGTTCAAGCTTGAAGGGTGCGTTCAAACGCGCTGCAGGCATCAGCACACTCGATAAAGAGACTGTTGATGCGATCGTGCGGGACATCCAGCGGGCACTGCTAACAGCAGACGTTGATGTCTCGATGGTGTCCGAGCTCTCGGAAATTGTTCGCAAGCGTGTTCTGACCGAGAAGCTGCTTGAAGGAATGACCCCGAAGGAGCATTTTGTCACGATCCTGTACGATGAGCTGGTTAGGTTCCTCGGTGCCGAGCCCGGAGAGATCCCGCTCCAGAAGCAGCGGATTCTCGTCGTCGGATTGTTTGGATCGGGGAAGACCACAACCATCGGCAAGCTCGCAAAATACTTCAAGACACGCGGCTTGACGGTTGGCACTGTCGCCTGCGACACCTTCCGGCCAGCGGCAAAAGAACAGTTGGCACAAATCTCGAAACAGATTGGCGTTCCTATTTACAAAGAAGGGAATGAGCCGCACGACATTGCCAAGCAGGCACTGAAGAAAGCAAAGGAAGATGTTCTGATTTTCGATTCTGCTGGCCGTGACGCGCTCGACAAAGAGCTCGCAAAGGAATTGACCGACCTCGCCAAGGAAGTGAAGGCAAACCAAGTGTTGCTCGTCCTTCCCGCGGAAATTGGCCAGGCTGCGAAGAAACAGGCAACTGAGTTCCACAAGCTGGCAGGCATCACGGGTATTATTATCAGCAAGATGGACGGAACCGCCAAAGGCGGTGGCGCGCTCGCTGCTGCTGCGGTTTCTGGCGCGAAAGTCGTCTTCCTGGGAACCGGCGAAAAGCTTGACAATCTCGACATGTACGATCCAAAACGATTTGTCGGACGGTTGATTGGTTATGGTGATGTGCAAGGATTGCTTGAAAAAGCGAAGCACGCTGGCATCTCCGAAGCGTCTGCGAAGAAGTTCGTGGAAGGGGACATCACGTTGGAAAGCTTCTACGAGCAGATCGCCTCAATGAAGAAGATGGGACCCTTAAAGAAAATTTTGGAAATGGTTCCTGGGATGTCCAGCATGAAACTCCCCGGCGGTATGCTCGATATTCAAGAAGAAAAGATGACGAAGTGGAAGTATATTATTGATTCAATGACACAAGCAGAGAAGGATGATCCAAGCGTGCTCAAGGGTTCACGAATTGCTCGGATCGCGAAAGGATCAGGAACAACCGAAACCGATGTGAAAGATCTCCTGAAATCCTTCAATCAAATGAAGAAGATGATGAAGATGATCGGTGGTGAAAAGGGAATGAAGCGCGGCCGCATGCAGCAGATGATGCGGCAGATGGGAATGAAGTTGTGATGTGTATGGCGAAATTCAAGTGTCAAGCATGCGGTTGGGAAGGCAAACCGTTGTTCATGGAACCGGCAACACGGATGTGCAAGGAATGCCGGTCGATTGATATCAAGAAAGTGAAGGAGTAAAGAGGACAGAGCCTCATCGCATGTTCTTCTTCACGATGTTGATGAAGGCCAGCGGCTGCTGCGGTGTGATGAAGAAGTGTTTCTTTTGTTTTGTGGTAATGAGCACGCCGTCCTCGAAGTTACCCATGGCAACCCAGGTCCTGCCAATACCGGGGAGATGATACAACCCGCCGAGGAAACTCGCACCGAACAACCGGAAGCCGAACGGGGTGGGTGTTTTCTGAACCGACGTGATTGTTTTTAAAGGAACCACGTTCGTGTTGAATATCCCGCGGATGAACAGGGTATCCCGGGTGACTGTAAACGTCATATTCGATGCCCGGTACAAGATGAAGATGATCAGCAGCATGACCGCGACATACACACCCACAAAGAGGGTGGTTGCAAAAACGTTCATGGCAGCGACGAGGGGAACACCGACCATGAGGATACCTAAGAAGATCAGAAGTCCTCCGTATAGTCCAATGATCCACCGTGAAAACCAGGGAGTAAATGTGTTTTTCATCTCAAAACAATCCTTCCCGAACCTCTTTTGTAAACCGGATCATATTCGTTTTTCCATAATCCTCTTTTTCCAAAACCCCGCGTTCAATGAGCCGCTTGATGATCCGGTGCGATCGCACCTTACTCAGACCGGGCAATCGGGTAATTTCAGCCTGCAGAACCTTGCCGTTATTTTCAATCAGGCGGTTGATGACAATTCGTTCATCCTT
Organism: Nanobdellota archaeon; assembly: GCA_018816245.1. GTDB lineage: Archaea > Aenigmatarchaeota > Aenigmatarchaeia > QMZP01 > QMZP01 > JAHIVW01. The sequence goes on from JAHIVW010000004.1 coordinate 28,487, forward strand.
GTTGAAGAACCGGAGGAGGATCTCTGTATTTTTTTTGAGCAAGCTTTCTTTCACGGTGATCCGCTGGGACATGAAATAGAAGGTTCCTGCTCCTGCCATGACTCCGAAGCCAACGAGCAGGGGAATCAACTCCGTGAGGAACACGACCTGCTCCTCATGGGGACAATCCTCCCCGCAACTGGTCATTTCGAGAGCGAGCGATGCGTCGCGGAAGATGTTCGACGCAGCGAAGGCGAATATCAGAAGTCCTACGATAACAAGAATGCCAGCCAGAAACTTTCGGTTTTCTTTCATGCATTCCTTTTCGTTCACCTCTTTAAAAGGGTGGTTTCAAGGACCGGTTCATGATGGCTCTTATGCTACTGGTTTCAGGGTTTCATAAAAGCATATGTATGGTTTCACCCATGAATTCAAGCGATCAATATGAAATCCATTGTACTCGGGTTCCTCGTGGCAACGGTCGCCCTCATGGGGGGAGCGCTTGCCTGTGGCGAGAAGGACATCCAGTTTGTTGCTTCCTTGGAAGACAGTCAATACGTGATGGAGAAGTCATCCTGCACGGAGCTGTACTTCCCCAGCAACGGAGAATCCTTCCTGCTGGAAGAAGCCGATGTGCTCGTTACTGATCACCAAGCAAAACACATCCTTGAGTATTACCTCAGGGAAACGTATGGACCAGATGCGGCGATCACGGAGGGAGAAACAGAAGTGCCTGGCCATGAAGATCACCATCACGGCCACGGAAACCCGCAGCTCTCCCATGGTCACTACGCGTGGTCATTCAATGTCGTCGTGCCAGGGATGATGGACGGAAAGGCATTCCCGCTTTTTGTTGACATGCAAAGCGGGGATGTGTACGGCATCGGTTGTGGGTTCGGTGCAGGTGATGTCGTGTTCCATCCTGACCTGGCCGACTATCCTGATGATGATCAGTCAGATGAAGCATACCACATGGACGATCAAGAAGAACTGCATGCGGCATGGGACCTTTCAACAATGTGGGGGTTCCTGACCCAGTTTTGGAGGTAATGTGAATGAAGTATAGTGTTGGTGTCCAGTATGCGCTGCTGATAATTGCGGCAACGCTTATCGTATTCAATCAAGTTAGCCTGGCAACCCTGCACCCAGGACAGATGGTCACCGCGGCACCGGCAACAGATAAAACGAGTTTTGCCTATGCAGCGAGCGGTGATCCCGTCCAGGACGCGATTGACGCTGTCTTGTTTACCGGATCGCCCGCCTGGAGCGATGGAAGCATTTCGTACGACGATATCGAGGGAAGCCTCGAAATCCTTGGGAACCTCGATCGGACAATCCCCCTTGAATCACTTCCGGCGGATCTCAAAGAACGGTACATCGCCATTGGATCAAAGATTTCGTGTGAATATTGTTGCACAGCACCTTCGGTGATCTTCCCGGACGGGAATCCGGCGTGCGGCTGCTCGCATTCCTTTGCGTTGCGGGGGATTGCAAAGTACCTGCTCACCCAGTACGGCGATTCCTATACGGATGAGGAGGTCCTGTTTGAAATGACCGTCTGGAAGAACCTCTTCTTCCCGAAGAACACCGTTGAAAAGGCCGCGGCGCTGATTGCAAACAGGATGGATATCACGCCTGACGCACTGAACGATCACACCCTGTTGGAAAAGATTCAGGCCGGTGATCTCGGCTCGATTGGTGCTCCGGGCATGGTAGGAGGCTGTTGATTTATATGTCTCAGCGTAAATCAAGGAGGAATACTATGAAGGATGCCATCATCATCGTGGCGCTGCTCGCCCTTATTGTTTTCTCGGGCGTACAGGCCATGGAGATTGCAACCGTGAGAGGAAGTGAACAACATGCACTTGCAGACACCGCGCCTGACCCCACTCCACCAACCAAAACAAGCGATGCCGGTGCCTACAACCTTCCCAGCAATCTCGAAAACCTTAATGACATGGTCGGCGGCTGCTAAGGTACCTTTATGATTTGCATTATTTCTCTTGTTGTTTTTTCAGTACTAGGACTGTTCTCAGCAAAGTACCGGTCCCTTGCCCGGATGGCGTTTAGCTGCGTCACCCGACGCCTGACGTTCCGCCCGTGTGAAATGGCATTTGACCAGAAGGTCCGGATGAAGCTCGTGGCAAAGCTGTCGGGAAGGTCTATGCCCCTCGCACGCTTTGTGAACAAGCGCTTCCAGATCCTCTCCTGGATCTTTACGGTCCTCCTGTTCGTAAGCCTCGCGTTCACCTCCTACAGTCTGTACAACCTTGCGGTATATGGATCCTGCGACCCCCACTCGGATATCTGCTACCTCAACCCGGCAACCTATCTCACGGGTGGCGTCCCTGATTGCGGCTCCCAGCACTGTACTGAGGAAGGGTGTGACTGCGGCCCCCAAGACACGAACTGCACCCAGGAGAATAACTACACGGCCTGCGAGGGGAATTGCGACTGTAACGAGACGATTTGCGGCTAGTGGCCCGCCGGCAGGCTCCGGCATTTAAATCCGTAATCCAAGAAATCCATACGGTAAAAAGACAAGCTCGTCGCCTTGAAGGTGGGTGAGTATCGTGGACAAAAGGAAAAAACAGCGAGAAAAAAGTGAGTAACTGACAACACGATCCTGATTCTTTTTTCACTTTTCTTTCTTTTTCATGCGCCGATTCTGCAAAAGGAATGTCGTGGTTATTTACTTGATTAATAATTGTTAAACGTCTTGTTATATTCTCTTAACTTTCTTTGATATTTTCCATAGTAGATTGAACTGCTTTCTGTATGATTCTGCAAGGTTCTCATTCTCTATCGTTATCGCGTAATTTGGGTTTCCCCATATGATTATCGCTAATTTTCGATTGTAAACGTAAATGGGCGTTGTATTGAATGCCTCTTCTAAGATCCAACGATATTCTGTTTGGGGACCCTTGACAAAGTAGGTATCCCCTTCTTTTAGCAAAACCTTTTCTCTGCATTTCATTTTCTTGAGTTTTTTGAGATGTTGATCCAGAGCTGTTTTATCCTCTTCTATGAATTTTCTTTCATCGACGCCTGTAATAAGAACTTCGCCCGGCTTCTTCTGGAATTCGTTTATTATATCCCTATAGATTGTTTTGACAATTCCTTTTCCTTTAAATACCTCTACAAAAGTATCTTCCCTGGGCAATTTTGTCAAATTGACCAGTTCAGGGAGTATTGATTTGAATTTCTCTTCTTTCTCTTTAAGTATTCCTAAGATTTTCTCAGGATATATGCCTTGGAAATATTTCTTGTTGTTTTTGGTTACAAAACTGACGAAGCCTTTCTCAAGCAGCCTGTCCAAAGCATCATAGACAGCCTGTCTGTGCAGCCCTGAGCGCTCGGAAATTTCGTTGACAGATATCGACCCTTTCCTAAGAAGTGTGAGGTATACTTCCATTTCGTTGTTTGTAAGACCCAACTCCTTTAAAATTTCCTTGTTCATATCACGATATTTCCTTTTTAAAGTTAAATATTAGTAAAATACTTTACTACAAAGAATTAAATAGTAAGTTTCTGAGCAATTAAGCATGAGGAGAACAAAGAGAGAAATAGTAGAAGAATTACTAATAAAGAAATTCGAATCCGTTAGACCTATGAATCCTGAAGAAACCGAGGTAATAGAATCATTTAAGGATGGAAGCTTCGGGGTAAGCACACTGGCTTTCTCGTTGTATTCGAATGGACACAATCTTAGAGGTAAAAATTCTAAATGTCCATATGGTTTGATCTTTGAAGACGGAAAAAGATTATTTTCAATCGGTTATTATAGAAAAGAGACGGACACCGAAGAAGATGACGGATATTTGTTCATCGTTGCTCCCCGCGGGAAAGGTGTGATTGAGAAAATCGATTCCTTTACGGATGCCATTCTAGCTGATAAAAATATCCCGTCGAAGGGTGTTTATGTCCGTTTTTTGTGTTTGAATCAGTATCTGAGATTACTTCTCAGAGGTTTCTTACCTCCCAAGGAAAGTCCATGGCATCCTGAAGCACAGGAAGAGGATGAAACCTACAATAACGCTGTTATTAACATAGAGAGAATTATTACAACAAGCGAGTCAGGTGATCTGAAAATTAACTTGATTTCTAACCTTAACAGGAGATCACGGAAAAGAGTGCGTCTTGATTACAACAGGTTCGACAATTTTCTAGCAAGATCGGGGTTGGAGTTTACATTAAAAGAATACTCAGAGGATGATTTCAATAGCGCTTTAAGCATAATTAAGAATCATTTCGAGATTCTAAAGAAGAAGGATAAAGGGATTGGTTCGACTCCTGAAGATTATCTCAACATTGTTAATCTTTGCTCTATGACAGGCATAACGGCGTATATAGGCTATCTTGGAAAACAGCCCGTCTCGTTGTTTGTTGGCGAACTTCTAAACAATGAAAGGTTAGGTCTGTATGCCTCATTCACATTAAGAGATCCGGATTTCGTTTTAAAAAACCTGAAAGAGCGATCTAACATCTCCGGCTTCACTGCAATGCCCTTGTATGCTTACCTTATGTTTTTCAAAGAAGTAAGAACAAAAGGCATCAAAGAAGTACATTTGGGAGGTTCAGAACACCCTGATCTTAATCGGTTCAAGAGGCAACTTGGTGCTAAAAAAGAATCGAGTTATTGGGTTGTAAAATTGAAAATTGATTCTTGATTGTGCATAACCGGTTTATAAACCCTATGCGCCGACCGGGAATCGAACCCGGGTTACAGCCTTGGCAAGGCCGCGTACTACCGCTATACTACCGGCGCGTGCACTCTGATAGGATCCGTGACCTTTTAAACCCTCAGAGAATCTTCCCTCGTGGGTTAAGCGTTAAGTTTATATTTGAATAATCAAATAGCGAGCTTGGTGATCGCAATGAAACATATTATCGTCGCTCCTTTTGGTAATCAGATTGAGGATCTGTTCGTAGCAATCCGAGAGTTTCCTACTGAACGCGTCATCCTCATGACGCCGGAGAAGTACCAAAACGATGTGCAGAAGGTGGTGGATGACCTGAAGCGGTTCAAGATCCCCGCGGATGTCATGAAAATCAAAGGAGATTCCTGGGAAGGAATGTTCAAAGCGATCAGCCAAGTCAAGGAGCGTGTTGGAAGGGAAATCCTGGTGCATGTCTCGACCGGCGACCGGCTCACCCAATGTGCAGCAACATCAGCGGCATTCGTAAACGGTGTGAAAGCCTTTTCAGTCATTGGTGACAGCGTCATGATGCTGCCGGTGTTGAAGTTCAACTACTACAAATTACTGACTGACAAGAAGCTTTCCATCCTGAACGTGCTTGGACACCAACAGGATTGCTGTGGTTCACTTGAAGAGTTGAGTAAGCGCACAAAAATGAGTCTGCCGTTAATCTCCTACCATATCAACGGAAGCCAGCGATCAGAAGGACTCAAAACCATGGGATTGGTCGAAACAGAAGAAAAGAACGGACGAATTGCGATCAAACTCAGTGTCCTTGGCCGACTCTTGATGGAAGGCTACATCGAACAACCTATTTTGGAACACAAGTAAGCATTTGTTCGCAGCCGCAGTTATCGGGGTCAGTGGGAACAAGATCGCCATCAAGGCAATAGTCAGGATGCGGTGGGGCAACAAACGGGCACGGTGTTGGACAGCCGTATGTTTCTTTGGAAACCCACTGACACAAACTGTTCACGCACGTACACACCGTGTCACTCTGAACAGACAAATTATCACAGACGCCGATGATACGCTCCTCCTTGTTGGTACAGGTTTCGAAGCCGCATCCCTGGACAGAACAGTCCGCCGAGGTTTCACACTCACCGAGTGTTTGGGGGAGCTCGTACCGGTCGAAATGCTCGTCTCCCATATAGATGCTCACAAGTGAATTGGTCTGGCCAATCTGCGTGCATCCCGCAACCAAGACGATGATTGTCAGCGCGAGGAGGAGGTGTGTATGCATGGTTCTTATTTAAACGCAAAGTCCTAAAAAAGTTTACTGTTTCCCATGGCCGTCAAACCAACACCCATTAAAGATCTCAAGAACGGTTCCTACGTCATGGTCGATGGCGAGCCCTGCAAAGTCACGGACATGACGAAATCCAAGCCCGGGAAGCACGGCTCCACGAAGGCCCGGGTCGAGGTTATGGGGATCTTCGACAACAAACGCCGCTACATCCTCAAGCCAACGTCTGCCATGATTGATGTGCCTATTATTGATAAAAAGAAGGCCCAAGTAATCTCTGTCGAAGGCGACATCGTCCAGCTTATGGATCTCGAGGACTACAGCACCTTTGAAACTACTGTTCCTGATGAATTCAAGGGGAAGATCGACACTGGAATGGAAGTCGAGTACTGGCGACTCGAGAACCGAACACTTATCAAGGCGTACAAGAACGCTTAGATTGCCTTCAGTGATTTCTGAAAGTCTTTCTTGAGTTCTTCAGTCTTGTCCACTTTTGAAAAATAGTCAACGCGTGAAGCAATCGAGAGTTTCGCTGCAATCAGTCGCGCGACTTTCCCGCGTTTTTCTTGCGGTGCGTTCTGGACAGCAGAATGCGCGAACAGCGCCCCATATTTTGGTGACTTGCCCTCGCCTTTGAGGTGGCGGAACAGCGCCTTTTCCGCACCCAGCAATTGAACCGTTGAGGATGGCAACCGAGATATCTTTTCCAAGCCGCCAGCAAGCAATACCAATCGTGCAGCAAGAATGGGTTCAGCGATCGCACACATGTTAGGAATCACGTCCCTTGCGGTTTCGTCAATGTATATTCCAAGTTCCTTCCGCGCGTACGCAAGTTGCATGATCGACTTTGAAAGGGTTTTGATGATTGCAATATCATGTGGTGCGAACGGCATGCCAGCACTTTTGGTAACAGCCTTGCGCAATTCCTTAACATCAATCTCCTTTCGGTCGCCGTACATGGCGACAATCTCGACATACTTGTCGTTCGATTTGATGGACCGATCCATCTCGGGGAAGTGGAGACCGTACCATTCGCGAAGATGCTCGGTGAGCGCATTGATTGACCGGTCGAGTTCGTCTGCAGACGCAACAGCCTGCATCAGGATGCGGTCACGCTTCTCTACTTTGAGTTGTTCTTTGGTTTTTAGGATCTGGATCTTGGAGAGGATCGCGTTCAGATCAGCCTGCGAGGAAGCCCACTTGAACTGGATTGCGAGTTTTCGATACTGTGTCTTCAGCATGCGTGTGCCAATGTGGTCTGGTTTTACCACAATGGAGATGCCTTCGATGCCGGGCATGGGGCGCTCGCACATCACTTCAAGCAGATTGTGTATCTTCAGTTTTGCGATGATCGAGGTCTCTTCGTCTGTTACCTTACCAGCCTCGATCGTATTCAGCCGTTCGACGATCTGCTCGGGCTTCTTGGGGAACAGGGCATACTCGATGACCTTCCCGTCGCTATCAAAAGCAACAGCTCCTATGAGGTTAGTAGCGAGGTAGGCACGCATACCGTATTCCTTTTGCCAAGGGTTTATAAGGGCTATTGGAAGTGTTTCCCGGAGTAAAAAGAAAAAGGGTTGGTCACTTCTCCTCGGTTGCGAACAGCTTGGCGAGGATGATCGTGACCACCACAACGACCACGGTCACGACAAAAGCCGCGATCGTCAACCCGATTGCACTTTCAGAACTTTCGTAGAGGGGCTTCAGCCAGGCGGTGATGGCGTCCTTCCACACCAGCGCAGCGACAAAGCCCAGTGCTGCAGTCATGAGAGTCAGGGTTTGCTTTTTGATTTCCTTGAGGACATCTTTCATGGATGCAGGGGGCCGGATTCGAACCGACGAAGACGCTAAGCCACTGGGCCCTAAACCCAGCCCCGTTGACCGCTTGGGTACCCCTGCATGAAGAACTCTTCTGGAAACAGCGTTAAATCCGTATAACGAATTCGTCTATGCGGGAGGCCGGATTCGAACCGACGAAGGCGCTAAGCCATACGGCCCTGAACCGTACCCCTTTGACCGCTCGGGAACTCCCGCAGGATGAGTGATTAAAGAGGGTGCGATATAAATAACACTTATGAAAAGGGTGCTCGTTTTTCTTGTGATTATTGCAAGCTTTCTGTTTGTCCCGTCGGCCTCGGCAACGGTCCTCTACAATGCTACGGTCTCAGGAACTGACGTCCTGGTTGACGCAACAATCGAACTCTATACAAGCGAACCCGGGAACAAGGTGAACTACTGGCAGACTGAACTCTCGCTCCCTGAAAAGAGCAAGATCATTTCGCTTGCTGATAGCCAGGGAGTAATCAATGACTATACATATGCCAACAGCCTTCTCATGATCACGACGAACAAGGGGGCCGCGCGCGAGAAAGAAGTGCTCGATCTCGTGTTCCGGATTCCCTCGGTGGTCACCACCGAGTTCCCGCCACTCTCAAGTATGAAACTGAACTTTTCCGGGTTTGCGGACGTGAATCCGGAGAAGCCGGATGAACAGACGTTCGTCGAAATCAGGACGCCGATCCGGCTTGTCTTTGCAGACGCGTCCTACGGCTTTGTGACGCAGAGCACGGAGAAGATTGCCCAATTTTCCGGTTCAGGAGCGGTCGGGGTAACCGTCTGGTTCGGCAGCGGCGGAACGGAGTACGAGCACTACCTTGTTTTTGGGAATGGTGACGCGGCGGCGGCGGATGCTGATTTTTCCTTGCTTGAAACAACACTGGGGATCAGGCTGCCTGGCGTCAAGTATCCGGTCATCGCCTTGAGTGAAGAAAATTACAATAGAAAGGTGAATCCATGGAGTGTCGGCCAATACCGGAACGGGATTCTCTTCATTCGGGAAAACCAGAGTACTACCCCGACCGGAACCGCGACCCTGCTCCACGAAACCGTCCATGCCGTGAACGGGCGGTTGCTCCGCTTCGTGCCAGGAGGGGTGGCATGGTTTGACGAAGGCGTTGCCCAGTATGTGGAGTTCCTGGAGAAACAGAAGCTCGGCGTTCACCAAGCACAACTCTTTGGGGAGAAAGTTACTTGGGCAGCGGGAAATCTTGTCTACACCCTCGCTCCCCGCGGCAAACCGAATGAGTTATGGTCCTATTACCAGCTCAACGAAGATATCATGAACAAGTGGACGCCGGAAACCCCGGCAACGCGGACCTTCGGCTACGCACTTTCAGAGCTTGTCATCAGAGAGTCGGTTCTCAGGAACGGACCAATGATTCTGACAAATCTCTACACCTCACTCCCGGAAGGGGAAATGAGCAGTGCTGTTGCGACCACTTATTTGCTGAGCAAACTGAACACAGACCTGCGGCCCTGCGACGCTGACACAATCGATGCAATGAAATCGTGTCTCGCAGCGGTCAATGCGATGGCTGCGCCGCTCCCCGGCGACACCCCGGAAACCATTGATTCAGGATCGATTGTCCTGCCAGACATTACGCCACCGGAGATCGATCTCAGTTTCTTGGAGACGCTTGTTGAATGGTTCCGGCAGGCAGGGGACTGGCTGCGCGGCCTCTTTGAGATTGCCTAGAGAAACGTTACTTCATCAGTTCCAAAGCGGTGTTCGCAGAACCGGCAGATGAAGGTATTGTCATTGTAGGTGAAGACAGTTTTCATGAATGGTTCAACATGGGTAATGCAGTTGAGATTCGGACAGGTGATGATGTTTTCAACAAGCCGGGGAATGGTGATCCGCCGCTTTTCCGCGACCTCGAAGTTCTCGATCCGGTTCACGGTTGCGTTCGGCGCGATTAGGGCGATCCGGTTGAAATCCACATTTGAGAACTCAGCGCCGACAATCTTGAGGAAGTCTTTCCGTTCGATCTTCTTGCTGGGAACATTGCGACCGGTATAGACTTCGTAATTCGATTTATACAAGTCAAGGAGTCGCAGAATGAACCGGCTCTTGCCGGCAGGAAGATGATCGATGACGTAGCCCTGCTTGATTTTCTGGACCGTATGGTTCTTGGTCATGCAATCACCGCGTTCAGGATGGCCTGCCGCACCGGCATGCCGTCTGCTGCCTGGATGAAGTAGCCTGCATACGGCAGCGCGTCAATGCGGGTATCGATTTCATCGACCCGCGGCAGCGGGTGAAGGATTTGGAGTGTTGGTTTGATCTTTGCGAGGAGTTTGCGGTTCAGCACATACGAGCCTTTGACCTTTGCGTATTCGTTGATGTCCGGGAACCGTTCCTTCTGGACCCGGGTCATGTAAATAACATCAGGGTTTGCTGCCTTGATTGCCTCTTCCAAATCCGTGTGTTCGTGTACTTGCTTCTTGAGAAAGATAGGCGGCATGCGGAGGGATTCGGGCGATGCCACATGGATCGTGCAGTCGTAACAGTACAGCGCTTGAATGAGTGAGTGCGCAGCACGGCCATACTTCAGGTCCCCGACAAGGAGCACGGAGAGCCCGTCGATTGTGTTGTGTCTCTTCCGGATGGCGTAGGTGTCCATCATGCTCTGCGTCGGATGTTGGTTCTTGCCGTCGCCTGCGTTGATGACCGGGATGCTCGCAACATCTGCTGCGAGCTGCGCAGCGCCATCCCGCGGATGGCGCATGACAATGACGTCGCTTCCGTAGCCTTCAAACATCTTGATCGTGTCATGGAGGCTTTCGCCTTTTGTTTCTGAGGTCGATGTCCCGCTGGAGAACCCGACCGTCGCTGCACCAAGTGTTTTGGCAGCAACGGTGAAGGAAGCGCGGGTACGGGTGCTCGGTTCGAAGAAGAGGAGTGCGACAAGTTTTCCTTTCAAAAGTTCTTGTCGTTTCTTGTGATCGAGGTTGCAGAGCTTGTCGGTCTCGTTGTGAATGAAGTCAAGCACTTTTCGTGAGAAGGAGGATGCGGAAAGGATATCACTCCCCGCGAGAGTCATGATTGGATACTTGAGCAAAAGAAATAAAAAGAGAACGCTCCCGCCGGGATTCGAACCCGGGTCGAGGGGTACTTTCGCACGATTCTGTCATAGACCCGAAAGCCTCAACGTTTTCGAACAGTGCTCGAAAACCCCTAATCCTTACCGCTAGACGACGGGAGCATGAGCCCGGCCGGACTCGAACCGGCGATCTCCTGCACGTCAAGCAGGCGTCTTAGCCGCTGGACTACGGGCTCGGTCGTTCAATTAAGGGGACGGAGCTTTTAAACATCTTCGCGGGCGAACTCGAGGACATGGAGCCGGAAGCCGAGCTTCTTATAGAGGGAATGGTCTATCCAACAGCCCTGCCAAAACACTGTCGACGTATTCCCCGTCCTGCATCCACATGACGCCCTCGTTGTTCAAGATGCAGATTAAGATGAAGAACCGATTCGTTGCTCACGTGTCTCCGGCGCCTGTGGACTCGCTCGATACGCGTCGCGCTACCTTGGCAAGGTAGTCTCGCACTGAAGTGAGTCTAACCCTTGTTACTGGGTACCCTGCTGTATCCAAGGCTGTAGCAACGACATCAAGAAGTTCTGTCATGGCATGATATTCTGTCAGCCAGAGAAGATCGTTTGTCATGTGAGGATGTTCCGGCGGCTCTCGAAGAAGCAGCCCAATAGCCGATCGAAAGAGTCGCTGTTCGTCCTCGTCAAGGGTTGTATAGCGTTGTGAGAGGAAGTCAGGTTCAATGTAGCCAATACGGGGATCAAGAGCTCCTATTGGGGGTGTTTCGTAAAGACTGATGATCTCGTCCCGGTAGCGTAAGATTCTTGGATCGAGATCGTCTTCAGATAGCATATTATTTGTTTGAGATATAATTTTATATTCAAAGCGATGGACCCACCAGGAGTCGAACCGAATGCCTTATAGCGGATCATGGCCCTCCTCTCGGAATAGCATTATAAAGGCTCTTTCCCTATCTTTTCCTATGGAATCACAAGCCCTTCTTGGAAAGGAAGAGATGAAAGTCATCGGTCAGACGAAGAACCTTCTTGAGGAGCTCCTTGAGACCATGGACATCCTGGCCGATGACGAGATGATGAGCCAGCTCCGCGAGTCCGAGAAGGACGCGAAGGCCGGTAGGGTGTATGACCTCGGCACGATATGAGGTCCTCGTTACGCGAAGGTTTCAGAAGAGTTTCAAGACCTTAGATCATGAGACACAATCTCGGATCAAGAAAACGCTTCCGTCACTTGCAAGCGACCCGTCTCTCGGGAAGCCGCTGCATGGACCGCTGAAACTGAAAAGGAGCCTTCGCGTCGGAAAATACCGCGTCGTCTATGAAGTTGACGAGAAGAGAAAGGTAGTCACGCTTTTCGGTGTCGGCCCTCGAAAAGGAATCTACGACAACATTTAATGGGCCCACCAGGAGTCGAACCTGGCCCTGCACCGTGTGAGGGTGCCGTCCTAGCCGATAGACGATGGGCCCGCTGGACGTTATCTGGAACCATGGGTATTAATGTGTTCATAAAATCTGGAGCAAGGTGTTTAGTATGGCGTCGCAAACCCTGCTCCCGAACGGCCAGGTCACAGTCATTGCAGATTCCCGGGAACAGCAGTCAGATGTGATTCGCAACTTGCGGCAGTTTGATCTCCAGGTCCAGCAGCAGGTGCTCCAGGTCGGCGACTATCTGTGTTCAGACCGAGTCGGGATCGAACGGAAACGCGTCCAAGACTTCCTCGCATCCATGACGGACATGCGACTGTTTGAACAACTTGAAAAAATGGTGGCAACCTTTGACCGGCCGTTGTTGCTGATTGAGGGAAATGCTGATTCCTTGTTCCTGCAGGACGGGATTCATGAGAATGCCATTCGCGGTGCCCTTGCTTCCATTGCAATTGACTATAAGGTCCCGATCATCTGGACGCGCAACTCCATGGAGACCGCGGCGCAGATCTACTGGATCGCGCACCGGGAACAGCGGGGAGAGAAACGACCCATGCGGATCCGGGTCACGAAGAAGGCGGACGATCTTCCGGCGCAACAGGAGTTCCTGCTGGCCGGGTTGCCGAGTGTTTCAACAACATTGGCGAAACGGTTGCTTGACCACTTCGGGACGCCGCAGGCAGTGTTCCACGCAACGATTGAGCAGTTGTGTGAAGTCGATAAAATCGGGAAGAAGAAAGCGACAAAGATTCGAGAGTTGTTAGAAAAAAATTACGCCTGAACCGGTTTCAGCGTGATTCCTACTTGTTTTGCTTGTCCTTCAGTATACGGAAGAACACGGAATGGCGTGTTTCGGTGTTCTGTGCTTCCAAGAAGTGAGAAGTGCATGAGGAATGGATCGGGTTCGCCAGTGTCGCCGTGATGGTTTGCTTTACTCTTGTACATGGCTTCGTCTGCAAGTGTGATTAAATCGCGAGTTCCTTCAACACCCTGTGGCACAACAGCAATGCCAATGCTCATTCCACCCTCTGGTTCAGCTTTCTTGAAACGACGAGTGGCACGATCACCAATGATCGCCATGCCATACACATCATTCGGTGAGATAATCAATCCCTCATCACCACCGATACGGCCTACTCGGCCGTTTTCTTGAATGGAATCAAGTGAATGGTTGAGCGCGAAGTATGCGTCGGTCCCGTCGCGAATCGCGAGTGTTCGGTAAAGTGATTGAAAAGCCTGATTGAGTAATTCGTCTCCACCATCATGACCGCGAGGACCATCATTCACCTGCTTCAGGCCGTCAATGTCAAGGAAGGCAACACCAACAGGATAGTGATTGCCGGCCTTAGTTCGATTGTACATGTCTCGATCAAAGGCTTCCTCAATCGCATCACGGCTGAGGACGCCGGTGTTCCGATCAAGGGCGAGTCGTTGATCGCGCTGTTGGATCTCGAGGAGGGCGTCCTGGTATCGATGAAAAAGCTCGTCGTAGGACAGGTAAGCTGCCCCCTCTAAATCACGGATCCATCGATCCGGATAGCGCTGATTCATAGGAATCCTTCGTAGATTGGACTTCCTCTTTATAAAGGTTTACACGACTTGTTAGTGGTATATAACAATGTTATACATTACACCGTTATCCCTCTCACTTATATTCCACAGTTCGCCTTATAGAGAATGCTGAACCACCGGCATGGCAATGGCTGCCGGTTCATCGTCGTCACCGGCGGCGTGATTTCTGGCCTTGGAAAAGGGGTTACTACCGCCTCTATCGCAGCACTCCTCCAAGCTCAGGGTTACAAGGTCACTTCGATCAAGATTGACCCCTACATCAACGTGGATGCAGGGACCATGCGTCCCACAGAGCACGGCGAGGTCTACGTCACCTATGACGGGGGCGAGACCGACCAGGATCTTGGCACCTACGAGCGCTTCCTTGGAGTTCCTATGTCTAAGGAGAACAGCATCACCACCGGCCAGGTCTACCAGACCGTCATCGCCAAGGAGCGGAACCTCGAGTACGACGGCAAATGCGTCGAAGTGATTCCGCACATTCCGCAGGAAGTCGAGCGACGCGTCAAGGAAGTCGCCAAGAACACCAAGGCTGACTTCGTCATGATTGAAGTTGGCGGCACGAGCGGCGACTACCAGAACGTTTTGTTTTTGGACGCCTTCCGTCGCATGCACTTGGCAGGCGATCCGGTAGCATTCGTCCACGTCGTCTACCTTCCGATTCCCGGGAACCTCGGAGAGATGAAGACCAAGCCGGCGCAGCTGTCTGTGCGCATGCTGTATGAGGTCGGCGTAACACCGGATTTCATTGTCACCCGGTCATCAAAGCCGCTTGACGCCCCCCGACGGGAAAAGATCGGAACGTTCTGTAATGTTGCTCCAACACGCGTCATCTCAAATCCGGATTTACCAACAACCTACCAAGTTCCTGACCACCTCGAAGAGCAAGGCATGACAAAGGAACTGCTTACCTTGTTCGACTTACCTTACAAACCAAACAGACTCGCTGCGTGGAAAACCTTGGTCAAGAAAATTTCCAACGCCAAGAAACCAGCACGCATCGGAATTGTCGGAAAGTACTTCGACATCGGTGACTTCACACTTGAAGATTCCTACATTTCCGTGATCGAAGCAATCAAGACTGCCTGCTGGCACAACGGCGCGAAGCCGGAGATTGTGTGGATCAACGCAAAGGACTTTGAAAAAGATCCTAAGAAATTAAACAGCCTTGACAACCTCAATGGAGTGATTGTTCCCGGTGGCTTCGGCGGCAGCGGTGTTGAAGGGAAGATCGCAGCCATCCAGTACTGCCGCGAACACAAGATTCCTTATCTCGGCTTGTGTTACGGATTGCAGATGGCTGTGATCGAGTTTGCCCGGCACGTTGCCGGGCTGGTTGGTGCAAACACAACGGAGATTAATCCGAAAACAAAACATCCGGTCATTATCATTCTTCCAGAACAGGCAAAGAACGTCAAGGCCAAGCATTACGGAGCGACCATGCGACTCGGGAACTGGACTGCGACTTTGAAACCGAACACGAAGGTGTGGCAACTGTACGGAAAAAAGACCCAGGTTGTTGAGCGCCACCGGCACCGATACGAAGTGAACCCCGACTATATTTCACAGCTCGAACAAGCAGGACTGGTATTTTCTGGCGCCTCCCCTGACCGGAAGCTCATGGAATACGTTGAGCTTCCTGACCACCCGTTCTTCGTGGCAACGCAGGCCCACCCTGAATTCACCAGCCGCGCCCTAGAACCGAACCCGCTTTTCAACGGGTTCGTGAAGGCGTGCCTCAGCAAGTAACGCTTTCATGCTCTCAGAGCAAGGAACAGGTACGATGAAGACGATCTCGCATCCGTTGTTGAAGCCGGACACGCTCCAGCAGCGGGCATACCAGGAGACGATTGCCAAAGAGGCGACCAACAAGAACATGCTAGTGGTCTTGCCAACAGGATTGGGGAAGACACCGATCTCCGTACTTGTTGCCGCTGACCGGTTGGAAACATTCCCAAATGGCAAGATTCTCATGCTCGCCCCAACGCGACCGTTGGCAGCGCAAAGTTTCGCGTCGTTCAAAAAATTCTTCGACCTTCCCGAGAAGAAGTTCTGTTTGGTTACTGGTACGGTTGCTCCCCAAAATCGGGAAGGCTTCTACAAGACGCGGCAATTGATCTTCGCAACACCACAAACCATCGAGAACGACCTCAAGAACAAGCTCATCACCCTTGAAAACGTTGTCCTCATTATTTTTGATGAAGCACACCATTCCATCGGGAACTACGCCTATCCATTTGTTGCCAAGGCATATCTTGATCAGGCACAGCATCCGCGCATCCTTGGGTTGACCGCGAGCCCGGGGAGTACGAAAGAGAAGATCAACGAGATCCGGAAAACACTCCACATCGAGACCGTCGAGATCCGAACAGAAAAGGATGAAGACGTTGCACCCTATGTTCATGAAAAGGACATCACGTGGATCCACGTCACGCTTCCGGAACGCTTTGAGAAAATAAAATCCTACTTAGTGGAAGCATACAACAAACGACTGACACAACTCAAGGGACTTGGCTACACCAAACCGTTGCGCATGATCGGGAAGAAGGATCTCTTGGAACTGCAAACCGCGTTCCAGAAACGAATCAGGAACAATCAGCAGGCTGCGTTTTACGGTGTTCGGCTCACCTCCGAGGCAATCAAGATCGAACACGCGCTCGCGTTGATTGAAACCCAGGGAGCTCATATCCTGCAAGTGTACTTCAAGAAACTCCACAGTGACACCTCAAAGGCAGCACAGGTGCTACTGAAAGACCGGAACGTCCAACATGCGATCATGTTAACAGACGATCTCGTCCGCTCTGGTGCCCGCCACCCGAAGATTGCCAAACTTCTTGGATTGATCTCCATGGAACTGGAACAGGAAACTGATCCCCGGATTATTGTCTTTGCAAACTACCGCACGACCGTCAAGGAAATCGTAAACGCGCTCCAAAGTGTTCCCAATGCCCGGCCGGTCGAGTTCGTCGGCCAGAAAGAAGGACTTTCCCAGAAGGAACAGCTGAAACGGCTCCAAGACTTCAGCGATGGCGTCTATAATATATTGGTAGGAACAAGCATCAGCGAGGAAGGGCTTGATATTGCCGAGGCAGACCTCGCAATATTCTACGAGCCAGTTGCCAGTCCGTTGCGGGCGATCCAGAGGAGGGGACGGGTCGGCCGCGCCAGCGTCGGAACCGTGATCGTCCTCATCACGAAGAAAACACGGGACGAGGGGTTCTACTGGTCATCGGTCAAGAAGGAAGCGAATATGAAGAAAACCCTCTACGACATCCAAGCTGGGCAGCGGGATATGAACGACTACGAGACTTGAGGGTACCTTTAAAAATGTTCCCGGCTTCTATAGAGGGTATGACCTACGACGTCGTTGTGGTTGGGGGCGGCCCAGCAGGCTCACTGACCTCCATGTTCCTCAAGCGTGCTGGTAAACATGTTCTCCTGATTGATAAAGCGACATTTCCCCGTGACAAGATCTGTGGCGATGCCCAGGGACGCAAGCTCGCGGCATCCCTGAAGGACCTCGGCATCTACGAGGACTATACCAAGCTCCCAAACGTAGCGATCTGGGGCATCCGGATGTCCTCACCAAACGGTACACAGATCGACATGGACCTGATCGATCGGCAGACAGGCACCCCAGGTTATGTCACCCGGCGCCAAGACCTTGACAACTACCTCTTCCAGACTGCCAAAGAAAAGTTCCATGTTGAAACCAAGGAAGGAGTCGCGATCACGGACATTCTGTTCGATGACAACGGCGCAATCACGGAATTGCAGTGCCAGAACGTTGAGACCAAAGAAACATTCTCACTCGCCGCAAAACTTTATGTTGGTGCAGACGGCGCGAACAGTATCTTTGCCCAGAAACTCGATCTAAGCGTTCCGCCTGAACACTTTATTGTCGGGCTCCGCGCGTACTACAAGAACGTGGAGGGGCTTAGCGACAAGATCGAGATCCACTTGCTCAAGAATCTGGTTCCCGGCTACTTCTGGATCTTCCCGCTGCCGAACAAGGAAGCGAACGTCGGCCTTGGTATGATCATCAAGGACAAGAAGGAGAAAGGAATCAACCTTGTCCAAGAATTGAAAGATTCGGTTGCCAAAGATCCGCTCTTCGTTGAACGGTTCAAGGAAGCGGAGCTTGATGGCGAAATCAAGGCCTGGAGCCTTCCGCTTTCTTCACACCACCGCAAGAACTACGGCCCGAACTATGTTTTGGTTGGTGACGCCGCATCATTGATTGATCCGTTGAGTGGCGAAGGGGTTGGCACATCTTCTATTTCCGCCAGACACGCCTCGAAGGTCCTTGTCGAAGCGCTTGACAAGAACGAGATTACCGAAGGATTTCTCAAGAACTACGACAAGAACCTCTGGGACGAGATCGGGAAGGAAGTCAAGGCTGACTACCGCATCCAGCGGCTTGGTGCCAAGTTCCCCTTCTTGTTAAACCGCCTGATGGAAAAGGCTTCCAAGAATCCAGAGTTCCGCAAGAAGTTCGAACAACTGCTTCCCTACGCAGAAGGCAAGGACAAGATCGGGAAGTGGAGCTTCATTGCACAACTGTTCAAGTGATTGTATGGTCCAAAAGCTTGCCCTCGACTTTGTTCGGACAACTGAGGCAGCGGCAATGAGCGCTGCTTGGTGGGTTGGCAAAGGTAATAAGAAAGCAGCTGACCAGGCTGCCACTGAGGCCATGCGCAAGGCGTTCAACCAGATCGACATTGACGGGACGGTCGTGATCGGCGAAGGGGAACGCGACGAAGCGCCAATGCTGTTTATCGGCGAAAAGGTCGGTACCGGAAACGGGCCGAAGGTCGACATTGCCGTCGACCCGTTGGAGTGCACGAACTTTACCGCTCGGGGAGAACCGAATTCCATTGCGGTGTTTGCGGCTGCGCCAAGCGGGACGTTACTGCACGCGCCGGACGGGTACATGCAACAGATCGGGGTTGGCCAGGACTGCGTCGGAACGATTGACCTTGACGCTTCACCTGAAGAGAACATCACGGCTGTTGCCCGGTGCCTCGGGAAGGACGTGAAGAACGTGTCCGTGATTATGCTTGAACGCGATTACAATGCCGCTCTTCTTGAAGGGGTGCGGAAGACAGGCTGCAAGATTATGCTCGTCCGGGACGGGACGGTCTGGGGCGCCATTGCGTCGGCAATGAAGGGAACTGGGATCGACCTTTTCCTTGGCAGCGGTGCTGCTCCTGAAGGGGTGATCAGCGCCGTGGCATTGAAGTGCCTCGAGGGGGAGTTCCAGGGCAGGCTCTGGTTCAAGAGTGACGAGCAGAAGGTGCGGGCCGGGAAGATGGGGATCACTGATCTTCAGAAGAAGTACACCATGAACGAGCTGGTCCGCACGGACAACGCTCTCTTCATCGCGACCGGGGTGACTGCGGGACCGTTCCTCAACGGGGTCGAGCTTGGGAAGAATTCAGCGCGGACCCATTCGGTTGTCATGAACGCGCAGACGAAGTCGATCCGGTACATTGACGCGCGGCATACGTTTGCGTAAGTACTCTAAACATATATACTCCACCAGCGAAATCTTTATAAACAAAAACGTGATACTATAAGAAATTTGTTTTCAGGAGTTATACCACCAAAAGGTAACTATGCATCGGTCTCAAGACGCTCGGGTTTGTCCGGAATGTGGCAGTGATCGCGTTGTCTTTGACTCGAGTCGGAGCGAGTCACTCTGTGCACGGTGTGGTTCTGTCCTGAAAGAATCAATGATCGATACAACCCAGGAATGGCGTGCATTTGACGACGACCAGCGATCCAAGCGTGTCCGAACTGGAGCCGTTCTCACCCCCACCAAGCATGACCAAGGGATTACCACAGAGATCGGGAAAGGAAAGGGCGAGCTCTTCAAGGTCTCAAGTAAGAAGCGTGCCCAGTACTACCGGCTCACGAAGTGGCACAAGCGCCTGATCAAGAGTCGTGACCGCAACCTGTCGTTCGCACTCTCTGAGCTCCAGCGGCTCATTTCCTACCTGCATTTGTCGCGGGCCATTCACGAGAAGGTGGCTAGGCTCTATCAACAGGCCGTGAACAAGGGACTGGTTCGTGGCCGATCCACGGAATCCATTATCAATGCTCTTCTTTATACCACTTGCCGCGAGGAAGGTGCTCCCCGGACGCTTGACGAGATTTCCAAGGCATCCGGCATCAACAAGAAGGACATTGGCAAGACCTACCGGTACATTGCCCGGAAGCTCAAGATTCGCATCCTCCCAGCAAAGGCACAGGATTATGTTCCTCGATTCGGTTCGCTCTTGAACCTCTCCGAGCGCGTCCAGGTGAAGGCAGTTGAAATCCTCGATGACGCTGCCAAGCACGACGTCACCAGCGGGAAAGGCCCGATCGGCGTCGCTGCCGCTGCTTTGTACATTGCAGCGGTGCTCGTCGGTGAAAAGCGAACACAACGGGAAGTGGCTGACATGATTGGTGTCACTGAAGTCACGATCCGAAACCGCTACAAGGAAATGGTCGAGGCCCTCGGCATCAAGGACGAAGTCGAGGAAAAGGAAAAAGAGTAGCTTATTTGCCCGGGCCCGATAAACAAGATGTATGGGGCGTGCGATCTTCTTCCTGGCACTCATGTTCTCACTTTCGATCACGGTCACAACAGCAGCATCTCCGAACAACCTCCTCGAAATCACACTTACCCAAAACACAACCGCAGGAACCGTCACGCTGCCGAATGAAGGGACCAAGCTTCCGACGCAACACAGCAACAAAACCGGAATCGGAGACACTTATCTCGTCCACACCGTTGGAAATTCGGTTGCTGCGCTCGTCTTCTCGCAGACGAATCCCCATTCCATTGTCTACAACCAGACGACCGGCCAGGTGACCCTGCAACTCCGGCAGAACCTCACTCCTTCCCAAGCATTTCTCGTCTTTACCAAAGGTGATGAAAGAACGGTTCTTGATCATCTCACGGACATTACCTCGAGTACCTTCTTGACGAAACCCATGCCGTCATTCGCCTTCGCGACCAACAAGTATGCGGTCCGCTTCATCATGAACATCTCTGGGGTCAATCTGACAACACCGCTGCTCTTGAAAAAAGGGATCCAGACCATCGAGATTGCAAACGATCAGGGTTCGGTGAACGGGACGGTCAATATCGCAATTACCCGCCCGTAGAAACCCTCTTAATGGTAGCAGACGAATAAGAGGGTATGGGGGTGCGCCGACTCGTCATTTTCGCTGTGCTACTGGTGAGTGTGATCTCGGTCGTGTTTTTTCTTAGTGGCCCTGCTCCACCGAAGGAAGAAGGAGTCATTCTCATCACTGACGCAGGGACACTGTTCAAGAATCCTGACGGGACGTATACCGCACAGCTCCTTGCTTCCCCTCCCCGGCCGCACCTCGAAACCATGATTACCGAAGATGAGGAAAGCTACACAATCCGGATTGGGAAAACCTGTGCCACATTTCTGAGAAAAGGAACGCAAATCATTGCGCTCACGATCGGGGAGCAATACTTATCACTCGGCGGAGTCAACATCACTGAAATGCCAATCACCAAAGGAAACAAGGTTACTTATCCGAATCTCTTCCCGGGTGTGGATGCTGTCTACGAAACCTTTCCGAACAAAATCAAAGAGTCGCTCGTGATCAAAGAACCTCCTTCCGAACCACTTGATCTGTCGTTCCTTGTTGAGGTTCCGGAAGCAACTCCTTCCGAACAGGAACATGGCGACGTTGTGTTCCTTGGGAACGACGGTACTCCTGTCGTTACTCTTTTTGCACCTGTTCGCACTGACGCTGACGGGAATACAGTCTCCGGATCCCTCCGTGTGCTTCAAGAAGGTGGAGCATACCGAATCGTCATGGACGGGGTCACCGGTGGGCTCGGGACAGCGGCATATCCTGTTGTTATTGACCCAACCCTCGGCGGGCAGAGCAATGGGACTGACAGCAGTGGAACCATTCTTCTGCAAGATGGGTATGTCAGTCAGTCGACCTGGGTCCGGACAAACGCAACAACAGAGGTTCGTGTTGGGCACAGCACGCAGGCCGTGAATGCGTTCTTTGACTTCGATACTGACATGATTCCAAACACGGCATACATCCTCCAAGTGAACCTTTCTCTCTATATCTATGCCATTAACGGGGACGGGAACTACCTGACAGTGTTTCCCCTCCAGACATATAGCGCCTTATATGCGGACACTGCTACCGGGAATGAAGCATTATATACGGACGCCGAAAACGGGACTGTTTTCCTGAATCAATATACCGGCTACCCGAGCGCCGGGAACTGGGATTACATTATTCTGAATAAAAACGCCTCAACCTATGTCCAGGACAACTTGTCCAGCAATTTCTTTTCCATTGGCATCACGGGAAACCAAAGCTCAGGGGTCAACCTTTGGCTCAATGCTTCGGAAAGTACGAACGTCCCGTCGGTGAATATCACCTATACGCTCCCGCCTGAGCTCACGATCAATGAACCGGCAAACGCGACTGTATACAATCTTTCTGAATCCGTGTTGTTCAACTTGACTCCGACAGATGATAACACGTACCTGAACATCACGATATATGCGGATAATACGACGCCAGGGGGCGAGGATTACATTGCCCGGTTTACAAATATCGTGAATAATACTAATATTCTCTTCAATTGGTCGACGCCGTTGACAGCGAATGACAGTAGCACGATCTTTCTGTACCATTTTGACAATCGGACGGTGTACGGAGAGACGCATAATGAAGAGACCAAGAGCGGCTCTATCATCTACGATTTCACCAACCACGGCCTGAACGGGACCGGACAGATGCTCACGTTCAATGATAGTGGGGGGATGTTCGGTGGGGCATTCCTGTACAACGCCACAACCGGTGCATCAGCACCTCGCATTCAAATTGGCGGTGCAAGTGGTCCTGAAGCTCAACTCGATTTCGAACAAAATGAAAACTTTACTATCATGGTGTGGGTGAAGCTGTCTGGTTCCCAGGGGGTGGATGGTAACTTCTATGGGAGATTCAATGTTGGCGGAAGCCAGGGGTATGCCTTCGGATATGATGACGTGACCGGGAAGTTATTGTGTTCCACCGTACTTGTGACCAACTATACTGTCGTGGATGCTACAACCTCCATCAACGACAGTCAATGGCACCTTGTCGCCTGCACCCGGAACATCAGCGGCTCGGGGGCGATCATCCGCATCTATATTGACGGTATTCTTGATGGTGAGAACACGAGCGCGACCATGGCGAATGTGTCATCGGACGGGCAAGGTTATATCGGAACCTTGGGTGTCGGGGGCACCTTCCTCTATTCCGGGAATGGAAGCATTGACGAAGTCTCCCTCTGGAACAGGACGCTATCACAAAAAGAAATTCTCTTCCGCTATAGGCTCCAGCCAGACCTCTATCGGTGGGAGGCGAATGTCAGTGATAGTGGGGGAACAGTCTCATCAGGAGCCTATTGGTTTATTGTTGATCAAGCACCAAATGTAACATTGGTTTTCCCGGAAAATACGTCCGTCCAAGGATCGAATACCTCGATCTATCTCAATTTCACAGTCTATGATGACGATGGTCAGAACCTTACGGTGGAGGTCTTCGGGACGAACGGGACGGTCCCCAGCAGAGAATATCTTCTTTACCGAGGAGTGAATGTCACACCAAATTCGAGCATCCTCGTGAACTATAGTGCCCCGGTAACTGTGGGCCATATCAATTGGACTGTCTTGCTGTTCCATCTTGACAATCAATCAGCATTTGGTGAACGTAGCTCGCTTGTTTATGATTTCAGTGGGAAAGGGCATAATGGAGCTACAAGCTTGTCAGTCAATGCGACAGGCGGGCGTTTCGGAGGGTCATTCGACTTCGTCTCGGTGAACAATACGATTAATGTGAGTGACGAAAATCTTCTAGACATCCCTAATGGTAAGAATTTCACGTATGCTGCTTGGATCCGAGCCAATACGATTGATGTTAATTCATATATATTCTATAAGGTAAGAGTAGGGGAAGCGCCGGGTCTTGGCTATAGTTTATATCTCCAAAAGACGTCCTACACGCCTATTTGCACGATAACCACCGACAATGGCGTTTTGGGGACAACCTATAGTGCAACAGGAACGCAGGCATTGAATGACAGTGCTTGGCACTTTGTCGCGTGCGTTATTGATGGAACGAATGGAAACATCTCTGTTTATATAGATGGCCTTCTGAACGCCTACACACTGGGGGTGGCCGGAAGTGCCAATAATGGGGTGAAACTGTTTATTGGAGGAACGTACCCGGCGGTCGGGTTTGCCGGCTCTGCGACGTTCTTCAATGGATCGATTGATGAGATTTCAATCTGGAACAGAACGCTTTCAGAAGCAGAGCTCCGGCCGCTCTTCAGACTCATTCCAACGACCTATTACGTCAATGTCACGGTTGCTGATGGGTTGCGATTCTTTAACACGACCTGGCAATTCAGGATCAATAGTATTCCGGAGATCCTGAACCTCTCGATTACGAGTGATACGATAAACAACGAATCTTCGGGGAACCTCACTGGAAATTTCACGTATGTTGACCAAGATGGGGATTCTCAGGTCTTGAACGAGACAAAATGGTTCCAGAACGATCAGACTGTTCCTAGCCTTGATAATCAAACCTATGTTCAGGCTACTAACTTGACGAAGAATGATTCCTGGATCTTTTCAGTCCGTGTGTATGATGGCGGGAACTGGAGTGCCTGGACGAATTACACCATCAACATTACAAACGCTCCCCCAACAACGGGTCCAGCTATCGTGTTCAATTCGAACCTCCAGGTAACCAGTGTTGTCCTCCAAGGGGAACGGATCTTCATCAGATCAAATGTCACCGACATGGATGGTGTCGGAAATATATCATCCGTGACTATCAGCATTTGGGATCAGGATGGGGATCCGCTTGTTTCGAATCAAGCCATGAACGTAAATAGCACACTGTCTTCCACGACTCGGACGTATCAATATACCTATGATGTTTCTGGAACGGCCGTATCCGGTGTGTATCCAATAATGGTTGTTGCCTCTGATGGAGAAGCGGCAATTTTAAATACAGGATTCTTTGCAATCGCAACAGAGGGGATGAAATTGATTGTCACAATCACCCTCAATAATACGGACAATACTGTGTTGTTCCCCGGCTATCCACCAACAATTGCCAGTGGATTAACAAGTAAGAGTGATTTCACCCCAGATCATTTCTTTGTAGCAAGCAATGATTCCCGGACTGTGACAGGCCTTGTCTTCTCGGAGCGCAATCCGTGGGTCTTGGTCTATCTCCAGGGAACAGAAAATCACTCCCTAGTGTTATCTGCTGCGTTGAGAAATTCTCAGTATTTTCTTGCCTTCACGAAAGGGTCGTGGATCAACATCGAGAAACGAATGCCGTTGATTGAAACTGGGGATTTCCTGACGAAGATCTCGCCCTCGTTTTCCTTTACCCTTGGGACAAAGTATGTTGTCAGGATGATCCTGAAGTATCTTGACATCAATCTCGTGAACTCCCTTGCCGCGAAACGAGGTCAGCATAACATCATTATCGAGAGCCTGCGAAACGACACGGCGAAGGCACTCAAGGTGACCCGGGGATAGGTTTTAAAGTTCAGTGGTTCAGTGATGGAACATGAAACGTGTCCTTGCAGCAGGAACATTTAATCTCCTTCACCCGGGTCATGTGCAGTTCCTTGAAACAGCTAAAGGACTCGGAGATGAGCTTGTTGTGATTGTTGCAACCGATGCAACAGCAATAAAGGGAAAGGGGTATGTCCTCCTCCCTGCTGCATCTCGTGTTGCCCTCGTGCGGGCGCTACGATGTGTTGATCGTGCACGAATAGGGAATGAAGGCGATGTGCTTGCGATTCTTGAGGAAGAACGTCCTGCTGTTGTCGCCCTTGGATTTGATCAACCCTTCACAGAAGACGTGATTACGCGGCGCGCTACGGCAATCGGATTTCCCTGTAAGGTTGTCCGGCTCCCGAAATTCGGAAACTGGAGTACGCGCTCAATGATGAATAACAAGAGAAAAAGAAAGAAAGGAAAATGAGGTTACTCTTCCTCATCTTCGTCACCATCAAGGAACTCGTCTTCGTCACTCGTCTCTTCATCTTCGTCGCCGAATAGGGTTCTCATGGTCACACCTCCATTTCCAGTGTAACAACGATGCGCTTCTATTGCACAACAACTATATAAACATTTCAGGAACCGCTGAAGCACTCACAGAAGGTTCCGTCAAGCGCGCTACACAGAAGGGTGCCCCCGTTTTCCTGAATAACCCCGATACCGAACGTTTTTTCATCATACTTGATCGCCTTGAGCAGGATGACGGTGTTCCCGGTTGCAGTTTCTATGGCCTGGCGGTCGTTCTCGTTGTCCCAGTCCGGCAACGCTGTCAGATCAATCACGCCCATCATTGTTGAACCACTGAACAGGATGGGGATTGAAACACACCCCTCGGGGAGATTCGAAGAGTCAAATGGGAGATCTGTCAACCCGAGATCTGCGAGCGTCTCTCCGGTTTGGCTTGGGAAGCCCTGGAAGTTCGCGATCGACAGTACAAGAAACACGAGCAAGACGATAAAGCCAGCAAGGTGAATGGGTTTGGTGAGGAAGTTCGCAAATTTGTTTTGGAACCGGTTGATCGCCGTTACCTGGCCACCCATCGCATCAACAACAGCAAACCTTGTTTCCTGGCCAGCTTCCATGAGAACTTCATAGATGTCGTCAATTCGTTCCGCGTGCCGTGCCTTGAATGATGGGAGCACCTGTTCTGCAACATGTTTTGCCTGCGCTGCGTCAATTGGTTTGAGAATCTTTCGGAGTTCGAGGGCATGACGCAGCTGAGCAACTTCTTGTTCAAGGCGCGAAAGCCGGTCAAATCCAGGGAGATTGTGAGTGATCATGACGAGTGAGATCGTGAGGATGGCAACCGCAAGCAGACTGTACAGGATACTGCTGACCATGGAGGCGATGAACGACGGAAGGAACGAGAAGAGGGTGACACCAAAGATGGTAGTGAGCGCCGCACCACCCATCATCGCCAGCACACCGAAGACGAAGACGAAGACAAGCCGAACAAGACCGCGCAAAGCTTTGATACCGCTCGTCACCAGACCACCGTAGAAGAAGATCAGGATAAGTGTAATTGCAAAGTCAACTGCTTGCAAAATGTCGGGAAGTGCTCCGAGTAATCCGAAGGGATCGGCCATACAAGTGCTTATTTGGTTCGCTACCCATTAAAGAGCATGCGGTTTGTGTGTGTGGCATGCAATCGAACGTTCTCCGGGAGAACACTTCCCTATCGGTGTTCCTGTGGTGGGCCGCTTGACTGTGAGAACACTGTGAAGCAGGTACGACTTTCAGGAGCATTTCGGCACGCCCGGTATATGCCATTGTTGCCTGTTCGGAAGCTTGTGACCTTGGGTGAAGGGGGAACGCCGCTGCTCCGCTTGGAGCGGCTTGAGAAGGCGTTTCAGTTGCCGTTCAAGTTGTACGCGAAAAACGAGGCCGTGAATCCAACAGGATCGTTCAAGGATCGCGGGAGTTCTGTTGAAGTTGCGGCAGCAGTTACCCATCATGCAAAGCGTGCGGCTGTTGCCTCGACTGGGAACATGGGAGCATCACTCGCGGCATATTCCGGAAAGGCGGGAATCCCGTTGACCGTGTACACCCCAAAGGACGCAGCACCAACGAAACTGGAGCAGATCCTTGCCTATGGTGCACATGTTGTTCGTGTCCGACAGGTGTACAGTGAGGTGATTGCTGGAGTTGAAGCGTTGTGCAAAGAGAAGAAGGTATACTTGTTGGGTGATTACGTCTTCCGGCGGGAAGGAACCAAGACCGTTGGTTGTGAAATCGCTGAGCAACTCGGCCGGGCACCGGATACGGTTGTTGTGCCGATTGGTAATGGACTGCTCTTTTCTGGTGTGTGGAAGGCGTTCACGGAATTCAAGAAGCTCAAATGGATTCGAAATCTCCCGCGCATGGTTGGCGTCCAGGCAACTGGCTGCAAACCTGTAGTGAATGCGTTGCGATCAGGCCGATGGAACCGTGTGGAACGGCCGAAGACCGTTGCCATGGCGATTGAATGTGACCTTCCCATGGACGGGTTGTTGGTCTTGCAGGCAATCCGGGCATCACGGGGAACGGCCTTGTCTGTTGGTGACCGGGAGATTCTCCGGGCAGTTGATCTGCTTGCACAGCATGAGGGATTGTTTGCTGAGCCAGCAGGAGCTGCTGCGCTCGCGGGGATCTTGAAGGATCCGTCACAGTACCGGCGGGGAAGCACGGTCGTGTGC
Source organism: Nanobdellota archaeon (assembly GCA_018816245.1). GTDB lineage: Archaea > Aenigmatarchaeota > Aenigmatarchaeia > QMZP01 > QMZP01 > JAHIVW01. The sequence goes on from JAHIVW010000004.1 coordinate 56,608, forward strand.
GTGGTGAGTGGCCATGGATTGAAAGCGCCGCATCATGATCCTCATCATCGGATGACGGAACGGGCAACAGTGCTATGATTTCCTGAAGAATAACAATGTTATATCAGAATCTGTCAACGTTTAAATAGCCTCTCCTTTCATAGATGTGCCTATGGCACGGATGTACGCCCGGAAGCGAGGGAAAGCAAAGAGCCGCAAACCCATGAAGAAGGTCGCTCCATGGGTCTCCTACAACCCTGCGGAGATCGAGGAGATCGTGGTCAAGCTCGCGAATCAGGGCAAGCAACCTGCCAAGATCGGCTTGCTCCTTCGGGACCAGTACGGCATCCCCACCACGCGGATCAATAAAACAAAACTCACAACGATCCTCAAGAAACACAAGCTCCAGCAGGAGGTCCCGGACGATTTGTTCAACCTTATGAAGAAAGCCGTGCTCCTCCACAGCCACATGGCGAAGAACAAGCGCGACTACACCAGCTACCGTGGCTTGGAGCTGACTGAATCCAAGATTCGCCGGTTGGGGAAGTATTACATCAAGCAGAAGGTCCTTCCGACAACCTGGAAGTACTCTATTGACCGCGCGCGGCTGCTTGTGAAGTAGTTACGCCAGCACACGCAGTTTCTTGCTCGCCAGCGCCCGCAGCACACGCTTCCCTGTTTCCGACTTCTTCCTGATTGCGATTTGGCCATCACCGCCGACGAGCGGCGAGAAGATGTAGTCGTCCTTGTGGTAGACATCAATCATCCGGCCGCTGTACTCATTGTCGACCAGGATCGAGATGTACGCGCCTGACTCGCGAACTTCGAACTCAATCGGCGCCTTTAGCGTGGGGTTCTTCGGCTCGACAGAAATATGAATGCCCAGCCGCTTCTCGAGTGCCTGGATCGTGCTGCCCTTTGTCCCGACAACCCGGCCGATCCGATCGTTCGCGACGCGCACGATCGCGTTATGATCGTCAAGCACCTCGACTTCAGCATTCCGGTCGTACTGCTCGAGTTCTTCAGCGATCCGTTCTGCAGCAAGTGCTTGGACACCACTCTTCTTTTTCTCTTTCCCGACAGGAACCATGACATTCTCCTCACCAAACGTGTAGATCTCATACTCCAGTGTATTTGACTCCATGTCACGGACTTCCACAACCGGCCGTGCCAGATCTGCTTCTGTCATCCCGCTCGGCACTTTCACTAAGAAGTTCAGAATATACACTTTTGTGACCTTCCCCCCGTCAATGTAAATAATTGTATCAATCACGTGGGGAATAATCCCAAGTTCGATTCTCCCGATAAACCGCTGCACTGCTGACACAGGATCAGTTGCATGAATCACGCCGATCATCCCGACACCCGCGAGTCGCAAATCAGCGAACACACGGAAGTCGTGTGTTCGGCGAATTTCATCAAATATGGTGTAATCCGGACGGACCAACAATAGGATATCTGCTGTCTTCTCCCAATTCCCCTCCAGCGGTCCGTACTGCGTAATATCTTTCCCGACCTGCAAGTCGCGCGGATGTTCAAATGTTTTCACGATCTTTCCATGCGACGCAAGTTCCTCGGCGACTGCGGTGGCAAAGCTTGATTTCCCAGCACCTGGTGAACCGGCGATTAGGGTCCCCTGTGCAACGTCTCCAATTCGCTTCCGGAGTTCCGGTGTAAGGTGGTAATCAGCAAGACTCGGTTTTGCAATTGGCCGCACCACAGTCAACTCCAGTGCCTCGGACAGTGGCTGGCGCGTCACCACGACGCGGAAGTCTCCCAGTTGAATCACCATGGCGCCGCCCCTTTCCATCTCAATGAAGGAATCATCGTCTGCCCGCGCCTTGGCACCGATCTCGTTAATAATCGCCTTCAGGTTACCTTCTTCCATGGGCGTCTTCGAGAGTTGGACAAGTTCGACTGCTCCTGGTTTTCCCCGCTTCGCCATCGGTGGTACTCCGACTTTCAAGTGGACGGACTGGGTGTCCTTGGTAAAGAAGTCCTCGAGTTTGATCTTCTCGGGAATGATCTGCGGTATATGGTCGACCGCGACACCTTCTGCCTGAGCGACCAGCGCCTGAATATAATCAGCAGTGACCAACGTCGCGTTCTCCTTTGCTGCCACATCCCGGATGATAGCATCAATCCTTCCTTTCTTTGCAAGTTGGATTTCTTCCAGTGTCGGTCGGACGCCAACAAACTCAACAGAGATGTCATGTTCCACTCCAAGCGCCCGAATCTTCTTTATCTCCTCCAGACCTGCTACGCCGATCCCCCGATGTCGGGATGCCTGGGACTGCAACTCGTCCACGACTGCTTTCGGGATAATAATCCGGGCGTGTTTCAACTTTCCTGACTCAATATCTCGGGAGAGTGCTCCCCGAATCAACACTGAGGTATCTGGAACAATTTTCGTCAATGTGCTAGGTGGTTTGTGGTTCATAGAATCAAGCAGGGTTTCCTATCCTATTTAAATACATAGCAGACAGTATATAAAAGGGGTTTTAAATGGCGGGGTTTTCAGTCAAAGTTGAAAATGTTGTCGCCTTCGTCGCGCTTGGAAAGCCGATCGCACTGACAAAACTTGTGAACAACATTGAAAACGCGGAATACGAGCCAGAGCAGTTTCCTGGGCTAGTGTACCGAACAACAGAGCCACGGGCAGCGGCGCTGATCTTCTCATCTGGAAAAATCGTCTGCACTGGCGCCAAATCCATTGAAAAGGCCCATGAAGCCATCAAGAAAGTCGTGGCCAAGATCCGGGAAGCGGGTATCGATGTCCCTACAAAGTACAATGTGAAGGTTGAAAACATTGTCGCATCATCGAAGATTGATGCAAAACTGAACCTTGAAGAAATTACGTTTTCATTGGAAAACGCGGAATACGAGCCAGAGCAGTTTCCTGGGCTTGTCTATCGGATTTCAGAGCCGCGGGTCGCATTCCTCCTGTTCTCGAGCGGGAAGATCATCTGCACCGGTGCGCACACCATCGACGATATCCACACGGCACTCGCAAAACTGAAAAAGCGACTCGAAGATATCGGTGTTCGAGTGAAACCATCGTCACCGAGTGATGCAGCAACACCGACACCGAAGACAAAGCCAAAACCAGCGTCAGAAAAATAGTCACTGAGTAAACTACTTTTTCTCAATCAGTACCGCGTTAATCACGGCATCCCGTGCAGGAGAATTTGTCACACGTGCGAGTCCTGCTTCGGTCTTGATGATCGTCTGTTTCGTAATCACATTCCGTCGCGCATAGTTCGGGTTCGACGGATTCTCTTCAACGTTGAGGATCTTGCTCATCACCGTCTTCCCTGTCTTGGGATCAGCGACGACCGCGGTCGGTGCTGCGAGCAAGATATGTCGTGAGCCAACACCCCGCTTGTCTCGGGAATAGGCTCGGCGCTCCCCGAGAACGGTCTCAAGAAACTCGTGACCACGATCCCGCTTTTTCTTCTTTCGATTGGTTGTCATCTTCTTCCCAGTCGGCCCTTTTCCCAGATCGCGTTTCCAGCGTGCCATAATCCTCATCCTTGTCGAATGCAAGCTTATAAATGTTCCATATCCATAAATAGATCCACAAACCGATCACAGGAAACACTTTATGGAAAACGAACGTAATGGCACTGGCACAGCCCGTCCATTGGACGTTTTGGGCAACTCCCTTGAGAAGACCATCCTTGTCAAGACCAAGCATGGTGAAGACATCACCGGGCAACTCAAGGCCTTTGATTCCCATATCAACGTCTGGCTGGACGATGCCCGGGTAAATGGCGAGAAAGAGATCCGCCTCGGTACGGTACTGATTCGCGGGGACTCGATCGTTTATATATCTCCAGGCAAGTAGCTGCGTAGGTGAACTGGTATGGCAAAGGGAACCCCCAGTTTTGGAAAGAGGAACAAGAAGACGCACATCATGTGCCGTCGCTGCGGTAATCGTACCTATCATGCAACCAAGAATATCTGTTCCAAGTGCGGCTTTGGAAAATCAGCGCGTTTGAAGAAAATGGCTGCACAAACCAAATATCTCAACGGCAACCGCCGTGTTTAATGTTCAACCTTTGTTTCATGTACTCGTGAACGGGGAGGTGTTACTATGAATGAACAAGCATGTTGTCAAGAAGACTGCTGTAACGAGGTTCGCATCGGCCAGCCGGTTCCGAACCTGAAGGCAAACGCCTACCAAACAGGCGAGTTCAAGCAGATCTCACTCAGCGATTATAAAGGGAAGTGGATTGTCCTCTTCTTTTACCCTCGCGACTTCACATTCGTCTGTCCGACCGAGATCAGAAGTTTTGCAAAGCACGAAGCTGCCTTCAAAGAAAAAGGCGCGGTCGTCCTCGGTGCGTCAACAGATTCTGAACACTCACACAAAGCGTGGTTCGAACGTGATCTGCAGGAAGTGAAGTTCCCTGTCATTGCAGACACGACTCATGTCTGGTCGCGAACCCTTGGTATCCTGAAAGAGGACGAGGGACTCGCGTACCGCGGGACATTCATCATTGATCCTGAAGGAATCCTTCGGTACATCGTGATTGCTGACCTCAATGTCGGCCGGTCAGTTGAGGAAACCCTGCGAACCCTGGCTGCACTGCAAACTGGCGAACTCTGTCCAATCAATTGGAAACCTGGTGAGAAAACCCTCGGAAAAGGATAAGGTTATTTTTTCCTCTCCGGCACCCTGCAGTGCTCGCACACTTCCAGAACACGCTCTTCGGCGATCACTAAAGCGGCTTCGCGAGGTGTGATTTCATCGTTGCGCATGCGCTTGAGCATCTCCTTCGTGTTTTCCGTGATTTTTTCTTCAACGAGCTTGAACATTTCCTGCTCTGTCCCTTTCTTGTACTCAACGTACGAGGAGATAACACCACCCGCATTGGCAACAAAATCAGGAACAACGAGAATATCCCGATGATGGAGCATGGCTTCTGTCTTTGGTTTTGCAGGGATGTTCGACCCTTCGACGATGAGTTCTGCCTTGATCTTGTCGACATGTTCCTCTCGAATCAGATCAGGAATAGCAGCAGTCACTAATATCTTTGCATCCGTCAGGACGATTTCCGTGCCGGGAAGGATCTTGCAGCCTGGATAGGCAGTGACAGTTCGTTTTTCCTGCTTCACCTTTGCAAGAGTTTTGAAGTCAAGTCCGTCTTTCTTGTAGGCAACGCCCCGTGAATCAGAAACCGCAATAATTTTTGCTCCTACCTCGGCCAGAAACTTGGCAGCAAACCAGCCAACATTTCCAAATCCCTCAATCGCAACCGTACACTTTGCGAGATCCATGTTGTTGAAATCAGCAGCAACCTTGAGCGCATGGAAAACTCCAAATCCCGTAGAGCCAAGCTCGTGAGGAAGTCCTCCCATCGCCTTCGGTTTTCCTGTGGCAGCGGTCGGGTCGCCATTTGCCTCTACAAAGGTTTTCATTTCTGTTTCCGCCATGTTCATATCTGGACCAGCGATATAGAGCGATGGATTGATTGCTTTGATTGCTTTGGCAAAGGTTGCAACAAGCTCCTGTTTCTTTTTCGGAGAGATGCTTTTGTCGTCTGCAATGATACCGCCCTTGGCTCCACCGAAAGGAAGGCCAGCAAGCGAGTTTTTCCATGTCATGGCCCGGGCCAGCTTCGCAACCTCATCGACGGTGACCGTCGGGGTCATTCTGATGCCGCCCTTGCCTGGACCAAGTGCTGTATTATCAATGACAACGAAGCCTCGCATCCCAACTTTGGGATTATAGACCTGGAAAATTTTCTCTGGGCCGACGTGATCGAATTCGACCATGCGGGCTACTTAGATAGTTGCATATATATCTTGCATGGTAAGGTTTGACGCCTTCCTGAAGCACCTATTTAAGGTTATTCGCCGTATATTAAGTACTCATTTGGGGGAAACCATGAAGCTGAAAAACATTTTTGGCTCTGACGAACTTGATATCGATGAAGTGGGTCAAAGTGAAGAATACGTCGAAGTCTCGCACATGGACGCCTCCCGTGGCGGCAGTGGCCGGCTGGCGATCCGCGTCGAACGACTTGAAGACTTTGCTGACACTGACCGTGTTCTCAAGGCGCTCCGCCGAGGGTCTGTTGTGTTCCTGAAAATCAAGGGACTCAAAGACAAGGACATGGGCGAGCTCAAGCGTGCCGTTGAGAAGCTCAAGAAGACTGCATTGGCAAACAACGGTGACATTGCTGGCGTTGAGAACGACTGGCTCATCATCACACCCGAGTTCGCAATTGTTGAGCGCGAATAAGTTCTTCGTTTAGAACGCGAACACACCCAGTCCTGCGAGGATCAAGGCTGCTCCCCATGCACCCTTGTTCCAAGAAAGAACTTTTTGCCCATCCAGTGGTGCGATCGGGATCAAATTGAACAGGGCAAGCCATGCGTTAATACGCGCAGCAAAGGCAAGTTCCGGGATGGTGAACAAGAAGGCGAGTGTCATAAAGACGCCGTACATGAGAAGATTAAACACAGGGCCAGCTACCCCAATCTTCCCAACTTCGTCTTTCCTGTGTTCTTTGAATATGTACGGACTCCCAAATACAACTGCACCTGGAGCTGCAAAAATAAACGCACCATTAGTAACGAATGTAAACAAGAATGCAAGTAACAATCCTTGCGGCCATAATCGAAACGCTGCAAAATACCCGAATCGGCGTGCAACGTACCGATGACTTAATTCATGCCCGACAAACGCAACCCCGACCGCAATCATAGAGAGGAGAAAAAAAGTTGGTTGGGTGAGCGCTTCTGGATAGGCGAACACGAAAGAGAGGACAAGGAATGCAACAAGGATGTCCCGGAGTTCACGTCTTCCGAAGCTCATAGGGCATTCATGACCCTTTGCTTCATAAAAGTTATTTGAATCCCAAGGGAGAAGAGCGAGCCTATGAGAATAACCTTCGCGATCATTGCCTTGACCTTCGTCTTGTTCATTGCCCAGAACCTGACCCCAGCAACGGTCATCTCCGTTCCGATCGTGAGCGAAGCAGCGACCGAGGTTGGGTACACTATTCTCGTGAACGGGGAGGCAGTGCAGACAGGAACCGCCTTCTTGGAGCAAGGGAGTCAAGAACTTGCTGTTCTTGTCCCGATTGTCCCGATTACGGTTCATACAATAGGAATCACCCTGAATAGTGAGTCAGTGCTGATCCTCGAAGAGGAGATCTCTGCAGTCTCCCTGGTAACACACACACTTTCACTTGTCCCGTCAGAAGCACTCGGTGGAAGCCTCTGGCAGTTTCTCACCTACATGCTCATGCACGCGGACATCATGCATATTTTCTTGAACATGTTTGTCTTGTTCATCTTCGGTCCGGTTGTCGAACAAACCATCGGCCGCTACCGCTTCCTTGCGTTGTACGTTATCGCGGGCCTCGGTTCTGCAGCACTCCACCTCACGATTGTGCACGGCGACTCGTTGCTCCTTGGTGCATCCGGTGCTGTCCTTGGTGTCATGGCAGTCTATGCAATTCTCTATCCACGAAATTGGATCTTTACTTTTCCCGGTATTCCCATGCCTGCTGCGGTTGCTGTGGTGGTTTTTGCGATTCTCGAACTTTTCTACGGTGTCACCGGAAGCAATCCCGGAGTAGCAAACTTCGGCCATCTGGGAGGGATTATTACCGGTGTTGTCTTTGCGCTCTGGTTTCGCTACCGAGAACAACGAAGACCGGTTCAACTCGGTGCTGGCTACGAATTTGTGTGGGAATCCTAGGCCATTGACCGGGAGAATGAGAGTACTTCAAAATCGGAAAGGTGTGGGATTGTCTGCAACTGTTCCTCGAGTTTGTCCTGTGCTCCCCCTTCGTCAGGAATAACCTTCTTGAACAACAACGCCTTCATACCGAAGGCGAGTTCCTGTTCTTCAATGGAGAGCGGGTTCAATTTTTCAAGTGCTGCTTTCACCACGGGAACGGTTTCTGGACTGTCCGCCAGAATCCGGTACACCATAATGACTTCTCCCATACTACATCAAGGTCCTGAGAAATTGCAGGATGTGCATGCATACTTGTTTGCGCGCTGCTTACAGTGATCGCATCGGACGATCTGTTCCTTTCCGCATCCGGGGCATGGAAAGAGAACGTACTGTGGATCTCCTTCAATACGTCGCCCGCACGAAATGCATCGCAACTGACTTACCTTCTGTTCGGTCATTTCTTATCCTTCTTCTCTTTCTTTTTCTTCACCGGTGCTTTTTCGTGCTTTGGTGTCGGTCCCTTTTGCCGAGCCTCTGTTGCTTGTTTCACTTGTTCTGCCGTTGGTTTTGAAATCTTGTATTTCGAAAAAATCGCTGCCTTCTCGTATGCTGCAATCACATCCTCATCAGATGCGTCTGCCTTAATTACAAGCGTTTCCGGAAGCGGTTCAAGGTGGGTGACATTGCACTTTCGTCGCTTCACGTGCGTTGCGGCCCTCGGACCGGTGATCATCACAAAGGTGTCATCAACTTTCTTGACAATGACGCAGATGTTGCCTGCCTCGCGACCGGCAATCTTCATGCAGACCTGTCCAACATCAAACATATGCTATCACTGTGCCCTTGCCTTTTCAATCAACAGCTTCCTCGTACACGGGGAGCAGAGCTGCCCACCAAACGGCCGTTCTGGGCGGCATTTGGTCTTGGGGAGTGTTGCCATGATGTTTCGACGGCCTCGGGGCACTCCTGCAAGCGGGCCTTTGCACTGGGCACAGGACGCTGGAGAAGGTTGTTTCCGCCGGTATTTGATCCTCGTGCGGCCGCTTGGGGTCGTCACGCGGGTCCGGGCAAATGATCGGGAACGGAGCGCTGGTCGGGGCATACAGATCACATAACCGGGTAATATATAAAAAGGTTCGGTGTGTGGCTCCTCCTGACCCTGCTTTATAAGGCTCTCAGGATAATAGCATTTCTATGCGAGGGGTTACCCAAACGCTCTGGATCATCGTTGCTGCGATCGTGATCATGGTCACGGCGCTAGTCGTCCTGACGATTTTCGGGACGAGTATCGTTGACTTCACGTCTCTTGGAGAGGCATCGGCCTTCTGCCAGACCCAGGCAGCGTCAACGTGTGAAGCAGCAAAAGCGCTTCCGCCGACATGGCACGCAGACACGGTCTCGGTGAACGGGGAACCAACGTCCTGCTTTGCAACAACAAATATCGCAGAGTGTTCCCAAGTGCCATAGCTTCTTATGAATGGGCCTAAGCTCTGGCTGGTGATCGCGGCAGTGGTAGGGCTTGTTGCCGGGATTCTGTTGATCACTGCGTTTGTCCAGACCAGGAACATGTACCGAGCTGTTTCTCAGGACGAGACCGTCTGCCGGACGCAGGCAATGAGTTCCTGCCAGGTCGCGAAGGAGCTCCCAGCAACGTGGTTTATCAAAACGATTAAGAAAACACTGAGTTGCGCTGAGGTAACGGGCATTGGTTCCTGTGCCGATCTCGATATATAAGCAGATGACACTAAAAAGGTGTATATGCGTCGTGGTATTTCCCAGACCTTGTGGATCATCGTTGCTGCGATCGTGATCATGGTCACGGCGCTAGTCGTCCTGACGATTTTCGGGGCCGGGATCACACCGGTGACGAATCTTACGTCGGCAAAAAGCTCGTGTGTTGCTCAATTTGAAATCTCATGTGTTGCAACAGGAACGAATACACCGCCTGGCTGGACTGCCAGTACATTGAAGCTCCCCGATGGGTCGGTGACATCATGTTCAAAGCTTACCACATGCGAATGCACATCAACCCCTATCGGCACATCCGGTATTAACAAATATACATCATCGTGCACATAAACCGCTATCCCGCGCCTTCTTGGGAACGTCTATAAAAGCCACCTCGACCACACTATTCTCTGCACAGCAGGAGTTTTCATGGATACCCCAAACGACAAGATCCTCGAATTGATCAAGTCCGAATATGCCTGGGAGCAGGTGCTCCAGCAGATCGTGGCAACCGAAGGGCTCGATCCCTGGGATCTTGATCTCAGCCAGTTGTCCAAGGTGTTTCTCCAGTATCTCGCCCACTTGCGCGAGCTTGACTTTTCCATTCCTGCCAAGTATGTGATCATCAGCGCAGTCATTCTCAAGATCAAGTCAAAACGGCTCCCGATCCTCCCTGCTGAGGACGATGATGAGCTCGGCTTCGACTTCCCTGAAGACGCGTTCACCGAGGCCCAGCACCGGGTCCGGAATGATGAGCTCACGCCGCTTACAGCCCAGCCTGCGAGGGTGACCCGGCGGAAGGTCATGCTTGGTGAACTAATCGATGCGCTCCGGAAGGCCATCCGGACTGAAGACCGGCGCACCTTGCGGGTGCTGACCCACCATGGGAAGATGCAGATCAAGAAGGATGACACCACCCATCGGATCCAGGGCCTCTACGATCGAATTTCCGGCCTCCTCGCCAAAATCAAGGGCGAGGTCACCTTTTCCTCCTTGGTTCAGGAACAGACCCGGGACGGGGTCACCAACACCTTCCTGCCGCTTGTTTACCTTGACCACTCCCAGCATGTGAGCTGCCGTCAGGAGGACCTCTTCCAGGAGATCTACATCACCCCTGGTCCAAAGCACGGTACCCCCTTGCCAATCCCGGCGCAGCTTAAGAAGAAGCAAGAAAAGGAAACATGAGCATGGACCACAAGATTGTGATCGAGGCAGCGCTGTTCCTCTCGCCCAAACCTATGGCACTCGATGAACTCGGGAAACTGATCGCCACAAACTCCCTCGGCTATGTGAAGGAGCTCCTTGTGCAGCTCACGGAAGACTACAAGGATCGGGGGATCGAGATTGTCTCGCTCCCTGAAGGATGGTTGATGCAGGTCCGCGCTGACTTGCTTCCAACAATCGCCCACCTCGCACCACATGCTGACCTATCTGAGGGAGACAAGCGCACCCTTGCGTTGATTGTGTTCAAGGAGCCTGCTCGCCAATCTGAGATCGTGAAGATCCAAGGGAACAAGGCCTACGGCTACATCCATGACCTCCAAAAGAAGGGGCTGATCAAGATCGAGCCCTGGGGCCGGACCAAGAAGCTGACCCTGACTCCTGAATTCGAGCGCTACTTCGGGTCAGATAAAATATCCATCAAGGAGCGGGTCCAACAAGAGCTCGCTGTCTCGAAAGAACGCTGGCTCAAGGAACAGGCACAGCCGGATGAATCAGACTAAACAGAAACTTATTGCCCGGGAGCGGATCGCCATTTTGTTAACCCAGGCAGAGAAAGAGCTTTCAAAACGACCGTGGTTATCGCGACGGCATGTGATCATGGCCCGAAAGCTGGCAACACGCGCTACGGTTCGCATTCCCAGTATTTGGAAGATCTGCCGCACGTGCTCAACATTGTTAATTCCCGGAAGAACGGCGCGCGTCCGAGCAAACGCAACCAAGAGAATGATGACGATGACATGCAAAAACTGCGGCGCAGTACGCCGGTTTCCATACTGACGTTACGATTCTTCGCTTGTTTCTTTTTCAGCTGGTTCGCCTGGAGTAAGCAGTGGACGTTTTGGTTCTTCTTTCCTTGCTTCTGGTTTCGGCGTCTCTTTCTTTTCTCGGTCATGAATAAGGAGTTTGACTTTGTTTTCCCTTCCAGAAACCGGTTCAATTCCAATGACTCCACGCTTCTTCAACTCTTTCATGAGTCGCGAGATCTTCGCCTTGGAGAAATTGCTTTCGCGAACCAGAACCTTTTGCAACGCATTGCCACCATGTTTCTCGAGGATAGACACAATGGTTTTCTCGTCCCCGGAGAGAACAGAGGTCACGACCTTCACGCGCTTGGTCTGGCCGCGCCTGATGTAAACGGATGCGCCAATCATGGCAACCACAGCGAGCAGGGCTGCGGCCAGAATGTACGTGTCTGAAAGCGTGCCAATGAATGGTGTCGAATAGAGGACTGAAAACTGGAGGCTGTCGCCGCTCGACAGGTTATATCCTTCCCAGAAAATCATGATCCGCCGGCCATCTGAAAGAATGTTTCCTGAAGGGGGAAAGTAGGAAAGGTTCGCTGGCTCCTTTACCAGGATCCCGTTTTCCGGAAGCCGGATCAGGACAAAGCTCCGCTCGATGGGAACGGAGATGCCGTGATTAACAGAGAAGACGAACCCGTCATCGGTTTTCAACACCGCGTTCTCTGTCAGGAAGCTGAGGATCAGAGTCGAATTCTTCTCAGTCATGCCATTGAACCTACAGGAAATGGTCGATTTCCCCTCAATCGGAAAATTTGTACAATCTGCAGAGGCGAAGTCAGCCTTAACGGAAAGATTAGTAATCTCGAATGCAAAGGCATATTCGAGCTGTGTGACCGGCCGTGCGAAATTAAGCACAAGCTCATTCGAAACCGAAAGATCGTCATTAATTGTATCCTCAATGCTGAAGTATTCAAGCTCCTGGGCAGCAACAGGATTCGCCATACTGACCGCGAGCACACTGACTACCAAGAGGGCGTGAAACAGTTTCATAGGATCTCTTTGCTCTTGAAAATCTAGTTTTCAAAGCCTTTTAAAGCATAGCTCCCTCGTGAAACAGTTTCAGACTTAAAGTTCCTGTTCCTATGGTTGCCATGGAGGCTATCATCCCTCGTGTCATGCAGCTCGCCAAGCGCCTCAAGGAAGCTGAGGCACAGCGGCAGCACCTTGCGATCCATCTTAGGGAGCATGCGTCCCTCACGATCCCTGTTGTTCCCGATTCAAAGGACTGCTCTATCGGGGCCGTGGACGGCGGGCTCCAGAAACGATCGTTTCACGGCATCGACTGCATCCTGACGCGGGCGGTTGGTGTCTGTTTCACGTACAAGAGCGGCAAGCTCAGTGTCCGCTACTGCCCTGCAAAGCAACCTCCTTCACACCCCTTTATTGCGGAATCCTTCTCTGAACTTGAATGGCTGACTTTCTCTTCGCTAGTGCGCATGCGGACCGAGGTCGAGGTCGCTGTTCACTGTCTGGAACAGTTCCCGGAGATGGACCTCCTCTTACTTGACGGTCCCCTACTTCCGCATCTTTCGGATCGGCCAGCGGCAGGATCCCCGCTCCGGCCAGAATACGATGAATTGATCCGCTCCTATCGCATTCTCCTTCGAGCTGACCTTCCTGTTGTTGGGATCGTGGAAGACTCGAGGAACACCGCCTTCTGCACCTGGCTACAGGGAAGACTCAAGAATCTTCCTGAATTGTTTGATTTCGATCCTAGCATTCTTTCCCGGACCCGGGATACAAACCTGCTGGACCTCCTCTTGAAAAAAGGAGAACGCTCTGTCCTCCTCACAACAGATCATCCGATCCTGAAGGAGATTGTTCCTGATGTGCAGCTTGGATCCTTCTACTTGAAAACAGCTTCTGCGGATCGGCCGCTGCGAGTTGATCTCCTTGCACGAGGGAACGAGGATACGATTGCCAGCATGCTCCTTCCGATCTCTGGAACCCATGCAACGTACGGACTGCCTGCTCCTTTAGTTGAAGCAGATAACGCTGCCAAGTTGCCGGAAACCGCGATCGAGAACATGCACTCATTGCTTTCCCGATTCACCGGCGATATTGGGAGTATCCGCTTGCTTCGACGGGAGCAGCGACCATTCTAAAGGGCCTTCCGGCTGGACCATGAAAAAAGAGAAAAGGAAGGGGGAAGAACCCCCTTTTAAGGGTTTTTACACACTGTAGTCGAGCACGCCAGTCATGACCTGTCCTGCCAACCAGCGGGTGTTTGTACCCGTGGTCCCGGCAACGACGAGAGCCTTATGACCGGATCCGAATGCATCTGCAACTTCCTTGATCAGACCGGTTTCAAGGTCCCAATCTGTACAGGTTGGGATAGCGGCTTCGGTTTCTGCGAGTGTTGCCACCAAGCTGTTTGCACACGGACCACCAACCAAGATCAGATCGCCTCTCAGGCTTGCGGTGTTGACTTCAGAAGCAAGCTTAGCGATGGATGAGGTGATCTTGATTGCTTGATCAACAGTTCCACCACTACCACCTGCAGTGACTACTGGGTTGGAACCAACACCAATCAAAGCGATTGACTGTTCATCGTTGTAGGCGATCTCGTTCAGACCTTGCCCATCGGTGTCGTGCTTTACAATGGTTCCGCGTCGGTCAATGTTTGTTGAAACACTGTTGTCGCTTGTCCAACTAACGTATCCACTGTTGACTGCTGCAGTAACAACCGGTTGCTGGATAGTGGTGTCTACACCGCTACCGCTACCATCCTCAACCCAGCTGTAGACGGCATCCTTGATGTCAGCTTCAGGGCTTGAGGTGTCCTTTGCATTCTCTTCGATGAAGAGGTATGCTGGCCGGTTGACCGCTGTTTGTGCGCTTGCGGCAGTTGCCAATGAAACGGTTGTGAGGTTTGAGACGTTGTAGTACTGCACAACGTATGTAACCCGTCCAACAGTCACACTGACATTCTGCCCAACGACCTTTCCGTCACCAATGGTGTTGTTGGAAAGAACGCCAGCTGCGTACAGTTGTGCCTGGTAGACGTAGGAGTTGTTCAGTACCAAGTCACCAGTTGGCAATTCAATGGTTGTGTTGCCTGCACCGGTCGCAACTGTGGTATTGAACTTCGCAACAGTCACCCAACCGCCCTGACTCGTTCGTACGAGCGGCCAGACAATTGCCTTGTTCCCAACGGACCCGAGACCTGCACCGGTACCGCCGGTAATTTGGTAGGTGTGATCAGCTGAGGTCACGTTTCGGATGAAGTATTCCTGGCCGTCGATGAAGAAGTTCGTTGAGCCATACCCTGCATCACTCAAGGATATCTTCGTCGTACTGCCGGACCAAACATCCTGCAAATCAATGGTCGCAGATGTTGTCCCGAGGCTACCGGAACTTGTGATTCGCATCACATGTCCGAAATCGGACTGCTGACTGTCAGCCATCCAGATGTAGTCGTTTCGCTTAATGGTTGCGTTCTCGTCAACGACATGGGCATTGGTTGAACTTGCGTTCGTGTCTGGTGCGAAGGAACCTGTTCCTGTATAGGAGAAGATCACACTTTTTTCGTTCCCACGGTAGTCAGTGAACTTGATGTCAGCTCCCGTGCTACCAGAGTTATCGACGGTGATCGTTTCGCTGTCCCCGCTGGACACACCACCGAAGGCGAGTTTTGCACCGAAAACTGGATCAGTGAAGGACTCACCTGTGAGGATGTGATCCGCGCTACTCGATGATGCCGTAACAGATACAACAAGTTTTGTAATTGTTCCGTCTCGTTGCGTACCTGACAGGAATACGAGTGTCCCTTCAACTGTGTCGTCGCTGCTTCCTCTCTTGACATTTGAACCGTCTTCGAAGGTCAGCTTAGCAGAACCGAAGCTCAGTTTTGCGGAGTTTGCTGCGAGGTCGGTTGTCGAGATATGGAAGACATCATCGACATAAACGTCCAGACCGCCAACCTTCTTGGTTGTTCCTTTCGTGACCTGCGCCTGATCGGTTCCGACCTTTATGACTGCTACAGTTGCACTGGATGTACCAACCAACTCGACGGTGTACGTTGTACCTTCAACGGTAATTTCTTTTGACTCGCCTGCATTCAAAATCTGCTGGTTCGAACTTCCGAAGAGGACGAGTTTCTTAGTTGTGTTATAGTCGCTGTCAGGTGAAATTGTGTAGGATGTTCCAAACAGTGTAATTGCATTCCCATCAACGTCCGAATGACTAATGTTCATCGGCTTGTTGAGAGTCACTGTGAAGTTTAGAACAGCGCTTGTTGTTGTACTACTTAAGTTGAGGTGCAATACGGGATCGTTCAGATCACCACCACTTGTACTGTAGGATGGGTAGGCGTTGGCACCAATTGTGATATATTCATCGTAGTTGTAGGTGGTACCGACGTCATCGGTGACTGTTCCCGAAGCCAACATCGTTGAAAGGTCTGTCTTTGTTAATGTTGTCTTTGTACCCGATTTTCCTAATGTATCTCCGTAGTAGAACTTTGTCCCCGCAGTGTCGATCATGACACCACCGGTTATAGATCCACCTGTCCCGCCGCCAGCTGCAACTGGTGTGGTTGCATAGCCAGCAACGGCTGCTGCGATATCTGCTGCACCGACTACGTCCATTGGGTAGCCAGAACCGAGTGCCGAGGGGTTCCCGATGACGACCATCGGAGAGCTCAGGCTTCCATCAGATGTCACGACATAGTCGCCGAGATTATCGGATGTAGCCATTGCGCCGGCAGCGAAAATCGTTGCCCCCGCGGCGAGTGCAGCCATACCGCCTGCAAATACTCGCTTTATATTCATAGGATCCCTCCTTTTTGGATTCCTTTCTATCTCCGCTTTTCAGTGTCGCATCATTGATAGTCTAGACACCATGCAGAGCTTATACCATTCATGTTCTTGAGGAGTATATATCCCTGTTATGAAACAGTTTCCTGAACATTCAGAAACAAATCTAAAGTATAAATGAGTATTTCAGAAGTCATATAATTCCATATAATTGTTCCAATAGAATGAATAATACGTTATATAAGATAAAAAATGATAATCTTCCTTCCCATTGAAACATTCTTTTCAAATGGGTCAAATTACTTCTTTTCGTGACTTGGGACTTGATTTGGGAAATGTTTATAAACTGCCCTGCCTGAGTTCTCCCTAACAGAGGCTTTTCCATGTGTGGGATTATAGGCTATGTGGGGCATCAGGACGCTTTCCCCATTCTCGAACAGGGCCTCCGACGCCTCGAATACCGCGGCTACGACAGCTTCGGCTTCGCAACCCAGCACGAGGGAACGCTCCATATCACGAAGAGCGCTGGAAAGATCTCCGGAGCAACCCTGACCCCCCTTCCAGGTTCCATCGGGATTGCTCATACCCGCTGGGCAACGCATGGAGGGGTCACGGACGAGAATGCCCATCCACACGTCGACTGTTCCGGTTCTATCGCCGTTGTCCACAACGGGATTATCGAGAACTTCCAGGCGCTTCGCGCTGAGCTCGAGAAGAAGGGCCATTCTTTCTCCTCAGGGACGGATACCGAGATCATCGCTCACCTGATTGAGGAACAGAAGACCGACTTCGTCGAGGCGGTCCGCAAGGCAGCCTGCCGGCTTGCTGGCCGGTTCGCAATCGTCGCTGAACATGCTGGCGACAAGCTCCTTGTTGGCGTGCGACGAGGATCGCCCCTAATCGTCGGGACTGGCAAGGATGAGCTCTTCGTTGCCTCTGATATTCCTGCGTTTCTGACGCATACGAAAACCGTCATGTATATTGATGATGGTGAGTTTGTTGTCCTCTCTACGGAACCAAAATTCTTTTCCATCGAGACCGGAGAGCCGGTCACCAAGCGCCGGATCGAGGTTTCCTGGGACGCGGCAGATGCGGAGAAAGGTGATTACCCCCATTTCATGATCAAGGAAATCATGGAGCAGAAGGAAACTATCCAACGTGCTATCCACCAAGACGACAACGAAATTCAGCGAATTGCAGATGCCATCAAGAACGCCTACGGTACTTTTTTCATCGGCTGCGGGACTGCTGCAAAGGTCTGTCAGACAGCAGAGTATCTGTTCTCACGGATCGCGCAACGACACGTCAACTTTGTTCCTGCGAGCGAGTTCGCCTCTCATGAACACTTCCTGAAAGAAAACACGCTCGTGATCGCGGTTTCCCAGAGTGGTGAGACAGCAGATGTGCTTGAAGCAGTGGAAACAGCAAAGAAGAAGGGAGCAAAGGTAATCGCGATTGTAAACGTAACGGGATCGAGCCTGACGCGCATCGCTGACACGAGTTTCCTGATTAACGCAGGTCCTGAGCAGGCAGTTGCCAGCACAAAGGCTACCACCGCTCAGCTTGCCTTGGTTATGATGCTTGCCTATGCAACCGCAGGAAAACTTGATGAAGGCCGACGGCTGCTCGTTGATACCGCCGGCATGGTGAACGATATGCTTAACCCACGATACATGAAATTGGTTGAAGGTATTGCAAAGCAAATGACCAACAAAAGAAATGCGTACATTATTGGCCGGGGGCTCAACTTCCCCATGGCACTTGAGGCTGCGATTAAGATTATGGAAGTGTCATATGTGCATGCACAGGGATTTGCCGCCGGTGAACTGAAACACGGACCAATAGCCCTGATTCAGCAGGGTGAGCCGGTCATCGCAATCATTCCTCAAGACGAAACGCACGATGCAATGATAAGCAATGTCATGGAAGTCAAGGCACGGGGTGGTTTTGTTATCGGGGTGTCGCCAAAGAATAATCCAGAGTTCGATGCCTGGATCCGTGTCCCTGACGCACGAAACGCGTCCCCAATTGTCTCGATCATTCCGATCCAAATCCTGGCATACTACCTGGGTGTGGCGCGAGGTTGTGATGTAGACAAACCCCGCAATCTCGCGAAGTCGGTGACGGTGAAATGAAACCACAAGCAGTGATTCTTGCAGCCGGTGCGTCAACGCGGATGCAACCGCTCACCCTGACGCGCCCCAAACCGCTGCTCCCGATGGTGAACAAGCCCATCATTGATCACACCCTGGAACAGCTCCGCGGCCTCGTGAAAGAATTGGTTCTTGTTGTTGGTTATAGGAAAGAGATGATCGAACAACATCTTCAGAACAGCCCGCTTGCGAAACACTTCGCCATCACGCTTGTTGAACAGAAGCAGCAACGCGGTACCGGTGATGCACTCCTGGCCGCAAAACAACATCTCAGCGACCGCTTCCTTGTCCTCAATGGT
Source organism: Nanobdellota archaeon (assembly GCA_018816245.1). Taxonomy (GTDB): domain Archaea; phylum Aenigmatarchaeota; class Aenigmatarchaeia; order QMZP01; family QMZP01; genus JAHIVW01. Next base: position 75,250 of record JAHIVW010000004.1, read on the forward strand.
GATGATTTGTATTCCCAGAAAGACATTGCAGCGTGCCTCAAACAGGAGCGCTGCGTCCTCGTATGCGAAGTCCACAATCCGGAGATCTTCGGGGTCATTGAACATGATCAGGACGGAAAGGTTCTTCGGATCGTTGAAAAGGGGAAGTATCCTCCAACCAAGCTCGCAAATACAGGGCTGTTTCTATTGGACACCTCGATCTTTGCAACAAAGGTGCGACCTTCCAAACGGAAGGAGATTGAATTGACAGATTGTGTGACAGCAGTTGCGAAGCATGCCCCGATAACGTATCATACCGTAGAGGGGTACTGGCTCCCAATCGGCTATCCGTGGAACATGCTCGATGCACATGAGTTTCTCATGGAAGGGGTGAAACGGCAAATCAAGGGGACTGTTGAAAAGGGAGCGACCGTGAATGGTAATGTCAGTATCGGGAAGGGGACGAGCGTGCTCTCCGGTTCGTATATTGACGGGCCGGTCGTGATCGGCGACAACTGTCACATTGGCCCGAACTGCTACCTCCGGAAAGGGACGGTCATCGGCGACAATTGTCACGTCGGCGCTGGAGTCGAGATCAAGAACTCCATTCTCTTCCCGAATACGAAGGTGCCGCACCTCACGTATGTGGGGGATTCGATCATCGGTGAGAATGTGAATATTGGTGGTGGGTCGATGATTGCGAATCTTCGGCACGACAATGCGAACATCAAGACTATGGTGAAGGGCAAGCTGCTTGACACAGGAAGAAGGAAATTCGGAGCCGTGATTGGGGACAACGTGAAGCTGGGAACAAAGACGATCATATATCCTGGACGGAAGATCGGGCCGGGAAAAACAACACTCCCTGGTCAGATTGTAAAACAGGACATTCGATAAGGATTTAAGCGACTGAGGCGAAGGTTTGGTATGGCACTCGGTGATTTTCCTGTTCAAGATGTTCTGAGCCTCGCAACGTCGCAGGAGTGGCTTGCGCTTGCGATCAATTTCATTCTTGCAACCCTTGTTGGGGGGATTGTCATTGCTCTGATTGTCGGGATCGCAGCTCGGCGCTGGGGCGACGAAGTAAAGGTGCAGAATTCCTTTCTGTTGGTGCTGATCGCGACCGCAATCAGCTACTTTGGGGTACCGTTTCTCGGGGGATTGCTTCCTTCGTATGCCTTGCTGATCATTCCCGTCATTGTGTGGATTCTTCTCGCAAAACTCTTGTTCGGTGGGTTCTCCATTGTCCACGCAATTATCATTGGTATTATTGGCTATGCGGTGACCTTGTTCGCCGTGCCGTATGCTGTTGGGTTTCTCTCAGCGTTCTTCCCAAGCTTCGGGTTCTAGAATCACACGATTTGTTTAATGACGCAGGGTGTTGGTAACTTTGCTTTCGCAATCCGCAGGACGTTCTTGATTTCTTTATCCTTCCCCTTGATTGACCACACGGTCACGAGAGTCTGCCCTGCCTTGACTTGGGCTGCGGTTCCAATCGGCTTACCAAAACTCTTCCGCATCCCAGTCTGGAACCGGTCTGCCCCGGCACCGCTTGCCAACGGGTTCTCCCGGAGCACATGATGCGGAAATGGAAAAATCTTAAAGAAGAAGTTCTCCTCGCCGACGTCCTTGCCGAGCTGTCGCATGGTTGCGACACGGCAGGCCTCGAGTGCATTTGAGCGGATCTGGGCCGGCTTTTTGGCAATGATTGAGAATGCAACAGGGAAAGTTTTGTTTTCCTGTGCTATTCTGTTCCCGTTGTTGAAGCGGTGGATTTTTCGGACTGGGGCTCCCTTCACATAACCCTTGCGGGGCTTCCTGCGGGACTGGCGCGTCCAGGGACGCTCCACGGTCCGATAGCACCTAGCTGGTCTGAGTGTTGCCATACCGGTTCTATGAGCAAGAAGAGGTTTAAATAGGTTCGCAGAGGGGTCCCCATGTGAATTGGAGAGATTGTTTGTGCAGCTTGGTTTAAGATTTCAAAGACTTTTATGTCTCTGGTTCCCAAGCCGTCCATGAAGACGATTGCCTACTTGATCACTCCTTCAGCAGAAGCTGAACTCCTTCCTGCATCAGGAAGCGAGGTTGCAGAGAGACTGAAGAAGCGGTTTCTCTCTGAAAAGGTATATCGCGTCTATGCCGCCCCAGGACCGGGTCCAGAAAAACTGGCAGCATACGTCCTTGGGTCGCGAGGATTCAACATCATTTCTCAGTCTGATTTTGAAAGCAGTGACACGCCGGAGAAAGCCACCCAGACACTCCGTGCAGTGATGGGTGTCAATCTCGGGAGAATCCTTGTTCTTTTTGTTTCAAATGAGTTCATCAACAAGGTCCTTGAAGGATACGGGTCAGCGAGGCGGGTAACACACGATGGATCACTTACTACAGTCTTGTTGAACTGGCAGAACAAGATTCAAGTCCATGAAGTAGATCAGCTTCTCTAGAGTTTTTGGAGCTGAATCCCAATTCTTCGTTGCACTGCTCGCCGGAAGTTCGCACTTCGGCCTCGTTCCATGTCCTTCATGAACTGGTTCACACTGCGGTTCAAAAAGAAGCGGAAGAGGGACGAATACTTCATTTCCTTGTTGAAGTAGTTCTTGAAAAAATTCCTCATCACAACAGCGTACTTGACAGCATTCCGGACGCGCTCGATTTCTTCCTTGGTAAAGTTCTCAAGTTCGATGTTTGATTCATAATAGTAATCAAAGTCCTTGTAGTGGGACGCTTTGAGGATGTTCTGCTCTTGGGCAAGATCGTACAGCCCGGTTCCTGGAAGTGGTGTGGTCACGGAAACCTGCGCTGATGCTGGTTTGATTTCATCGAGCAGGTACAAGGTATCGAAGATTGATTCCATGGTTTCTCCAGGTGACCCGACCATCAGGAAGGCATGGGGTTGTATGTCTGCTGCCCGCAACCGTTTGAATGCATCAACAATCTTTTCTCGTGAGACACCTTTCCTGAAGATCTCGTTTCGGATATAGTCATTCCCACTTTCAACACCGACTGCCATCTTCATGCAGCCTGCTCGCCGTAACAAGCGAAGGGTGTCATCATCAGGGACGGTGTCTGCGCGCGTATCACCCATCCAGTGGAGGGTGTTCCCTTGAGCGATGAGCTCTTGGGCAACACCCCGCATCCATTCTCGGCGGTAGGTAATGCCGTCGTCAGTAAAGACGAAGTTTGTGACCCTGCTGCCGCGGCTTCTGAACAATTCCTTGGCTGTCTCAATTTCATTAACCACGTTCTTCGGGCTCCGCTGTCGGAACTTCATACCGAAGATTTGGTTGAGGGTATCCTGGCAGTAGGTACAGGAGAAGGGACAACCACGGCTGCCATTGATGGTTAACTGACCAATGTCAAAATAACGCTGATCCAATAGATCGCGCGCCGGGAAAGGAATGCTGTCGAGATCATGGATGGTATCTCGTGGTGGATTGATGATTACCTGGTCATCTTTCTTGAAGGCGCAGCCCTTCACTACTTCAAGATTGTTGAGATTTTCGAGCATTTCCGGTAACGTGATCTCACCTTCACCAATGATGACAATGTCCGCGAATTCTTCCAGAGTTTCCTTGGGTAGAATGGTTGCGTGTGGCCCGCCTGCGACAACGATACCAATAGGATTTTCCTTCTTGAACCAGGTCGCAATCTTCTTGCAGTCATCTATGTAGATGGTTTGGAGAGTGAAGCAGAGTATGTCTGGTTTGTACTCTTTCAGTTGCTCGATCGTCACGTCTGGTGAGTGTGCATAGCTGCCTTCAAAGTAGGCGAACTCCTCGGGATCCTTGTAGCCTTTCTCCCGAAGGACAGATGCGAGATACAACAGACCGAGAGGTTCGGCTCCGCCTCGGTTGTAACGGGGATGGATCAAGGCAAGTTTCATGGTTTCACTCTCCGACCATATCATTTAAAAACGTGTTCCGGGGTTACTGGTCATCTTCATGCATTTTACTTTGTTCGACGGTCATTTGGTTGTGGTATTTTGTCTTGCGCTGATTGTACGGTCGTTCAGCAGGGGACGTCAGACGCATGACCAGAAGTTTACAAATGCGCATATTCGGGTAGAGCATGACCGGCATACGACCAAGGTTTGAAATTTCAAGAACGAGCTTTCCTGAAAAACCAGGATCAATCCAGCCCGCGGTAATGTGGGCAGTGATCCCGAGCCTTCCAAGGGATGAGCGACCATCAACATAGCCAGCGTGGTCATCAGGAAGGGTGATTCGTTCCTTGGTAATCCCTAAGATGAAGTCCCCGGGGTGGATGATGAAGGGTTTGTCACTAACACTAAGCCCTTCGGTATAGGAACAGGGATCCTTCGAATCAATGAATGGTTGAGACGATGTCTTGAACACTTGGAATTCATTACCAAGACGAAGATCAACACATGCTGGTTGGATTTGTTGCTCGGGATTGTCAAGTGGCTCGATTTTGAGTTTCCCTTGTTCGAGGAGTTTCCTGAGTTCGTGATCGGGAAGAATCATGGTCTACCTAGGGGGCCAAGGTTTAAGTTTCTGTTTTGAGCGGCTGGTCCTGGATGTAGGGAATGCCGAGTTTCAAGGAGAGCTCTGCCTTTTCCAGTTCTATACCCAGATCGATCGCATGCCCGAGGAGGCTCACGATGTTTTCTCTGGCGAGGATGTCCCGCATTTCTGCTGCGCTCTTTGCCCAGTACACACCAAGGGTGATCTTCTTGGGTGTGGTGTGTTCGAGAACAATCTGTTTTGTCTCAGGATCTGTTGAAATGATGAAATTGCCGCGCGGATCAACCCGGGTCATATGAGCCCGATAGGGTGGAAGGTTTTTCGTGGTTACTTTGGTTGCCCATTCCCACGTATCTTCGTACAAGTGTGCAGATTGGGATAAGATCATCAACGGACCGAGGTCAAGAGATTCTCCTGGTTTTTGGGCACACCATTCCTGACGGATATGTTCTTGGAGCGCACGCAACCCGAACGCGTTTTCTGGGTACCCTTCGAACATGTCATGACTTCGGAAGATGGCAGTCATGTGCAACTTGTTTTCCGAGATGCGGAGCCAGAGGTGATTCAGACAGGGTGATCCTCCGATCTCAAGATCCTTTGTCGCGTCCCATAACCCGACGACAACCGCCCGCGAGACTGGCTGGCGGACGAGCTTGGCAACGGCACGTTTGACCTGGTCAGTACCAAACCAGGAGCGCATACGGCTTCCGTAGGTGTAGTCGTTTTTGCTGATGCCTCCAGGCGTGTCTTGCGTGATACGGGGAATATATTCCTTGATACTTTGTTCGTTGCAGGGGAGATAGCCCGGGACGAAGAAGTTGTTCGGATCCTCTTCGGTTATTATTGATAAGAGGTTGAGCACTTCTTTTTGCTGCGTCCCGTAATGGGTTCCTGACACTTTGCCGAATTTGAGAATCGTGTCAAGCACATTCAACCAGGCTTCGGCAACGGTTTTCCCTTCGACCCGGTGGCCGGTATATTCGCCGACAAAATGTTTTGTTTTGACGATTTCTTTCGGGAAGGGCTGTTTCTCCCGTATTTTTGTTGGCGCAGCGAAGGAATCGAAATCAAAGGTGGCGATGTTGGGTACCCGGGTGATGGTAATTGTTTCCCGAAGAGTTTCGAGTGCTTCTTTGGGGATATCTTTCGCGATAAACCCATCAAACTCGCTGTTTACTTTCCAGACATCAGTGTCCGTTGCATCGATGTGGCCTTCAGTGAAGCCTTTTTGGAAAAAATCAAGGAGGACGATTCCAGACTTTGAGAAGTCCACTCCGGTGACAACGATCCGCTTGATTTGGGGGTTTGCCAGGAGGTTGCGGACGAGGAGATCGAGTCCTCGCTCTGCGGAGAAGAGCTGGCCAATAACTGCATACTGGTCTGAGTGCAGCTTCGCTGCAATGTCCTTGGCCTTGGTCCAGAGGCTGACGATGGCAACGTCAGCGTCAGGACTGCCCCGGATCAATTTCGCGGAAGAGGTGGCTTCCTCGAACAAGGACTCGAAGGTCATACCTTCGATTGTGGGGAAGAAAATAAAAGGGTTCGGCTCCGAACGTGCTAGCCGGTCATGCTTTCGTACAGGCGTCTGAGCTGTTGGTTTGCTCTGAGGTACTGTTCCCCTTGAACATGAAGTTCTTGAGCCCGTTGCCTTGAGAAATTGAGAACTCTCCCAACTTCTTCAAATGTAGGGGATTCTTCTTGAAGTCCCTTCAACGTGATAACTTCTCGCTGCAGTCGATGTGGTATTCCTTCAACAACTTTACGAACAGAATCCTGCAGGTCATGCGTAGCAGCAACGTCAAAAGGATTGAGGATAGTGTTCCCGTTTTCGTGGATATCGGACCGATATGCAGTATCACCACTTGGTTTTGTTACCTCAAGTGGATAGACTCTTCCTGTAGGAGGAAATCGTTTTTGTGAACAGAGATCTCGTTGGGTTCGATTCAGTTCATTACGAACCGCTACTGTAAGAGCAGCATCAAATTTTCCTTTTGCTGGGCTATAACCGTTCAGTATTCTTATCAGTCCTAGATTTCCCATCTGAACAAGATCATCAAAATCAAAAAAAGGATTATCAGACCACGGTTTCAAGTCTGCATATGGTGCAACGAGACGAGCAATGAGATATTGTTTTCCGGCAGCAAGTTCTTCTCGTGCTGCCACTGGATCTCCAGAAGTATTTTGGTAGATGCAAGCGAGAAGTTCCCTTTCTCTCGTTCTTGAAAGTGGTGGAAACTTCTCCCGATAGTCCGAAATGCGACTCAAGGTATTCGGTGTAAGCATACCGCATGATGAATAAGAATGTTTTTATACACATTGCTTGTCGTATAACACTGTTATACAACCTCAAAATCGGGTTCCGGCGCCTTTGCCGCAACTTCCTGCATCATTGCTGTCTCTTCCACGGTCTCCTGCGGTAGCTTGATACCAAGGAGTTTCGATTCACCGTTTTCCATCGAGACGCCATACACCTGATCTGCCTCTCGAACCAAGTCATCGTTGTGGCTGATGATAATGAACTGTGCGTTCTCTGAACTCATCCGGATCAAGTGCGACACTTTCTTTGTGTTCGTCTTGTCGAGTGCAGCATCCGCTTCGTCCAAAATATAGAACGGCGACGGCTTGTACCGCTGCAAGGCGAACAATAATGAAAATGCTGTCAGGGACTTTTCCCCACCTGACAATGCATCAATCGACAGCAGCTTCTTGCCAGGCGGCTTCGCGGAAATCTGTAAGCCGTTCTCCATGTTTTCCAACTGCTCCAAGGAGAGCGTCGCCTCACCACCCCCATGGAGTTGTTTGTAAATGGAATCGAAGTGGTTTCCAACTTCCAGTAATGTTTTCTGGAACGTCTCCATCTTTCGCGAATCGATTTCCTGAATCGAGTCTTCAATTGCGGTTTTTTCCTCAACAATTTTATCAACCCGCTGCCTGAAGTCGTCCAGTTCTGTTTTCAGTGTCTTGTACTCGTCGATCGCCTTCAGATTCACTGGCCCCAAGCCATTGACCTTTTGGATCAGTTCCTTCTCTTTTCCGCGCAAGATGTCAACAGTGTTCTCTATCAGTGGTTTGAGTTTCTCTTCGAGTTTTTCCGTACTTCCTTCTTCATTGAGCTGCATTTTGAGATTATCAAAGGTCGCCTCCAGTCGTGCTTTTGAAATGTTCAGCCGGCCGATGTCCTGCTGTAGTGTGAGTCGCTGCTCGTATAATTTCTTCCGCTTCTCGCGCAACTTCTTCAGATCCTCGTCCATTTTGAGCCGTTCTTTCTCCCGGTGGATGTTTGATGTCTTCCGCTCCTTTTCCGCGTAGATCTCAATTTCCTTCTGAACCAAGGCAATCTCTTCCTCGAATTTCTTGTTCTCTTTCTCGAGTTCCTTCTTCTCACCCTGGTAGGATTTCGTCTCAATGGTCAGTCCTTCCTTCTTTCGGTAATAACCACCGGTTACGACACCTGATGCTTCGACAAGATCGCCGTCAAGCGTCGCCATCCTGACCCGGTGTGAGCGCATGATCTCTCGCGCTTTTCCGATATCCTCAACGGCTGCTGTTGTTCCCAGCACATATTCAACCGCAGGTGCATACTTCTGCTCATATTTCATGAGATCAGATAGCCAACCGGCGGTCCCGTTCGGGAGGAATCGTGTGCTTCGCATGCGCAGTTTGTCGAGGGGAAGAAAGCGTGCGCGACCAAGTTTATTTTGTTTTAAGTAGCGGACTGCCTGAACCGCTGTATCAGCGGTGTCAACAACAATATCCTGTAAGTGGCCGCCTGCGGCAACTTCAGTTGCGATCTTGTAGGTTTCCGGAACTTGAATCAGCTGCGCAAACGTGCCGTGCACGCCGTCAATATGTTTCACCTTCTCGTACATCTGGGAACCGGCTTTCCCTGCGAGCGAAAACATCCGCTCTGCCATGGTCATAATCCGGTCGATCTCGCGGGTGTTTGATTCAATCTTGTCCCGTTTCCGTTCAACTTCTGCCTGCAATCTCGCAAGTTTTCGTGTTACCTCAATAGCATCATCCGATGAAAGAATGCTTTTCGTGAAGTCCGCAAGCCGTTGCTCTTCTTCTGTAATGCCGGCGTCTGTTTCCTTAATTGTTTGTTCGTGCTCATCTGCTTGCTTATTCCGTTCATCCAGCTTACTTTGGATTGCTTGGAGATCCTTCTCGCTTCCGGAGAATTCTTTCATGAGAATCGCGCTCTTCACATCGCGCAGTTGTGCATCAAGATCCTGGAACTGGAGTGCTGCATCCCGTTCCTTGCTGATACGGCCAATGGTTTGAGCCTTCTCATTCAAGATCAATTCCGCTTCCCGGACCCGGTCCCCGATTCGTTTCAACTCCTTCAAGGCCTTGTCACGCTTGTCATCATATTCAAGGATTCCAGAAACCTCATCCAGCATCTGCCGCCGTTGAACCGGATCCATCTCTACGATTGAGGTGACATCGCCTTGCTGGAGAATATTGTGACCACTTGGATGGATTCCTGCTTTCATGAAGATGTCTGCAATCTCCTGCCTCGTCACGATCCGTCCATTCAACCGGAACGTGGACACGCCGCCCTTGTTGATGCGACGGGAGACCGTTACCAAATCTTCTTCCAAAGGGAGTGCTCGGTCAGTGTTACTGAAGAAGAGTGTGACTACAGCAAAATCTGACCCGCCCTTTGATTTGCTACCGTGAAAAATCAGTTCTGTTGCTTTCTTTGCCCGCATGGCCCGGCTGCTTGGCCGTCCAATAACAAAGGTAACGGCGTCGCAGATATTCGATTTTCCGGATCCATTCGGGCCAATCACAACGGAAAACCCAGGGGTAAAGGGAATGGAGACCTTCCGCTTAAAGGATTTGAATCCCTGCATCACGACGCGTTCAAGATAGACCATAGATAATCGGAAACCGCGTCCTGCGGCTTTGTTCGCGCTTCAGACCGTGCTAAGTACTTTACGGGAGGACGCTTAAATAGTGCGAACATAAAGGAGCGATCCTAACTAAATGTATGCTTGAACAGATGTTCAGTTTTGAAGAAATCAACAATCATCCGTCCCTCATGTTTGTCTGGGCATTCATCCTTGCCTCGGTGGGGATCATCATCAGTACCCAGGTCGCGCCGACGGTCGCGTCAATCGACTTCGGCTTCTTTGCAGTCCTGTTCACCATCATCCCGTCAATGTATTTCATCACCACGCTGATTCAGCGCGAGGAAGAGCTGGAGGAGGAGGAAATTAGAGAGCACTATGGGATGGGTGCCTTCTGGTACCGCCACGAAAAAGACATCATCGCCTTCCTCTTCTACTTTGGTGGGCTGACCCTCGCTTTCGCTATTTGGGCGATCCTCATACCAGGCGCCTTTGGTGCCCAGGTCGCTGAAATCAACGAGATTGCCTCAGTTCCTCTGAACACGGTCACTGGCCAGGTCGCTGGCCAGAGCACCGCCCTCTGGTCGATCTTCTCGAATAATCTCCAGGTCATGCTCGTCTCCTTCATCTTCTCACTCCTCTTCGGGGCAGGAATGGTCTTCATCCTCGTCTGGAACGCGAGCCTTCTGGGCGTCTACATCGGCCGGCTTGCTGAATCTTTCTGGGCCATTCCAATGGTGAGCCTTCGCTTCATTCCTCACGGCGTACCGGAGATCGCAGCCTACCTTGTTGCTGGTTTGGCGGGGGGCATTCTCTCCGCAGCCCTCCTTCGGAAGAACAGCCACCACGTTATCGAAGTCATCGCGGTCGATGCCCTCGAACTCTTGGTCTTGGGGATTCTCCTCCTCTTTGGGGCCGCGGCCGTCGAGGTCTACTTATAAGGAATTCGACGATTGACGAATGCCCTTTATATCCGATCACGAAGACAGTATAACACGGTGATACAGAATGGCGCTTGAAGTCTTTGCCGTCTTTGCTGTACTCCTTGCACCCGTCTTCGCGGAGTACGCACGAATTCGAGCGAAGTCTGCACGAGGATTCAACCTCATCTTCGCAGCCGGAACGATGTTCCTGCTTGCGTGGGGGTTCACCGTCTTTAGCGGAACACTCGCCGCAAACATCGCACCAATGGGCGAGTTGTTGTTTGACTTTATCGGATGGGTCCTCTTGTTGGTAGGAGCAATTACCGTTGCCCTTGATTTGTCAAAAGCAAAGAAGTAACCTATCAACGAAGCAGACTCGTTCACCCTTTTTTTCTTTTTTTATCACAGAGCCCTAGCTACAAATATTGGCGCCGAGTTCTTCGAACGTGTTCTGCTTGAAGAGGATCGGGATGCCCGCGCGAACGGCAATTGCTGTCGAATCGCTTGGACGGGTCTCCAGGATCACGATCTTATTACCTTCTTGTAGATAGAGGTTTGCGTAGTAGCCGAGCTCTGTCCCGTCTTTACTATCTATCTTTACTTGCAAGACCTTCATCCCGAAATTGTCAAGGAGATCCTTCACAACATCGTGGATCGTTGGTCGCACCTCAATAATATCATCAATCCCGTTCTGAATAGAATAGGTCTGGAAATTTGTGGTTGCCATCGTCACCTGGATGCATTCATGAGTATAGATCAGGTTCATTGCATCAACGGTTGCTTCAACCTCAATATACCCGTCTTCATTCAATTCTTCCAGTGATGTGATGTGAGATGTAGTTGGGATTATCCCAGACGTCGATGAGATGGTCGTGCTCACTTGGAAAAACAACGCGCCGATGAGAACGCCGAGAAGCACCAAGAACGTTCCAATGATCACCACAACAAACCACATCCGCCGGTGCGGGGGAGATGTTGGTTCACGAGGGCGAGTTTGCGGAGATACCTTTGAGCGACGCGTTTGTTTCACCAATTGTTTCTTCATTCAGATCACGCAAGCATGTAGTCCATTGCCTCATCGAGATTGGAAACGGTAATGACATCAATACCGCTGTCTTCGAGTTGGGTTTGCTCCTTGATAACATAGGTGACTTTACATACGGTCACACTGTCCTGCATCGAGCAGGTGACGTGCCGCTTCAGTTGTTCGAGAGAGCCTTGGCCCGGAGGAACAAGAAATTGTTTGATTCCTTCATTTGCCGCTGCCTTGGTTTTTTCCAGAATACCACCGACAGGGCCGATCTTTCCGTTTTCGTTAATCGTTCCGGTCATGGCGATGTCAGAACGGATGTCACCACCAATGATCGCCGCAGCAATGCCTGCTGCAATCGCTGCTCCGGCAGACGGTCCTTCAACAAGTTCTGCATCTTGAATATTGAACACAATGGAAACGTCAATTGTTTCCTTATCAACACCTGCCCACGTTGCTGCAGCATCTCGAGCAACGCGGAACGAGTTCTGTGTTTCCGTCGCCGTGAAAACATTGTCAACGTCGGCAAACACGGCACCATTTCCCTGTTCTACAGTAATTCTTGCGCTCGTGAGGATACCCGAACCATCATTTGAAACAGCAGGAAGGTACACGAAGGTGGTATGTTCCTCGGTATTCTGGAAGATTGGGTTCATCACGACTGGCGCTGCGCTCGCGGCCCCTGTTGAATGTTTGATGATCGTCACCTGGGAAAAGAGACTCCCCACAAGAAAGGAAGAGACAAACATGATGGCAATCAGGGCAGCAATCGCGTATTTCATACGACTCACCTCAAGGTTGTTGGGAATTCAGATAAAGATTTCCCCTTTTTATAATTTAATTGAAGGTTCAGTTTTAAGGGGGGAAACCTAAGTGGAGAGCATGCCACAGGCCGAAATTGGTGTTATTGGTGGGACAGGCATCTACGATCCACAGCTGCTTACCAAAAGCAAGAAGATTGCCGTGAATACACCCTATGGAGCGCCATCTGATAAGGTGACCATCGGCGAGTACGAAGGGCGGTCTGTTGCTGTTCTGCCGCGCCACTGTGCCAGCCATGCGATTCCTCCCCATAAGGTCAACTACCGGGCAAACATCGCTGCCCTCAAGAAGCTGGGAGTTCACACGATTCTTGCTGCCACGGCTGTAGGATCGCTCCAGAACACCATCAAACCAGGACAAATTGTGTTTGCTGACCAGTTCATCGATCGTACACGGAACCGGATCTCCACCTTCTACGAAAAGGAAAAGGTCTGCCATATTTCTGTTGCTGATCCAGTCTGTCCCCTGCTTCACGAGTTCATGTGGCAGATCGCTCGGAAACTCAAGATTCCGAGTCATCGGACAGGGACGTATGTTTGTATCGAAGGCCCCCGCTTCTCAACAAAGGCGGAGTCACGCCTCTTTCGTGCCTGGGGCGGCCATATCATCGGCATGACCCTTGTCCCCGAGGCCGTGCTCGCCCGGGAGGCAGAGATCTGCTACAGTCCGATTGCCATGGTCACGGATTACGATTCCTTCCGGGACACCCCAGTGTCGATTGATGAAGTCCTGAAAACCATGAAGGAGAACGACGACAAGGTCAAGGCGATCATGAATGCAGCGATTCCCGCGATCCCAACGAATGACAAGCGGGAATGTTCGTGCAAGACGGCGTTGAAGGGCGCGTTGGTGTAACGTAAAGGGACACAAAGGGTTCCTCAGGTGGTAGGTGCAAGTCCGCCCAGAAGAATTTTCTAAGAGAGGTTTCCTTGTTATCTTGTGCCACAAAAGCAGTGCTTTGGAAGAAGATATTCATTCCTTTTGGATATCTGCACGCTCAAACATCGCGTATGCCTCGTTTCCTGCTCTCAGGAGTTCCTTGAGCTCGTCGGTCGCCTCTGCGCTCGCTCCGCTCGCGGCCTCCTTGGAGAGAACAGCACCGACGTCGTCGTCCCTGTCGAGAGGACGGCTGTAGGTGCTGACGTCCCACGGCCCGACCCTCTCGTTCAAGAAGTCCCGGAGGACGGCGAAGACGCCGTCTACGCCATCGCGGCGCCAGGAGTAGGACATTTCTGCTCTCGCAACGTCGGCTGCTATCTGCTCGTCGAGGCCGAGTAGCTTAAAATATGCTGTCTGGGAGGCAATCGCTTCCCCTTTGTCTGTTGTTGTTTGATGTGCGAATCCGAAACCATCGTACAGGCGTTTTTCGCCAGGAACAAAGAGCACGAAACCGGACGGAACGATTGTTGTCTCCCCCTTCCTTGAGTTCGCTGT
>JAHIVW010000005.1 GCA_018816245.1 Nanobdellota archaeon
AAAGGCAACGCGGATATAAAGAAGGCTACCAGTTGGCAGAAGCAGGACGATCGCCCTCAGAGCGTCCAGAGCAACAAACACGTCTCAGGGTGGTCAAAATTCGGTGATCACGGATGGTCAATTTTCGGTTGTCACTGCTATTCTGTACCCAGACATCCTCTTCATGGGCCAGGATCCAATCCAGTGCGGCTCGTCTGTAAGGAGTGAGTTCCTTGCCCGTGTACGACTTTTTCACCGGACTACCATGCCGCTGGATGTGCTCGGCATGAGACCGGCAATACTTCTCGTCCAGGCCATCTGAAGTCCCCGCCCTCGCCGGTTTGTTGCACCCGATGATCCGGCAGTAGCCGTACATGTGATTCGGCTGGGCCGCTCGGCCCTTCACTTCCTGCTGACGCCGCTGTTTTCGTGTCCAGTCGCTGCTCATGAGTTACGAGTCCCACTAAGGGGAAGTGGTAGTTGTACCTGAAGAGTATGAGCACCTGTTGATGTGGTTATCATGATCAATGTCAGTTGATAAAGATGATCATAGTTGTGTGAAGGAATTCTTATTGAAGTAATCATAGTCATTGTTCAACCTCAGTGACAATTGCAGGCACACCAGATTGACTGAAGAAGCATGATAGCATGACCTCCTTGGCCACATGCTTCTTTGACTCTCCGACGATGATGGAATCATGGATGGGCAGAGCTACAACTCCAAGATCGCGGAGTTTCAGCAGCACATCAACGAGGATCTGGCTTTCCATGAACTGCAGATCATGACCGATCCCTTTGAAGAAGCTGTCCTTGATCGCTGGGTGGGCGAGTTCTATCGCCTGCATGACACTTTCGACGCTGAACTTCTCCTCAAACTCCTTCCGCACCCCCTGCGGCATTCGTGTCAGCCGTTTGGTCGTGAACATCATGGCGTTCATGATCTTCTTCACGCCCTTGCGGTACATGGAGTAGCCGGGGATGTCATAGGCGTCCTGTTCCGGCGGCTGTTCCCCGCACAGAGCGTAGAGGAGGCGGGGATTCATCTGGCCGTAGTCGAGTTCGACAACAGACTCCCCGTTGATGGTCACGCCTTCGAGACGCTGCTTCTTTTTCAGCGATTGCTAGAAGCCACCGAACAACCGGCCTCCGCTGTCAAAGCGCCCTTGTGTGAAGACTCGCCGCAGTTGTCGGTCATGCGGGTCCACGGGCTGGCCCTCCGGCGATTGGTACTCGTCGAAGTCGATCTCGGCGGCCTGCAACCATGCATTGATGCTCTGGACATGCTCACGGAAGGCGACAGTTTCCGGGGTATCGTCGTACTCGATCAGTTCTCCCTCGTCCCAGTGGTCCTCCTTGGTGCGCTTCAGGTGGATGACTTCCTGGCCCAGACCAATGCCGAAATGGAGGTAGTCGAGACCAGCGTCTTTGAGTCTACGGGCAAGAGCTTCGCCAGCGTTGATCGTCGTCAACCTCGCGGGTCCGAAGTATCCCTTGTGCCCCAGAGCCTGGGTGATGATCCCCATCTCCTCGTCAGCCAAACAGTCGAGAATGTCTGGCAGGATCTTGCTGTGCGCCGTTGGACGATACCTGCTCCGACGGCCCAAGTACCGATTGGACCGAAAAATTGATATCCCACCCGGCCACTCCATCAGGTAGTGGTGGGCAACATCCGAGACAACAGCGGCAACCGTTTCCTCGAAGACCTGCTGGTCTGCTTCCCTCCGACGGCGTTTCCGCACTTGATGCCGCTGCTCGTATTCTTGGAGTTCCATGAGCACACGCTGGACAAGCTCCCTGGCTTCCGGGGTCACGGGTATGCGCCATGGGTTGAACATCCGATCTCGGATTCGTTTTTCCATCTCTTGTTCAGCGGCATTTTTGTCTATCGTGTTCAACCTGAACTCCTTGGTCACAAACTAGCTACCCCGTCAGAGAGGGGCTGGTTGGCAGCGATAAAAAACATTCAGACTGTCCCGAAGTCAAGGTTTTCCTTGAATATAGCTGTAATGCTGGTGGGTTGCGATTAGCTCATGCTTGCATTATATCACCGCTCCCGGTGGAGACATCGGTCTGCTTGAGGGCTTGTAGTCAGATAACCGTTTTGATTTGGAGATTGTTGTATGGAGTCACAAGTATTTGATGCGGAGAAATTTGCGAAAATTTATAACCTCATGAATGGTACACCGTTTGATGCCGAACGTGATAACGCGCGAGGCAAGGCCGAAGCATTAGCGAGTGCTGCCGGATTGACTTTCGAAGAAGCCGTCCAAGTAGCTTGCGGGGTTGAGTGCAAGGATATGAATGTATCAGCGGCGACGCATAATCCATTTGAAGGTTTTGCTGACTGGATGGAGGCACAAGAACCTGGATATAAGGCAAGAGCTGCTGAAGAGTATCGTCGAAAACAAGAAGCAGACATGAAAGAGCGAAGTGAGTTGATTGACCGCTACGGCTCTGTGGAAGCTGTTTTTGAACCATGTGAAAAAGAAGTGCTGCTTAAAGAATCGTGTAAGCACCTAGCCAACATTGATGAAGAATATGGCTATGTGTCCAATTTGGACGGATGGGATATCGCTTCCAAATATGAGGATCTCCCAGAATCTGTTCGTTCAGCTGTTTCTCATGCATACAAAGTTCCAAGTAGTGTAGAAGGGTGTTGGGATGAACTTTTATACTGGTCAAGAAAATATCATGAAAGAACTTTGTTTGAAAGAGATTACGAACATGAGCTTGAGGTTATAGCTCGTACGATTGTTCTTGATGATTTAATTCTTACTCTTCCTGCAAATTGTCCTGAAGACGTGTTTGCTCGTCTCGCACGATTCGAGGATCTGTTGTGAATCGGCATGCAATAATGACCCACCTCTCGCGGTAATCGGCATCGAAAATTGACCGTCTCCGGCAAGCCCTTCAAGGTCGTTCGACTGAACGCCATGGAGGGAAACGAGGAGATGCTGACGGTGGAAACAATACG
>JAHIVW010000006.1 GCA_018816245.1 Nanobdellota archaeon
ACAGCGAACTCAAGGAAGGGGGAGACAACAATCGTTCCGTCCGGTTTCGTGCTCTTTGTTCCTGGCGAAAAACGCCTGTACGATGGTTTCGGATTCGCACATCAAACAACAACAGACAAAGGGGAAGCGATTGCCTCCCAGGAGGCCTACTTCAAGCGACTCGGCCTTGACCCGGCCAGTGCTCTGAAGGCTGCAAAAGAAGAAACCTCTTACTCCCGGCGCAGCGACAACGAAAGTGGTGTCTTCGCCGTCCGCCGGGACTTCTGGGGCGAGGTGAGCGGACCGTGGTACGTCAACACCAGCTACCGTCCTGGCAACAGGAACGACGACGTCGGTGCTGTTCTCCCCAGGAGGGTGCGCGCAGAGGCGACTGAAGAATACACCAACCTTGTGAAAGCTGCCAACGACGCATACGAAATTTTCGAGCAGGGAATGAGTGACGAGTAACACGTCAACATTCACATTTATCCCTCCATCCCCTTTGGATTAATATGTCCTACATAGATCCCCAGGACATCTCGACTTCGATCACTATTGACACTGGAGAATTTGGTGATATCCAGTGGCTGGCGCGCTTCACCGAGATGGCCGAAGTTGCGCAGGAATTTCCCGTTCTCTGGGAAATAGGGGTTGGTGGCGCAGTTACAACTACCCCAGTTGCCCATAACGGTGTTATCTATGTCGGAGCCGCCGACAAAAACTTCTACGCAATCGACGCAGAAACCGGTCAAGAACAGTGGCGATTCACTACCAACGGGCCAATCCTCTCCTATCCAACACTCGTTGGTGAAACTCTTTACTTCAGTTCCTTTGATTACAACCTCTATGCACTGACCCTCACCGGCACCCTGAAATGGAAATTTGCCACAAAAGGAAAGATCTTCAGCAAGCCGGCTGTCTCCAACAATGTCATCTACATTGGCTCAGAAGACCGGAACCTCTACGCAATCAACGCAGACGGCTCACTCAAATGGACCTTTCAGACAAAAGATACCATCCATTCATCACCACTTGTCTACAAAGACAGAATCTTCTTCGGCTCCTTTGACAACAACTTCTATTGTCTGAACCTTGAGGGGGAACTTTTGTGGACCTTCCCAACAAAAGGCGTGACAACGGTCTTCGAAATTTGCGCCGTTGACGGGATTGTTTATTTCAACTCATGGGATCGGAACCTCTATGCCGTTGATATTGACGGAAAGCTTGTTTGGAAAAGGACGTTGATCGAGCCACTGAACACGTCAATTGTGTATGCCGACGGTCTCCTCTATGCTGCCTCTCGCAGCAAGCATGTCTATGCCATTGACGCAAAGACAGGCGACGTGCGCTGGAGGAAGGAAGCTGATAGTTTTTTTGGGGAAACCGGAACCTATCATAATGGCGTCCTCTACATCGGCAATTGCGATCAAACCGTGTATGCACTTGATGCAAAAACAGGAAACGAGATTTGGCGCTTCAAGACAACAGGAATGTTTGCACATTCTCGACCTGTCATCTGGGGCAACAAACTATATATCGGCTGTTGGAACGACTGCAAGCTTTTTTGTATCAACCTTGATGGAACACTTGCTTGGACGTTTAAGACAACACTCTCGCAGGCACCTGAAGTCTTTCCAGAACAAAATCCCCGCGCACGAAAGATTGAATTCAAATTAAAACCAGAAGAGGCCTTCATCGAAGAAACACATTACAAGACAGGACAAGGGGAAGAGCAAGACTTTAGTGGGAGATCATCAATGTATATAATCAAGTCAGAATATACAACAAAACACCGGTACGCAACAAAATAACTACCGAACAAGCACTTCCCCCGGCCCCTTCGGACTAGAGAACAGCAGCGCCCCACCACACGTGCACGCCCCACTCAGCGGGACCTGTTCGAAGAACGCCGAGCATTTCTTGCACATGAACCCGTTGAACTCAGCAGCGGGAATTTCCCGCGGTCCCTGCGGCTTCTTGTTCTTCTTCAAAATATCGAGCAGTCCCATCTGTCGTCCGTTTCCGAGGAGTTCCATCCGATCCACCCCGAGCACATCAAAAATCCGCTCGAGCGGCGGCAACATCTGATTCTCAATATAATACGTTGCGTCAACTGGTAAGCCGTGTTCCTGGATATACACCGGGTCCTCCGCCCGATGCGATACCAACTGTGATCCCCGAACAATGACGTACGGAATCCGGTCTCCAACACCCGGTGCCTCTCCTGGTGAACGCGCCTCCATCTTTTTCACAAGCTCGACGTGCGGCTGGATTCCCTTGTAGCTCTTTCCAGCCTTGGTCATTGTTTTTGTTACAATAAGCTTGTTGATAGGAATCCTTCCTTCATTCAAATCAATGACAATCCCTTTCACATACGTCACCGCTTTCTTGATGTCCTGCTCCTTCAAGAGAATCTCAAGCACCTCTGCGACTACCTCTCCCACAAGTGGGCACCAGTCCCGCCGGACGGTCTCAATTCCTTTTGTTTCAATACTTTCCTTCCATCCATCTTCGGTGTGTTCAAACTTCCAGGCAGCATACCGTTTCTTCGCGAGCGGGAGGAACCTTTTGAAAATCTTCTCAAACTCAAGTTCCATGACTCCTGGTAACTGGGTATTGATGTCAGTACAAATCTCTGTTGCTTTCTGTTCAATCTTGTCAAAATCCTCATCTTTCATCTTCACGAAAACAGAATCCGTGTCCCCGTACACCACAGGCAGCCCATACTTTTCCTGAACGGTTTTTGCGGTAAATTTGATGCTCTCCCTTCCAGAAGCAGTAATAGCGTTCGCGATATCGAGATTGTAAATCACTGCTCGCGCATATCCAAGGTATCCGTAAAATGCGTTCGCCATGATCTTGAGTGCCCACTGTTTTGCGTAGAGGACCCGATACAAATTGTCGTCCTGTATTTTCCTCAATTTCTTTTTAACTTTCCCACGGTCATCGAGGAGCGTTTTCAAAATTCCGGGGATAATTCCTTTCCGTACCTCTGGAGGCACAAAGTTTGCAGTGCCTGGCGGTTTGAGTGCGCCTTCAATCTTCTCATCTCCAATGATCAACGTTGTTGGACAAATGTTATAGGACAGAATGATTGACGGATACATGCTCTTAAAATCGAGTACAGCAACGTTCGAATGCAGCTCTCGGACCGGTTCGATGACAAACCCTCCACCAAGCTCTTTCCGTTGCCGCGATTCGCGGTTGCCAATAGTCTTGTCCTGAGGTTTCAAAGGGAAGATGAATCCTTTCCGGTTGAATTCCCGGAGCAGAAAATTTTCGATCCGCGTAGTTTCCCCACCACTAAGAGAATCCTGCAACAGGATCCCGGACACCTTTGAAAGAGCGATGTACTTGTCCAATAACTTCTTCTTGAGAAGGAGATCCAATGCAAGTAAGGAGTCCTTCCGGCAGTAGGAAGCCAGCTTTTCAAACTGGGCAGCATCTCCCCGATAGTACTTCCCGATTTCGGAATGTTTAACATCTTCTTTCTGCTCCCCGAGTAGATCTTCCGAAACCGCGTTCAAGCTGTATCGCTTCAACATGAAGTCCTTTTTCACCAACTGGAAGACGTCAGCAATGACGCGGCCAGTAACCGAATTCCGGTAGGTGATCCCAATCTTTTTGGAAAGTGCCTGTTTTGTTGTACACCTTCCAAATACTGCCCGCACACCACACTTTGCCATGCGTTCAAACACATATGGCAGATCGAAGTTGTTGATATTGAATCCGGTGATAATATCAGGATCATACTCATTTATGAACCGGTTGAATTCCTCAAGCAACTCCTTTTCATCAGCGCACGGATGGACACCTGCCCCCGGGCGAGTTGCCAAAACGAGGCTGTCCGATCCTTGAAATGGTTCAGAAAACACTAGAGAAATCATAACAACCGGGTCATACTTCGCTTCAGGAACTGTCCCCTCTTTTGTAGCAACACACTCGATATCGAATGACAAGACACGCAGTGGAACATCATCATAACAGACAATCGGCTCAACTGATTTCGCCGACAACATAATCTTACTGCGGACTGTGTTCGTATTTGTTGTCCCCCCTTCGATCCGGACCCAGTCCATCCCTTTGACGCCGTGGTCGCTCATGTACCGGTACTTGAACAAAATATCCGCCTCGTAGACTTTGAATCCTGCATCCAACACTCGCTGCCGAACCTCAGGTGTTTTTGCAGGATTCTGCAGGGTAACTTTCCAAACAGCTCGCTCCTGTTGATATCCCATCACCAACTTCCGCTTGATTTTTTGGACACTCTGGACCTGCGGTTCCTCCTTCAACATCTCAATCGCATCTTCGCGGTCGACATAGAAGAAGGGTGAAAATTGATCATAGAATGCACATACTGTCTGGCTATCACGGGTCTTTCCAAATATCCGGACAACCGGTTTTTCTTGAAGGAGAACATAATCCACATCAAGAACTTGGCAGTCCACAGAAACCATGCTGTCCTTATAGGAAGGAAGAGTCATATAGGGACTCCATAAAACACACGAATCTGTTGTCACTCAAAAATAAATGTACTTCACGATTCCTCCAAAAAAGCGTCTTTGACCTGTGAAAAAGCCGCTATCTTTAAAGCGCCATGCGTCAAGATCTAAGCATTCATGGTCCGGAAGAAATCCAAAAAAGTTGTTCCGAAAAAGTCAAAACAAAAGGTCAGAACATCAACACGCCTGAAGGCTGCAGCAAAACAGACCTCCAAGCGAGTATCATCAATCCGCAGTCCGAAAGGCCCGCACCGCCTCGATCAGTTCTTCAACCCACAATCAGTCGCAATCATTGGAGTGAGCCGCTCTCCTCACAAAGTGGGTCATGTGATCTTCCGCAACTTCATTGAGAACAAGTTCCAAGGAAAGATTATCCCCATCAACCCTGAAATCAATGAACTCCTTGGCTATAGAGTGTATCCAACCATCCTTGATGCTCCAGGTTCAATTGACCTTGCCGTTCTTGCAGTCCCTGCTCCTATCACACCCAAAATCCTTGAACAATGTGGAAAGAAGGGCGTCAAAAACGTTATTTTGATTGCTGGTGGATTCAAAGAGGTTGGAAACGAAGACCTCGAAAAGAACGTCCAGCGAACCCTCATAAAATACAAAATGCGCGCCATCGGCGTTAATTGTCTTGGTATCTATGATACCACCAGCCTGGTTGATACGATCTTCCTTCCGAAGTATAAACTTGGTCGTCCGGAAAAGGGGAACATATCCTTCATGACACAATCAGGAGCTGTTGGAACTGCGGTCATGGACTGGTTCGCCATGAAAGGCTACAAGATGGCGAAGTTCATATCCTATGGGAACGCAACTGACGTTGATGAGGCAGATATTCTCGAGTATCTCGGGCAAGACCCTGAAACGAAAGTCATCTGCGTCTATATTGAAGGTGTTCGTGAGGGCCGTAAATTCTTTAATATTGCAAAGGAAGTCGCCACACAAAAGCCCGTTATCATTCTGAAAGGTGGCATCACTGATGTCGGGAACGCTGCAACAATGTCGCACACCGGTTCGCTTGCAGGATCGATTGAGATCTATAAGGCCGCATTCAAACAAGCCGGCATCATAGAGGCTGATGATATCGAACAACTGTTCGATTACGCGCGCCTCCTTTCTAAGGACATGCTCCCTGAAGGGAATCGTATTCAAATCATCACTGATGGCGGCGGCTTCGGCGTCCTCGCTGTCGATTGGGCGGTCAAAACAGGATTGCAGCTCGCTCAACTGAGCCCGAAATCGGTCGCGACATTGAAAAAAGTCCTCCCTCACTACGCGGTCATTGGAAATCCAATCGACCTGGTTGGTGACGCGAGCGCAGAGCGCTATCGGGAAGCAATCAATGCTACTCTTGATGATGAAAATATTGATGTCGTTGTCGTGATCGCGCTCCTTCAGGTCCCAACCCTTACCGCAGAAATCGCCGATGTTGTTGCCTCTGCAGCTGATCAGAAGAAAAAGCCGCTTATCGTCATCTCTGCTGGCGGCGATTTCAGCGAAACTATTAAGAAGAGCATGGAGGAATTTGGCGTTCCAACCTTTTCCTACCCTGAGCGGGCTCTTGAAGCTGTTTCCGCGCTCGTCAAGTTCAGCAAGATACAGAAGCAACCCACCAAACTGAAGCGTATCTCGAAAGCAGTCAAACGGTAGAACCTTTTATCTCCCTAATTCCAAGAAACGTGATGGTGCAGTCCTCCAAGAACTACATCGACGGGGCATGGATTGCCTCGAAAACCAGAAAGACATTTGTAAGTACGAACCCTGCAACAGGACAGGTCCTCGGCCGCTTCCAAGCAAGTGACGAACGAGATGTGACTGCAGCAATCCATGCAGCAGAGAAAGCGTTTTCGAAATGGCGATTGGTTCCGGCACCGAAACGTGGTGAAATCCTCCTCCGCGTTGCCCAGCTGCTCCGTGCCAAGAAAGAAGAATTCTCCCGCCTCGTCACCATAGAAATGGGCAAAGTGATTGCTGAAGGTCGTGGTGATGTTCAGGAAGCGATTGACTTTCTTGAATACATTGCTGGCGAAGGCCGCCGGATGTTCGGCTACACCACTCCCTCCGAACTCCCGAACAAGTTTGCCATGTCAGTCCGCGATCCCATCGGTGTTTGTGGACTCATTACTCCATGGAACTTTCCCATTGCAATCCCCTCCTGGAAGATCGCGCCCGCACTCTTGTGCGGCAATACGATTGTTTTCAAACCAGCATCTGATACACCATTAAGTGCGCTTCGGTTCACTGAACTCTTTATCAAAGCAGGACTTCCCAAAGGCGTTTTGAATGTTGTCACTGGCGGTGGTACTGCTGTCGGTTCCCCACTCGTGAAACACAAAAACGTGCGTTGCATTTCCTTTACCGGATCTCGTGACACCGGTGACTGGATCACCAAGAATGCAGGCATCAAGCGAGTAAGTCTGGAACTCGGTGGTAAAAATGTGATTATCGTGATGGACGATGCTGACCTCAACCTTGCTGTCGACGGAGTCATTTGGGGAGGATATGGGACAACAGGGCAGCGCTGCACAGCAACGAGTCGTGTTGTTGTCCACCAAAAGGTAAAGGCGACCTTTGAACGCATGCTCCTCAACCGCACCAAGCGCCTCCGTCTCGGAAACGGAATCCACCCGAAAACAGACGTTGGTCCCATGATCAACAAGGCAGCGATTGAAAAATCTCAGCGCTATGTTGAGATTGGAAAGCAAGAAGGAGCAAAGCTTCTCACCGGTGGCAAACCCATTCGCGGTCGTGGTCACTTCTTCCAACCAACCTTGTTTACTAATACAACATCTGACATGCGGATCTGCCAGGAAGAGATCTTCGGTCCTGTTGTTTCCCTTATGGTTGCAAAAAACCTCGACCATGCCATTGATCTTGCAAACAACATTACCTACGGTCTCTCAAGTGCCATCTACACCCGGAATGTCAACAATGCGTTCACCGCGATGCGGGATCTCGAATCCGGTGTAATGTATGTCAACGCAAGTACAATTGGCGCGGAAGTTCACCTTCCCTTTGGAGGTATCAAGGGAACGGGGAATGGTGCTCGGGAAGGCGGCTGGACAGCTATCGAGGAATTCTCTGAGCATAAAGCAATCTATGTTGATTATTCCGGGACCCTCCAGCGAGCGCAGATTGATGTTTAAAGGTTTCAAAGAAAAAGACAACATGACCCGTGTTCTTTCCCTTGGTGGTTCCCTCATTGTCCCGGAGAAGATTGATACAGCCTTTCTGCAATCCTTCACAACACTGTTGAAGAAGTACACCAAGAAGGAGAAAATCATCCTCGTTTGTGGCGGTGGAGCAACTTGCCGACAGTATCAAAACGCAGCCCGAACCCTTGGTATTGCAAACAAGATAATCCTTGACCGGATCGGCATTGCTGCAACACACCTCAATGCTCAGTTACTCCATGCTTTGTTTCCTGAGGCGTATCCATCAGTCGTTACCAATCAAAAACTTCCTCACGACTGGGACCAGCAACTCCTTATTGCCGGTGGAGCGATTCCTGGACAATCAACAGATCAAATTGCTGTTGAGCTTGCAAAACAAGCCGGCGCAACAACCATCTACAACCTCACGAATACAATCGTCTATGATGCAGATCCCAAGAAGAACCCTACCGCAAAACCTCTTCAAATCATTTCGTGGAACAAGTATCTCACCATTATTGGAGATTACTGGGAACCTGGCCGTTCCACACCTTTCGACCCTGTTGCGGCAAACGCTGCGAAAGATGCTGGAATCACTGTTCATATTGTGGATGCGCGAGATCCTGTGACGATTGAAGCGTGTCTCACTGGGACGCCTTCCGGAACAACTATCAGCTAAATAGTTCTTCTTCCAAAAGAATATCATGTTCACGGTCAACGCCAGATATGTCCGGACATTCTTTCCTCGGCGCCCTGAGTGGAGTCATAAGGGTGATTTTGGCAGGCTCCTTGTGATTGGCGGTTCCCGACGGTATACCGGTGCAATAGCACTCAATGCACTAGCAGCACTTCGGACTGGAACAGATTACCTTACAATCATGGCACCGCGCCGTGCAGCAGATATTGCTGCATCATTCACACCTGACCTGATAGCTGAACCAGTAAGTGCTGATTACCTCACTCCAACCCACCTCCGACAGGCACTCGAACTCGCAAAAGGAAATGATGCTGTTCTTATCGGTTGTGGAACAGAGCGCCGACCGCAAACATTCACCTTCATTCAGGGGTTTGTAGCACGATCCCCGGTTCCGGTAGTAATCGATGATGACGGAATTTTTGCTGTTGCTGCAAAACGTTCGATAATAAAGAAAACCCACATTTTTACTCCACAGGCACACGAATTCCAGATCCTTTCTGGTGTGCGTGTTGACAACACAATACCTAACCGTGTTGCTGCTGTGGAAGGATTTGTGAAAAAATACCCATGTACCCTTCTTCTCAAAGGTCATCATGATGTCATGAGCGATGGCAACGAAACTGCAGTGAACAAAACAGGAAACGCCTTCATGACGAAGGCAGGAAACGGATGTGTGCTCGCAGGCGTTGTCGGTTCGCTGCTCAGCAGACAAGCAACACCATTTGAGGCCGCAGCTGCAGGATCCTTTATCATGGGAACTGCTGGCGTCCGCGCAACGAGGCGCCAGGGACCAGGAACCCTTGCAAGTGATATTATTAATGAACTCCAATATGTTGTGGGGGGTTCATGACAGTACCAATCCGCGTCTTAATTATGGGAGCAGCAGGGCGCGACTTCCATAACTTCAACGTTACCTTTAGGAATAATCACCATTACACAGTTATCTGTTTCACTGCTGCGCAAATTTCCGGCATTGCGAATCGGACCTATCCACGGGTGCTTGCAGGAAAACGCTATCCAAAAGGGATTCCAATTTATCCGGAAACAGAGCTCGAAACATTAATCAAAACAAAGAAGATTCAACAAGTCGTGCTCGCCTACTCCGATTTGCCCCATACCGAGGTTATGCACAAGGCATCCCGTGTCCTTGCAACCGGTGCTGACTTTGTCCTCCTCGGTCCTGATGCGACCATGCTGACGAGCAAGAAGCCAGTGATCGCGGTCACAGCAGTACGGACCGGCGCCGGGAAGAGCCAGACAACCCGCTTCATCTGTCGCGCCCTTCGAAAACGTGGGTTCCGTGTTGTGGCTATCCGGCACCCCATGCCGTACGGGAATCTCGAAGACCAGATCATGCAGCGCTTTACCGGTTATGATGATTTGGACGAACAGAACACAACCATCGAGGAACGGGAAGAATATGAGCCCCTAATCGACGAAGGCATCATTGTGTACGCCGGTGTTGATTACGAAAAGATCCTTCGTTCCGCAGAAAAAGAAGCTGATGTGATCGTCTGGGATGGCGGGAATAATGATTTCCCGTTCTACAGACCTGATCTCCACATCGTCATCTGCGATCCGCATCGTCCTGGACACGAGCTGCTCTACCATCCTGGTGAAACAAACTTCCGAATGGCGAACATTGCTATTATCAATAAGGAAAAATCCGCAAAACATGAAAATGTTGAGATTATTAAACAAAATCTCAAAGCAGTAAACCCGAAGGCCCTTGTTATTGATGCCGATTCCTTGATCTCGGTTTCCGATCCAAACGAAATCCGCCACCGGAAGGTGCTGGTTGTCGAAGACGGACCGACCTTGACGCACGGTGGTATGGCGTTCGGCGCCGGGACGCTTGCTGCAAAACAGTACCGAGGAACAATCGTTGATCCTCGTCCGCACTTGACCGGTTCAATTAAAGAAATATACAACAACTATCCCCATCTTGGTATGATTCTCCCGGCGATGGGCTATTCGAAGGAACAACTCAAAGAACTCGAAACAATCATTAACAACACCCCCTGTGACGCAGTTGTTGCAGGAACACCAATAGATCTTCGCCGTGTTCTCAAAACAAATAAACCAATCGTCCGCGTCCGTTATGAACTCGTGGAGCTCGGCCACAACGCGCTCATGACCCAAATCATGAAGGTTGTCAAGAAGAATCCTTTGAAAACTCGGTAAGCGATCGCTGTTTCTTCGGCGGACCCCGTGTCACAACATCCGGTTCTGGCTCCGGTGGCGGCTTGCTCGGATCGAAAATCGGCACCCCATACACGCCGTCAAATCCCGGACGGACGGTAATGTTCCCCTGACGATTCCTGATAATCAAATCAGCAATTGTTTCATCAACGTGCTTTGCAAGTTCCTCACGTGGCGTCTCAAGAAGAATAGCAAACTCCGAGCCGAATACATTCTGGAGTTTGCTGTAGATCTCCCACACCTTCTTGGAAAACGGCTGGTTTGCCCCGATTGCAGCAGTGATGATTTCTGAAAGCGGGATGATTTTATGGAATGGTATAGCGTCCTTTGGGTACGGTCCATCCGGCCGGTCAGCAAGCTCGTCGACCCGATGCAGCACGCCAATGGTCAATTCCTTCCCACACTTCGGACACCGCTTCCCGAGTTTCCGAGTTTCTGCTGGCTCGTAGGACACACCGCACGCACGATGCCCATCAACATGATACTTCCCGTACGACGGATCAACCTCAACAGTCGCTTTGAAGTGATCTTGGTTCTGCGTCCGGATCGCCTCCATCAGCCGGTCATACGTCAACCTCTCTTCATCAAACTCGAATACGTTCGCTTCTCGCCCAAGTCGCCACGGCCAGTACGAATGAGCATCAGAATTGGAAATCAATGCAATGTTATCCAATGCAGAGAGCCGCCGATTCATCTGCGGATCGCTCGACAATCCTGTTTCAATGGCAAAAATATGTTTTGTCTGGTCGCCGAACGCTTCCTGTAATGAATCAAATCCGGACATGGAACCGAAGACCCCAAACCACGGTGTCCATGCATGCGCGGGAACAATAGTAATTTTCTCGGATACACTTCGCATCAATTCAACAAGCTCAAGACAACTCATCCCGAAGATGGGTCGCCCGTCATAATCAAGCCGCCCTTTCTTTCCAAGAACATCAATAATCTGATCAACAGTCTCAAAATCCGGCGCATACAACACGTTATGAACCCGGCGTCCCTTACCTCCTTGTGAAAAAAAGTTTGCGATCTCCGTCGACAGCATGAAGCGCATCCCAGAACTGCTTTTCAGAATCCCAGTTCCATCCTCAGTGAGATTCGCTTTCAATTCCTTGATCCATTCCGGATGCTGGAAATCACCTGTTCCAAGAAGGGAAACACCTTTCTTTGCAGCATGTGTCGATAAGGTGGCAACACTGAGATCTTTACTGCAGGCTCGAGAATACCGACTGTGAATATGCAAGTCAGCAAAAATCCTCATGCCTCGTTCCTGCGTTTCTTCTTCTTTGCCTGCTCTTTCTGATGATGTTCGTCAACCCATTTCTCTGCAGCCTTTGCATCCTTTCCTTGGTCACCGATACCGCTGGTATTTCCAACACCAAAAAGAAGAATGGTCTCATTTGGCTTCGTCTGCTTCAGAAGTCGGTCAAGGCTTTCCATCACCTTCGGGACAGCGTCCTTGATCTCTTTCTTCATTGGGGTGATCGCTTCCTCGCTGCTCATTTTCACGACAATGGAATCAAAGGGAATCTTCTTGACAACAACAACATCCTCAATAAACGATCGCTCAACTCCGATGCCGCCCATGGCGATCCCAATTCCTTCAGCAACGCTTCCTGTTTTTTCTCCCTCAAGTTTCGCGGCCGCGTCAACGGTGACAATTCGGTGCACCTTCTGCACCTTCATGACTTTCTGAACTGCATGCCCAGGGTTACCGATCCGGCCACCCGGTCCGCGTGCTTTCATCACAAGCAAGTTCCGTCCCTTCAGCTTCACTCGCGACAACATAATATCATCCATGACATGGGTTATCCGATTCGTCCCGGTCAATGTCGCTGCAACGAGCGGGCCGACACCATCACCAACAGGTTCGCCCTTCGCAAGGGCCTGCGTCCCCTTGTAGAACGATTTTGCCATGCGCTCGATCAGCGGAATCTGCATAGAAAGAATGTATGCGAACTGATAACTCTTGGTCTTTCGTGTCAACTCAACAAAATGCCGGACGACTTTGGCGATCTCATGGACCGCAATTCCGCCTGCGAAGCCCATCTCCAGGTTCGCCTGCTCTTCGCTCGATTTCTTCGGTGCGAGCTGCTCCACGAGATAGTGGAACCGGTCTCGTTGTTGAATGAGCAGATGATCAAATTTCTTCACGATGCCTGCTGGATCGAGATCAACAGGAGTAACCATGAAGAACTCAAAGAAGCGGGAGACTGCTTCTTGGGTTTCCTTGCTCGGGTTCGGTGAGATTTCCTTGGTAATGAACATCTTCGCTTTCCTCGACAGCTCCTCGAGCTCGATTGCGGTCTTCTCAAGCTTCCCCATAATCTGCATGAGCATGAGCCTCGGATAGAGGACAAAGAAGACGATCAAGGTCCCGATTGAAAGAACCCATCCCAATGGGTCAGCACCTGTCATCCCAGGG
Organism: Nanobdellota archaeon; assembly: GCA_018816245.1. GTDB lineage: Archaea > Aenigmatarchaeota > Aenigmatarchaeia > QMZP01 > QMZP01 > JAHIVW01. The sequence continues at coordinate 12,964 of JAHIVW010000006.1, forward strand.
AGGAATTGGAAGAGAACGTGGTTCATAAGAACACACCTTTTATGCGCGTGGTACGTATATACTGGTAGCTAATATAAAGGTAGTCCCATGATCGACTGGAAAATCCTTGCAGCGGCGTTCGTGGCGCTGCTCCTGATCTCAGGGGTTCTCATCAGCAATTTTGGGGCTCAGCAAGGAGAAGAAGGGGCATTTTTCGGCAATCCCGGTGCCCAACTCTCTGACTGGCTGACAAATACACCGTTCGAGCTTCCTTTTGGCAGCAGCGGTCCTGGTCCAACAATAGCAACAGTGACGGTGACCCTTCACACACCGACAACAACAATCGAACCGACCAAGACCGTGAATATTAGCGGTCCTGTCTCGCTGAACGGGTTTCTTGGATCGATCAGCTTCACGAGTGGTGACACAATCGAGCTTGCGCAGAAAGGCCAGCCGCTTGCCGTGACTATCCCATGGGGTGATTTTTTCATTGAGCACGCAGAAATCGGCACCTTTATGTTTGACGGGTCGTTTGCTATTCTCCCGAACATCAGCATCACGGACGGGTCCTTTGACATGCGCAACTTCGAGGGGTCGATCACGGTTACTGGAGACGACGTTGTCTTTGTCGGCGATGTGTCAAAGCTCACGACGCGGACCGGCAACCTTTCGTGGGAATTGGTATGAGGAAACCGGTTATTGGCATTGCAATCCTCGCCATTATTATTGTTGGTTTGTTTGTCCTTGATTCCATTGTTCGTGATCAACTCGTCCTCATCAAATGCGACGACTATGACGAAGTTGACGAGTTTGCCGGACCCATAACCTCAGGGGCCGTTGCAAAGCAAATCGCATTAGACTACTATGAAAGCATCGGCTACCATCTCGAGGCCGACGACCTTATTCCACGAAAAGTTGGGAACATATGGTTCATCAACGAGAATCTAGAGAATACTATGGGCAAGATAACTGAGAACCGGTGTACGATAAACAGGCGACCGGCGAACTGCTTTGGAAATCTCAAGCTTGAAGAAACCCTTTTCGGGAACACAATTTCCAAACAATACATCATCCCATGTTAGGAGCGCCCAGGCGAGGACTCGAACCTCGGACCCACAGGTTAACAGCCTGTTGCTCTACCTACTGAGCTACCTGGGCAGTGAGCCTTAGTTACCTTGCTGCAGATTTAAATGGTCCAAACCGGATCACCTTTAAATCTCCTCTCGCCAACGAGGAGTCCATGTCTTCCTTCGAGATTCTCGCGACCCGGTTCGACGTCCGCAAGCTCGACAAGATCTGCAATGCCAAGGACTGCACCTCGCTCCCGGCCAAGGAGATCGTGCTCTACGAGCTGGAGCACCGAACCTTCAAGAAACGGGAACTCGCTAGCATCTTTCTTTGCGCAGTCCATGCTGCGCTCATGCCCGAAGTCATGAACGAAATCAGGAAGGATGCTCCTGAGGACCGGTCCATCGAGCGGAAAGGGTACGATTTGGTGTACCAATAACGTACTGAACAGTCATTCCGATCCGTTGCGACGTTCGATCCGAAAATTCTTTCTCCGCCGTTTTCTCACCTCCGGAAAGAGCCATGCCTGGTTCGGATCTTCCTCTGGCCCATGTAATAATTCTTTGATTAACGGTAATCGGTATTCTGGAATAAACCAAGCAGGAGCAGTTGTTATATTATAATCAGAAGAATACTTCTTGTGGGACCTCCACGAAGATCTCGGAACTATCTTTGTATAAGCAATTCCTAAGACACCGATGAGCCTATCGAGACTCCTTCGTGCTTCCCTCTCGTTCAGTTTTGTTCGCCGAGCAACTTCCCTTACGTAAAATCGAGGGTACCACCCACGACCATAGGAATCGTGCAACCAGGCCATCCTGTCATAAATCGTGTCTAAAACACCAAGGTCCTCTTCCTTGAGCGACTTCCTGAACCAGCCCGTTTCCCTCGCCTCGCTAACAGCGTCTTCATTCTCATGGGGAATATAAAATGAGAAACATTTGCGTTCATCCCGAGGGCTTTCCTCTCCTGCGTAGGTACTCCACCCCTCATCGATTCCAATAATTCCATACAACCGCCTATGAAGATTTGTGACAAACCGCTCACTGACACCCTCCAGATAATCCGGCATCGGCTGAAGCGCGTCGCGGTCAATTTCCCTCAGAAGTTCTTCCTGTCGTTTCGTAATTCGTATTCTGTATTCGATGTTTTCCATTGCACGAATAGAGTCAAGAAACAATAAAATGGGACGGGTGGGACTCGAACCCACGACCCCACGGTCTTCAGCTTCACAGGATAGGAAGTCTCCCTCGCCATCCTCGTGTGCTCTCCCGGCTGAGCTACCGTCCCGTGACCCAACGTTTAGCAGCGGATGTTTATAAACAATCCCAAATTCCTTCTTATATCGAGAGCGCAATACAGGCCTCTATGCCCCCAACAAAGCTCGATCCGCTGAACGAGCCAGACTTCGACATGAAGGCCGTCGAGGAGAAGCTTCCCAATGTCACGGGCAAGCTCCTCGAAAACGCGATCGTCGTCGAGAAGGGCTTCGCCGGCCTCGTCGAGCGCAGCTACGGGAAGGAAACCAACAACCATTTGGAGCTCTCGCTCGTGGAGGCACTCTACCTCATTGAAAAGGACCGGCTGACCCTCAAGAAGGGCCGGAACACGTATACTGTTGAGTCGCTTCTGGATTATACCAATGAACGGGATCCCCGGATCCGCGAGAAGTACCTCGTTTACCGGGATTTGCGGTCCCGAGGCCTGGTTGTGAAGACCGGCTTCAAATTCGGCTGCGACTTCCGCGTCTACCAGCGGGGCGTCAGCGTGAAGCGGGGCCCCAAGGCCGTCGGAGAGCATACGAAATGGATTGTCTTTGCAGTCCCTGAGGACTATACCTGCGCCTTCACGGAGCTCTCCCGGGCTGTCCGCCTCGCTCACTCGATCCGGGCCAGGATGCTCTGGGCGATCGTGGATAATGAGAATGACATCACCTACTACGAAGTTGTGCGTATGCGCCCGTAAAGCCCTTTAAATACTTCTCGGCAATAACACTCCTGCTATGGGACGCATTAAGAACATTCCAGTGAAGACGTTGGGCGACGATCTCGTTCGCCACTACCAAGTCAAGTTTGGTACCAATTTCGAGAAGAATAAAAAGTCCCTTGCGAATATTCAACCAATTAAGAGCAAGCGGGTCCGCAATCAGGTTGCGGGCCACATCACGAACAAGATGAAGAAGCTGGCGAAAGTATAGCTCCTTCGAAGGGGGAACATGAAGATTGCATCGCTTGCCAAAGAAGCGCTCGTTGTCAGTCCTGAGGAATCGATTTCCAAGGTCTCATCGCTGCTGCTGAAGACAAGGCAGGCCGCAGTTGTTGTCGTTGATCACGACTACAAAGGCGTTGTCTTTGCCCAGGATCTGGCGAAACACAGCAGCAACAGCCCGGAAACAGAAAAAATCAGGAACCTCATGGAACCGGCACCCCTCCTTGACATAAACATGAGCCTTGAAGATGCTGCAAACGTTCTCGTTCTCAATCGCGCAGATGTACTTCCTGTCAGGAAAGGAATTACCTATGCCATCATTGACAAGCTTGATATTATTGGTGTATTGAAAAAACACAAAGCATTCTCTTCGGTTACCGCAAAAGATGTCATGAAACCAGCGATGTGCGTCACGCGCAAACAGACTTTGGCTGAGGCAGTAAAAATCCTCCGTGACACTGGTATTGTTCATCTTCCTGTCGTTGACGAAAAAAATAAACTCGAAGGAATCGTTGATACAGTAGGATTCTTGAAAGCTGATGTGTCGCGGACCCGCCAACGGGCAGGTGAAGCCCGAGGGAACAAAATAAAACTTGGCAACGTTTCTGTTGCAAGTTTCATGAACAAGAAACGCCTTACCACCCTCCCGAATGCGAAGATCTCAACAGTCATTGACAAGATGCTTTCAACACAATCGCACACTGCAATTGTGGTTGACAGCGACACAACCATGAATGTGCAAGGAATCATCACAACAACACCGCTCCTCAAACTCGTGGGCCACCCTGTTGGGGGTGGGGGTGTTTACGTTAACTTTTCCGGTTTTCAGGATGAGGATCCGTTCGTCATGCCAGGCATCGATGCTGCGGTCACGAAGTGCATCCAAAAGGTTGTCAAACTCGTTCCTGTTGATTACCTTGTGCTTCACCAGGATCGTTTTGAAGAAAAGAAAACACACCGCATGCGACACACTGTCAATGCCCGCCTAATTACAGAGAAGGGATTCTTCTTTGCCCACGCTGAGGCATGGGAAACAGGAAAAGCGATCAAGTCTGTCCTCGATATTCTGCTTCGCGAGGTTCTTAAAAAGAAGCAGAAGCTCAGATACCGGTAATCCCGGCACTCTGGACCCAATTTACCCGGATGGCAGTTTCTGTATCAACAAAATAGCCGTACGTTGACCCAACTTCTATTGTCTTCGCAATGGGGCCGACCGTCCAACCCAATCCCGTTGCCTGAATTGTGCAGGTAAAGCTATTTGTTTTTCCTTTGTAGAGACCGATCGTGCGGGTTCCACAATTATGGACAAACCCACCTGGAACGGTGATGTCGATAACCAATTCTCCCCAGTTCTCCGGATCTCCACAATTACTATAGCGATCTTTGCACACCGTCCCGCCGCCAACATTATTCACAACAATTTCGACAGGAAAGGAGACACTTCTCCCTCCTTCCAGAACATGAATCGGTCCTTTTACATTCACTCCAATGGTAACGGGCCCATTTGTGGTTGAAATTGTTCCAGAAGAAAGCGGTGCCCCGGTTGCTGCAAGGCTTTGAACGTCATCAGCTGACGCAAAAACAATCTCTTTCACCGTTTCTGTTGCATAGCTGTAGAGGACGCGGAGTTTGGGATAGTAGATGAATGATCCGCCCTGTGGCAAGTTATCACTTGTGGGTGCCGTCTTCGGGATAGAGCAGGTATGGACACCACCGGATGTCCCTGCAGTGGGATCAGCAGCTTGAATACTTTCGAAATACTGACAATTCGAGAGGAACCCAGGGCCAATGAGTTGGTCTCCAACTCCAAAGGCCTCCCAGTCTAAGCCGTGAATGTACATCTCTCCTTCAGAAACAGGAACAGATCCGGTATTCTTAAGTCGAACATCGAAATGCACGGTTTCTCCGGCGCTAATCTCAACAAAATCAGGTGCAAAATAATCAACAATGAGCCCACTTCCTTGCGTCGGCGTCGTAAAATTGAGATCACCAATCCCGGTACACCCCGGAATGAGGACAACAAGAAGCAGAAGAACTACAAGTCGAGCATCCATAGTCTCTATTAACTCTTTTAGGAGGGAGAACCTTTAAAGCAGGGGTTTTAGAAGGGGAACAAAGAACCCGGATCCTTGTTGCCAGAGACTTGAATCTGGGTCACGGCATCGACATAATATCGGTAATCAAGCTCAACCTTCAGAATCCGCTCTTCTTGAATTATAGGTGGATTGGTTATAACAAGTTCACAAGTAATATCCGCATCCCGTCCTTGGAAGAGATCAACTGGAACAGAGAAACTACTACAATCATCACCAAAGCTGCTGTAGACAAACTGCGTCCCGCTTGGCGGTTCGATCTTCACGGTCACCGGATGGGTTGCGGTGTCAAAGATTCCATACCCTCCTGCTCCACCGAAGGCAGTTTTCTGAATAACATTTCCACCGCTGCTGTGGAGGAGGTTGGTGATCTTAATGTGGACCGGGAAGATGTCGTAGCTGTCACCAAAAATACCCACACCTGATGTTTTCTTGTAATCTTGCATGGTAATTTCAACAGCGAGCGGACCCTGTGTATACGTGGTAACTTTTGATGGAAGCGTTCCACCACGCTGTTTAATGTTTGTCAATTCCTCTGCATCAACAACGGTGATGGGTTTCTGAGCAACAGTCGCATAATCATAACTCACTCGAACCCGAGGAGTGTACGTATGTTGGAGACCTTTCGAGATTGACGGGGCATGCAAATTCGTGAAGGTAGCTGATTCTATTTCTCCAGGGATATTGGTCACAGGATCATATGGAAGGAGGTCACCGAGCTGCTTTGAGGTGAATGTTCCACCAAGCATCCCCCATTCACTCACATCAATTCCTGTCAACTCCGCAACAACATTGCGGGCACGAACCTCGCCCTGGTTCTGGACGCGAAGCTGGAATCGAACCGATTCTCCGGAAAAGACATCATCAAAATCAGGAAGGAAATCAAGGATCGCCACTCCTGGGCCCGTTCCACCCGAGCTCTGTCCCCATCCCAAAAAATCAAGGCCAGTACAACCTGAGACACCGAGAACAACAACCACAGAAAGGAGCGCCACAAGGGGGCCCCTTGAGGGTGATAAAGATGCCATACTTCCTCTGTATTGGTGGCGATGGTTTAAAAGACTTTCACTAAGGTGTGTTATCAAAATCGATCGGGGGTTCTACGGTCACTGTGACAGAATCACGGAACTCGTAGCGATAGTCAACAGTCACTTGGACTTGGAAGGTTGACTCCTTTGAAACAGACCCGAGCATGCTCGCTGACCCCAAGGTGAGCTCGCAAGGGAGGGTTGTGCTCTTCCCTTTAATGAGCTTGATATGGTCCTCTGTTTCTGCTTTGCAGTTCGACGTCGTTAACTGTCCAGGATCAATCTCAACTGACCGAATATACGGCCCTGTCTCATCATCGCTCCCGAAATCTGACCCCGGGTTTACGAGGAAGCCGTTTCCTGTGTTTTCAATAATAAGACTGGATTGAACCTTTGTCTCACCTGTTGTGGAAATTGGAATCGGTTGTTTGTCCTTGATCTCAAGGTACCCTTTGATAGGGCCTTCCCCAACAGAGACAAATGACTTATCAGAGGGCAATTTTCCCTCGTCAAGCAGCCGCTGGTATTCATCTGGATCAATGAAGTGGAGTGTTGTCAGACTATTTGTGACATAATCATACTCAACCGCAACCTTGAGGTCACACTCGGTGATCAACTTGACGTCTTGTCGTGGTGTCAGCGTCCAATCCACTTCGACAATTTCCTGTGGAAGCAGCTCACCGATCTGGCATCCCTTTGTATCACCAAACCCTGTTGCTCCTCCAAACTTATCAGGACAATCCACGACAATGTCCGTGAAGAGATCTGAACAATGATCGAATAATTCAACAGTGATGTCGCCGCTTCCCATTCCTCCATACACTGTTTGTGGCATCCGTGAACTCCCCCTATTTTCTACGTACGCGACGACCCGTATTTTTTGTGATGGACTAATGGTATCCGGGAGTGCCGTGAGATCACGGATCACCAACACATCACTCTCGAGTTGGACATCCGGGCCAGTACCAAACAAGGAATCGAGCCAGGGAATAGAAGTCGTGCAACCAGAGATTGTCATAATTGCACATACTAAAAGAAGCAGAATGGGACGCGAAATCACCATAGCATTTCTTATTATGTAAGATAACATAAATAGAACCCATGCGGACCGGTCAGCTTGTCTTCGAATTCCTCGTTGCCGCGGTCCTCTTTTTCGCAATTGTGATTTACATCCTTACTGCACTCGGTTCTGCGGTAGTCACCGCGAGCGAGCAGTCCCAGTTCGATGTGAGAAACGCGAATGCCATCGCCATCGGCGAGCTGCTTATGAAGCAGCGGGGGAGTTTCCCGAAAGCACCACCACTCGCCATGGGAACAGACTACCTCGGCCTCGCTGCCGCAAGCGGCTATCCGACCCTTGATCCCAATCTCATCAGTGACCTTGACGATCTCTGCGGAACCGCGAATCCTGCGGACCTGTACGATTTTCTCAACCTCCATGACAAACCATTCGGGAACTACCACTACAATATTACCCTCTCAATCGAAGGAGAAACCCTCCCTCGTCTCAAGTGTGGAGAACAGCCTCTCGAGACCGTTCAAGGGACCGCTCACCGCCTGGGACGCCTTCCAACAGGAGAGCTCGTGATCCTCGATATCGCTGTCTGGTAATGGAAAAAAGGCCCATTCTTCCTTGGGCACATTTATATACCCAAGGAGTAATGTTCGTAAACTTTGCAATTCTTTCCGGCCCAATAGCTTAGTGATACGTATGGCAGACTCCCTTCGCGCAACGGTCATGTACGTGGTCCTTGGGGTAGTACTCGCATTTGCAATCAATCAGGGACTTGCAACCGCCATGATGACTGACAAACCAATCGTTGCTGTTGAGTCGAACTCCATGGCAGGAAACAGGCCGGATTCCTTCAGCCGGGGTGATATCCTATTCCTTCAAGGACAGGAACAATACAAGGTTGATGATATCATCGTCTACTCGGTCCCCCAACAAAGCACTCCAATCGTCCATCGGATAATCAAGATCAACCAGGACGGCACCTATCAAACGAAAGGTGATGCAAATGCTGGGCAACTCCCTTTTGAAACCAGCGTCAAATTAGAATGGATTCATGGAAAAGTTGTCTTCATTGTTCCCTACCTCGGCTTTGTAAAAATTACGGTCACTGAATATATCATCCCGAATGCCGTTGTCATTATTGGCGCGATCATAGCTCTCGTGATCGCAACATTCGGCATCGAACGATTCGTTGGGAGAAAGGAATAGGAGGCGTTATGGAATTTTGCGATAAGTGTGGAACGGTTCTCGTATCCAAGGAAGAAAAAGGAAAAACAGCATTGATTTGTCGGAAATGTAACAGGAAACTCAAGGAATACAAACCTCTTGAAATAGCAGAAAACATGAAGAAACGACCGATTGAATCTGACGTTATTATCATCGAAAAGAATGCTGAGACGCTCCCGAAAACCAAAACCGACTGCCCAAAATGCGAAAACAACGAGGCGGTTTGGTGGATCCAACAAACACGATCAGCTGATGAAGCGCCGACTCTCTTTCTCCGGTGCACGAAATGTAGGCACAGCTGGCGTGAGTACGGGTAGCCGCTTAAAAAGATCAGGGTGTATGAGAGCGGTATGGACCAGGATTCACCACTGGAACAACTCGAACACAATCCTCGTGTTCACCGAATGCTTCGCCGTTCCTGGTTTCTCATCCCACTCCTATTGATCGTTCTTTTGGCGTTTTTTGTTCGAATTCCTCCAGCACAATATACTGATCTTCCAGATATCGATACATATTATTTCCTTCGTTTGAGCGAATACACAACATTACATAATGGACAGTTGCCTGAGATCGACACCTTTCGGAACTGGCCATACGGCGACCAACAATTCGATTTTCGACTCCCTATCTACTTACCGAGCTATCTCTATCTCTTCGTCAATGCCGTACTCCCTATGACCTATTTCCGTTTTGCTTTCATCTATCCTGTCCTGATGGGCGTTGCGGCAATTTTTGTCGTTTTCTTCTTCGTCCGATGGCTCTTCAAAGACGATCTTGCCGCGCTTATTGCTGCCTTCTTTACAGCAACCGTTCCGGCATTTATTACGAGAACGTCGGCTGGTATTATTGAAAAAGAAGCGACAACGGCACCGTTCATGTTCGCTTCGTTAGCATTCTTTGTGCTTGCATATCGTTCAAAGAAACTTGTTTACGGCATCGCGGCAGCAATCATGACAGGTTTTTTTGCAAGTGGATGGGGAGGTATCGTCTTCTTTTATCTTCTTCTTTCGTTATTCGCTCTTGCTCTCTTAATTTTCGATAAAGATGAGGATAGACTCATGCGATCCTTTGTTCCAATGGTAGTCATTGGATTGATTTTACAAATCATCTTCACCCCGTTTACCATCTCTCTTGCAAGCCCGAATACCACAGTACCGATTCTTGTTTCCTCTCTTATCATTATCCTCTGGGGAATCAAACGTTTCTCGATCCTTCCTCCTGAAAAAACAAAGTTTGTTGTTCCTGGTTTACTTGTTCTTGGCATACTCGCTCTCAGTCTTGGTCAGCTTGTGAGCAATGATATCGCTTCTCTCGTTTCCAATATTTGGAAGCTCGCAACATTCGAAGGTACTATTACAACAACAGTTGCAGAAAGTATAGGAGGAGACTGGAACGCCTTAACGATACAAACAGGATCAGTATACGCAACACCACTTTTCCCCTTCCTTGAAGGTTGGAATCTCTTCAACATCTTTGCAGTCTGGCTCCTTTTCATTGGCGGCTTTGCCCTCACCTTCTACCGACTCGCACCAAAGAAGAGTGTCGGTATTCCTGGATTTGTTGTCGGGATTTTAGGGCTCGGTATTATCACGTCACAGACTGTAGGGACTGTCCGTCCCGAGCAAATTCTTGCTGGTCTTGCAATCATTGCCGCAGCAATGTTATACTGTATTTTCCGGAGTGGAAAAGAGGCAGACCGTCTCATGCTCTTCCCGCTCCTCTGGGCTGTATTCGGTATTGTTGGAACATACTTCGGCATCCGATTGATCTATCTCGCAGGGCCTATCATGGCCATTCTCGCTGGCGTCTTCCTTGCAGCTGTCATCCGTCGTGCTGCCACACTCTCAACATTCAAGAATATCGAATGGACCGCAACACTCTTCGCCGGGATTGGTGTTCTCCTTATTATTAGTTCTGTCTACCTGTGGACAACACTTCTAGTTCCGGCACTTTCCTTACTCGCAAGCGGTATTATTCTCGTTATTATTGGATTGTATAATCGTTTCCACATCGAGCCAACACAACATTTCTTCTCCCGACTTCGTGCATTTTTCCTCAGGAAACACCAACCACGAAAAATCGACATTATTATGATTCCTCTTGTGATCTACCTTGTGTTTGCTGTTTCAATTAATAGTACCGTCGGCCTAGGATTCGGAAACGCACTTGGCCCTTCTATCAATCCAACCTTTAATGATGCATTCACATTTCTTCGAGAAGAAACACAACAAAACTCAAGCGTTCTTTCGTGGTGGGACTTTGGTTATTGGTTCCAGACCGTTGCCCGGCGACCCAGTATCGCTGATGGTGGTGGTGCGGGCGATACAAGCAGAAAGGATCTTGCACTCTGGTTCACTGCTCCTGTTGATGAATGGGGGGAACGGGAAACGTTCCTGAAGGAAAAACTCCATGTCGATTACATTTTGATGGATCCAACGCTTCCGGCAAAGTACGGTGCAATTACGAAGATTTCAACAGATGGCAAAGCAATCAGCGGATTTATTCAGTTCAATCCACAACCAACAAACACCTTTGTGCAAGACAATAAAACAATCGTTGAATTCAGTGCAGGACAGTTCCTGCTTTGGATCCCAACAGACGGTGGTGCACAAATAGTCGATACGCCCCTCCTCTTGCAACAACAAAATGGCCAGGTAATCGGTTCAGCCCCAATAAACGATCTTTGTTCGAACCAGGGCATCACGATCATTTCCGATGAACAATCATCAGCAGGGGGTTGTGTATCCTTTTCGTCCATCGGTATCTACTACCTTCCTCCAGAAACAGAACACACCATTTTCTCCCGCTTAATGTTCATGGACGCCGCTGATCTCCCGGTCACAAAGGTATTTGACAACCAAGCAATTAAGATTTATCAAGTTCACTACGATGAAGAAGAAACCACTTAAAATCCTGTTGTTGCAAAAAAGATTCCAAAGGGCTCAAATGCGAGTGCAAGCCCCAGCAACCCAAAGAGAATACCGATACCCCAAAGGACCCAAACAATCTGCTTCTCTGAAAGCGGCGTAATCCGCTGAATCAAGAAGTACAACGTTTGTACATATGTTCTTTCTGGAGGAACAAGTTTCCCGTTCTCGATGGTTGCAAATTTCTGAATCGGTTTTCGACGAATAATTTCAGCAACTGTAATCGCTCCACTTAGAATTTGCGGACCAAGAACAAGAACAGCAAATGTTTCCAGGTTTCCAATGATAGCAGCGGTTGCAATTGCTGCACCAATTGTAAAGGTCCCCACATCACCGATAAAAATTCTGGCAGGATACCTGTTGTACCGAAGGAGACCGAGACTCGCACCAGTCAAAGCAAACATCAACACAGCGACCTCAGGTCGACCGGTAACCAATCCAATGACACCAAGAAAAAAGGAAGCAATAACACCGAGACCTACTTCTAATCCGTTATACCCTGCCAGCATATTATACGCATTTGCTGCACCGGTAATGCCAAGCGGGATAAGAATAAGCGGGAAGAAGATTCCAAAATCAATGAGACCAAAAAAAGGAAGAACAAGGAAATGTTCTCCAGCAGAAAGCGCCATCAGCGGAATCGCCGCAAATGCGGGAAGGAACGCTTTTGTTTTCTGCCGGATTCCGAAGAGGTCGTCACAAACACCGATAAATGCGGCAAGGAGGATAGTTAGGATACCACCAAGGAGGAAGATGAGTTGATTGGTAATAAACGGAATAGAAACAAAGGCACCTGCAATAAAACCGAAAGCGAGGGGAATGCCCCCCATCTCTGGAACAGACGGCCGATCGGCTTTATGGACATCGTGACCGACAAACCCGGCTTCTCGTAATTTCCTGATGAAAATAGGAGTGAGAATGATCGCAACAGCGAACGCGACGAGAAACGAGAGAAACCATTCCATGTGACCACTTTCAACGCTTCAACAATTTGAAGGTATCGTCCGGAACAGTTGTTTTGCGTTTGCAGTTGCCGCATATGATTGTCTGTTGTTCAAGGTTGGGAAAAGGACGACCACAACTGCAGACAAGACCAACCAATCGAGCAGGATTACCATGAACCATACCATGTGCGGGGACATCTTTTGTGACAATGGCTCCAGCACCGACAAGTGCCCAAGTCCCGATTACCTTTCCCGGAAGAATGATCGCTCCAGCACCAATTGATGCCCCTTTTTCGATATGCACAGTCCTGACAGTCCAATCAGCATCTATTTTCAATGAACCATCGGGATTGACAGCGCGGGGAAACCGGTCATTGCTGATGCAGGCATATGGACCGATAAACACCCCATCATCAACTATTGCACCATGAAACACAGAGGCATAATTCTGTATTTTTACATTCTTCCCGATACGGACGCCCCGATCGATATAGACACCTTTACTGAGGATGCAGTTCTCTCCGATGTGGACACCTTCCCTAACATGAACATGATGCCAAATTTTTGTTCCCACACCAAGGACAACGTCAGGTGCAACATCCGCACTTTCGTGTATCATCTTATCCTTCTCCTGTTGTTGCTTGAAGTGCTACCTCAAGTGCAGCGATACCTGCTTCGCCACCAACGAGGGGCTGCTTCTTTGTTCGAACACATTCAATGAAGTGTGCAAGTTCGAGCTTCAGTGGTTCCGCTGTCCGGACCACAACTTCCTCACGTTTTGGTGTTCCAAATTTGACAACAAAATCACCAAACTCGTCGTAGGCCTTCTCATATATACTTTTGTAGACGACAAGCTGTTGTGTGATATAGTTCAGTTCTGCATATCCTTTCGTTCCAGTGACATTCAAGATACGAACTTTCACGGGGGTGATCCAATTTACTTCAATAAGACCCGTTGCATTTGCATACTTTAGAAGCATCCCCGCGTAATCTTCCTTGTTTTCCTGAAGTGCTTTCCCACCATATCCATGAACGCATATAGGCCGCGAATTCAATAGAAAGTTGAAAATATCAATATCATGAACGGCAAGATCAATGACAACATTCGAATCTTTGATACGAGGAGGAAAAATACCAACGCGGCGAGAAATCAGTGATGTAATTTTTCCAAGTTTCCCGCTCACGATAAGGGCCTTCAGTTTCTGCACTCCTGGATTAAACCGTTCAATATGCCCTACCATAAGAAGCACACCACGTTCGTTTGCTGCCGCAACAACCTTTTTTGCTTGTTCGATTGTTGCTGTAATTGGTTTCTCGATAAGCAACGGGATCCCTGCAGCAATAACTTCCATTGCAACATCAAAATGAAACGACGTTGGTACACAAACAGAGACAGCATCGACCCTTTCATGCTTCAGGAGCTCGGAAAGGGTTTCATAGGCCTTGCAAGAAAATGATTTTGCAGTTTCTTCTCTCATTTTTTTGGAAACATCGACAACACCAACCAGATGAACACCTTCAAGTTCTGTATAGACACGGGCATGATTTCGTCCCATCATTCCTGTTCCAATCACCGCAACATTTATCATACAATCACCCGCTGAACAGCTGTTATAACTGTATCAAGATCATCGGCACAAAGCTGAGGATGAACAGGGAGTGAAAGAACCTCTTTTGTTGCTCGCTCTGCGATAGGACATGATCCGCTAATCATCCATTGTTTATAGACTGGTTGATCGTAGAGAACACGCGGATAGTAGACGCGAGCATCAACACCTTCTCCTTTAAGTCTTTCTTGTATTTTATCTCTGTCTTCAGAAACGCGAATAGTGTACTGATGCCATGCATGTTCGCTTTCTGGTGAAACAAAAGGTACAGTGATACCTGTTCTCTGTTGTAGTCCTTTTGTCAACTGTTCTGCATTCGCTTTTCGTTGTTTCAACCAATCAGGGAGACGGGAGAGCTGGACCTTTCCAATCGCTGCTGCTATTTCAGTCATTCGAAAATTAAATCCGAGTCGATGGTGTTCATATGGTTTTCGCTGTCCTTGGTTTCGAAGAGTGCGACAAATATCGGCAATAGACTCTTCTGATGTTGCAATCAAACCACCTTCACCCGTCGTGATATTTTTACTGGGGTAAAATGAAAAACAAGAGACAATTCCTTTGGTTCCTGTTTGTTTTCTTTTGTATGTTCCTCCAAGCGATTGTGCACAATCTTCAATGAGGAGGAGATCGTGTCGTGTACAAATTTGTTGTAATGCATCGAGATCGCACGGATGACCAAAAAGATGAACTGCAAGAATAGCCCTGGTTTTATCTGTGATCGAGGCTTCGACCTTCTTTGGATCGAGATTGAATGTTCGAGGATCGATATCGGCAAAAACTGGCATCGCCCGACGAGATAAAATAGCATTCGTTGTCGCTGCAAAACTCAGTGGTGTTGTAATAACTTCATCTCCTTCTTTAATTCCAACAGCTTCCAAAGCGAGCTGAAGCGCAGCAGTTCCCGAAGAAACAGCAATCGTATGTGAAACGCCAAGATACGATTGTAGAGCAGTCTCAAATGCTGTCACAGAAGATCCTTGGACAAGATTTCCGGAGCGGAGAACAGCAGTCACGGCAGCGATTTCTTCGTCGCCGAGCATCGGTTTTGAGATCGGAATCATAGTACAACCCAGTTCAAGACCCTTTTAAAGGGCATGCCCAAATCAGCGTTTATTAGCCTTCTGAACTGGTGTTGTGTATGTATCCCCAACAGGAACCCTTTGCCGATACCTCTATGAACGTCCATGAAACGGTTCTTGATCTTCTTGGGAAGGGAACAGGCACAATTCTTGATGTAGGTGCAGGTTTTGGGGTCCTCGTAAAGATACTCAAAAAACATGGCTGGAAGGTGGCTGCATGCGAGGGAAATCCTGAGCGTGTGGAAAGCATCCAGAAATTCGGGATCCCAGTAAAACAACTCGACCTCAATACAATGAGGCTCCCTTACCCTGACGCGTCGTTCGATGCCGTGACCTGCATTGAAGTCATAGAACATATGAATGCCCCTTACTATTTGGTCCAAGAGCTTGGGCGTGTCCTGAAGCTTGGCGGGACTCTCATCATCACGACGCCGAACATACTCAATTGGTACTCCCGCTGGAAATTCTTCAAGGAAGGCTACTTCAACGAGTACTTCTCGGAAAAAGAGTATTTAGAGCAAGGCGATCATCACGTGTCTCCAATCCACTTCTGGCAGCTCCGCTGGTTCCTTAAGGAAGCAGGCATGCAGGTAAAGACAGTGACAGCAAACCAGTTTGCAGGGACGTTTAATACCAGCTCAGCAAAGATGCTTTTCTTTTCACTCCTTACCCTCCCAGTTCGCCCGTTTCTTCGTCCAGCTGACAAGGCGATTCTCGAAGGGGACATCCTCGTCGTCAAAGCAGTGAAGTAGTCATACTTGGTCATACTTTTATAAACCCAATCCGCTACTACCTCTCATGAAGTCCAAGATTGCCATTACTGTCGACGAGCATCTTCTTTCACGGATTGACGCACAACGGGGCCTGAAAAGCCGCTCAGGCTATATTGAGGCCCTTCTTCGCGAAGGAGCCACTTCACGGGGGATAAGAAATGCTGTCATCCTGGCAGGCGGGGAGGGAACTCGCCTTCGACCGATCACCTATGAGATCCCCAAACCTCTTGTCCCAGTGAATGGGAAGGCAATAATTACACGGCAGATTGAGATGCTCCAGCGAGCAGGGATCGATAACATCATTGTTGCAACTCACTACAAGGCTGACAAGGTCAAGGCTGCTGTTGGAAAAGGAGTCACCTTCGTGGACGAGAGCAAGCCCATGGGTACAGGAGGCGCCCTCCTCGGTGCCAAGGACCACCTTTCTGACCGGTTCCTCGTGATGAACGGTGACCTTCTCTTCAAACCACTTCCGAACATCCCTGGTATGGATGCGTTTCACATAGAGCGAAAGAGCTTCGCGAGCTTCCTCGTGACCATGCGGCCGGACGTCTCCCGGTTTGGGAGAATCACGCTTGCTGATGATGGGAAGATCACTGACTTCACAGAAAAGCCTCCAGAGGGAGGGGCCGGGCTAATATCCGTTGGGATGTATATTTTCGAACCTGGTATCTTCGACTATATCAAGGGCAAAGCAAGCCTTGAACACGATGTCTTCCCTAAGATCCAGAAGGAGCACCCTACCTTTGGCTACTTCTATGATGGAAAGATGTTCGATGTCGGGACCTTCGAAGAGTACGAGCGCGCGATCAAAGAATGGACAGTTGAGTAGGGGCAACACTTTTAACTGCACTGAGAATGGAAGGTGTATGATCCGTGTCTTGGTTTTAGGAAGCAAGGAGTACCCCCGAGATTCGCTTGACAAGTATGACGATCCTGCACCATCCGGCGGCATGGAGTTGTATATTGACCAGCTTTTGGGCCATCTCTCGAAGGACGACCGATTCCAGTTCACAGTAATTACACGGAGAGGTCACAAGGTTCCGAACCAGGAGACATGGGGTGGAGTTCGCATCTTTCGTGTGCCGTTCTTGCGCGGCTACTTCCGGAGGAACATGACGTTCAATCTCATGGCCTTTTTTACAGCACTCAGAACACCGACTGACATCCTGTTTACCCATGGAGAATTCGGTAACTTCTTTGGACTGCTTGCTGCAAAACTGAAACGCAAACCAATTGTAATGGTCTGCCACGGCAGAGCGTCACTGCAACCACAATACAACGGTTTTGTGAAGAAGATATTTTCCTTAATTGACCGGTTCACGTATCCTCGTGCCACGGCCGTAGCAACACACACTCCACAACAACTCAGGGAAATCACGACATCGTTCACAATCATTTATCCAGGACTCAATGAAACAACAAAACCAGCACCCTCAAAACAGCAAGACACCAAGACGATTCTCTTTGTTGGCCGACTCATTAACGTGAAGGGTGTTGATGTCTTGCTTGACGCGCTCCCAAAACTGAAAACAAAGGCAACCTGTTTCATTGTTGGTGACGGCCCGAAACGGCAAACTTACGAAGAACATGCGAGACGGCTTGGTCTCCCTGTCCGGTTCATGGGCTATCGGAAAGACGTTCCTTCGTTCCTTTCAACTGCGGGTGTCTTCGTTATGTCCTCGTACAGCGAGTCGCTCAACTATGCCATGCTGGAAGCTGCTGCAGCAGGGGTTCCCATCGTTGCAACTGACATCGGGATTCTCCCGGCAGATGCTGGGTTTCTCGTTCCTCCCGGCAACCCTGAGAAGCTTGCCGAGGCACTTGACGCAATGCTTGCTGATACTAAGCTCCGAAACTCCTGTATTGCTGGAGCAAAAAAATTCATTACAAAATTCTCATGGAAAAGAGCATCAGAACAGTTTGCTGACCTGTTCATGAAGGTGACGTAATATGCGTATCCTTATGATCTGTCCATTGTTGTCGAGTTCATCATTCATCACTACCTATCCAATGGTTAAGGCACTTGAACGGGATCATGAGGTGACAATCCTTGGTCCGACGTTCGGCAAGCCGTTGTACATCAAGGACGACTCGCTCCGCATTGTTACCATTGAGCCAATAGTTCGCCATCCGATGCAAGCAGGATATCTTTCCCTCCTCCCGAAGGTGAAAGCATACCTGAAGAAACACGCAAATGAGTATGATGTTGTACATGCATTCAAGCCGGTTTTCCACACCGGATACGCTGCCGCAAAAGCAAAGGAAGAAACACGAAAACCACTCGTTCTCTCGATTGATGACTATGACCAAATTGCTTCAAAGAATTGGATGAAGCGTTCCCTCCTTTCAATTGCAGCTCGTTCTGTGAAACAGGCGGACGCGATCACCGTCTCCTCCAGTCAATTGCAGCAGGTTTATGGAGGAACGGTCATAAGACAAGTCGCTTGTGAACCAGCATTCAAGAGGCGGCAACCAGAGAGGAAACGAATCAGAAAGAAGTATAATATTGAAGACAAAATTGTTATTTTCCATGGAGGAACCTTCTATCCCCACAAGGGAATCGATATACTCATCAGGGCTGTTCAGAAACTCAAGGAGCGCGGTCACAATGTTGCCCTCCTCCTTGCTGGAGAACCAATCGGTCCCTACCGGTCCCTCGCTCGTGATGAAACGATTTTTTGTGGAATGGTCCCGATGGAAGAGATGCCCGACTATGTCGCAGCCTGCGATATCTATGCAATTCCAACAAGAGATACACCGTACGCACGCGCCGAGATTCCTGCGAAGATTTTTGAGCCAATGATGCTTGGCAAGGCGATTGTTGCGAGTAGCATTTCTGACATTCCAGAATTGCTCGATCATGGGAATGCCGGCGTCTTGAGCAGACCGGACAGCGTTCACGATCTCACCATAAAACTCGAGGAACTTATCACTGATAGGGACCTTCGTGTGGCTGTCGGTCGGAACGCGAAAAAACGCTATGACAAGAACTACAGTTACGATGTTATCGCCCGGCAGTTGAAAGTTGTTTACAAGAATTTCTAACGACCAAGGACAGCTTCATACACATTGATGGTGTTCTTGGCGCACGCATTCCAACTCATTTGTTTTGCTCGTTCGAGTCCCCGCTTGCTCAACTGCTTCCGAAGTATGGGTTGTTTCACTAGTAGTTCAATCTCGCGAGCAAGTGATTCAATACTTGGTTCTGCCAGCAAGCCCGCGTCACCCACAACTTCAGGCATGCTGGTTGTATTCAGCGCGACAACAGGGATGCCGCACGCCATGGCCTCGAGTGCCATCATTCCAAACCCTTCTTTCAGCGTTGGAAACACGAAGATATCAAGCGAATTGTAAAACGGAACAACGCGCTCGTCTGGAAGAAATCCATAAAATGTTGCCTGGGGGAGATTCATTGCCTTGAATCGTGGTAGGTTGGCACCAGAACCGGCGATGTGAAGTTCAATGTCGTTACGTGATTGTGCAAGGAGTTTGTACGCCTCAAGAAGCATGGAAATATTTTTCCTGCTATCGAGCCCTCCCAGATACCCGATGCGGACTCGTTCATGATCCTGTTTTGGAAGCGGTTTGTAGTAGTCCGTATCAACTCCGTTATAGACAACATGAATCTGTTCTTCAGGAATATTTGCATAAACAACTGCATCTTGTTTCGCATCGTTTGACATTGCAATCAGAGCATCTGCAGAGCGGCACGCATCAAAGCAACGGAAATAGAATTTCCGTTTGATCTTATTTGCAAGGCTCATGGTTTTTGTATCTTGCTGGAATGGATACGCATCATGGAACGAAACAACACGAGGCTTGTTTTTGGGGAGTGCAGCACCACTCACAATATAATCTGCATGAAAAACATCCGCTGAGACGTTCTTGAGTGCCCGTGCCAGGAATGTTGGATAGATGAGCCAGCTCACCTTCGGTGAGCGAACCGGATGGATCCACGGTATTCCTGTGAAGTGATCGTCTCGAATATAGAGGTGGACATCCTGTTGCTGATTCCGGAGTCCACCAACAAGTCCCCATAGATAGCTTGCAATACTTGGGATTGCTGAGACCCCTGTTCCGGGAATGGTATACCCCACTAAGGCAATTTTCATATGGTCACCAATTTGGGTGGAATTGCCGGATTCAGTTTATAAACATCCCCCCACATGTTTTTGCATGTCTCGACTCTCCCCAATCACAACACTTGCCCCATTCTACCCTGTTGTTGTGCAACGACCAAGAGAGGATTTCTTCTCTCTCACGAAGGAACTCACGGATGGTCCGATCATTTCAGCTCAAGGAAAGTCGTTTCTTTCTGTGATCAGATCACTTTGGGGAAAGAATGTTCATGCTCATGGCCGGGGGTTCCCATTCCCTGAAGCAGCTGCCCTCTTTTCTCGAAAAGCGGTCTATACCCCCCATAACGATATTGTCGGTAGTCAGACCCTCGCGCGTCTGGTTCGTCGTTTCCTTTTCAACCGATACGAAAAAATTGTGTGTCAGACAACGTACGGAAAGGAGTCGTTCATCAAGGAAGGACTCAATCCAGACAAACTTATTGTGATTCCAAGTGCGGTTGATTATGAATTTTTCTCACAGCCTCGTGGGGGAGAGATATTCAGGAAGCGGTTCGGACTCGGATCAAAGCCATTTGCCATCTCGATAGGGATAAGACCACTGAAACATCCCGACGTCATTGTTGATGCATGCAAACAGGCGGGCATCCCGATTGTGTTTATCGGGCCGGCAACCCCCGAGGACGTTAAGAATACATGGAAACAGGAAGGGTTTGGGTGGTACATTCCAAATATTGAAGCGCTTAAACAAGATCATGTGATCTTTGCCGGACAGCTCAGTGCAGAAGAAGTACTGAGAGCGTTTGATGCAGCTACATTGTACATCAACTCTTCGTTGTATGAATGTTTCGGACTCGCAGTATACGAAGCGGCAGCATCGGGGCTTCCGCTCTGTCTTCCTGATTACAGAAGTTTTGACGGATTCCGTTCGTGTGCCTTGTTCCATCCATGTAAGGATAGCAAGGTATTAGCAGAGAACATTCGGATATATCTTGATAATCATGAGCTCCGAAAGAGAAATGGAAAAGCAGCGAAGCAGATTGCAGCACGCGTTGACTATTCCCATGTGAAGGAGCAGTTTGAAGTGTTCTATGCCGCTGTGTTTGGTGATTGAGTATGGGATTCAACATCTTTGGTGAATTGAAGGTGATCTGGGATCATTACCGGTTCCGCGTCATCAAAAGAACCCGTCCACTACACGTCCACACAGAAGCACTATACAAGGATACTGTGTGGAAGCGTGTCCAAGATTTTGTGAACTCGGGAAAGTCAGCAATCTGGTATTGTCTCACGCCGGTGAACTATGACTATATCAAGGTCGAACTTGGGTGTCACCTTTCGAAAGAAGAATACGAGAAAACAATTATCGAACGATACCGGTGGCTTGCGGCGCACGGACAGAAGATTCAGCTTCACGTTCACATGCGCGTCCTTCCGCAACTCTATGAAACGCAGCAGGAATCCCGGGCCTTTCAGGAGGAGAAACTCTCTTGGGCAGTCGAATGGATGAAGAAGCACGGGTTCCTTATGTCAGAACTTGTTTATGGGTGGTGGTCAGAAGACGAGAATTCTCGATTCCTCGCGAAGAAACACAACCTTGCGCTTCAGAATCGTTTTGAGCACTACTATATCCACGATTACGACTTCTTGTTGAACCCAAATCCAATTTAGCGACACCGTTCGACGCACGGGACATCAAAGACCTTGAAGCTCGCTTGGATGAGGCGATCAACGATTTTCCCTCCAGGAACACCTTCGGGAACAACACGACAGCTAAGCCATGGGAGAATTCGTTCATCAGGAACTTTCCGCATTCGTTGAATCTCTCTTCGTTTCTTCATGACCGTTCTCGGATGAGTGAGAAGCCAGCCGTATGCACGAAGCAGCGGAGTAACACTCTTCCTCCTAGAAAGTGCGCGTTTCCAGAGAAGGAGAGACGTCACCAAGAGTTGTGCAGGCAACAGGGCAGCGATGGACCGTCTTTCAAAATACAAGAGGAAGTTCAAGAAACGATTCCGTTCTCCTAAGTATTGAAAATAATTTGAGATCAACGGATTCGTGACCGATGATGTCCCTTCATGTAAGACAATAGCCTTCGGGGCGCGTTTGATAGTATATCCGAGCAGACGGAGCTTCCATCCAAGCGAAACATCTTCGCTATAGAAGAAGTAATCAGAATCACAGTATTCAGGAAGAGAACCACGTTTGATGAACATCGAACACGTTCCTGAATAGAACTTATTCTCCTCGTTTCGAAAAACATCTTTCGTGTTGAAACAAAGAAGGTTGAGCGAACCGTTGATCACTCCAACGTTTCCATGGTGATGGACAGCACCTTCAATGCAGACAACCCGTTTATCGTGCATTTGCATAGCTTTGTGGAATTCATCAAGCCAATGAGAATCAGGGACAGCATCATTATGAAGTGATGCAATATATTCACCTTTCGCCACAGTGAAGACTTGATTCGTCGCCTTCGCAATTCCTTGATTCGTCTCGTTTTCAATAACCCGAACCTTCGGAAAGAATTTTTTGACAAACGCAACCGATCCATCCGTTGAACCGTTATCAAGGAGGACAACTTCGTACCGAGGATATGTCTGGGTAAACACACCGTTAAGACACTCTTTGAGATACTCCTTTCCGTTCCAGTTGACGATTGCAACAGTAATGAGTGGCTTCATGTTATCTCCGTCTGATTATGTCCCACACAATAATGAAATCGTTTTTTGAGAATCCTCTAAAGGCGTAGAGAATTCCGAGATACAATGCAAGCGAACCAATCCCGTAGAGGACAAGCTCTGCGATACTCGTTATGGTGAGTTGTAAGACGAGAACATAGACAATTGTAATAGCAAGCAATGGTTTGAGGAAAATGGCTGGATGGAAAGGAAGGTTGTGTCGTTTTTTTGCAGCAAATGCCATGACAAGGGCTTCCACACACCTCGAGATGACCGTTCCGATTGCAGCTCCAACAATACCAAACTGAGACAAGAGTACAATGACAAGAGTGATATGGAGAACGAGAATGCTCCCGGTTATCTTGGTTGGGACTCCCGGCTCATTGACGCCGGAAAAATAGTAGAAGAGAATTGTTGAAAAAAGAACAGGAATTGCGGAGAGTGAAAGAATCTGGAGGACAGATGCCGCAGAGATGTACGAGATACCGTAGAATGAAGCAATGATACTCCCTGAATAGGCGGAAAGAAGAAACGCCAGAGGGAAGGAGAAGATGGAAGCATATCGAATTGCATTTGAAAAAATTCGTTTTCGGATTGCTTCCTTATTTCCTGAAAAATATGGATAGAGAACGGTCGCTGAGACTGGGAAAAGCGTCGAAATCGCAGCGGTCCATGTTATTGCGATACGGTAAAAACCAATATCCTCGACATCTGCAAAAATTGACACAAGAAACTGGTCACTCATGGTGAAGAGAACAACAACAATTGTAAGAAATGACGCCCATACACCAAAACGGGCAATGCTCTCTCGTTCAAATGGTTGTGCTCTCGCTTGAAGGACATTCTTCTGTTTCAAGAAGTACCTGAGACTGACAAAAATGGATAAAATACTTGCGAGAAATAATCCCAGCACAGCACCAAAAACATGCCACCCGGCAGCAACAAACGAAAGTGCAAATATCGACTCTCCAATTTTCTTGATAATCATCATAGCAGATACACCAAAGAATTCCTTGAATCCGTTGAGAATGGTCTGCAGGAACTCTTCAAGTGAGTGAATCATAAGAAGAAATCCAGAGAGGAAGACGATGAACGTTGCTTCTGGCTTCTGGAAGATAATTGCCGCAATACTGTCTGGTAAAAAGATCAAGAGAAAACCAATGAGAACAAGCAGAACAACTCGGTATTTCAAAAGCTGGAGAAGGAGAGCCTTCGCACTGCCATACCGACCTGCCTCGATGTAATGGGCTAGATACCGAATTGCAGTCTGTCCAATCCCGAAATTTGTGAAAATAATGAAGATCCCGACGATAGTAAGTGCCAAAGAGTAGAGACCGAACTCTATGGGCTGGAGCCAGCGGGCGAGAACGATGTTGAAAACAAAAGAGATTGCGGCAACAACGAGTCCGCTGCCCATGACAATGGAGTTATTCCTCATGAGTTCCTGTTTGAGATTCATTTGGCGTTATTGGGCGTCCCCTTCTTAAAGGATTCTCCTGAATCTGGGAAAGCTCTTTAAAAAGGGGGAAACTACGTTGGCCATGGAGCTACAGGACCCTCTCCAACAGCGTGTCTTGGGACTTCTCGAAGAACTCCCAAAGGGGCCACTTCTCGACGCTGGCTGCGGCAAGGGCCAGCTCGTGAACGCAGCTTCATTGTTAGGATTCACCGTGACAGCATCTGATATTGATGTAACGGAATACAAAGGAAATGAATCTTTTGTTGCTGCCGATTTGAACAAACATCTCCCCTTCGAGGATGAAAAATTTTCAATTGTCAGTTGTGTAGAAGTGATTGAACATATTGAAAGTCCCTGGAGTCTCATCAAGGAGTTCCACAGAATTCTCAAACCATCGGGAATACTCATTCTCACAACCCCAAATATTACAAATGTGTTTTCGCGGCTGAAGTTTCTCATCACCGGTACATTTTTCTGTTTTAGCAAAGCCGAAAGGGACGTTCCTGCAGGCCATATCAATCCACTTCCACACTGGGAGATTGAACATATTTTTGAAAAAAACGGCTTTGTTGTTGAGAGCAGAACAACACAAAACTATTTTCAACTTAGCGGTCTTGACACAATAGCGAGCAGAACCAAACGAATGGGGACGAAACTCGCCTATTTCTTCTTATTCCCTTTTCTTTGTCCTCGGGACAACGTGTTATTAAAGGGGGATAATCTTGTGTACGTCTGTAGGAAGGCATTAGGATGACACTAACCGTTTGTCTTCGGAAAGGACATCATAATGTTTATGATGATCTTATTGCCTATCCTCCAACTGGTGTCCAATATATCGTTCCGCCACACGTAACACAATCTTCATTAAAATTTGTAGATTCCATTAAAAAACAACTCTTTGCAACTTATGTTCACATTTTAAACGAACCACACTCATTATCAATTCCTATTCCACAACACTGCCAATTAATTCATGCAACAAGCGGCATCCTCATAAAGAATAAATTTCCATGGATCATTGACGCCGAACATGTAGCTTCATTTTGCGGTTTTGAAACAGGCCGTTTAGAAAAGGTACGGGCGAAAGTGGAAAAACTTCTCTCTTCCCCTTATTGCCAGAAAATTATGCCATGGACAGAAGCGGCTGCACAATCAATTCGAAATGGGTTGGACACACGTTCTTTCGAAAAGAAAATTGAGGTTGTCTATCCTGCAATTAAACCAATAAGTATCAAAAAGAAGAAAAATGAGATTCCAAAATTATTGTTTGTTAGCGTCCGATTTTTCACCAAAGGAGGACGTGAGGTACTCGAGGCCTTTGAAGACCTTCAAAAGAAAATGGATATTGAACTGACTATTGTGAGTAATGTACCAGAACCATGGAAGAAAAAATATAATGATCCATCTATCACCTATCTCCCACCAACAATCCCTCATGAAACGCTTCTAAAAGAGCATTTTGCTGCAGCAGACGTCTTTGTGCTCCCTTCATATATGGACACATTTGGTATGGTTTTTCTTGAAGCAATGAGCATCGGGCTACCAATCGTCTCAACAAATGTATTTGCTATTCCAGAAATTGTTGGAAAGGCTGGAATTTGTATTAATGCATCAAATATCAGTTGGTACGGGAAGGATTATTTGTTTGCCTGGAATTCTTGGAAAGAATTCTCCCTTAAAACGAAGACACAAGAAAAACCCACTATAGTTAAGCAACTTGTTGCGTCTTTAGAAAATGTTCTTCACAACAAAAATCTTCAGAAGACGATGATAAAACATGGGACAAATAGTGTAACGAAAGGAAAATTCTCTATCAAAGAAAGAAACAAAAAACTTAAAAGAATTTACGAAGAGACAACAACAAGATCTTCGAACTAAGAGGTATCGGAATGATAAAAACAAATACATTGCTCAAAGTCTTGATAAGCGGCATCATCGTGGTAGCACTCCTTTACTTCACGGGTATTGAGAACATAATGGAGACTATTCTAATATTAGATCCTCATCTCCTTTTACTTGCGGTTTCTATCACAATTCCCACAACATTTTTCAAGATCCTAAGATGGAAGCTTATCTTGAAGGCGTCCAATGTAAACATCCCCTTTGCCGAAATAATACGAATATTTATGATTGGTTTCTTCTTCGGGGCCATAACACCATCCCGAGTTGGGAATCTCATAAAATTCCATTATCTTCGAAAATATCATAACGTACCTACAAGTACGGCAATTTCAATATCAATGATTGACAGAATATTTGATGTCATCGTTCTGGCGGCATTTGCGTTACTGGGTTTAATTTTGGTCACAACCGCAATTCGTACGATTTATACCGCAATTGCTTTCGTTATCATCATTCTTGCTATTATCTTGTTCATTTTCAACGAAAAAACATTCAAAAAAATAGCAACATTTGGAATCTTAAGAATCAAAGCATTGAGAAAACTCGTTAAGAGTCGGGGCGAAATAGATACCAACAAGGCAGCTAGCGATCTCTATATTCCGGTCAAGAGAATGAAGAATCCAAAGATATTTTCTATAACAATGCTCCTTACGATTCTTATTTGGACGACAATAGGCGTTCAGATCTTTCTCATTCTGCTCGCAATGGGTGTTCCTGTCAATGTTTACAAGACGATCGTCTTCTCAGGAACAAGCTCATTTTTAGGTCTGGTTCCAATTACAATCTCCGGGCTCGGTGTAAGGGAAGGTTCTCTTGCCTTTTTCCTTTCAACGATCGGAGTCTCCCTGGATAGTGGAGTTGCCGCTTCACTCATACTCTACCTCATTGGTCATATCCCCCCGGCGTTGGTTGGGATGGGACTCTACTTTGTCTATAAGCGGCGGAAGGTATTCCTCCGTAGTAAACAAACCAACGGCCCTTCTGACCCAGAACAAACAGGAAAAGGTTTATAAATGGTCTAGGAAATGATGGTCATGAAAATTTTCATTACTGGTGGTGCCGGGTTTATCGGATACCACCTCGCGAAAAAGCTTGTTGCTGACGGGGACGAGGTTATTGTTTTTGACTCGTTCTTAAATTATATCGATCCACAGAAAAGCCGATACCTCGACTACCTCAAATTGAGACTCGATTTCCTCGAAAAGAACGCGAAGATTATCAGGGGCGACATTCGTCACAAGAGTCACCTCCTAAACTCACTCCGGCAGGAAGAGCCCGATTGTATTGTTCATCTCGCGGCCCTTCCTATTGCAACGGCGTCCAACAAATTCCCAGAGGATGCTATTGATATTAACTTCAACGGGACCGTGAACGTGTTAGAAGCCATTCGAACGAGCAATACCGTTGAGAAGTTCATTCTTACCTCATCCAGCATGGTTTACGGAAACTTTCAGAAAATACCGGCGGATGAAAACCACCCAACGAACCCACTTGACGTTTATGGCGCAACAAAACTAAGCAGTGAAAAGCTAACAAAGGCTTACGCAACTCAGTACGGTGTTAAATACTCTATCATCAGACCCTCAGCTGTATATGGGCCTACAGATGCAAACAGAAGAGTAACCCAAATATTCATTGAAAATGCATTTACAAAGAAGCCTATCACACTCCATAACGGAGGACAATCAAAGTTGGACTTCACGTTCGTTGATGATATTGCTGAAGGTTTCCGTCTCGCGATCAAATCCAAGAAAGCAGTAGGTGAAACGTTCAATATTACACGAGGAGAAGGTAGATCATTGAAGGAGTTTGTTGACATCTTAAGGACCATGATTCCAGGAATTCAGACAACCGAAGAACCACCTGACGTAAAACGTCCCGAACGAGGAGCAATGGACATATCAAAAGCAAGAACGCTGTTGGGATATGACCCGAAATACTCCCTGGAAGAGGGAATGAAAATCTATGTTGATTTTATCAAAAGGAATCTGTAGGTATGATCCCACTTTGCAGACCGTATCTCGATGAGAAAGAAGTTACTGCAGTGAAAGAGGTACTGGAAAGTGGTTGGCTTGCCCATGGACCGCGAGTCAAGGAATTTGAGCAGCAGTTCGCTGAGTATATTGGGACATCCTATGCTGTTTCCTTTAATTCCTGTACATCGGCATTGCAGCTTGCAGTGCAGTGTCTCGGCATAACAGGGGAGGTAATCCTCCCAGGATTCACCTTTGTTGCTTCAGCGAACGCTGTCGTTCGTGGAGGAGCGAAACCGGTTTTCGTTGATATTCAAGAAGATACCTTCAACATTGATCCAGCAAAGGTCGAAGAGAAGATAACAGATAAAACTCAAGCTATCATGCCTGTTCACATTGCAGGTCATCCATGTGATATGGGCCCGCTCATGGAACTTGCTGAAAAACATAATCTCAATATCATCGAAGACGCTGCTGAATGCATCGGGGGAACATACAAGAACAAGAAAGCAGGGAGTTTTGGTGTTGGCTGTTTCTCGTTTTACCCAACAAAGAACATTACAACAGGAGAAGGGGGAATGATCACGACCAATGACGAAGCACTCGCAAAGAAGGTTTCCATGCTCAAGGCACATGGCATTCCTTCGACTACACTTGACCGAGAAAAAACAAAACAATGGGCGCGAAATGCCATGGAAGCTGGTTATAATTTCAGAATGTCTGACGTCAATGCTGCGATCGGGATAGAACAAATGAAGAAGTTGGAAGAAATGAACAGAAAGCGTATAGAGAATGCACAATATCTTTCCAGTAAATTGGACAGAGAGAAAATTGGGCTCCCTCTTGTTCGAGAAGGATACTCGCACGTGTACCAGATGTACATGATAACAGTTCCAGAGTCAGTTGACAGAGAGAACTTTCTGAAAAAACTTCGAGAGAAAGGAATACAAGCGACGATCCATTTCTGCCCCCCCGTTCATTTGCAGGACTACTACAAATGCATGGGGTGGAAGAGGGGAGACTTTCCGGTGACGGAGCGTCTGTCAGAAAGGATTATTACCCTTCCGATGTTCCCTTCTTTGAGGAAGGAAGATATGGCATTCATTGCAGACACGGTGAACGCCCTATTGACGTAACATGCACTCAAGACTCATCCCCTATACGGTTCCACAACTCGAACAAAATACCCCTTTCATCATTCTGAGAGACATCTTACGTGGTGATATTAAGAATGGTGACAGTGTCAAGCGCCTCGAAACATTTTTTGCTGAATATGTTGGAACAAAATATGCCATTTCTTTTGCTTCTGCACGAGCGGCCCTCTTCTATACGTACCGTTTCTTCTTCAAGTGTGGCCAGAAAATCATCCTCCCCTCCTATACATGTATCCCAGCAATCGACTCAGGACGATGGGAAGGATTGATACCACATTTCCTTGATATTGATCTCAATTCGTATAACCCAAAATTTGATGAGCGTGTGCGTGACGTAGCAGATATTGGAGCAATCTCCTTAAGCTACCTGTACGGGCTCATTGGAGAGCTTAACCCCTTCATTGAGTATGCAACGAAAGCAGGCATCCCTATCATCGAAGACGCTGCGATCGCGCTCGGCGGAACTTATCAGGGAAAAAAAGTAGGATCGATTGGTGATGCCGCCGTCTTTAGCCTTCAAGAATCAAAGATCATCACTGCGTGGCGAGGCGGGATTGTTACAACGAACAACAAGGAACTGTATACGTTTCTGATGGCAATCAGAGAGAAGCAATGCTTCCTCCCTTCGCCGAAGCTTGTTTTCAATCTTTCATTCTCGTTCAAACGAAAGCTCTTTTCCTGGCCGCATATATATGGTCTGACCATGTACCCACTGAAAAAACTCATGACAACCAAGAAGCTTGCTCCTTTCCTGGGACAGATTATGAACTTCAATCCTCTTGAATCGATCGATGGAAGAAGTCCCACACTCATGCCGACAACAGACCAATCGCGACTGTCAAACATTCAGGCTTCGGTTGCCCTCGAATCAATGAAGCATGTTAACATAATTACCAGAAAGCGGCGGAACCTTGCTCGCATGTTGTCCGAAGAACTTGACGGGAAGGCGATCTTTCCAGAGGAGCACGATGGCGCGAAACACGCCTATGGACGGTTTCCAATTAGGATTCCTGGGGAAAACAAATTCAAACTCTACAGCTATTTTCTAAGGAGAGGGATTGAAACTTCAGTAAATTATCCCTATATCTGCCCGGAAACAACCTTCATGACCAAATACAATTTCAATGCCAAAAACTATCCGAATGCATCCATTGCATCACAGGAAACTATACTCCTTCCTTTTCATACTGCCCTTGGCGAGGAAGATATCAATATAATTGCTGATGCGGTTCGGCAATACCCAAAAAAAAGGATGACCCGATGTTCAAGAAAATAAGACTCCTCAGAACTTGTTTTCCTGAAAGCTGGATCCGAAAGCTCCCCTTGCTTCTTTTCCCAGCAGACACGATAAAGTGTGACAGCAAAGTCGTTGCACTCTGCACAACCTTCAGAAGAAGGATAATACTTCTTTGCGTCGATAAGGATTATAGACGAAAAGGGTTGGCAAGCCAACTTATTGGTCGTAGTAATGCAGTAAAAACAGATACGTATTTGTTCAATGAAGAAGCGATCAACGTCTGGAAGAAAAACGGATTTGTCGTTGAAAAGATTGTGAACACGCCCTTTGGAAAAAAATATATCCTCGTCAAGTCTTCCGGGTAACCTTGTCGTACCGACCCCGGTGAAACCGGATCCAGGCAGCAATGATCTCCGGGCCCCCTTTGACATATTTATGCAATGCTCGATACTTCGTCTTTCCGCTATGCCGTTCTTTATGTTGGATCACAACTTCACCGATCTTTTTTGCCCCTCTCCTTATGACAATTGGAATAATGTATCGATGGTCGTTGTTTATGATATCCAACCCTTCAACATATTTTCTTTTAACCGCAGTATAATTGCTTGCGGCATCAAGTACAGGACAATTGAAAAAAAGGAGCATAAGTAGATTGTAAATCCTAGACACGAATCGCAACTTGAATAAGTGTTTCCTATGTTCACGGATACCGTTGACAACATCGTAACCATTTTCCATCTTTTCCATGAAAAGGGGGATGTCTTCGGGTAACACCTGCAAATCAGCGTCCATTGTTATGACAACATCACCTTTCGCGTTGTCAAATCCTGCCTTAAAACACCCCGTCTGACCGCCTTTCTTTTCTAATTTTATGTATCTAATATTACCTCTTTTTTTGGCAATGTCTTTGATTATCTCAGCAGAATTGTCCGTGCTAAAATCATCAACGAGAATGAATTCCCAATCGTTTCCATAATTGGCTTGCATAACATTCGTGACCCTAGAAATAAGCTCCTTGATAGCGTTTTCCTCATTATGAACGGGGGAAATAAGACTTATCTTGACCATATGAAATCACTGATTGGGGGCTAAGTATATAAAAACATCTGGCGAGTATTGCTATAAAATTGAAGAAATATGAAGACCTTCAGAATCCCTCTTGATAAGAAGACTGCCGCCATTTTCCTCATACTTTTCGTGGTTGCTCTATCGATACGAGTCGTCGATATCGACAAGCCCTACGAAACATGGGACGAAATAACCACATATTCTCTGGGATTAAATTTATGGTATAATATCTTCACAGGCGACTTCACTCCAGATACATGGAAGACGTATAACCCTGACTTTTCTGGAAGTCTGCACCCCCCACTTGCGAGATATACATACGGTATCGTGAACGGGGTTTATATCTTCTCCCAGGCGGGTCTCGGATTATTCTCGTCAAGTTATGATGATGCCGTCTATACGATGTATAATCTAAAAAACCTTTTTCCAGGAAGACTCCTTTCTGCACTCCTCGGGGCACTTACCGCTGGTGTACTATTTTTATTGTCAAGAAAGTTTCTTAATTTAAAAACAGCCATCATTGCTTCCCTTGTATTCTCCTTACTACCTGTCACTATAGCGCATACGAAACTCGAATCCTTGGACGCTATGCTCATGTTCCTGTTTACGGTCACAATATACTTTTTCATAAAGGGGTTAGAAAGCAAGAAATATTTCTATCTCTCCCTCTTGTTTGTGGGACTTTCAATTGCAACAAAATACAATAGTGTAACGCTGTTCATACTCCTTCCTGTCATATACTTCATTTATAACAAACCAAAAATCATTAGCAAGAAACAACTTTTGCTTATTCCTTTCGTAGCTGTATTGGTTCTGTTTGCAATCTGGCCCCGGTTTTGGCCAGATCCTATAGGAGGGGCTCTGGCGAATATCAGTGGCTGGCTTGCAATGGGGGGCGGAAGTGTAGGGGAATATTTCCTTGGTCAGTTTGAACTAACCCATCCAGCATACTATGATTTTGTATATATTTTAGTGACAATGCCGGGGTTACTTCTTATCTTCTTTTTTGCAGGCATCGTAACAGCCTTGAAAAAAAAAGAATTCGGTAACAAAGTATTCTTGTTGTGGTTTGCGTTGCCCCTTTTTGTATACTCATTATTCCAATTCAAGATGGGGGGTCCACGGTACGTTATCATGATCTACCCAGCAATTGCTGTACTGATAGCAATCGGAATAACCCGTGTTGGTGATTATATAAAAAATAGACGATTCGTGAAACATGTACACTATACGTTTTATCTGTTAATATTCATCTATATTATTATTACCCTGATTTTCATACATCCCCATTATCTGGACTACTATAATGAATTCGTTGGTGGACCGGCAAATGTCTACGAAAACAATTTATTTGTTATAGGTAGATCGGGCGAGGGAATTGGTCAGGCAGTTTTTTATCTCAACAACGTTGCTGAAAAAGAATCATCTGTACAACTGTTTGTAATGCCGCGTCATGTTATTCCACCACTAAGAGAGGATCTGAATGATCTCACACCATTCAAACCAAAGTATCTCTCTGACACAGGAGACAATGAAAACTGGTATATGACAAGTGTCCCGCCGGAAGCCGATTACCTTGTAGAGAACACGTTTTTCCGGCGTTATTTGAACACCACTTTTCATGAAGTAATCGAGGAGAATTACGACCTTATCCATACAGTTGAAATTCAGGGTGCTCCGTTAGCCTGGATATATGAGAAAAACGCTTAAAAAGTACGGTGAAACAAATGGAGAAATCCGAAATCAAAATAGGGAAGATGGGAATGACCGAAAGTAAAGGTTCCGTGGTAATGACAAAGCATAGTAAAAATCTCGGAGAATATGAATACGATTTTAGGACGAGGAATCTACTCGATCTCCTCATATCTGACATAAATGGGAAATATGTGATGGATGTCGGTTCTGGGGCAGGAAACCTCTTGAACATGTTACGAAAAAAGAACAAAGTTATTGGCCTCGAGCCGGACAGCCGATTGAGAAACCTTTGTTTGGAAAAGAATCCCCATCTGAATATAATTCATTGCAAAGCCGAAGACCTTAATTCCGACATGGTGAATGACATAGAAGTAGCTACCATGATTGACGTTCTGGAACACATAGAGGACGACTATAAGGCATTAAAAAATGTCAATAAGGTGATGCAGAAGGGAGGCGTTGTTATAATCAATGTGCCTTGTTACGAATTTCTCTGGGGAAAGAAAGATATCAAATACGGCCATTTCAGAAGATATACAAGAAAAAGCTTGAAAAATGTTTTGGAAAAAAATGGTTTTGAAATTGTCAAAATGAGATACTGGAATATGATTCTTTTATTGCCTTACATTATCAGTGAGAAACTGTTAAACAAGGAATTAGATAGTGACAAAAGATACAAACCTTCGCTACTACAGAACGTATTGAATTGGTGGTTCAAAAAAATTGAAAACAACATCAATTTCTGCTTCGGTCTGAATCTGATAGTAGTTGGAAAGAAAGTCAGTAATGGAGAGGATTGATGATCCCTTGTTGTTATACAAGAGAGGATCTTGGCATGGATTTATAAAAGAAAGGGCCAAGCTGAGGATATGAAAAAGAGCCAGATCGCGAAGCAGCTCATCCTTGGGCGAGAAATCACACCCAAACGTATGGTCAATTTTCTTCGTAATCATATTGCCCTTAAACAGAAGAAAACCACCCTTCCAGGCTATCCATCAATTATGATGATTGAGCCTACAAATTTGTGTAATCTTCAATGTCCTCTTTGTCCTACGGGAAGCGGGGCAATCACAGCGCCTCGAGGATTCATGAAATTTGAAAATTTCAAGAAGATTATTGATGAATGTGGCAACTACCTTTTGAATGTCACTCTCTGGAACTGGGGGGAACCCTTTATGAATAAAGACATCTTCAACATGATTGAATACGCGAAAGCGAAAAAAATATTCGTTCGTGTGAGTACGAATGGTCATCTCCTCAGAGATACTGAGAATATCGAGCGACTGGTTCGGTCAGGACTCGATGAACTCATTTTTTCTCTTGACGGTGCAAGCGAAGAAACGTTCTTGAAATACCGGAAAACTGGTGATTTCAACAATGTTCGAAAAAATCTCCAAACACTTGTTGAAACAAAAAAACGATTAAAGAGTCGAACACCGTTTGTTGAACTTCAATTTATCGTCATGAGTCATAACGAACATGAAATACCAAAAATACGTCAGATTGTTAAGGAAGTTGGTATTGACCATTTGAAAATAAAAACAGTTAGCCTCGAAGGTGCCAATGCTCTTGGTTTTGGTGGTGATAAAGAAAAAATCAAGGTATACATACCAAAAGACGAGAAATATTCGAGATATAAAGAGGGTATGATAAGGAAACAAATCAAAGACGGATGTGTGCGACTCTGGCATACCTCAGTTGTCAATTGGGATGGGTCAATTTCTCCCTGTTGCAATGACCCGAACCGCAATTTCGTTTTTGGGAACGTTTTTGAGGAAGGTTTCAAAAAAGCATGGAACAGTACAAAGTATGTTAACTTCAGAAAAGCAATGCTCACTAATAAGACTGCCATTCCCATGTGCAAAAATTGTTCAGGGGACTTGATGGGACTTGATGTAGAGTGATATGAAAGTACTTTTTGTGTTGAAAGATCTGAAGATGTGCGAACGTCTCGGTATCATGTATCTATCGGCTGTTGCGAAGCAGGCAGGTCATCAAACAGATCTAATCGCAACAGATCTTGAGGATATCCACAAGAAAATGAAAGAATATCAACCAGACATTTTAGCCTACAGTCTCCATACAGGAGAGCATCCTCAAATTATTACTTTCAACAACAATCTGAAAAAAAGGTACAATTTTCTCTCGATTTTCGGTGGACCTCATCCAACATTTTTCCCGGAAATGATTGATAGTAACGGAGTAGATGTTATTGTTATCGGAGAAGGGGAGGAAGCATTTGTCGACCTTCTGAATGCTCTTCAAAAAAAGGAATCGATAAATAATATTAAAAATCTGTGGATAAAACAGGCTGACGGTTCTGTCATAAAAAACCCCCCAAGACCACTTCTTCAAAATCTCGATGAACTCCCTCTTCCAGACAGGGAACTTATCTACAACTATGATAAAAGTCTCTTTGACGAAGGAGAGAAGCGTATTATTTCAGGACGAGGTTGCCCATTCATGTGCACGTATTGTTTCAACAAGCAGATGGTCGATATCTACGGTAAGGATTGGAGTAAGGTCAGAAAGCGCAGCGTTGACAACATCATCGAAGAGGTTTTGATGATAAAGGAGAAGTACCCGCTGGAATTCATCAAATTCAATGATGATACATTCATCATGGCTGATATTAAATGGCTTCAAGAGCTTGCTGAAAAATGGCCTAAAAAGATTGGTATTCCATGGTTTTGTAATGTAAGAGCAAACCTTGTTACACCTGAAGTAGCCAGACTACTTAAGAAAGGTGGGTGTGTTTCAACATTCCTCGCAATTGAGTCAGGGAACGATGAGGTACGGAATGGCATCCTGAAGCGTTATATGAGCAAAGATCAGATTAGAAACGCCTGCAAATATTTGAGAGAAGAAGGGATCAAGTACGGATTTTACAATATCCTTGGGCTTCCCGTTGAAAACAAATTCGAAGTTGATATGGAAACACTATTGTTCAATATCGAACTTAAACCAACTATGGCTTGGTCATCACTCTTGACACCCTATCCAAGAACATGGCTCGGTGAATATGCCAAACAACACGGATATTTTGATGGTGATTATGATATGATCAGGGCAAACAACAAAATCGAGAGTGCTATCACGTTCAAAAATAAAAAAGAAAAAAGATTGGTAGAAAATCTTCACAAATTTTTTGGTATTACCGTATCCTATCCTTGGCTGCTGCCCCTCACAAAGCAACTCATTAAACTCCCACAGAATAAACTCTTTATGTACATTCTTATGGGTTGGTATGGGTATACTCTCAAAATGCGCATGAGTCCGATCAAGGTTACTCCAAAACGTTTCCTGAGATGGATTTTGGCTGTTCGGAAACACGTGAACGACTACTAGATTGTTTTCTCTTTGTAAACATTGTGCGAAAGTTTGGGGATCTCGAAATACGTCATATAGTCGAATTCTTGTGGGCCTTGTTCCTTTGCCCAGGCGAGAGTTAACTTCAATCCTTCCGGAATAGAGACTCGTGGTCGGTATCCCAACAACTTCTTCGCTTTTGTGATATCCGAATAACAGAGGACCACATCGGTGGGTCGTGCAGGAACATGTTCTGGTTCGCCCGGCATATCCATGATGTTCATAATTTCTTTTGCAAGCTTATTCACAGTCCAAACATCGGTATTCCCAATGTTGATGGGATTATTGATGAGTTCGCGCTTGCCCACCATGTCGCACATCGGCTCGACAATATCGGAGATGTACGTGAATGCTCTTCCTTGTTCACCGTCTCCAAAGATGACAGGCTTCTCCCCCTTGAGGCACCGATTGATGAAGATAGGGATAACACCCCGATACGGGTCATTCATCCGTTGTCGCGGCCCGAAGACATTGAAGAACCGGACGATATACGGATCAATGCGATCAAGCTCATGATACACCCGCAAGTAATCCTCGATCGTCTTCTTTGTGACACCGTAGGGATCCTCCGGATTGAGTGGATGGTCTTCTGTGATAGGCAGGGTGTTGGGCTTCCCATATGCTGCAATGCTTGAGGTGAACACAAAATCTCGGATACCCCGGTTGATCGCCTCTGTCAGGATCGTGACCGATCCCATGATATTGATTTTTGCATTGAAAATTGGAATGTAAACAGACTGGCCCTCTGCAGCATGCGCTGCAATGTGATAGATTGCATCAACATCCTTGACTGCATGCTGGCAGTCTTCCCGTTTTGTGACGTCACCATCAATAATCTCTGCCTGCTTGTTCACTCCGTCGAGCTTGTTCTTCTTCCCGAAAAAGTTGTCGAGGATAACGACCTCATTCCCCCGCTTGATGAGCTCGTCAACGACATGACTTCCAATGAAGCCCGCACCGCCGGTTACTAAGATTTTTCGTTTCATGAACCCTCCTTCAGTGAACGGAAATAAGAGACTGTCTTTTCAAGTCCTTCTTCCAGTGAAACACGCGGTTCCCAATTGAGAAGTTGTTTCGCTTTTGTAATATCCGGACATCGACGTGTTGGATCGTCCTCAGGGAGATCTTTTGTTTCAAATATTGCTGTACTCGTGGCAATCTTCTTTACGATTTGTGCGAGTTCTTTTATTGTAATCTCAGAAGTGTTTCCTAAATTAACAACTTCTCCGGAGATATTGTCTTTAAACATGAGTGTTTCCAATCCGACAACGAGATCGCCAACATAGCACAGGCTGCGTGTCTGTGAACCATCTCCGTAGATTGTAAGCGGTTTGTTTGCGAGTGCCTGGGTGATGAAGTTCGGGATGACCCGGCCGTCACCTGCTGTCATGTTGGGACCGTAGGTATTGAAAATTCTGGCAATGCGAACATCCAAACCAGTTTCCCTGTGCATTGTCATAACAAGAGACTCTCCAAACCGCTTTCCTTCGTCATAACACGAGCGAATACCGATCGGGTTGACATTGCCCCAGTAGCTCTCTTTTTGTGGATGCTCTTCTGGATCACCATAGACCTCACTAGTACTTGCAAACAGGAAGCGAGCGTTCTTCTCAAGAGCGAACGTGAGCAGCAATCGCGTTCCAAACGCATTCGTCTCGAGTGTTTCCAATGCGTGTTTCTGATAGTCAACGGGACTTGCACGACTTGCAAGATGGAAAACGTACTGAACAGGTTCATTAATCATAAGTGGTTCCCGAATATCATGCTTCTTGATTTTGAAGCGGGAATTGTCGACGAGATTATGAACATTCTTCTCTGTCCCTGTCGCAAAACTATCAACACAGATGACGCGATACCCTTTTTCCAGAAGCGACCGGCAGAGATGACTTCCAATGAAGCCCGCGCCACCAGCAACGATACATGTGTTCATGATTTCACCTGGGTCTGTAAGAAGGATCGGAAGTCGTTTCCGAGATCCGCGCGTTGCAGGGCAAGCTCTACTGTCGCCTTGAGATAATCGAGTTTGTTTCCAATGTCATATCGTTTTCCCTTCACATTTGCAGCATATATCTTTTCTTTCTGGAGGAGGAGTTTGAGCGCATCGGTGATCTGGATTTCCCCCCCTTTGCCAGGCGATGTTTTTTCAATCATTTCGAAAATGGCGGGCGTGAGCAGGTAGCGACCGGTGACCCCGAATGAAGATGGTGCTTCCTCGGGTTGCGGTTTTTCCACGAGCGTGTCAAGCTCCAGAACACCTGGTTCAACCTCCTTTCCACCAACAATACCATAACGGCTAATCTTTTCTCGAGGAACCTGTTCAACGGCAATAATTGATGACTGGTATTTGTTATAAAAATTAATTAGTTGTTTCGTCACAGGAACGTCTGCCTGCATGATCGTATCTCCAAGGAGGACGACAAATGGCTCGCCGTTTGTGAATGATTTAGCACAATGGATTGCGTCGCCAAGTCCCCGTTGTTCCTGTTGCCGAATGTAGTGGATGTCAGCGAGTTCGGCGATCTCGCGCATCTTGACAAAGGCATCGTTTTTTCCCTTTTCCTTGAGCATTTCCTCAAGCTCTGTTGACCGGTCGAAGTGATCTTCAATCGCCCGTTTTCCGCGGCCAGTGATGATGAGAATCTCCTTGATACCGCTCTTGACGATCTCTTCAACAACATACTGGATGACGGGGGTGTCAATGACAGGAAGCATTTCTTTTGGCTGCGCCTTTGTTGCGGGCAGGAATCGTGTCCCGAATCCTGCTGCTGGAATGACAGCTTTCCTTACGGTATTCATAATTCACCTCGCATGACTTATTCTCGAACCTTGAGATAATGATCTAATCGGCCCACATCTTGAATTATTTCAGGGTCAACGTAAAATGTGTATACACGTTCTCCTTGTTCAACTTGATAAGCAATGAAATGACCTGGGGGGTCGAGTGGATATCCGCTTCTGTTATGTACTTGCAACGTTGTCCCATCTTCTGGTCTGAAAACATAGTTTGCAAAGGCAATATCTGTTGTGGTGGGATTTTCCGGCTTCTCATGGAATTCAAGAATTCTTCCTTCTTCATTAATGGTAATCACACCATGACTCTTTGCCTCTTCAAGCGTCTGAACATGTGTTCTCATGACGTAGAGGCAATCCCGTTCCGCTGCTGCCTCAAGGAATGGAGCAGATCGATACCCTTTCCGTGGCACCCGATCACTTGGAGAAACGAGCGCCTGGCTCCAATCTCCGTACAAGGAACGTTCAAGATCGGCGAGAGCACCGAGTCTCGTTTCATTCGTTGTTGCCTCATTGGGAAGGACTTCTATGTCCAGTCCAAACAACCACCTGTACCTGGCGGCAGCTCGTTCGGTCATTTCATAGAATTCTCTACTTACGGGAACACGAACCTGTTTCTCTCCTCTCACTAATTGCAGGGCTTCGAGCTGGCGAGAAAAAGGGGTTTCATTTGTGGGATTCAGAGGGAAAAGCAGCTTCGGTGTTGTTTCTGCAAGATCTTCATATGATGTTCCTCGTGCATCTTTCCTGAACCGGGTCTGAAGCCCACCAGAAAGGATCACTACAAGCGTCCGTTCGGTCATGCTTCCAGTATACTAGGCTATCCTTTTATATAGAGGAAAAAGGTATTACTTCGTAATATTGGAGTATTATGAAAGAACGAATCTCTCTCACTATCGAGAAGGAACTCCTCCGCGAGATTGACCGGATCACGAAAAGTATCTATCGCTCCCGCTCGGACGCATTTGAGTCGATTGTTCGGTCTTACCTTCGTGGGCAGCGTCATGCTGTCATCCTCGCTGGTGGTGAAGCGAAGAATCTCTACATCCGAGAATTGCGCACCTATCGGCCTCTTGTCAGTATTGGCGATCGCCTGCTTATTGAAGACAGTATTGCAAAGTGCCGGCTCGCCGGTTTTGTGAACATTTCGATTATCGGATCGCCCCTGCTCCTCGCCAAGCTCTACGAAGTACTCGGCGACGGAGAACAGCTCGGGGTTACCTTGAACTACATTCAGGAGAAGAAGCTGCAAGGAAGCGCGAAAACCCTCGCCTTGGCGCGATCGGTTATCACGAGCGACTTTCTCTTCCTCCCTTGTGATTTCTACTTTGATCTTGATCTCGCCTCACTGTACGCGTTCCATCGGCAACAGAATACGATCGCAACAATCGGCGTCTTTGCCGGGACAACACATAGCTGGCGGCGGGGGATCGTCACCCTTGATGGCCCGCTCATTATGAATTACGAGGAACGGCCAAAAGTTCCCCAAACAACCTTGATCGGCCTCTTCCTTGGATTTATGAAACCGGACATCTTTACACAAATTCCACCCGGAACCCTCAACTGGTCATTACAAGACGACGTCTTCCCGAGGCTTGCCCACAAAAAACAATTGGCAGGATGTTCTGTTTCTGGAAGCTGGGTGAACGTGCACACAAAAGCAGATGTTGAGGCAGTGAAGCGGCTTACCAACACAGCCCATCAGCATTGATTTCCGGTTTCAAGATACGCCGCCCTTCGATAATTTGAGTGCCGTGCATTTGTGTAAAGTCCTCAATAGTCAATTCCTTGAATTCATTCCAATCAGTTAGCACAACGCATGCATCAGCAGTCTGAAGCGCTTCCTTTGCTGTTTGGGCATACAGAATGTTGGGAAACACTTGCTTCATTGTAATCATCGCCTGCGGATCATAGGCAACAACAGAAGCACCCTGATTTACAAGATCTCCAATAATATCGATTGCTGGGCTCTCGCGAACATCGTCTGTATTGGGTTTAAAAGCAAGTCCAAGGACCGCAACCCGCTTCCCTTTCATTGGGCCAAGACGATCGAGGAGAAGGCGTCGTTGCCGTTTATTCAAAGCCATGACTTCGTTAAGCAGTTTTGGTTCGTAACCGTTTTGTTTGGCCAATGATGCTAGTGCGGCGACATCCTTTGGAAAACAGGAGCCTCCATACCCAACTCCAGATTGAAGGAAGTGGGGTGCAATTCGTTTGTCGAGGGCAATGCCTTTTGCAACCTCGTCAATATCAATGCCAAGCCGCTTGCAAAGATTGCCAATCTCGTTAATGAAGGAAATCTTGGTTGCGAGGAACGCATTGTTCGCATACTTGATCATCTCAGCAGCTGCAAGAGAGGTTCGCATGAGTGTCCCCGGAAAGTCTTTGTAGAGGGTTGCCACAAGGTCACCAGATCGCTTGTCGTATTCACCAATCACGATCCTGTCAGGATTGAGAAAATCCTTGAGGGCAACACCCTCGCGCAGAAATTCCGGATTCATCACAAGACCAAAATCAGTTCCCGCATGCTTCCCTGATGTTGATTCCACAATTGGTTTAACAACGGTTTCTGTTGTGCCAGGAACAACAGTCGATTTCACAACAATCACAGGAGATGTGTTCCAGGTCTTGATTGTGCTACCGATAGTCTCGCTCACTTTTTTGATTTGTGTTACGTTAATACCCCCATCTGGCAAAGATGGTGTTCCGACAGCAAGAAGAATAATATCAGCTTCGGGAATGATTGTTGCTGTTGTGAGGTTTCCTTGATCAAGCACCTTTCGAAGGATTTCAGCTGCACCAGGTTCGTAGACCGGGCATCGTCCCTCGCGAACACCGGCAAGTTTTTTGGCGTTCAGATCGATGAGGACAACGTCATGCCGCTTGCTTGCAAACCCAAGTCCTGTACAGAAACCAACATAGCCGGTTCCTCCAACAATCGCAATGCGCATACCTTTCACAATACGGCACACAATTTATAGGAATACCCGAATCTGCCATTATAAAACAGGCCGCCCAATAGGAGCATATGCGGCAGGGAATTAGCCTGATCTCAGGTGTCTTGTTTTTAGCGATTACCATTACGGCAACAATTATAGTCATCCAGGCGGCTATCCCTCTTGTTGAGAAACTCCAAGCAACCGCCGCCATCGAGAAGATGAAGGGAACCTTTGCTGAACTCGATCAGGTGATCCGGGATGTTGCGGCACAAGGAAACGGTTCTCGGAGGACTGTTTCCCTTCTTGTTGATCCTGGAGAACTTGTTGTCAACAATACCTTGAATTTGATTTTATGGACCTTTGAAACAAAGGCTGATGTTATTACACCACGAACAGCACAACGATTTGGGAATCTTATTATCGGTGCGAATCTTGAGACGTCACTCAATGAGACAACGCTGTGGGGGAATACTACCTATCGAATCGAAAACGAGCACCTTATTGTATATATTAATAAAACGGGGAATCGGAGTTCACCGGTTACGCTCTATACTGATCAACTTCTCCTTGCGATCTATAACAAAGACACAACAGACTGGTTGCAAAATCCGGGTTTCTTCAAAGTCAGTATTGATAATAGTCCAAATTCAGTAAGTGGTCTCGGCTATACGATAGCTGTCGAGAATGGATCCTATCTTCCATTCGGTCAAGTAAATGCTATCGTGAATTCAACGTACTTGAACTATACAATTAAATTTATCCTGGAATCTGGTGCTGATTTCATCACAATCGAAGGTGAATAATATGCGAAAAGGTGTTGATCCCCTCATCTCGACGATACTCTTAGTTGCCCTTGTCGTTGCCCTTGCTGCATTCATTTCTCCTTGGGCATTCAATCTTGCTGTGGATACGACCAACCAAACTACGGAAGAGACGAATATGCAGATCCGGTGCCAGAATGCAGCCTATGATGTTGACACAACCTATGGGACAAATGGGTTTACGTTTGACATCTCAACCGCGAGTGACATTCTTTCCACGAGGATTGTCAATACCGGTCTTGTCAATATGTACAACTTCTCCTTTGAGGTGTTCTTCAATTCAAGTGATGAAGGACTCGTTGTTAAGGAGTTGTCAATGAACGATACGTTCCAGAAAACCAAGGCACTGCCACTGAAACCAGGAGCGAGTGCTGTCCTGCGAGCTATCTTCACCGAGGATCTCAACGGGACCCTCCAGAAAGTCAAGGTCAGGAACCTGGCCTGTCCGAGCGTTTTTGTCGAGTCAGACGTGTAGACGCTGACATATATAATCGCGTTACTAAAGAGTAAAAGAGGCGGTTCTTGTGGTTGAAGGTCAGAATGTCCAGGATCAAGAAAAGCAAAAACAAGTGATCAAGGAGATCATAAAACGCCTCAATGAGATGGACCAACATATGGACGACCTTGTAGTCCAGCTTGCCGAGTATCACGATATTGAACTGGTTGACAAGCTCGATATCGTGAACCTACGGAATGAAATCGAAAAGGTCCGGCTAGTAATACCTTCTCTGGCTCCCGAGAACGAAGAGCGGTTTGCCGCAATCATGGATCTTGCCCAGCGGACTGATAAGCTCAAGGCTTTGCAAGATCTTTCGAACGACGTCAAAGAGT
Organism: Nanobdellota archaeon; assembly: GCA_018816245.1. Classification (GTDB taxonomy): domain Archaea; phylum Aenigmatarchaeota; class Aenigmatarchaeia; order QMZP01; family QMZP01; genus JAHIVW01. The sequence continues at coordinate 56,907 of JAHIVW010000006.1, forward strand.
TGAAGAAACATATTCAAAATTCGAAAAAGATCGATAATGAAGGCATCCAGAATCAGGTTGCCGTGTTAATGGACCGGGTTGCCCAGATGGAACAGGGAGGCCCGGCCACAAAGCTCTTGGAATCCTTTGCTGCCCATCTCGATGATCTCGAGAAACGGCTGAACCAGAAGCCGGGAGGGAGTGGAAATCAGGGGATCCCCCAGAAGGATCTGAAACTCCTCTTGAAGCGTATCGAGCAGCAGGAAAAGACCCAACAAGCACTCATTGACACGATCGAAGAGCTGGAAGCGATCGTGAAGGATCTTGCCAAGAAAAAGGGAACATTCAAATCTCTTTTTGGGGAGAAGTAGACTATGCCCGAAGAGGACACCAAAGAGACGAAGGAGAAAGAGCTCCACCAGCGTATTGACCACCTCGAGAAGCGGCTTGCCGGGCTCCGCTCGATCCGTGTTCCTGAATCAGTCCAGAATTTTGATAAGCACATTGAAACAGTGTCAACGCTGGAAAACAAGGTCAAATCAATTGAGGAGAAAGGCGGGCAGTTTGACAAACTCAAATCCACGTTTTCAACACACCAACGATCACTTGGAACTGTTCAGAAATCGGTCACTGGGGTAAAGCAGTCGGTTGGTTCGTTTCAAAAATCAATCGGAACAGTTGAGAAATCGGTCAGTGATATCAGGGGTTCAGTAGAGCGAGTCGAGAAATCATTAGACGAAACAGAGAAAAAAATGAAGGAATTCACATCCTCACTTCTCGGTGTTCAAGAAAAACAAGAGGAGAATACTGAGCGGGTCAATCATATTTTATTGGATAATCAGAAACTGGTTGTTGATGTAAAGAAACGACTCGAAACAGGCGCTGATGCTTCATCGTTAAAGAAACATGTGGATTCAGTGATTAAAGATTATCAGAACTTATCCGGGCGATATCAGTCGCTGGCACGTCAGCTCTCTGAACTCCAGAAAACCAAGGACGTTGGTTCAGTAAAGAACGAACTAGACAACCTTGCAAACAAATTCCAATCCTTTGCAAAAACACAGGATCAACTTGCCAAGGAGCAGCGGGAACTTTCACAAACCCTTGCCGATGTGGACGCCCGTGAACGGGATCTCGAGGATCTTCGGAACAGACTTGGTGAACTTGATGAAGAAGTCGGGAGTCTGTCTGTGTCACACAAAGGATTAGCAAAACAACACAAGTCGCTTTGGGAGAAACATGACCCGAAGCTCGACACAAAACGCGCATTGGATACTCATTGGAATGAACTTGCAGTGCTTCAGAAAACACAGAAGAATCTTGTGAAAGAGATTGAGAAGCTCAAAAGTCGACCTCTCCCTGAACAGGATACTGTTTCTGGAGTAATCGAGGATCTGCGGGCGGAAGTTCGAACGCTTGCTGATGAAATTACCTTGTTGCATTCAAAACATGGCGAAACAGGCGAACTCGTCGGCAAACAGAAGAGTGAATTCAGAAAGATGCTCGAAGGTGTGAAGAAATCAACAGACATGAAACACGAGCACGTGAAGCAGGAATCGTACAAGAGTCTCGACATTCTTTTGAAAGAGGTTCGGTCGCTTGCCGATACCCAGAAATCACTGGAAACGGGGCTTGCTCAAGCAGAAGAACGCATCAGAAACATCCAACACGTTGGGGAGACTGTCCAACAGCTTGCCGAGCACGTGAAGAACCACAAAACCGGAGGTGTTCTTCCCACTGATGTGGCAGCCCTCCGAAACGAACTCCACACACTGACCGAGGAACAGCAAACAACCAAGGCAGAGATGATTGTTCTTCGACGAATGATTGAAGGATCCAAGAAGCACCTCCAAGAACTGAATAAATATAAGCGGCCTGATCATGATACGCGGCTTGCAACAGTAGAGAAACAGATGACAACAATTGAATCAGGATTTACTCAACACGCCGAAAACACAGCAAAGTCCTTGGAGAAGCGCGTTGAACAGCGTCTCACGTCACTCGAACAACAACTGCTCGATCTGCAGCGAGGAGTGGAGAATGTTGCGAAACAGACTGATGTTCACAAACGGATGGCTGAGTTGGAAACTATCGGAAAGCAGATGACTGGTGGTGCAGCGAAGGCTGAGACGCTCTTGCAGCTCCGAACAGAAGTGAAGCACCTCATGGATCACTTCGAGAAACTGGAGCAGCAAGTCCATGAAATGGCAGTTGCCCCTGCAACTTCAGGGAAGGAAGATGCTAAGAAGGCACTCTACGGGTTCCATACCGAACTCAAGAAACAGATAGCACTGCTTGAGAAACGGATCGAGGAGAACCGAAATGCTCTCCACGAGCTTACTCAAGAACACGAAGAACGAACAACGAATTTGCGTGATTTTGTCAGGAAACATGTCGGGGATGCAACAAAGGACCTGACACAACACAAGAAGAAGCAGATTGATGATCGGTTGGAGCAGGTAGAGAAGATTGCAGCTTCCTTGATGCAGGATGCACCGAAGGCACAGACCGTGCTTGAAGTTCGTGCCATTGTCGAGAACCTCGAGGATCGGCTTCAGAAGATGGAGAAACAAAAACAGGAAACAGAGCAATGGAAGAAGCGGCTTGCATCATTGAATGTGCAGGAACTGGAGAACAACATTTACGACGAATTCCAGCGGGTCAACCGGAAGGTCGCTGACGCCCTCGCAGACCAGAAGAAGGTTGCCGAACATCTCCGGGATGAATGGCAGGCAACACGACGGCAAGTTGATCGGATTCAGGAGCTTGAGAAATCCCTTTCCAAGACGAACCTCGAGACCTTCCGCCGGGACGTCACGGCAATGCGGGCGACATCACTCCAATCATTATCCACCATGGAGCGTCGGTTGCAGGCAATCGAGCAGCAACTGAATCGAATATCGCAGAATGCGCCGATCATCCTTGAATAACGTTTTAAAGCAGGGCTGGGTAGTCTTGGATGCGATGATGAAAACCGCTCCAGGATGACGCCAGGATGATTTGGAACGTTTTCGGAGCATTCAAGCTTTTTAGGCGCCGGTCGCAACGTCATCCATGCTCGATCGCGCGAAGCGGCTCTTGGAATTGAAGGTTGTGTGCGATCATTGTCTTGGTCGGCAGGTTGCCCAGTTGACCAGCGGGACGACGAACGACGCGCGTGGCCGCGCACTCCGCGGAATTCTTGCTCTTGACTACGATGCCAAACCATACCCCGTCAAGTCAGAAAACTTTGCGAACATCCAGTTCCGGAATAAGAAGGCAAAGAAGGCAAAGCAAAAATCGTGCGAAGTATGTTTCGGTTTGTTTGAAAAACTGCCAGCGTACGCCGCTGCAGCAGTGAGGGAATTGAAAGGGATCGAGTACCACACCTTTGTTGTTGGGACTATTCTCTCACGACCATTGGCAACTGTTGAGGAAGAGGTCTGGGAAGAGATTGGCACCGAGTTTTGCGAACCGTTGAAAGCGGAGGTGAACAGGGAACTTGGGAAACTTATCAGTAACAGAACAGGAAAGGATGCTGATGAACAAATCCCTGATGTGACTGTTACCTTGAATCTTGCGAAGCGACAGTTCGACGTGAAGATTGCGTCACTCTATGTATATGGAGAATACCAGAAACTTGTCAGGGGAATTCCCCAAACCAAATGGGACAAGTACAGGGTTACTGTCGAAGACATCATTGCAAAGCCGTTCATGTGTGTCACCAAAGGAACAGGACACTCCCTCCACGCACTCGGACGGGAGGATATTGACGCGCGCTGCCTTGGAAAACGGCCGTTCGTACTAGAGATCAAGAATCCGAAGAAACGGACGCTGAATCTCACCACACTTCGCGCTGCGGTCAACCAGAGCAAGAAGGTTCAGATCTTTAACCTTCGCTGGTCGGATGTCAAGGAAGTTGTGGCGCTCAAGGAATCCCGGGCAGAAAAGAGCTACCGCGTCTTGGTTCGCTTCAAGAAACCTGTCACTGAAAAGGACTTGAAAATGCTTAAAAAGCTCGTGGGGTCAATAAGGCAGCACACTCCGACACGGGTCCTCCACCGGCGGGCCAACAAGCTCCGACGCCGTCGCCTCTGCTCCATGATGTGGAAGCGGAAAGGCAAGGACGTGGAGTTCACAATCCGCGGGGAAGCAGGACTGTACGTGAAGGAGTTGATAACTGGCGATAATGGTCGCACCCAGCCGTCTGCAGCAGGCCTCCTTAAGAACCCTGCTGTGGTGAAGGCGCTGGATGTGATCGCGATCCACAGGAACTAGTATGGCGAAACGAAGTCATGGATTCCGACACAAAACAAGGCAAAAACTTAGCAGTGCCAGTCGATCTAAGTTCACAGTTGAGAAGTTCCTCGCTGACCATCCCATTGGCTCGCGGGTGGTAGTCCACCAAGAGCCGAGCAGTCACAAGGGCATGCCCCATCCCCGATTCCGTGGGATCGTGGGGATCGTGACCGGGAAGCGCGGACAAGCCTACCTCGTTGAGCTCAAGACCGGCGGCAAGCTCAAGACTGTGATTGCCCGCCCAGAGCATCTGAAACCCCTCAAACCCGATGCCTGAGACGTTTATTAATTCATTCTCCAAGGTGAACATATGGAAGTCAAGGAAGAGCGCCCGATTACTTGGACCGAGGCAAAGGATATTCTAGAGAAGAAGGAAAAGTCCCGGGAACTCGGGTATGTCCAGCAGAATGCTCTTGACTACCTCCGAAAGTTCACGACCCTCAAACCCAAAGAAGCACAGGACTTGGTGACCGAGCTTTCGGGCATCGAGAAGCTCAAGGATAGCCTTATTGTGCAGATCGCGAACCTGCTGCCGAAAAATGAGGATGAACTCCGGCAACTCCTTCAGCACGAGGTTGTGAGCCTCTCTGAAGAGGAGATAAAGAACATTCTTTCGATTGTGTCCAAGTTCCGATAAGGAACAGCGACACACCGGAGTGATCATTTATGATTTCTAAGCCATTGCGGAAAGACGACAAAGCGATTGTGCTGGATTTCCTGACGCACGGCCATTATGACATGCAGCGGGCACAACCAATTGCCCAGGTATTGGGTGAGCAATACTTTTCACTGTTGGAAGTTATTGTCCGGGAAGATGTCACCCTTAAGGTGGGAGAATCTGTCTACATCGGCGACCAGAAACGTGAGAAAATAAAGTACATTCGCGGGCGGATCGAGCTGCGCGACTTGACGAATGCAGCAAAGCAGGAACTGGAGAGCGCAACCAAAACCGTGATTGAGACAGCCCCTGAACAATACATTGAGTTCTTCAACAAGAGCGGGAACGTGTCGCTGCGGATGCACCAGTTGGAATTGTTACCTGGGATCGGGAAGAAACATTTATGGATCATTCTTGATGAGCGGAAGAAGAAGCCGTTCGAATCATTCGAGGACATTCACAAGCGGTTGCCCATGTTGGGAAATCCCATGAAGCTCATTGTTCGCAGAGTGCTTGATGAGATTGAGGACAAGGACAAGTACCGGTTGTTCGTCCCCCGGTTTGACAAAAAAAGGGAACACATGGAACGCCGATTCTAATTTAAGGGTTCCTGAGAAAGGGAAAGTATGCTCGTTGAAGAAGTGATGACCGAAGATGTGAAGAAGATTGAGGAAACCGCAACTGTAGAAGAAGCTGCAAAACAAATGGCAGAACTCAAGATCAGCAGTCTGATTGTTTCAAAAGGGGACGAACTTGCTGGGATTATTACAGACGGCGATATCATCCGGAACTTGGTTGCTCAGGGAAAGGATCCGACGAAGACCAAAGTGAAAAATGTCATGACTAAAGAAGTGATTATGGTGAAGCCGGACCTCGAACTGTCTGATGCAATTGAGATTATGACCGAAAAGCAGCTCAAAACCCTGCCGGTGATTGATGGGAACCGACTCGTTGGAGTCGTGACCATGACCGATCTGTGTTCTGCACAGCCGAAGCTGGTTGAGAAGTTCAGTCACGCTATTTTGGGGAAGAAACAGAAGCCAGTTGCGGGATAGCCGACCTTTTTGAATCTTTCCTGTCAGATATAGTAGCCATCTTTATCCCTCCCTTCAATCGTTCGACACCAAACCGGTGTTCTTGGAGAAGAACGCTTCGGTTAGTGACATGAAGGTCAGAACGGGATCCCTGTCTTTCGTTTTTCGATAATAAATCTCGATTCGAGAAGGAGCACGTCATGAAGACATTCCGATTCTCTCGCTCAGACTGGGTGTTCACCTTGGGCGACTTCCTCATCCCGTTCTGGGGCCAGGTCAGAAGCGTCGCCCGTAACTGGCACCTTGACGATCCGGAAGAACACTGCACAAATTCCTTCCTGCTGCTCGCCGTCGTCAGTGTGTGGGTCATGGTATTTGCCGCAGTGGCGCAGTTCGCTGGACTGATCCCTATTCTGTGAAGCAAGAGAGCAGGGTGGGTCTGGTTTGTCCATCACCTGACAAACTGGACCCATCCGAATGGGCCCGAGGGGATTCGAACCCCCGACCGCCCGGATATAAGCCAGGTGCTCTCACCAGCTGAGCTACGGGCCCGTGGTTCTATAATGTGTGGAAGGCTAAAATGACCTTAGCGTGTATAACACTGTGATACATCCTTTCTCCCTAATATAACAATGTTATACATCTCCAACAACGCTTAAAAACTCTCCCTCATAAAACCTACCACTTCCACATTCGGGAAGGATACAAATACTTGAAGAGGTGAATTTCATGCAACCAACTTTAACCCAAGTCGGTGGACAGCCGATCTTGATTTTGTCGGAGGGAACCCTCCGAAATCGCGGGCGAGATGCCCAGAAGAACAACATCGGTGCTGCAAAAGCAATCGCTGATGCCATCCGAACGACCCTTGGTCCCAAGGGTATGGACAAGATGCTCGTTGATTCACTCGGTGACATTGTCATCACGAATGACGGGGCAACCATTCTTGACGAAATGCAAATCGAGCACCCAGCTGCGAAAATGATGGTCGAGGTCGCCAAGACCCAGGATCGGGACGTCGGCGACGGGACCACGACAGCAGTCGTGCTCGCAGGCGAGCTCCTCAAGAAAGCTGAAGAGCTTCTCGAGCAGGAAGTGCATCCTACTGTCATTACGAAAGGCTTCCTCCTCGCAAAGAACAAGGCCCTGGAAACGATCGAGAAGATCAGTCAGCCTATCTCCATAAAGGACGAAGCACTCCTCAAGAAGATCGCGACAACTGCCATGACCGGGAAGGCAGCGGAGCGGGCAAGCGACGAACTCTCTGCAATCATGGTCAAGGCAGCTCAACGAGTTGCGGAGACCAAGGACGGAAAGGTGATTGTTGACGTCGACAACGTGAAAATTGAAAAAAAGGCTGCTGGTTCGATGACAGACACAATCCTCATTGAAGGCATTCTCATCGACAAGGAAGTTGTTCATTCTGCCATGCCAAAGCGTGTGGAGAAGGCGCAGATCGCGTTGCTGGAAGGAGCCCTTGAGCTCAAAGAACTTGAAGGCGATGCCAAGATTAACATCGACTCTCCGGAGAAGATGCAGGCTTTCCTTGACCAGGAAGAGAGGATGCTCAAGGACATGGTCGCACGGGTCAAAGAATCCGGCGCCAAGGTCGTCCTGTGTCAAAAGGGCATTGACGACACTGCACAACATTATCTCGCAAAGAACGGCGTGCTCGCTGCACGGCGTGTCAAAAAATCCGACATGGAAGCGCTTGCAAAAGCAACAGGCGCAACAATCGTGTCCGCAATCAAGGACTTGACCAAGAATGACCTTGGGTACGCAGGTATTGTCGAAGAGCGCAAGGTTGCTGGCGAATCCATGATCTTCGTTGAACAGTGCAAGGATCCGAAAGCGGTCACCGTGCTGGTTCGTGGTGGTTCTGAACATGTCGTCGACGAAGTCGAGCGTGCTGTTGAAGATGCAATCAAAGGCATTGCTGCAGCAATTGAACTCGGCAAAATTGTTGCTGGCGGCGGTGCAACGGAGATTGAACTTGCAAAAGAACTTCGCAAGTACGCAGACTCGTTCAAAGGCCGCGAACAGCTCGCCATCCTCGCATTCGCAGCTGCGATGGAAGTCATTCCACGAAGCCTTGCAGAAAATGCTGGCCTTGACCCAATCGATAAGATCGCCGCACTTCGCGCTGCACATGACAGAGGCGAAAAAGCAGCGTCACTTGACGTGTTTACTGGCACAGTAACAGACGCATACAAAGCTGGCGTGATTGAGCCATCCAAGATCAAGCTGCAGGCAATCAAGAGCGCAAGCGAAGTTGCCGAGATGATCCTGCGTATTGACGATGTGATCAATTCCGGCAAGAGTGAAGCGCCTGTCGGCCCTCCCGGCGGTATGCCAGGGATGGGACACGACTACTAAAAGGCTAAAGGGACTTCTTCCCTTTTCTTTTTTTCGTAGCGGCAGCGCGGACTTTATATACCGTCTCAGCCCAAATAGGATGTATGGAGTACGAGGACGAAGAGTACGAGATTGTCCCAACAACGCCGATCCGCCGCATGGAAAAAAGGCTTGCGCGCATGGAATCAACAACAACTTCCTCGGAAGTGAACCGTTTAATGGAACAAATCATAGAGCTCATCAAATCCAATCAGCGCGTGATCGATGATGTAATCAAGGCGGATGCAGAGCTCCGCAACGAAGTCTCTCGTCTCCCAACCAAGATTGACCAGCTGCTTTCAACGATGAACGACTTTGTCGAGATCTTGAAAGCAAGCGCTGTGGAAGAAGGTGGCACCGGTCCGTCAAGCGACAGTATGGCGAAACTGACACAGAAACTTGACGAGCTTGTACAAATCAACAAAAAGGGCCTCGAGGCCAATGAACAGTCTATCCGCAGCATGGACATGATTGAGAAGCGGCTCAAGCGTCTCCATCTGGAATTCGCAAACGCGTTCCGCCGCTAACTTAAAGAATGGGGGGTATCTATGACGAAAATGTTAATGACACAGGTCTTTTCGGTTGTTGTCTCTATCACACTGGCCATCACCTTCTACCTGTTGCTCGCAAATGCCTTTGCAACGCGATCCACCGAGCTGTTGACACCGATGCTGTTGATTGTGGTTTCCATCATCCTGATCGCAATCTTCTCGTCTGTCAGCAAGATCGAAGAGGCGTTGGAGAAGCATAAACACGTGCACCCTACAACAGCAGTGACAAGGCGACCAACTCGACGACGGCGCTAAGGCGCCTCGTTCTTTTATTTTCACGATCACAAGAAGAAGGGGGACGTTCATGCAGAAAGGAATGACACCAATTGTTGCTTCAGTTATTTTGCTCTTGATCACGGTCGCCCTTGCCGGGACGGCCTGGTCCTACTTATCGGGTATTACCTCGAGTCAAATGAAAGGGAGCTTTACTATTCCAAGTGGCGGAGGCGGCGCGATCTGCCGTATTGTTGATGATTGTGCAGGATCACCAGCCAGAGATTGTGCAGAATTTCTTGTCTTGGTAACGAACTCCGGCCAGGATGAGCTCACGTTTGACGACTTCATTATCCGGCAAATTGATAGCAATACTATCCCAGAAAGCCTAAGTGGGTCAGCAACGCATGAATTCCCCTCTGACGGCATTACCACAGGCGAAAGTGCAAAGGTTTTGAAGTTATTTTGCACAATTGAATCAACATCAAACTGTTCAACCGCTGGGTTTATCAACGATCCAAGTGTTGGCGGCCTCCACACCATCCGAATCGGCACGGGCGCAAGTAGTATTGCCCTTTCCGTGAATTGTCCTGGATGATCTCTATGAAACGAAAGAACCGTCTCGGTGTCACCCCCATCATCGCTGTTGTCATTCTCCTGCTCATTACGGTCGCCCTTGCCGGGACGGCCTGGACGTACTTGTCTGGCTATGTCGGCACCCAGACACAGAAAACCTTCAACATTGTTACCAACGGCGCCTTCTGCGAAGGCGGTAAGATCACCGTGTATATTGTCAATACAGGGTACCAATCCTCACTTGACGAAAGTGATTTTCCAATCATCGAGATCGATGCGGTCGCTGTTCCCCCAATTAACATTGATCCTCCCCTCACTCCGGGTGAGGCAGGCAAGCTTATCGAGTACAGTTGCGGCAGCAGCTGCGCAACGGGCTTCTATGACATCCTCCTGAGTACGTCTTCAACAACCCGTGAGGATCGCATTCTCTGTCCGTAAACCCCTTTTATGTTCCCGCTGCCAAGAGATGCGTATGCGACTCGGACAGACAGAAGCCGCCAGCGTTATTTTAATCACAGGCATTGTCCTTGCGCTTATTGCCGTCTCCTACTTCTGGGGCGCTCCGCTCATCAATAAACAAACTGCAAGCAGCGATATCGCCCTCGGCACGCGGTTCATGCGCGATCTTGCTGACCAAATCACCGATCTTGCGAATGCTGGCTCAGGAAGCTTCAGCGTGGCCATTCCCCTCGGATCAATGAAGGTGATCGCCTATGATGCCGGAGACCCAAAGTATGATAATACCATCTGGCTCCAGCTGCCATCAACAACCGCTCCCCTCTTCAAAGAGGGAACCCTCTACCTCGATGCCGTGAGCTACAGTGACATTGTCAACGGTGTCGGGGTCCATGGTTCTGCTTCCCACAACATCTTATCGGCGACAACAGCAGAACATGGAAGCGGCTATATCATCTCGATCATTAACAAAGAAATCCAACTCATTACTGTTGGTACGGCTGTACCGAAAGGATTTGTAATTCGCCTTTTGGGACCTTCACCGAGCGATACTATCGCCTATGGAAAGAACCGCGCAACCTTTAGCGTGGTCAGTATAGAAACCTTTCCCCTAGCTGCTGCAAATGGTGGTGATCTTTTTGTCACGAACATTCGGGTGACCTTGGGATGACGCAACGGAAAGGTCAATCCCTTGTGTTCGAGCAGGTGCTCCTTTTCGCAATCGGGGTTGCCATTTTCATTGTCATGCTCTCCATTTTCAGTGTCCTTCGTGGTGTGTGGAATGTTCAGGCAGCAACAGACAAACTTGACACCGTAAGTCGGGAAGTTGCAACCGGCATTCTCTCTGTTGCGACTGATCCTGCAGATTTCACCCTTCGGACGCTTGTCATCCCACGGGACATTGCTGGCGAGGTCTACCGTATTCAGCTGGTTGGGGAGAAGCTCCAGCTCGATCTCTCCCTTCCATCTCTTGACCTCTCTCGTGATTCAGATCTCTTTTCTCTGGGGAGCACCTATACGCTTGTCGATAGCAATGTCTGGAGCCTTCATGGGCGCCTGACCATTAAAAAGGTCGGTACGACAATTAGTATTAACTAGGGGGATGTATGCGACTCAATACCAGGAGACTTGCCAAGCGATACCAAAGCGGTGCTGAGATTGTTGCGCAACGCCATCAGGGGAAACTCATCACCGGTGAAGGCGTCCAGGTCAATGTTAAGGAATTCCGTCCACCGGCCATGCAGTATCCTCCCTATCCACCATACCCTTCGTATCCACCATATCCACAACAACTTGCTGGAGAAAGCGGAGAAGGCATGACAACGGTTCCCGCAAAGATCGTTGGTATTGTCATTCCTAAAGATGCGATTTCTGTCGGCTCACCACAATATGCAGAAGAAGAAAAAGAAAAAATCATGGGTGTGAATATTGAGTATGCGCTGAAAATGCGTTCTGCGAAGGAAGAAGAAAAGATCTTCGCATACGCAAAGATCCTCTGGAATAACAAGGAGAATCAGCTAACCTACCGTGTGTTAGAACCAGAGATTAGCGAAGTGGATAAAGAGATCGTGAAGATGATCAAGCACGACCTCGAAGAGCGGCTTGATATTGATTTTAACAAGATCGGCGAGATCCGCGCCAAGCAGATGCTTCGTCATGAAATTCAATTATCTCTTCAAGAGATCGAATTCATGACCCAGGAACGGGCAAGTGTGATTGTCTACTATCTTGAGCGCGACATTCTCGGGATGGGAAAAATCCAGCCGCTCATGAATGATTCGCAAATCGAGGATATTTCCTGCGACGGTATCGGAATCCCGTTGTACATCTACCATCGTGATCCACGCGTTGGGTCAATCAAGACAAATATTCACTTTGATGACGAAGACGAACTGAACACATTCGTGGTTCACCTTGCACAAGCAGCGAACAAAAGCATTTCAGTGGCAGCACCACTCCTTGACGCAGCACTTCCTGACGGAAGCCGTATTCAGGCAACCCTTGGAACTGATATTGCACGGAAGGGAAGCAACTTCACGATCCGAAAGTTCACGGAAATGCCGCTGACACCGTCTCATTTGATTGCCTACAATACCATTGACCCACTCCAAATGGCGTTCCTCTGGTTGGCAGTTGAAAACGGAAAATCAATTTTGGTTTCCGGCGGGACAGCGACCGGAAAGACGTCATTGTTGAATGCGCTTTCCTTGTTCATCCGACCCGGCTACAAAGTCGTATCAATCGAGGATACTGCCGAGCTCCGGCTTCCCCTCCCTCATTGGATTCCGCACGTCGCCCGATCGGCATTGTCGTTGAAAGGGAGTGTCGGAGAAATCACCCTGTTCGATCTCCTCAGATCATCCCTCCGGCAGCGTCCTGATTACATCATTGTGGGTGAGGTCCGTGGGAAGGAGGCCTTTGTTCTCTTCCAACAAATTGCAACCGGTCATCCATCCATGGCAACGATCCATGCTGCTTCCACGGAGCAGCTCATGGACCGGCTGACCACACCACCAATTTCTCTTCCTTCAAGTTTGATTGAAAACCTCGATCTGATCATCTTTTTGACACAATCACGCTTGAAGGGGGCTCATGTCCGACGTTCAAACGAGATCGTGGAGGTTGTCGGCCTCCGCGAAGGAAAACCAGTGACGAACAAAGTCTTCGCTTGGCAATCAACTGGCGACACCTTCAAGATCGTCGGTCAGTCCGTCATCCTCAAGAAACTCGCACTCCATCTCGGGATCGATGAAAAAGCGGTCATCGAAGAGCTCATGCGCCGGAAGCGCGTCCTTGAATGGCTTCATCAGAAGAATGTCTACGACTACCGGGAATTCTCTCGGGCAATCAGCGTCTATTACTCGGATCCCAACCGCGTGGTCAAAATCGTTGACCGGGAATTGAAAGAATGATCCTCCTCATTTAATACCACAAAGCAATAAAGAGTCCATGTTCCTTGGCAAGCTCGCCTTGCGCCTTTTTGGGGGGATTGTCAAACCCAATGAAGAATATTTCGCGAGCCTGAAGACATCCTTGCGGAAAGCAGGCATGCTCGTGTCGGTGAGCGAGTATCTGTCGGTTGTTGCGCTTTCCTCGTTGATTGCGTTTATCGTCTCCTTGCTCGTTGGTGTGTTTCTCATTGCTTTGACCACACTGGCATCCATCTTCTCCTATACTTTTTCCATTATTATTGCGATCGGCGTGACTGGTGGGACCTTCGGGTTCGGCTACATCTACCCGTCGATGCAGGCAAAGAGCATCAGGGGAAGTATTGAGAAGGCGCTTCCCTTCGCGGTGTTCTACATGGCAACCACATCGTCCTCCGGCATCACTCCTGTGCAAATCTTCAAGATGCTGAGCGTCCGGGGCGGTCATATTGGTAAGGAGTCCCAAAAAATCTACACAGACGTGAAAGCTCTGGGCATGAACCTGACGGCAGCTATGCAGAAGGCTGCTTCCCGATCCCCTTCCTCAGCTTGGGCAGATCTGTTGTGGGGCATGACCTCGGTTATCACAAGCGGCGGTGACCTGGAAGAATACCTGAACGCGAAGACGCGGACCTTCATGGCCCAGTACCGCCGCACCCTGGAAGAATACGCGAACGCCGTGTCCTTCTACACCGAGATCTACATTACCCTGATCATCGTTGGGAGCCTGTTCTTTATCATTCTCATCGCGATCATGGCACCGCTGACCGGCGGTTCGACACTGCTGATCCAGACGTTCCTTGTGTTCTTCTTTATCCCCATTATTTCAGTAGGGTTCATCGCCCTGTTGCGGGCGATCTCTCCAGTTGAGTAGCGTATGGAAGAAGAAGGCCTGTCTCCGAAAAAGAAGATCATCCTGCTCTCCGGGATTGCAGCTGCGGCACTGATCGTGGTCGGCGCCCTGATTGGTGATCCCTCGGTCCTGGGAAACTTCGTGATCTTGGCGATTTTTGCTGGTGTCGTCCCCATGGTCATCTACAACTACTTCCAATATCTCTGGCTGAAGGCAGTGGAAGACCATTTCCCTGACTTTGTTCGTGATCTTGCTGATTCCCAGCGGTCGGGAATGTCCTTCCCGGAATCCCTCACTCTTGCAACGAAAGCAAATTACGGAAAGTTGACCCCCCTGGTAAAAAGCATGCACAACCGGCTGACGTGGGGTGTTCCCATGATCCGCGTGCTCGACATCTTTCATGAGCAGATCAAGAAATCGCGAATCATCACCGAGGCACTCTTGATCGTCCGGGAATCCTACCAGTCCGGCGGGAACGTGGCTGCGACCTTGGATGCGGTCTCCCGGGACATGGTCGTCCTGCGTGAGACCGAGGCTGAAAGATCGACCATGCTTCGGTCCCAGGTCATGATCATGTACGGGATCTTCTTCATGTTCATGGGGATCGCCATTATGGTGGTGTACGTGATGGTGCCGCTGATCAAGGCAACCCCTGGGATGGACAGCACATCCAACGCAGGGGCACCTGTAGGAGGTGCAAGCATGGTTGGCTTTAGCTTTTCCGATCCATGTTCCGGGAACACGTTCTTCCCCTGTAACTACTTCTCGATTATAGGAGTGATTCTTGGTTTAACACCAGGGGTGAGCCTCTACTACATATCGATGTTCTTCACGGTCGTGATTATTCAGGCGATCTTCACTGGCTTGATTGCCGGACAGATCGGCCAGAACTCAGTGACTGCGGGCTCGAAGCACATGGTGCTGATGGTGATTTCCTCCTTCGCGGTCTTCCTGTTCCTGGCGAAGGCGGGAGTCCTGCCGGTATAAGGAAGAAAAAATAAAGAAAAAGACCTTCAATTACGATGGGTTTACACGTTGTCAGTGCATTGCTGTTGGATTGCTGAGGGCGTACCGCCGACGACGACGTCGTACTTACAAGTTGCTGTGTTGGCTCCAACGGCACCATCATCCGCGCAATCCACTGTAACACTACTGGCATCACCACCAGGAACGGTGAGGGCTGCCCAGACAGCTATCTTCGAGGTTCCAAAGCAGCCGGTTCCTGAAACGCAGACCGGGTTTTCAACGGTAACATCACCATTGGTTGTCACTGTCTCTGTCCCAACGTTCTGGAAATAGATGATCATATCTCCATTGTTAGCACAGGTAGCCCCGGTGACCCGGACTGTCTTTCCAGCAGTGTTCGTCACAACCCCTGTAATGAAGGTGTACGCGATCCCCGCGATCGCAATGGTAATAAGCAGCAAAATTACAATCGCGATGATCGGCGTGATTCCTTTTCGTTTTTGGGTTTTCATTGTGAATTCACAATAACTTATTATGAGACAGGTCCCTTATAAAGTATCTTTTTGAAGCATTCTGCACAAACGATGGTATGAACCTTGAATATCGGCGCCAACTCGTGCATCTTTCCGGTATCCTGTTCGTTTTCCTTGCTCAATACACCGGCCGGTTCATCGGCGTCTTCATATTTGCTATTTTGACCCTGACCTTCATCTACTACTCAGAATTTGTCCGGAGACAGCATCGCCACCTCTTCCTCATCAAACAACTCGAAGCCCGTGTCCGCAATTTTGCAATGAAGTTCGAACGCACAGCTGTTCCTCGTCCCTTTCTCGGTGCTATCTGGTTTTACGCCGGCTGCACTGTTGCCTTTGTTCTTTTCCCACTGGAAATCGCATCGCTTGCATGTCTTGTCCTTGCTGTCGGCGACGCGGTTGCCACAGCAATTGGTTCCAACCTCGGCAAACATCGCTTGCTAGACAAAAAGACAATTGAAGGGACTGCTGCATTCTTCTTCGTCTCCTTGTTCGTGCTCGTCGTGTTCGTTCCACCGACAGTGGCGCTTGTCACCGCGTTGCTCGCGACGATTGCAGAGCTGCTCCCCTCAATAGAACCGCTTCGGAAAATAAAGCAGCGGGGCCTCCTCGACGACAACCTCCTCATCCCACTCGTCACTGGAATCGTGCTCGTCCTCGTATAAAAACTCCCTGTTCCAACAACAGGATGCCCCTGTAGCTCAGCTGGATAGAGCAACGGACTTCTAAGCCGTGGGTCGAGGGTTCAAATCCCTCCAGGGGCTTGGGCGGATCGCGCACATCCCGCACCCCAACCTCTTGAAGCGCGGGAAGGAGGAAGGGACATGCGACGAAGGTGGGTGCACGACTTCGAGCGTAACCTCGAAGGAGTCCGGGCACGGATCGAGCGCGCCGCGATCCCGGAGGAGAACAAGAAGGTACTCTTCGACTTCGAGCGGTACTGCGCGGCGGAGGGCCTGCAGCTCGTCCGCCGGTGGAAACTGCTGGAGTGCCTGTACGTGGTGGCCACGCGCCACCTCACGATCCCGTTCAAGGGTGCCACCGCGGCCGACATCTGGGACGCGGTCCTGCGGATCGAGGGGAGCGACCTCGCGCCCTGGAGCAAGCACGACTACAAGGTCGCGATTCGAAAGCTGTTCAAGTTCGTGGAGTGGGGGACCGAGGCCCTGCAGCGGCGCGGCTACCCCGACTGCGTCGCCGGCATCCGGACCCGGGTGAAGAAGCGCGACCAGGTCCGCATCCAGGCGGCGGACATCCTCACGGAGGCCGAGGCGCTCCGCCTGATCGGCGCGGCGACGGACGTCCAGGAGCGGGCGTTCGTGAGCGGGCGCCCGCGGGCTGGAAGGGCGACCAGGCGCGCGAGGCGCAGGTGCTGAATGCGCTGTTCCCGCTGCTCGACCGCAACCGCGAGGCGACGCTGGCGCTGTTTGAACTCATGAAGAACCAACCGGGATATTGATGGCTGAAACGATCCAGATCGGCAACATCGTCATCTCGTTTACGCAGAAGGACGTCAAGCACGTGCATCTGTCGGTGCATCCGCCCAGCGGGCGCGTCACGCTCGTCGCCCCGACGTCCACGAGATGGTGCACCTCGTCGAGCCAACACACGGCGAGCGCTTCCTGGCGCTGATGAGCAAACACTACCCGGCCTGGTCTGTCGCTCGGGCCGAGCTGAATGAACTGCCGCTCGCCGCGCAGGCTTGGGCCTTGAAGGAATGATTCCAAATCTCCTGAAATGCGGCTCACCTGACGATCCGGAAAACTGCCTTCCCAGCGGCGTTTTTGCGGTCGCATCGCCTTTTCGCCTCGATGGGTTTTCGAGGCCGGGGTGCGTTCCCAGACTAGTTCCCTTCGGCGGCGACCGCCTCGTGAAGCCCTGGGGGCCCGCGCAGCGAGCGAAACGTATAAGAGCCGCCCTACCAAGGCAACCGCATGACTGACTTCGGCGACCGTTCCTCGAACCGGTACCGCGAGGAGATCAAGGACGTGCCCTGCCCCATCTGCGGCAAGGCTCACGTCCGGGTCACGTTCGTCGCGGGGCTTGAGCTTGCGGAGGACTTCGGTGATCTCCATGTGCTTCCTGAGGAGCGCATCCTCGTGATCCCTTCCTGCGAGGCCTGCCCATCTCGCCCCGCAGCCCCTGGATAATAGCACGTTCATATGCCTGCGAGTCCCATTCTCTGCCACCCACATGGAGGTGAGCGCCGTGAGGCTGTACCGCTCGACGCGAGAACTCGACCCAAGCGTGCGCCAGCGCCTTCTCGACGCCGGAGTGTCAAACAGCCCGGACACGTCGAGGAGCGCTACCAGATCTGGCGTGAGGTGGATGCCCAGTTCGACTGGGAGTACGTGTCGGATCGAGTCGACAGAATCATGAGGGACGATCTTCGCGGTCGAGGTCCCATGTACCGGTGGATCTCCGGTAGGCGTTACGCCATTCTCGGCGTAGAGCCCATGGCGGAGAAACATGAGTGGTTTGACTCGTACGACAAGCAGCAACGAGAAATCCTGGATGCCGCACAGGATGCGGATGTCGTCTTCTGCGAGGAGTATCTCGATGGACTCTTCGCGATTCCATCCTCTCGACGCCTTTCGGACTACGATGTGATCAGGGAGTTCGGAAACGGCTCCGCTCTTCATGGGCTTCTGCGCCTGGGCGACCAAGGTGACAGGCACCACGACCGCTACATGCACAGGTACCTCACGGAAGACACCATGCCCATGGTGCAGAAAGCCGGCATCTGGAATGACCTACTGATCGCCACGGACGCCAGTGAAATGACGTACGACGACCTGTGCTCTGCGCGGATCCTGTTGGCCTACCTCGACCAGGTCTGGCCACTTTCCTTCCCCGAGGCTGACGAGAGACCGGTGACGACTGAGTGGCGTTCCATGATCCAGGCGACTCAAGTGCGTAAGGAGGTCACTAATCCGTCCAATTACTGGAAGCACGTGCTCGTCGTCGTCTCTCCCCAGAATGGCCCGGGACTCCTCCGCACCCTGCGCGACCCATCGACTTCGCTGACCGACCTGATGTACCACACCCGCCCGCGATCGGATATCTAGCTGAATCGGCGTATGTCATTTCATCACAATTATTTATCTCTCCCTCGTCGCGAATCTCAACAAAAAAACACAGCTTCCTGTCACAAACCGGCCCTTCTGAACATCCACCAACTGCGGGGGTAATGGAGGAACGACCCTCCTTCGGCCGCGCGGGGAGCGGCGCGGCGTGCCCTGAGCCGCGCAATCGCGGCCAGAATGTCCGTTCCCGGGAGCAGTACGAACCACGACGGACGAGGCGCGTCGGCGACGTCACCTCCCTTCCCGAGTCATGTCCGAGCTTCAAGGAGCGGACGCGACTGTCAGGCAAGTCGGGGAGTATTGAGCACGTCGAGCAGATGAAACAGGTTGCCGAACACATCACGACGATTCGCGCCCTCCCGGAGCTACCGTTTGGAGTGAGCGTCCGCATCTCCGCGATCGCCGCGTTTCTCGTCCCGAGCGGCTTCTCCGTAACGGAGATTTTCAAGGGATTCTTCTCCTGACGGGCGCCTCCGAAACGCCGACGAACACCCGGAGCAGCGCGACCAGGCAGAGCGTCCAGAGGACCCAGCCGAAGAGCGCGGGCAGGAGGGGAACGCCTCCAATCAGCAGTGAGGGAAATGGCTGTGAGTAGGTCCACAGCCTGGATGGCGCATTCGCGACCTCGACGAGAAGGCCGACACCGAGGGAGACTACGAGGACTGGAAGCAGGAAGCGTGAGCCGGGGCGGCAAAGGTCGGCAGCCAGAGGCGGCACGCCGCGGCGGATGGCCAGCGTATCGCCGAGCAGCCAGAGGGCGAGGAGCAGGAAGAGCGATCCGTAGTGGATGCGTAGGACGCCGAGCAGGGCGAGCGCCGAGAGCAGGACACTGAGGCTCCCGAGAGCGCCGAGTACCCGGGAGCGCGGCCAGATGAGCGCCGCGAAGGCGATCGGCAGGATGAGGAACAGCTCCGCGGTGTCCATGAGCACGGCAAGCACGTGGCGTGGCGCTGCGAGATAGGACTGAACCAGCAGGGAGGCGGTCGCGGTGAGCGCCAGGGCGCCGAGCACCAAAAGTCGATTTCGATAGGATTCTCGACCCATGGGACACTCTTTGGACTGAGACAGAAAAAGGCGTCAGGCACGCCGGCATCGACCCCGGCGGGGGACCGGGCACTGGGAACAGTAGCCCGAGAGCCGGGAAATCGACTTGGGGAGCCGACGGCAGGAGGCAGAGGGTCCGCGCCGTCGACAGGTCCTGCCACGCTGGTCCTCGTTCCCGGTGTGTAGGAACCGAACGTACTTCGGCCGCGCGGCGAGCGGCACGAAATGTCCGCGCAAGGCAATCGCGGCCAGAATGTCCGTTCCCGGGAGCTGCGCGAAGCGCGACGGACCCAGCGCGTCGGCGACGTCACCTCCCCTCCAAAGCCATGTCCGAGCTTCAGCGCACCAGGACCGGCAAGAGCCAGGCCCAGGCGAGCGCCTCAGGCTCGGACCTGAAGGAGGTGGTGTCCGCGTCCTTCAGCATCCGGATGCGGCGCTCGACAATAGAACTCTGCCCGCTCATCTCAGGCTCCGAGAATACGCAGCAGGACGCTGCCGAGTCCGCCGGACGTCGCGGCGACCAGGATCAGCTTCCAGTCGAGAACGGCGACGCGGACGCGGTTGCTGCTGACGGAGTCAGCGAGCTGCTTGACCCGTTGGTCGACAGCACGCACGTCGTCCTGGAGCCGCGCGAAGCTGCGGGTGTGCTCGTCGGTACGTCCCTGGAGTCGGCCGACTGCGATGAGGAGCGAGTCGAGGCGCTGGTCGATCTGCGCGTTTTCGCGATTCATGAGGTGCGGTTCGTACCTGGGTTGATCACCCTTCCGAGCATGACGTGCCCGGCATGCATCTACCGGATCGCCTGTTCCGATACCTTTATTTGCACGCGTCACCAAGGGAAGGCACCGCGACTCGGTTGGGCGGCGTGGGCAAAGCACGCGCCAGGGACGGCGGTTTGTCCGGTGCTCCCTCCAGGGGCTTTTGAATTCTGACGCGGTCAATACGTTCTCTTACCGTGCGAGGAAATTACGGAAACCAGCAAGTGCTGGCTTCTTGTACTGTCGTCCAAGCAACGAGCTCGCAACCATGAAGAAGGCCCGGGATGATGGTGCGTATGGTTTGTATTCCGTGACTGGCAGCCGGTGATAGAGGCTCTTCTTGATTGTCTTATCCTCAGGGATAATTCCGATGACTGGAAGTCCGAAGATATCATGCACTTGTGCTGACGGGATCTCATCCCGCCTCGTGACCCGGTTCAGAAGAACCCCAAGAACCTTCTTCTTCGCAGCCCGGGCCATCCGGACAGTTTTGTAGGCGTCGGTGATCGAAGGAACGTCAGGTGTCGACACAACAATAACGTCATCACAGACATTGATGAGTTCCCGAACGTTCTGCCCAAGCCCAGGGGGAGAGTCAAGAAATTGCAAATGATTGAATTCGTTCACGATCTTCCTGATCCCAGTAAGGTTCTGCCGTGCGAATTTCGTTGCGATTGATGCAGGAACCATGCGCAATCCTGTGCTGTGAATGTGCACAGCTTCGAGGATGTCGCTGTTCCGTGCAAGAACATCATGAATCGTTCGCGGAAAATCATACAACCCTAAATGAAGTCCCAAGTTCGCGTTTTCAACATCGCAATCAATGACAACAACCGGCTCTGCGAGCTTGTGTGCTGCCATGGCGAGGTTGACGGCGCACGTTGTTTTGCCCACACCACCTTTTCCGGACAGGATACCAATGACGCGCTTCATGCTGGTTCTCCTTCAAAATGCAGGGTCATGTCCTCACTTTGCCTGTTGCGTTCCGGAACTGCGGAAAATAACCGCTTTTTGCCGTGCAGAACACTCACTGCATTACCTTCTCGCACTAACTCTGATAAATATTCACTTGCTCGCGCGCGCGAAAGGCCCACAAGCTCACCCAACGAGGCAGCATCAATCCCCGGATTCTCTGCTAAGGTGGCCACAACATCCTCCCGGACCCTCACTTTCCGCTTCCGAACACCATCTTCTGGCCTCGACATGAGCACGGCAACGGCCGCTTGAAGCTCACTTATCTGCTTTGTTACCTGTGTCAACGCATCCCACACATTTGACCCGGCCTCACTCCCTTCTTCTCGGGCTGGCGCGAACTCATCGGCTTGCTCGATATGGGTTTTGAGATTTGACAAGAACAAGCGGTTCGAATGCCACAGCTGACGCATACCATCCTTTAGTGTTGTCGATTTTTAAACATGTTTTCTGTCTCTTGAATCTCCAGCTGTCATCTTCGCTCCTGTCCTCAAAAGACAGCAGTGCTGCAACACGAAATCGACTCTTATTATGAAATTTTTCATACTGTTCACAATTTGTTCATAAGAAGTCGTCGTTTCTACATTCGAATTGTCTCTTCGTCACGAACTCGTCGAATGTATCCAGGAGATTTCCAAAATTACCGGCATTTTTCTCGCTCTTTTTTCCTTAGTTTCTGCTGTTCCGAGCAAAAAACAGGCGTTTTGGACAGCACGAAATACCATTCAACAGAGAAATAAAAACCAGAAGCAAGAGGCTTTGTTTCAGTATCGTGAAACAGTTTCACGGTTTTATACTTTTGGAAAAATGCCAAAAAATGAATTTTGACGGATTTCCAATCCTACCTGGCACGAGAATAATTTGATTGTTGCAAGTGAAAACAAAAAAGAATGCAAAAGAAAGTGGAAACAATAAAAAGTATGTCTGCAACGGCGGAAATGTGTGGCAAAACAAAGAAAGTGAGTGTCCCTATTATGTTTGCGTATCATGGATTGATGTAATTTGAAAGAGAGTCCTAAAAGAGCCCTAAAGAAAGTGTCAATGAGAGGTATTGTTCCCCTTCAGATCCCCTGAGAAGCGAAAAACCAGGGGAAAGTGAGGGTATCCATCAGAATTTTGCTGGAATCGTCAAGTTTTAACCCTCACTTTTGATACCCAAATACCACATTTGATTATTGACTGCGTCAATAGGTTCACAAAAGAGAGGATTCTGCTACGAAAATGTGGGCGCTTCTTCCTTGTTTTTGTCAACACTCACTTAGTGTTTGAGGGAATCACTGATCCAGTCAATCATATCCTGTAGCAAGGCTGCAAAGCCTGTCTCGCGTCGGAGTTCATGTCTCGAAAGACTCACACTGCTCCCATTATGAGAAACAATAGCAAAAGTGAGATTAACTGGTCTGAAGATGCCAGGGTCGTACCCAAGATAAACCGTGCTCCGCTCTCCTGCTTCAAGGGGGTCAATTTCTGCCTGCTCAATAATCCATCCCAAAGGGACATTAACAGGAAGCAAGATTGCCCCTGAAGTTGCTTCCTTACTTTCAACCTCGATCCGAATGACGTTGTCTCGCGTTCTGACTCGTCGTATCATGAAGTTGTCTTTCGTAGATGACCCTTCTGACCCTTTAATAACAAATGGATCCTCTGTGACAACACTGAATGCATAATTTACGCTTAGTTGACCGGAGAATGTCCCATTCCTGTTTGCTGGATACCAGTAGAGACGCTGGAGCTGTTGTTCCCCAGCGACAAGCGGCAATTCCTTACCCCACGCGTCGAATCGATACTGATCTGGACCAGTAATGACGAGATGAGGGCGTGCCCGATAGCCGATACTACCGATATTCTGAAGTTCTACTACTGCCATCCAAAGGGTTGGCACCTGCAATTCAGGAAAGGTATGAACCCGCAGATCGATGGTTTCCAGAACAGAAACAGAGACCTGCAACCCGCTAACAAGGGGAAGCAAAGCACAAACCCCAAGCATGAATACAAGAAAGAACACCTTCATACCATCACAGCAGAGGAAGCACCCCTTCAAGCGCACTGAACCGAGGAATTACCACTCGGACACTAATTGTCCCGGAATAATTTCCTGACACTGCTCCTTTGGCATCAAGGGTAAGGGAAATATTCTTACTCAACCCCGGGCCGATAAGGAAATCTTCGGGGAGGATGAGGTACGGTGAAATATTCCCGAAAGCGAACAACTGCGCCTTCACCATCACGTCATTTGGATTCTCGAATTCGATGCCCCGTGTTGCGGATTCATTCGGTTCAAATCCTCCAAAGTTCAGATTCCACCTGTCCACGGTGACCTCAATCGTCCGGTTCCCCACTGTTGAAGCGAACAACGTCACGTTCGTCGGGTAATGGGTCGTCTCTGTTGAGAAGAGGAAGAACTCGTACTGCTCAAATGGTTCTGTGGATACCCGTTGTGGAAGCAGTAACAACCCACTCCCAATGAAGAAGAGAATAACGATCGTGATACCGATCAGGAGAATCTCTGTTGTGTGTCCCATTGTGTGTTAGTAGCAGGGTAAGCATTTTATAGTTAGCGGCGCGTCCGTCTGGTTACTCGCCGCTTGGTTCGCCGCGTCACCAACCGTTTTGTCCGTTTTTTGGGGAGGGACTCGCTTTCCACCTTCTGCCGAAGGCCGATCAGCAAGTTCTGCATTTCTGGCGACTCCTTTCCTGCCCGCCGTCTCCGGAACAATGAAGCCAGGGTGAAGCTCCCAACGGCAATGATGACAAGGAGGGCAGTTTCAGATCCAACAGGGGCCACCAAGAAGTTCCCACTGAATAGTCCAAATGACGGCTGGTGAACAGATTCTGGCGGTGCCTCAGGAGAAATTGCGTTCTCAACCACCTCTGCGGCACTCAGGACGGTGAATCCGAACGACTGCTCACTCTTGATCAATCCGCTTGTTGCCCGGAAGGTGGCGGAATAGGTACTCTTGCTGGCATTTTCAGGAACAGTAAAGGTAACGATAACAGCCTGTTGATCCCCTACTACAAGCGAGCTCAGCGCCGTTTGTGAGAGGCTGTAGTACTCAGCAGGCACCCCTTCGAGAGCAAGCTCAATATCAGCCAAATCAGTTTCCCCGTTATTCAGAACAAGAAATTCGATCCCCAGTTCCTTCCCTTGTTCGATCTTCACACTTTCTGGGGCAAGCACTGAAAGCTTTTGCTTCTTGACCACTGTGATTGTGAAAGTTTCAGTTGCACTGAGATAAGGTTCCTTCGTGAAATACAGTGTCACAGTGTAGGTTCCTTCGATTGTTGGCGAAGCCGCCTCAATCGAAAGCACGCCATCCTTATCCGTTGTTGTCGTTGGAAGTGTTGTTGTTCCAAGCGTTCCGGTCACGGTAACACCAGCAACTTGTTTCGGACTGCCTTTCTCGGACGTTGTCACAACACCGTTGATCCGGACAACATCCTTGATCGAGTAGGTTGTCTTGTCAGACGTCACTGTCGGCGTCAGGGAAACAGGAAACGCGACAATGAAGGCCGTTTCCTTGTTGGTCGTGAACGAAAGCTCGTTCTTTACCTTGTCAATATCAGCCTGAATTTCACTCCAGTCGCCGTTGCATTCCTCTTTTCCAAAATTCCACTCTGAACACCGGTAGACTGTGATTTCATCCTCGTCGGGAATCACGTTTTCATGGTAATCGAGCACAATCTCCGCTGTATTGAAGGTGATATCAGCTTCAAAGGCAACCAAAACGTCTGTTGCAAACCCTTCGATTGGAATACCGGTACGCCATTGCACGTTGATCGGATCATCAAATTCAGAAAAGCTCGCATCGTCCAGGGTGATGACGACCTCGGGAAGCGAGACCGTGATATCATATGTTCCAGGAGGCAGTGTTCCAGTATAGGTCCCATCTGAGGCTGACGTGAAACTGAAGCTTCCTGTCGTACCGACAAACCCAATCGTTGCAGCCAAGGCACCACCATTCTTATCCAGGAACTCACCGCTGATAGGAATGGTTACAGAAATTTTCCTCGTATCGACCTTACTTGCGGAACCGTAGGTGATCGTTGTTTTGAAATCGATATTGGAACCAGCGCTGACCGAAGGAATCTTTGCTTTGAATGTCGTTATCCCGGTACTTGAACTTAATTCAGAAAGCACCGCCTGCTGCCCGGCAACATGAACCACAATATTCGTTGCATCGAGAACAAGCGCTTGCCCCTTTTCGAAGCTCTTTACTGTAACCGTAACAAGGTCCCCTGTTTTAACAATGTTCTTGTCAAGTGACAAGACAGACAAATCAATAACAGGAGAAACGGTCACAGGTGTTGTTACACTCACTGATCCCGTATCAAGGTGTCCTACAATCCCATAGGAATGTGTTCCTGCTAGAGGCGTTCCGACGATCAATTGAAACCATCCATCTATTGTGTATGGAGGGACAAGGAGCGTTTTGTTGACGCCGTTCTCAGTAACTGTGAAGGAAATATTTCCTGAGCTGAGCGTTTGATCAATCCCGTCTTTTTTCAGGTTTGCGGCAATGATCAGAGAGGTTGCATCGTCATAGACCGTCCCGGGAACCGTCACAGCAAGGGTAAGCTCGGAGACAGCAAACGAGTCTTGCATCGAAATATTCTCGTCAAGCGAGTTCGTGCAGGAGATCGTCACATCATAGTGGCCGGTTTTGGTGAGGTAGGCAGCAGGAACAGTGAGTTTGTACTTCCCTAACTGAAGTGTGAATTCCTGATCAGGGAGTTCCACTCCAGGCGGTCCATCAATACTTGCAATGACGGTATCGATTGTCGTATTCGGGATCGTTTCCGTGCAGACAACAGAAAGTTGGGCGTTTCCACCAAGCCAGACAGTCTCTGGAACTGTGGCGTTCTCAAGAAGTGGTGTCGCCATGACCGACGGACTTATTATAAGAAGGAGCGCGGCACCTAGAAGGATAGCGCACACCCTCAGCATACTCAATCGGTCCTCCAACCCATAACGTCACACTATCATTGTTTTTGTCCTATATAATCACATAATGAATAACTGTTACCATATGAGATTCCTCATTTTCTTTCTGTTCCTTGCTATGCTTCCCACGGCAGCTGCCCAGTCTGCCCCACAAGTCGGGATTTCACCAACTGTCCTCGACCTCGGCAATCTTTCTCCAGGATCAGCCAAATTTACCACCCTTACCCTCATCAGCGAATCAAGCGACGACATTTTGGTCCAGCTCACAAAAAATCCTATTGATTCGACCTTTTTTGGGGGTCACATGGGCACGATCCTCTATCCAAACAGTTCTGAAGAACCCATTCTTCCCTGGATCGAGTTCTTTGAGAATCCGGTGACACTTACCACTCTTGACAACACTATCGTTGTCGGAAGTGCCAGAATTAAGCGAGCAGCAGAAACCAACATTCTTGTCACGGTCCCTGAAGACAGCGAGCCCGGATATCATATCGCCTATATTCATGCGGCACCCAAAGTCATCCCAACAGGCGGTTCACAAGCGATCATTATTGCTGCAGCCCAGATTCCTCTGATGTTCAATGTTCCCGGTGATGTTGTCCGGGAAGGACAGATTATTGACATTGTTGCTGGAACCCTCACGGATGCTGGTGTCCCAATCAACATCTACTTCAAGAATACAGGGACGGTGACAATCCAGGCTCGAGCAACCGAGCTCGTTGTAAGCGACACAGAGACCCGCTTCGAGGGAACGTCAACATTCATGTTTGTCCCTCCTGGTAAAACTGTTGCGCTCGAGGCATCTGCACCTTCCGGTGTCCTTTCTGTAGGCACATATGACGTCTATGCATACGTGAGTTATGGGACAGGTGAGGACGCAATGGAGACGACCCTCTTTGTCGAGGCACCTGGTCCACTCTCCCAACCAACTCCTCTCTTCCTAGGCATCGAAGCCATTGAAGGTGTTCCCCTCTGGATTATCCTCCTCCTGGTTCTCATCGCGATCCTTATCTACCTCCACCGGCGTGTACAAGAATTTTAAGGTAAGGTCCCAAGGGGAAGCGTATGACGAGGATAATCGGGATTGTTTCTGCAAAAGGAGGTGTCGGGAAAACCACCGTGACAGCAAACCTCGGTGCAGCGCTCACCTCCTTCGGCAAACGAACCGCTGTTGTTGATTGCAACTTAACAAATCCTCATCTCGGCCTTATTCTCGGCCTCCTTCCGAATTGGAAAGTCACCCTGAATGACGTCATCAAAGGCCGCTCGAAACTGTCTGCAGCGGTCCATAATCATCCTTCTGGTCTTCAAGTCATCCCGGCTGCCTTCGAAGTTCGTGATATCCGTTCTCTCAACCTCCACCAACTCCGGAACCGTATTCGAGACACCTTTTCACGCCAACGAGTTGACTTTGTTATTCTCGATTCCTCTCCTGGCCTGTTTAATGAAGGCCTCCTTACCCTCCGGGCGTGCCAAGAGATTTACTTCGTTGCCACACCACATATGCCAGCAATCATTGACATCACCAAGACAATCGCACTCTTGAAGAAGCGGGATGCTAAACCTTCAGGTATTATCCTGAACCGCGTCCGCAACAAACCATATGAGCTTCGGGACGATGAGATTGAGCACTTCACCCATCTGCCGGTGCTGGCGCGCATCCCTGAAGATGAAAACGTCTTGAAAGCAACGAACTTCAAGGTGCCGGTTGTCACCCAGCATCCCGGGAGCAAGGCAAGCGTTGCCCTTTCAAATTTTGCCGCAGATCTTGCGGGCATTCAGAAACCGACTCGTTTCTCGTTCTTTGGAAACCTATTCAGACGAGGAAACTAGAATTTAAAGATTGGCGTTGCGTGGCAGAAGAGGCAATAGATATTGAGCTCAAAGTTCTGGATGTCAAATCCGTCGTGATTGTCTTCAACCAACACGGAAACTGGATAGGTCCCAGGGCCAGAGGCAAACGGCTTCCACGAAACCTGGCCGTTTTGTTGTATTGTCATCCCCGGCGGTCCTTGCAGCAGGGTGTAAGTAAGCGGATCGTCGTTTGCGTCAAGGGTCTGTACCTTGTACTTGAACTTTTCGACGTTCGAAATCGTTGTCGTTGGCGTAGAAGTGATCGTTGGATAAGCATTCACCACCGGCGTTTCAAGGGGAAGATAGTCAGTATTTGTTCCTCCAGGAACGCCGGGTAAAATAATATACACATTGCTGCAGATATTATTCACAGGATTCTGGCAATCATGGTCGTACCAGAAGTTCCCTTCGGTACTACTATTGAACTTGTTTGTTGTTGGTTGAATTGAATCTGCTCCCTGTTTGCTGTTTTCAATGAAGGCGTTCCGGTAAACAAGATCGTTGGCTTCAGATGAAAGCCGGATTCCAAATCCGTCATGGCTTGATCCCTGACAGAATTGACCAACATTATCCGTGAAGGTATTTGATCCGCCACCAATTGCTCGCATGCAAAACTGACTTCGCCGAATCTGGTTCCCGGAGATCATACTGTTTGTCACGCTTTCCAAATCGAGATTGAATCCCGTGTCTTCCCCGTTCCGGTCAAGGTAATTCGAAAGAACATTGGCATCAGCAACAGAGATGAGGTAGATCCCTTTGAAGATATTATCCGTAATGGTATTCCCGTCAATCGTGATATTCGATCCACCGTCACCAAGAATTCCCGCTTCAGGTGAACTGGGATTTGTGCTCGTTCCGGTTTCTGTAATTAGGTTTCCAAGAAGCTGCGCGTCTGTTGCGCCGCTCAGGTCAAACCCATTCTTGAAGTTCCGGACAGCGATGTTCTTGACCGTGACCCCAGTGGTCCCGCTGAGGTCCAGTCCTGTTCCGTCTTGGAAGCCGACAAGAGTAGTTCCTTGACCATCCAAGACAGCACCATCTGCAAAGAAGATGCCGCTTGGTCGCAAGAACTCCTGGCTGTCTGCAATCAGTTGTCCTCGGACAGTACATCCATTCGGCAGCTGTGCAGTGCACGTGTCATCAGCATCAAGGACGACAACAGGGACGACTGTCTGGTTCGCGAGTTCGAGGAAACTCGAGTCTCGCACGGTCACAGTCGCATAATAGGTTCCTGTATCAGTGAAGTCTGTATACCATTTCCAGCTCCCTGGACCGACTTCAACGAAGTTGGGATCATCAATCTCGTAGGTTAGGGGACCATTCTCGCTGACGACATTGACATCCAAGTCAACAATCTCCCCTTCATTTACCGTGATCTGTTGTGGCACAGGATCGAACTGGGGAGGCTTGAGCCCAAAAACCAACTCAGGGGTAAGCGGCGAGTGATCAATCGAATTGATATCATGAACCATTTCTATGTCACACCGGAGATCCCCATTCGTATCAGGGCAACCTTCAAGAACGTCCGCATGATTGTCGTAAAAATTCCCCATATCACCTTCATTGAAATAATTGTCGTACTCATCGAAGACAGGCCCGTTTCGTAGGAAAATGTTGTCAGTGAATAACATTCCCCGTGACGGCTGTGGCTGTCCGGACTTCAGGAAGCTCTGGAAGTCATGAATGACAATCGATTGGTTATTGTCGGTCATGTTATTGGCGGAAACAGTATTGTTGGGGGAGTAGGCAATCTGAATGCCAATAAGATTATTGGCAATGACATTCCCTTCAATCAAACTTCTCGTGACACCGGCAGCAAAATTGATTCCTACTCCACTGAAGGTCACCTGATTATTCCGGATGGTGTGATTCACAATCGGAAGCATATCAGGAGACGCACTTGCCTCAAGCCGGATTGCCGATCCCCGGCATTTGGTAATGGTGTTCCCTTCAATTATTGAGTCTCGAACACCGTAAATCATGTCAGCATACTGGACCACGATCCCGTCCTCAGCAGTGGTAATCCCGTTGCAGGTAATGCTATTATCTTTCACAAGCGCGTTTTTCGAATGAGCGATAGTGATCCCCTTCACACCAGAGGGACTAAAGACAATCGTATTGTTCGAAACGACGGTGCCTTTAATATAGGGAGGATAAGGATCCCCATTGATATGGGTAACAATGATGCCCATATCAGATTCCATCAACGTATTATTCGTGAAGAGACCCCAGGATGAATTTTCCGCATCAATGGCATAGGTAAAGGATATAAAATGACAGTTCTTAATCGTGATATTGTCATGACTTTTTACGACAATCCCCGCAAATAGTGCCGGTTGCGTCCCGAGAAGGGTTGCTCCATTACAATCAATAACAAGGTCATTCGCTGCAACATACGTTCCATGAGGAATATAGTATGTTCCTGGATCCATGGTAACAGATTGAGTATATTCACACCAGTCAGCGGGGGTTTCATTACAAGAAACTGCCTGCGCAGTCGGCACAAGAAGAAGCCCGACAAGCAAAGCTGCCATGAGACCCCAGCGCATACCTCTCATATGTAGAATAGAGTAAGGAAGACTAATAAAGAAATTTGACCACCTTTAAGAGCTGTTTTTATTCCTTCCTTCGGGTAGTATGACATGCGAACTTGGGGGCTTCTGGCACTCCTTCTTGGCCTGATCATCCTTGGAACACAGGGCTCTTCCCAGCAGGGCTTCGATATCTCAATTGACCCGGTCTCACCTTCTGTCGGTTCCCCGTTCATTATCACGATTCACGGCTCACCGGAGACCACTTTTGACCTATCTATTTTCTCATCTCAGGAGAACCTCGTTTTCCCTTCGGCTCCACAACCCTGGGAAACCGACCTTGGAGGAAGTTACAACATTCTTGTTCCTGGTATTGATGATGAGGGATCGTATGAAATCCGCCTCTCTGCAGCAGGAACCCTCTATACAAAATCTTTCACACTCGGGGATTCGGTCTCCGAAGAAGAGAACCCACATGTTCCCAAAGTCACCACAACAAGAGACGCGCAGAGCGAAATCACCTGCGTCGGCAATGACTGTACAGGCAGGTTCTATTCTGCTCCCCGTTTCTACGAGGAAAATGGTGAATGGATTCCCCTTAATTTTTCCTTTGGTACAACAAACTGCCTTGCTGGGTACACCTACTGCCAGCCTGTCAACAATTATTACAAAGCGCACGTCAAACCTATCTTCTCGGAAGACAACATCGCTTTGACGACCAATAACCGGACATTCAGCATGACGCTTAAGAGCGTCGGATCTCCGACGGCACCGCTTCATGCTGTTGTTCCGCAGATCAATGACAATCAAGTTCTATATAAAAACATTACCCCATTCGTTGATCTTCTCTATACCTATCAAATAGACACCTTCAAAGAAACAATCGTTATCAATGACCCAAGCATTTTTGAAACGATACCAGAAAAAGATGTTCTTATAACATTTACCTTGAAAGGGTCGGAGTCTTCTCCGTTCCTCCTCCTCCAACCGTTTGCCCTTGACGGGAATGATTCGGTTCTTTTCCCAACCCAAACACAAACTCCAGCCGGCACAGAAACAGTAACCTACACCATGCGCTTCCCCCGGTCGTGGTTTACTGATCCTCAGCGGATCTATCCCATTCTCATTGACCCAAGTGTGACAATTAACAATGGGAACATTACCAGCGATCTCCGTATCTATAAGAATATGGGTTCTATCCCCCCCCTCTATATTCGTACTGATGATGCGTACCTTGCTGTTGGTCGCCAACAAATAAAACAAGGTTTTTTCTATTGGACTTATATGCATCGTTCTGTTGTCGAATTTAATGTTACCGGAATCCCACGAGGTGCAAACATTACGGAAATCAATCTGACCCTCTGGCACAAACAGACTGGCAATGCCGCCAATCAAGATTTCACAGTCATGGAAATTGAGGGCGAAAGTTCAACGTATCCAAGTCAGAACCCAACGTGTCAAGGAAACTGCTTATACTGGGGAGACATGGGAAACGGTTCCGTCTACAACACCACACAGGACTACAACGGCGGTATTGGTATAAGTTATACCATCATGATAAACCAAAACGCCACAGACAATCTTACCGAGCGCCGTTATTCGCAAGGTGAAGATTGGTTTGGTTTTGGATTGTACAGTCAAGGAGGAGAAGCAGACTCAACGTCACTAACATCCGAAAAACAATGGTACAGTACTGGAAACGCGAATGATACATTACATCCGTCAATGGACGTGAGCTGGACACAAATTGACCCGGACATCGCTCTCATCGATCCACAGAATGGCGCATCCTTCAGTTTCATCAAAGAGACCATGAACCTCAGTTTTGACTTCACAGATAACGAGAATGAACTTCAGTGGATTGAGGTATTCGCAAGCAATGAGACAACAGAACCATTGGGCGAGAGTCTTGTCTTTCTTGCGAGGAATGTCAGCAAAGATTCGCGACTCAATTATAGCTATACTGCACCACTTTGGAAAAAAGACCCGTATACAACATTATTGTTACATTTCGATAACCGAACAGCGTATGCAGAAAATGATACGCTTGTGTATGATTTTTCGGGGAGCGGCAACAATGCAACACCATCACCGGGATCAGCAGCATTTCAACCAACCTTCAACCACTCTGCCGGGAAATTCGCTGGATCATTCGAATTCGATGGAACAGACGACAACTTGACGCTTGGTGATGCGGATAGTCTGACCGGTCTCCCGGCAACCTACATGTTTTGGATCAAACTCTTTGAGGGAGATACACAAAACCATGGCATCCTTGAGAAGTTGTCCGGTTCAACTGGCATTGCGATCAGGCAAGAACTCGGGACATTTACAGTCTATGTTGATTCTGCAACTGCTTTACATAGCATTCCCAGATTTCTCCCTTCTGTTGATACGTGGTATCATGTTGCCGTTGTGATCAATACAACAGGAGGTATTTCTGTCTACCGAGACGGGATCTTCAATTCCAGTGGATCAGCAGCCGCTATGACAGATAACAACGCCGATTTTGTCATCGGCGGTGCCGGTACCAACAGGCTTAATGGCACGATAGATGAACTCGTTATTCTCAACAGGACCTTATCGTCCGCAGAAATTCGTGACGCAGCCCGCCTTCCCTCAGGAGTCTACCATTGGTTTGTCAATGCAACAGACTTCCTCCAACCAAACAAGAGTGCTGTATACACCTTTACGATTAACGTCACCCCTGAAGTGACGATTGGGGGCATTGACAACGGATCCATCTTTTCCAGCATTGGGAAGATTATCCCTGGCGCATTTGGTGATGACGATCAAAAGGAAAACATCTCTGTTTCCTTTTACGGCGGCCGTTCAGCAACGCCGGATACGCACGATCTCCTCTGGCGGCAAACCGTTACCAACGGGACAAACGTAACCTTTAACTGGTCAGTACCGTTGACCCTGAACGACAGCAGCACGATCTTCCTGTACCATTTCGACAACCGATCTGATTTGGGCGAAGATCATAACGAGCAAACGAAAACAACTTCCAGAATTTACGACTTTACCTACCACAACCTGAATGGGAGCGGGGAGATGCTCACGTTCAATCATACTGGTGGTGTTCTTGGAGGCGGATTCATGCTCAATTCAACAACAGGTGCATCGGCACCGCGTATCCGAGTCGGTGGTGCAGGCGCAGAAACCCAGCTCGATTTCGGAACAAATGATAACTTCACAATGATGGCTTGGATAAAACTTTCCGGTTCCCAGGGAGTGGACGGCATTGTTTATGCACGATTTAATTTATACGCTAATCAAGGGTATGCTTTTGGATACGATGATGCGACAGGACGAATTCTCTGTACAACAGTAATTACATCCAATAATACCGTTGTGAATGGGATAACGCCCATTAACGATAGTGCATGGCACCTTATCGCCTGTACAAGGAATATCAGCGGCTCCGGGGCAATTATCCGCGTGTATCTTGACGGCGTTCTTGACGGTGAGAATACAAGTGCGACGATGGCAGACGTTTCATCGACCGGACAAGGATACATCGGGACACTCAGCGTTTACGGTATGTACTTGAATTCAGGAAACGGAACCCTTGACGAAGTCTCTCTCTGGAACAGGACCTTGACCCAACAGGAGATTCGCAACCATTACCGTCTGAACAGCGGTCACTGGTACTGGCACGCGAACACAACGGACTGGAACGAGAGTTCCCAGGACAAGTCGGAAGTCCGCGAGTTTACGATTGCACCGGCCATGAACGTCAATCTCACCTTCCCGCAAATCGATCCCGTAACTGTTGTCCTTAATACCACCTTCAGAGTAAATGCAACAATACTCTGCGGTGGTGGTGATTGTGATGCAGTCACTGGGGCGCTCCGATATAACAATTCAATATCCTTACCTGATACAAACATCAGTACAACTTTTGCTGATATTCCTTTCCATACAGCAGAAAGCAACCCACAACTTTGCGGTCTTAACCCGCTCCCTGAACTTGTTCAATGCAACCTTACATGGCTTGTTAATGCAACTGGTGATGTCGGTTCGAATTACGAGATCGGAGCCATGCTGAATTCAAACCTTAGCGATGTTCCTGACAATTTCACGGAGAACATCACAGTAAATATTGTGAGCTGCATTCTGTCGACATCACTTGGGTTCAGTACCATTGAATTTGATAATACTTCGGTGGGAACAATTACAAACGCAACAGGAAACAACCAAACGTTGTATAATCTTACCATTGAAGACACAACGACGTGTGACACCAACATACTGATTAACGCAACCAATGTTGTCCATACAACCATTGCTGACTATGTTATCACCCCTGCCAACATTACCTTTAACAATGTTAGCAACGATCTAGCGACAGGAACAAACCTCTCATTAGTAAGCACCATCGTGAACACGAGCGTTGCTGTCGGTTACAATCAAACAATGTATTTCTGGTTTACAACCCCACTTGGGATGCTCGCAGGTGAATACGAAGGAACAGTGAACATCATAACGGAGGAAGCATGAAACCTCTCCTTTGCTCATTTTTTCTCACAACACTCCTTCTCATATCGAGTGTTCAGGCCTTTGGCAGCGTCCAAAATACAAAAAACCTTTCCGTTGTCGCAGGAGAGAAAACATCATTCAATCTTTTGTTGTTTCCAACAAATGACGTTCTTGATCCCCTTGTTCGTTTCGAGGTCATCGGACCTGAGAATTGGGAGATCACGATCGATCCGTCACCACTCTCTCTCAACCCGGAAACAGCAACAGAACATCTCTTGCTCAACGATGTCTCGTTACCGGTTTCAAAAACAACGATTACCGTTCATGTTCCCAAAGAAACCCTGCTTGGCACCTATGTGCTCGCCGTCCGTGCGATCCAGGATCCTCAAGAAGGCGGCTTTGCTGTTGGGCAGGTAAGACTCTTCACAGTTGATGTGAACGTCATTGCGCCACCACCATTTTCTGATGTTGGCGAAACTGAGCCGGGAATGCTCCCCCCTATCGGATCACGAGGTGAACCATTCCCATTCCTCTCTGATATTGTTCAAGAGAAAAACATTCCTTCACTCATCTTTTTCATTGCCCTTGCGATCGTTTTAATTGCCGCCTGGCGAATATATAGATCATGAATCGGTATCCAGCAACCATCCTCGTCGTTCTCCTCGGCTTGTTGGTCATTGTTGGAATAACCGATGTTCGATTAACAGGACTCGCGTTTGATACAAACGCGATCTCAATAAACGTTGGTCCGAATACGAACGGTGAAATTGTTAATTTTTCTGTTACATCCGCGGTTGAAGTGGACAATGATGTTTCTTTACAAACAACATTCAACAACACGGGAAGTAGTGCCTATGCTATTATCATGTCAATCTTTGTGTTGAATGGCACAACAATTTACCAATCCTATATTGATACCAAAGTAACGCTCACTCCTGGTTCAACACGAACCTTTTCTGCAACCTATACACCATCAGTTGCTGGGACGTATGAGGCTTTAACAAACGTGACGTTTAGCATCGCGAGTGTTGCATCGACCAATACAACCTTTACCGTGACGTCACCCGAACAAGAAGAACCACCAGGACCTGGTATTGTTGGAGGTGGCGGTGGTCCGTCACGTCCTCCAGGAAATGTGAGTGCTCCTGAACAACCACAACCTGAGAAGGGACCTGAACTGACTCTTTCCTTCCCCCAAACAGTGACTCTTCCGCAAGGTGAAACAGCAAGCATCCTCGTTATCGCGAAAAATCAAGGAAACGAACCCCTGACCAATCTCATCCTTTCTGCGAAAAGCGACGCGTTTGAAATTGATATCCTTCCCAGCAGGATCGCAACCTTAGCCGCGGGCGATGACGTTGTTTTCTTGGTCACCATTCAAGCACCGGCCTACCTTCCGGTAGGAACCTACTTTGTCGTCCTCGAGGCAACGGCAACTGAAGACAGCATCTCAGGAACCATGGCAGTGATCGTGTCGGACGAGCTGACGAAGCTTGAGCACGTCTGTAACCAAATCGAAGAACTGAACACCATCATTGGCGCCCTCACCGGGGAGATTGCCCAAGCAGCCCTTGAAGGAAAGGATATTGCTGAGGCGGACGCCCTCCTCAAGAAGGCGGCCATCCTCTTGAAGCAGGCAGGCGAGGCCTGTAGCGTGAGTGATGTCACAAACGCAGACCACCTTTTGAAAGAGGCCCGGGAAATCATTAGCGACGTGGTTGTGGCCATCGGAATCGCACAACCGCGCCTTGATTTTCTCTTCATCATCGTTTTCCTCCTGCTCGCAATCCTGATCGTACTTCTCCTCCACTTACTGTTGCTCCTCTGGCGGCGGCGCAAGAAAAAAGAGAAAAAGAAACCGAAAAAGAAGTCCCGGGTATATAAACGTCACCGGAACCGCCGGGTCAAACGGAGATAATATACTTTAATACCAACAACTATATGTTAGTATATATTTGGTGGGTTGGATGAAGGGACAACAGGCACGGATAGTATTTTATCTCTTTTTCATAGTTCTCTTTGCTGGTGCTACTATCCTCCCTTTCACTCAAGGTGCAACCACGACCGACAGTGCGACGGTCACACTCTCTATCTCAACATCGCTTGCGATTAGTGTTAATCCAGCAACCCTCGCCTTTGGAAACGTCAGTCCTGGAGGAGAATCTCCCGGTCAGCTTCAGCTAATTATCAAGAATACTGGTTCAAACAACATCAGTTTTGTCTTCATCACGAGCGGGTCATATTATGGAACGAGCAAAAATCCCCTCCCAGGTGGTGACCCCAACTTGTACAATGCTTCGTCATTCGTCTTCCTCAGGAACTCGACAAATGCAACCTTCTTCCATGCAGGACGTGTCGAGTGGAACCTTTCTGACATCCCGGGGAATGCGACCATGAACACGACGGCAGGCACCGAAGAACAGATTGTCGGATGGTACCGAAACAACACCGGTTGGTACCTTTTCCGTGTTGATAACGGTTCAACGGGCTGGTGTAATGCCTCAACAATTCACATGGTCATCAGCGAGGTAGAGGAAAATTCGACAAGCATGTATAGGGATCTCTCTGTAGCTGCGAATGTGGTTACCGGAACGATTGAAAGCAACAACAGTGTCCTCACCGCAGTTACCTTTGCGAGCGGCCCACTTAATGACAACTGTGTTTACATTGACAAAGATTGCAAAAACATTTTCATCACAAAATATGACCTGAATTCAAGTTATCCTGCTTGTTCTGTTGAGTCAGGAATCCGAAGCTCCAACTTTGCCCCAGGAGATGAGGAGACCGTCACCACCTTTGCCTCGGTTCCTGAAGGAGTCCCTGCTGGTGTCGCAGGAACCGGAACACTCACGATTACCGCAAGTGAGTAAACAGGTGACTATGGTTGATATGCGCGTCCTTCCTGAGTACAAGAATTTTTGGCTCCTCTGGCTTTCAGCTGCGGGCTCTGCCCGGGGCCAGAGCTTGTTTGCTATCCAGAAATCCTGGGGAATCACCAGCAACTA
Source organism: Nanobdellota archaeon (assembly GCA_018816245.1). Classification (GTDB taxonomy): domain Archaea; phylum Aenigmatarchaeota; class Aenigmatarchaeia; order QMZP01; family QMZP01; genus JAHIVW01. Next base: position 95,002 of record JAHIVW010000006.1, read on the forward strand.
CCTCTACCACAATGAGCACCGGATAGGCAAACCACTTGTGCAGGCGATGATCGACAGCGGCTACCTCAATAAGGAGAAGGGTCGCATTTCCGCCCGCTTTGCGTGGATCCCGTCCTACGTTGAGGAAACCTTTGTCGCCGCAGACGAACAGACGCATGGCATCCGCAAAGCATCAGCCCAGAGCTGGCAACAAATCCAACCATTCATCGAGCAACACCATGAGACTCTTTTTGGGAAAGAAGCACTTCAGGCCCTCTACGGGTTCAACCCGGATGCCGTCAGACGAACGGGCTTTTCAATCTTTCACGATCTCTATCTTCTCGTGTTGCATGAAAACGTTGCGCGATTTGCGAATAAATTCCAGGCACCTTTCATTCCCCGCTTGACCCACGCTCTCTTAGCTCATGCACCGCGTCGAGACCTCCTTTCCTATGCTCGAACGATTCGACAGGCGCTTCCTGAAAACACTGTGCCACGGATCCTTCCGAACGAACAGGCACTTGGGCAATTTCTGGCCCTGAGCCCGAGGTGATTTATAACATCGTGACCAAAGGATGAAGGGGTGGGTGGATGCAACTTTTCCGATACAAAAAGGCTCTTTTTGGGGAGACGACCGAACTCCAACAATTGTCTTCTCAGATCGCCCTGCTCCGGAATCACGTCACAACACGCATGCGCCTTGCCGAACACCTGAAAGCAGAACTTGGATAAACCATGGAAATACAAAAAGAAGAACAGGACAATGAGCTGAGCGGACTTGCAGCACTCGCTGCACTTGTTGAAAAGGGAATTGATAATAAAAGGCCCGAAGAAGAGATTCCTGATCCGTCCTTCATTCTCCGATTACAAGACGATGATGAACCGGAGCCAGAACCAGATGAACCAGACGAGGGGCCTGATACCGAGCCAGATGAAAAGCCAGACAGAGAACCAGAGCCCGACGCTCCTGAAGAAGAACCCGACGAGCCTGATGGGGATGCAGAAGAACAAGAAGAGCAACTTGCAGAAACATTACAACCGCTCATTAAAGCACTTGAAAAACGGCTCATGACAATTGAAGAAAAATTCGAACAACATCATACCCGACATGTCCCGAAGCCGCCTACCCCACACCCCTTCAGTCATGATGCAGAGACACGACTTTCTCGGCTCACGGTCGAACTTGTTCGGCTCGCAACAGATGCAGACAAAGCAAACAAGCGAATTCTGGCGGCACTTGATAACGTCCGTCACGTCTATCACACCCTTGATCGCCACGAGCGACGAATGGAATCACTTGAAAAACGACACCAAGACGTCAAGGATCTTGCGCGTCACGTGAGCCACCTCGATGAACGATTCTTGACCTTCTCTCAGGAACGGTCCCGACCACAGATTGTTGAACATCAGGAACCAGTGCATGAGATGCCGGTGCCCTCTCCAGTGGAACAACCAACACCACGGACACCCTTTAACGTCAATGCAACAGACCTTGAACGCTCATATAAAAAGGGCCTGATCCCGTACGAATGGTACATTGCTGCAAAGCGCCGCATCAGCCCACAAGCCTATTTATCCACCCAACGCTAACACAATGATATGGCACGCCGAACGCGATCCGCCGGTGGGGAGGAAGCGATTGCTGTTATTCTGATGATTGTATTTTCAGTTTTATTGATTGGGAATGTTACGACACCTGTAGTTCCTGAAAACAATCTAGCCGGTGCGTTTACCATTCCTCAGGATACCTGTACCCGCCTTGAAGCTGTTACTCGATGTCCTGTGAAAAAATCATACCAGATGTTCTACGATTTCTGTGATGGGGATAAGAGGGGTTATCGCACTGCCTCAGGCACAATTCTCTATGAAGATTGTATATCTGGATGCGCCAAGGGACGCTGTCTTATTTCTTCTTCAGAATAAGCTGCACTTTGAGCAGGAACTGCCCGCTTTGTGAAACCCGTGAAATCCGTTCATTTGCAGTGATTTTTTCTCCCTTTTCTGTTGCTAAGGTACCATCACCAATATTGATTGAAAAAGGAGTCCCTGCGGCGTCCTTCACCACGAATCCTTCAGGTTCGACGCGGAAAAGATAGCGATAGGACTTCTTGATAATTTCGAATTGATCCATTGCCTCGGTTATTTTTTCTTCTGCAAGACTCCGGCAGGTTGGTCCTGACCCGTCACATTGCCATGTCGGGGTAAAGAACGAACAGGAAATTACGTCAGAGACGAGCTTGCAATTGCTATCCGTATATCCCGTGTCTTCCCGGAGTACCGAAAGCAACGAATTATGTGCATAGAGATTGAGATATTCCACCGGGTTCAAGGTGCGTGCTGCAGAAAGAAGGAAGGCAATGACGCCAACAACAATCAACAGAATGAAAACAAAGACAACAATATTCGTTTGTGCGCGTTTCATGTGTAGACCCCCACAGTTACGACGCCTAAATCGGTCTGTGTCAGAAAGTCAGTTGGTGTGGTTATTGCAAACGTCCGGTAGACATTCACTGGCAATGCAAATGCCGTGAATTTCCTTCCACTTTGTTCACAGAAACTCCATTGATTACAGTTTGTGACCTCCCCTGGCGCACACCGAACAGGTGCTTTCCCATCGAACACGGTAACGTTAAAAAACCAGTCACCACCCCCAACAAACGACGCGAGTTTGGTACAGGTTTCCTCACCACCCACCGCGAACATGGCAAGTTTCCGATCGTCAAAAAGGGAAACGTCCTTGACGAGAAGCGGTGTTGCTGTTGTATATTTGAGTAGGAACAGGGCACGGTCTGTTATACCTTTTGATTTTTCGAAATTAAGTTGCGTGACTTGCCATCCAATTAGGAAGATGATAATCATGGTGACAGCAACCATTAACAGGAAGGTTAAGAAAACATAATTCATCAGTTCAGATTGTGCTTTTTTCATATCATCACGTGAAGAGATAGTCACATCCCAAATCAACAACTGTCGTATATGCGTTCTTTGACGCTGTGAGTGTTGCAACAAGAGCAGTTGCCTCGCTTGGCGTCTTTCCTTCAGTTTCTGCAAGGGGGATGAGAGGAGCCGTTACGGTTGCAAAGGACGTTAACGCCGAGAAGCATCTGTGATCCGGATGGACGGTATGAATCGCTTCTGCGAGATCAAGCGCCCGGACTGTCGCCAACTCTGTCGCAAGTCCAAGTTCCTGAAAAAATGACGCCCGCTTGTAATTATAGAGGAGTTTTCCTTGTGGTCCGAAAAGTGTTTCCTCATCTCCACCGAGACTGAGGGCAATCACATCAAGCGGATCAATGATCGTGAATTGTTGTGAGACATTTGCAATCATCGCACTCCCAATCCCATTTGATCCAAGCGGTTGAACACAGATACCGTTTGTTGGAACGTCACAAATCGCACCAACAGAGATGAGCAGAGCATTATCCGGGAGCGTTGCTGTGCATGCTCCTGACATGGTTCCCTGGGTTGCAGGAAGAATGGATGCCACAAAATCAAATGCTGAACATCCTGCTGAACCGCAGACACCTTCATCGATTTTCCCACTATCACACAAGGCAAACCGAACCTTGGTTTCAGTATTATCAGTTTCCGGAAACGCGAGTGTTACATCACGAATGAAATCCCAGGTGGCATCGTTCCCGTCACGAGGAGAAAACACAACGAGCGTCTCTGGTATGACAATTGCCATGGAATACTCCCACCACCCAAGATTGATGGTGCGCGCATCAATCACCACTTCTTCCCCGGGCTTTGAGAGAACAGGAACTGTTGCCCGAATATAACCACAATTTTCCGTCGCATCATCAACAATCTGAAATGCAGGCGGTGATTGCCATGGCTGGAATGCTGCCGTGAACTGGAGCCGTTTGAAATCAGTAAAGTCAATCTCATTTTCCGTGAGGTAGACGTCTTCTACGCTTTTCAAAAAGTTCTTCAAAGCGATATTCTTCCCGGTACAACCACCGACACCAGCATAGAGGCCAGCAAAATTGATAAGGAAGAAGAGGATAAAACCAGATGCGATGAGCCCGAATACCATCTTGAACAGCTCGTAGACCTCCATATCGTTCCTATTGGATGCGAGGGCTCTTATGCGCGCTCAACCAGAACAGCTGGGCCGATATTAGTGAGGTAAGCAGTCGCTTTTCCTGTGAAACAGAAATTGATTTTCGAGACAAGATGACCGATCTTGTATCCATTCTCCACATCATTGACGTCTGTCCAAACATTCGATCCATAGAGAGGGTCAGTCGGCGTTTCAAGGTGATATCGTGTGATTGTTCCGGGGAGCCACCCATCTATGACCGATGGTTTTGTTGGCTCGCTCACATTCAAGAAGCAGAATTTGGTGTTCTTTGGAATGACAACAATGAATTCCTTGGACGATCCCTCGGCGAGGTTGTAAACATCGGCAACGCTCTTCTCAAGAGATTCAACCTGTCGGAGGATTGTGGCTTCGTCATTGAAACTAAAAATCGTCATCACCTGATCGAACCCAAACACGAGGAGAAGCCCCAACGCAATCAAGGCAAATATGATCCCGAAGACTGGACCAACATTCATGCTTCCACCGAAATGCCGAACTTTTTGGTTTCAAGAAGTGTATCTGCATTAGGTTCACACGGGCCAGAACAAACAAGAACCTGGATAGTATAGGGACCGATTGCGGTTTGGGGAATCGTCAGAGAGACGCTCGTCTGATTAGTACCAGAAGGGGCCATGTGGAGAACGGGTGTATAGGCAAACCACGATGTTCGGGTTGTTTGACCCTGCTGCGTGGCACCAATCCAGAGATATCGACTTATTGGCGTTGTTGTTGGGTTTCTGATGCCAACAAGAAACTCAGCTGTTTCACCAGCCGGGATAAGGGGCGTGCTTGGTGGAATGATTGCGAGGGTCTTGTCACCAGCAAGCAACTCCGCGAGTTGCATTTGTGCATTTGGGTCCAAGGGGATACTCACGGGTGGCTTATATCGGATGAGCAGCACGATGGCAACAATAGCAATAAGGACGATGATAATTGCAATTCCGGCGCTGATTTGGGAACGATGAGAAGGCTCTCGTGGCACAGACTCTCTTTGGTGTTGCTGATACATAAGAGTATTTTGACAACAAAAACAGCTTTAAATCCGTGTAGATGTAAAAGAAGGGTAATGGCACGCAGACGGCGAAAAACCAATCAATTTTCACCAGCTTTGGTTCTCTTGCTGTTTGCCATCGGTCTCTTCCTTGCAAGTTTATCACTGGTTGCAATGAGCCCCAATGCCGATCAGGTTGCCGGTGCCCAGTTTTTTGTTGCAAAAGTCCAAAGTGTTCCCTGGTGTGCTGATAACGACGGTGGGATGAATATTGTCCAGCAAGGAACCTGCCGTGCAGGAACAATCAATCCTAAGACTGATTTTTGTTTGAGTTCTGTTGATCTGAACGAATTCAGTTGTGGATCAAGAGGCTGCATTAATACGATCTTTGATTGCCGAACCGAAGGTTATCAAGAGTGTTACAATGGAGCGTGCACAAACACGACAAGTAATACCCATCTTGAATGCATCCTCAATAGGTGTGTAGTTGTGAATGGTACCGGAACAAACCAATGTTCCCCACAAGGCTCATACTGTACAAATTCAACAACACCAGATCTGACCGTCCTCAGCCTCTCAATCTCTGGGAACACTACTGTAAACGTTACTGCTGTGATTAAGAACATCGGAAACGCAACAATCATCAATGCCTCAACAACCTCCTTCATCCTGAAGCAGGTCCCGGCAAACATATCATTCTCAGACTACTTCACACTCCCAATCCCATTTGCGCCCGGCCAGCAAGTAACCTATATCCGAGGCTACTTCCTCCCCTATGGAGCGCAGTGGTCACTCGTCGTCACCGCGGACGCATTCAATACCGTCATTGAATCGAACGAGTTCAACAACCAACAGATCCAGAACTTCAGTACCTAGAATGCTCAGTTTATAAGCGGTGAGGACCAAATAGAAGATAGTTATGGCACGACGGCGTTCCCGGAAAGTCCATCAAGAAAAAGCTGCATTCCAGATGAGCCTTGGGTTCATCGTGGCAGTCGTCTTTGCAATCGTTCTTCTCACCCTGTCCATTACCTGGCTCCAGCAGCTGATCGGGAACATTGGCGGATTGACAGACGACCTGACCCAACAAGCACAAGCAAAAATCCAAGAGACGTTCCAGGCTCAAAAAACGAATTTCGCTGTTTGGCCAACACAATATGCAATTTCTTCTGGAAACACCCTCAAGATGTCAGCGGGGATTCTGAACAATGACCCAGCAGGTAGCAACAGGATCTTTGCATTGAATGTGGTTCCGGTAGCATCAAGCATCTGCCAAACCGGGCAATTTGAGAGCTGTACTGTCAAAGGGACGGACATGAAATCCTACATGCGAAACTGGGTGACCTTTCCTGACAGTGCTGAAACCGTGCTCGTTGGAACAACAGGGTACCGATTCATTACCATCACCGCCCCTCTGGATGCACCAAAAGGACAATACCTATTCAGCGTTGTGGCATGCGCCGATGTGCCAAAAGGAACACTCCCTGTTTCAAGCACCTGTACCCAAACATCGAGTAGCCTCTGGGGAAATTCAGCATCCCTCGCAATCACAGTTAAGTAACGTTACTCTTCTGAAACGCGCGGCGCGAGAACAAACGACAGCTGCAGCTTGTCTGTTGCGATAAACGAGAGCCGGAGCGGATAATCTGCACCGAATTCAAGGGAAAGGTTTGATGCCAATTTACTGGCTTTGATCATCTTCTTCAGGTATTCGAGTGGGTACTGTGATCTGATCGTGCCACCAACACCGATTTTCAACAGCCCTTTATCTTCCTTTGACAGATCAAGCCTAGCGCTCGAGACATCACCCTTTGCGTACATACTGAATTGTTCCGGGGTGGCCTCCATGAATACCGAATCACCGATGACATCCGCATCTGCGATCCCTTCTTCAAGCACTTGGGAATCAACATCAACTTTTCCTGTGAACGAGAGCTGGTCAATTGGTGGTTTATCGGTAGTGATGTCAAGCAGCGGAATTTCAAAGGAGCGGATTCGTCCATTCTTGAGGGTAATCTTGAGTCGGTTCTTTTCGCCCACTTCCATAATCATCTTGTCCCCGCTTTTGGCGCGTCGCAGGATGGCCACAAAGCTTGTCATGTTCAGTCCGAGTGTTGGCTTTCCTTCAACCTTGAATTCATCGAAGGCGGTTGAGAGAATCTTGAAGTCAACGACCGCAACCATGGTCCGGTCAGCGGACATCAGGGTGAGTCCGTTTTCGTCTGCACGGAAGACTCCTTCGTCGATAATCTCGGAAATAATCGGAATCGAGTTCTTGAGCAAGTCGACGTCAGAAAGCACTGCGCGGAACATCATGACACCTGTCTATTCCTTGGCCATTGTTTATTTATACCTATGGCACGAGCATCTCGGGCGTCCGGGGGAAGAGGATCACTTCCTTGACATTATCGAGTCCGGTGAGCTGCTGGACAACGCGATCGAGGCCAAGACCGAAGCCACCATGGGGCGGCATCCCGTACCGGAAGGCATCCACGTAGAACCGGAATTGTTCTGGATCGAGCCCTTTCTGTTTCATCATCTTAACGAGTTCCTTGGGGCGGTGTTCCCGCTGCCCACCACTTGAGATTTCCATTCCTTTGTAAGCGAGATCAAAACCGAAAGATACCTTCCCATCCATCATGATATAGAACGGCTTGCTCACAGCAGGATAACCGGTGATAAAGTACCACTCATGCCCCTCTTTTGCAAGGAGGTCGCCGAGGACCTTTTCCTGGGAATCGTCCATATCTGATCCCCACTCGATGGTGATGTTTGCTTTCTTCAGCAGCTTCAACGCTTCATCATAAGTGACGCGTTTGAAAGGAAGTTTGGGAATTGTAATCTCCTGGCCGAGGACAGTAAACTCGTCCTTGGAACGTTCTTTGATGTCCTTGAGGACTTCAACGATCATATTCTCGATAAACATGAGGACATCGTCCATTCCTTTAATCCAGGCAAGCTCCACATCAACAGAGATGAACTCAGACACATGGCGGCGAGTGTGAAATTTCTCTGCACGAAACGCAGGACCAATCTCAAAGACCCGATCCAGGCCAGAGGCCATGAGGATCTGTTTGTAGAGCTGGGGTGACTGGCGGAGGAAGGCCTCCTTGTTATAGTAGACAACGGGGAACAAGGTTGATCCACCTTCTGCACCAGCGGCCTGGATCACTGGGGTGTGGACTTCAGTAAGCCCCTTTGCAAGGAAATACTTCCGGAAGGCATCGGTGACGACTGACCGAACTTTCATTGCTGCTGAAATCTGGGGATGGCGTACGTCAAGGAAGCGATAGGCGAAGCGGGTATGCTTTCCAGATTCAATCTTCTCGCTCGTTTCGAGCGGCAGTGGACTTTCTGCTTTGGCTACAATCTCCACCTTGGTGGGAATGAGCTCTTTTCCACCAATCGCCCGTGGTGCGGGTTGAAAATCACCATGAACAATGACACAATCTTCTCTCCCAAGCCCGGCAATCTCTTTGAACAGCTTGTCTGGAACGACCTCCTTCTTGGCTGTCACCTGTGTTGAGCCGTCCCGGTTGCGGAGGATGAAAAAGACAAGACCACCCATATCGCGGATGCTGTGGACCCAGCCGTGAAGCACGATTTCGCCAGTCATATCCGGAGGATTGGTTACCAAAGCTAATAAACGGGCAGGCTTCGGAACTTTTTAATGTTTAAGGAAAAGAGGCAGGTATGCCTGAAGGATTCAATCGCCGGTTGCCTGCGATTCCGCGCCTGATCTCGGAGATTTCCTCAGATGACATCAGGGTACGAATTATGGGAACGGTATTGGATGTTTCTGGAAACCGACTCGTTCTTGATGACGGGACAGGGAAGGTCACGGTCACATTTGAAGAGCTGCCTGCTGTTGCACCACATCAACTCGTCCGCATCTTTGGTCGTGTCATTCCCCTGGACGGAGGTGTCGAACTGTCAGGAGAATTGCTGCAGGACATGACCGGTCTTGATCTTGCATTACACCGATCACTAACACAAGCTTAACTCGGATGGTAGAGGGACAGATCTTTCGTCAGGGTTGCAAGCGCTGTTTTGACCTCAACCGATTCTGTGGCAAGCGGCTCACCTGTTGATTCCTTTTTTCCCCAGTTATCACAATTCACATCACTTGTGATTTGGAGTGAGACGTCCCGGGGAGCCTCTGTCGCAATTTGGTAGCGGACTGCTGCAACATTTGTTGCCACGTCCTCACATGCATAAGCAAAACGGACCGCGGTCGTGACACTACGATCAAGATCTGTGATGAGATTGTTCTCAACGGAAAAACTGGATGCATCATCAACAACACTATAATTCAGGAGCAGAAAATGAATTGCGAACACGAGCTCCGCGAGAAAGATCATGGTGATGATGAAGAGCTGTGCGCGCATACATTCTTTTTGGATTCCGGCCTATAAATCGAAATGCCGCTTTGCGTTCGCTGTTGTGACGCGATCGATTGTCGCAGAGTCTTCTTTCCGGATCTCCGCGATCTTCTTAATAACGAGTTCCACGGTTAATGGGGTGTTCCGCTCTCCTGGCGTCGGGGCAACGTACGGAGCGTCGGTTTCAGTCATGAGTTGTTCAAGGGGAATGTCACGGACAATCCTCGACGGCTTGGAGTGAAGGATGCCAGCGCCGACCGAAATCATCCACCCCTGGTCGAGGATCGTCTGGAACAAGGGTTTTGAGGAGAACATGTGCCACTGAACCTTTTCTGCGCCTTGTTTGAGGAGAATTTCCAAGGTTGCTTCGTGCGCTTTTCGGGAGTGGATCACGAGCGGCTTCTTGAGGTCTTGGGCAAGTTCGATTGAGTCGAGGAACCACTGCTTTTGTTTTTTTCGTCCGTTGGGGTCAGTGACCCAGTGGTAGTCGAGGCCGGTCTCACCAATGGCGACGATTTCCTTTGCGTGTTCCTTGACGCGTTCGAAGTACTGCTCTTTCTGGTCATTGGTGTAATGTTCGACGAATTCAGGATGGATGCCGGCGGCTGCAAACACGAAACCTTTGTATTTCTTTGTCATGTCGAGGACGCGGTCGAGATGGCTTGGTTGGGAGCAGACGGTAACGACACCGGTCATTTTCTTTTGGCACTCCTTGATCACCTTGTCGCGGTCGTCGTTGTACTTGTCGTCCTCGAGGTGGGCGTGGGAGTCGAACATAGTTTATTGTTCGTATGTTGAATCTTTAAATCATCTTGTCATTGACAGATAGCATGGGCATCATAGAAGCTGCACGGAATTTCGCTCGAAGTGAAACAGAGCAGTATGGGACACCAATTCTCGTTCACCTTGAAATATCAGAAAAGAAGGCAATAGAACTTGCCGAACAACTTGGTGCTGACAAGAAGATCGTTCAGGTCGGTACCAATCTTATGGATGTGAAATTGGGTCAAGCTATCAAGGAAAACAAACGCGAACACCATATTGAAATGAGCGCTGAGGCGACGAGAGATTTTCTCAACAATTTCGAACTCAGTGACAAAGAGCGGCAAAAAATAATCAATTGTGTGGAAGCACATCATGGAACAGTTCCCTTCAAGTCACGTGAAGCAGAGATCTGCGCCAATGCCGATTGCTATCGTTTCATTCACCCAAAGGGATTCTTTGCCTTTTTACTCTTGCTTGGAAAACGGGGAGGATCCTTCGCTGAATGTCTCGCACGAGCTGAAGAGAAGATGGAAGAAAAACACAACACCCTTTCTCTTGATATTTGTAAGAAAGAACTCGAACACTATTACATTGCGTTGAAACAGTTCATCAAAGATGCAAGGTCATTCTAACGTTTTACATATCCTTGATATACAATATCGTTTCCAAGCCGCGTCACCCGGACGTCAGCAAGCCGGACCGAGGGTGTTATTTTTCTGATTTCAGGAATCCGCATTGGTATAGTGCCTCTATTGTTCGGTGCAATGAAGAAGATGACCTTGTCAACAGCATAGGCGTCAAGGAAACTTTTTGCAACCTTGCTCCCCCCTTCAACGAGTACACTTGTGATGTTCTCCTGCCCTAACCGGCGGAGGAGGGATCTGATATTCACGTATCCTTTCGTGCCAGGGAGTTTCCAGACCTCTGCACCGCGAATGCGTTTCTGCCTTGTTGTTGCAAGAATCGTACGCCCGCCGCGAAAGAGGGCTGATCGTGGACTCACCTTATCACCGAGCACGATGCGGATCGGATTCTTTCCTTTCATATGGCGGACCGTCAGTGATGGATTGTCCTTTCTCACGGTTTCTGCACCAACGAGGATGGACTGGTACCGGGAACGCAATCGATGCACAAAACGCTGCGATTCCTTTGAGGTGATCCATTTGCTGGCACCGGGTGGTGTTGTGGTTTTTCCATCACCCGTAAACGCGAGTTTCAACACAACAAACGGTTTCTTGGTTTTCATGAAACTGAAGAAGTCTTCATTGAGCCCTTCGGCGTCGTGTTTCAGAACATTTTCTTGGACCATAATACCTGCCTGCCGGAGCTGCTTGATCCCCTTCCCGTTGACCCGGGGATTTGGATCCCGCGTTGCAACGACAATCTTCGTGATGCCGCTCTTGATGATAGCCTTGGTGCAGGGACCTGTTTTCCCGGTGAAACAGCAGGGTTCCAAGGAAACGTACAGTGTTGCGCCTCGTGCCCGTTTCCCGGCCTTTTTCAGCGCAACGACCTCGGCATGCGGTCCGCCGAATCGCGCGTGATACCCTTCAGCAAGAATCTTCCCATTCTTCACGACAACCGCACCGACCAACGGATTTGGTGCAGCATGTCCTGCGCCTTTGTGGGCGAGGAAGAAGCAACGACGCATGAACCTTCCGTCCATAAGATAATCTTATATGAGTGCAAAGCTATAAGGGGTCATGGTCATGTTGGCAGGCCTTGTAGTTGATTCCCTCGTTGCCACAGGGATCACCATCGTAGTCACTGCCTTCTTCATTTGGATCGTTCTCAAGTTCCTTGATTCCCGCTCTTTCCCAAGAGTTCTGGGAACCGTGCTCCTTGAGAAAATTATTGTCGCAATTGCATTGCCTTTTGTTCTGTCATTCTTTTTTTCACAGCTGGCAGGGTTCTGGTTTCTCATCATTGAAATCATCGTCGGCTTTCTGGTCTACAAGTACGGCCTCGACCTCTCTGTTGGCCGGACCATCATTCTGATCATTGTGACCCCGATTCTGACCATCCTGCTTGGCGTCGTCTTCGCATTGCTCGGGGTCGCCGCACTCGTCGGGCTAGCAACGCTGCTGTAACCCTTTTAAGACCTTTGACGAAGGAAATGCTGCAAGGGCCAGGCCGGGGCGTTGGGCGTGCCTTGTAACCACAAACCGTCCTTATGGTGGGGCTGCGAGCCGGTGAGCGGGCGTTGCGGCTGTGTCTGGTCCGGACGCTTGACGTCGAAGCGTTGTCCCTGCGGGTCGCTGATGCAGTGAACCGTGTCAGGCCTTGACCGGAGCAGCACTAAGCTGTACCAAATCACATCCCATGTGGGATGTGAGGGTAACGATGTCGCAGGGGTCGCAACGTGGAGGAGAGTGTTCCGGGCAGCCAGATGCTGTCGTGCGTTCCATCACCGGACGGTCCTTGCTTTCTCTTTTGATTGATCAGTGCAACACCGGCTATATCTCATCCCCTGAAATAAAGCGTTCATGACCGTGCTGCCGGACGATCATTTAAAGCAGGCCACTGAAGTCACTCTCATGAAACGGGATTTCACCGTGGTTGTGGAACAAGGAGAGGACGGCTACCTCATTGCTGAGGTTGTTGAACTCCCTGGCTGCCGCACCCAGGCGAAGTCCTATGACGAACTCATGAAACGAGCTCAGGAAGCCATTCGGCTGTACCTGAAGACCAAGCGATCCGACAGCAAGACCAAATTCGTGGGACTGCAGCGGATCGCCGTATGAAACTGCCACTCTTGACAGCACGAGACATGGCGAGGATTTTAACGGACCTTGGGTTTTCCTGTTGAAGGCAAAGCGGGAGCCACCAATTCTGGGAACACCCGGGCGGCAGGACGACCTTGATTCCGAATCATCCTGGCGAAGCAATCGATCGCGGATTATTGAACAAGATTGTGAAGCACGACCTCAGGATGGAGCGGAAAGCGTTTTTGCTCTCTTGTTTGAGATGATTAGTTTTTTCGATACTATAGTATCAATTCTGTGTGTTCATTGTTACCACTTAATTGCCGCCCTTCGGCGGCAAACTGTTTATAAAGTTAACTCCGTTATTCCGAATCATGTCTCGCTACCACATCAATTTCAAGCTGGCAAATCTCAACGGCCGCTTCGACGAGCTGGCCCGCGAAACCGCGCTCCCGCTCGGGCGGGCTCGCATCCTGTACGAGTTGGGCATCCTGCGGAAGTACGGTCATCCCCTGCTCAACAACTCGGACGCGGCGTATCTTGGTGTCAAGCTCCACGATTTCGTGCATGCGAACGAAGGCTTCGGCACGGTGATGGCGACCGGCATCGACCAGCAGGCGCAAGGCGGGTCATATCCTGCTCGGGTCGTTGATTTTCCTAACTTCCAGAAAGATCCTGAAACCGGTGTGTATCGCATGGAACACACAGCGAACTCAAGGAAGGGGGAGACAACAATCGTTCCGTCCGGTTTCGTGCTCTTTGTTCCTGGCGAAAAACGCCTGTACGATG
>JAHIVW010000003.1 GCA_018816245.1 Nanobdellota archaeon
CCCACCTTCACCGCGCTCCAGAACGTCATGATTCCCCTGGAACTCCAGGACGTCCCGGTCAAGGACGCAGAACAGCAGGCTAGGAAGCTCCTGGAGGAAGTCGGCCTCGGCGACCGCATTCATCACATGCCATCGCAGCTGTCCGGCGGCCAGCAGCAGCGCGTCGCCATTGCGCGGGCGCTCGCCGGCGACCCGGACGTCATCCTCGCCGACGAGCCCACCGGGAACCTGGACAGCAAGACCGGGGAATACATCCTCGGGTTGCTCTACACCCTGCACAAAACAAAAAAGAAAACCATCATTCTCGTGACCCACGACCAGAACCTGGTCAAGCATGCGTTTCGCGTCGTCGAAGTGAAAGACGGCAAGATCTTCAAGGAATATAGGAGGAAATCCCCATGAAAGAAATCCTTTTTGGAATGATTGTGGCGGTGCTGCTGTTCACGCCGACCGCCATGGCAGCGTCTGTTGATATTGATTTTGTCAATCAATTCCCAGACCCGGCAAAGGCAGGAGGGTCCGTTGACCTTCGCCTGCTCGTGTCCAACACCGGGAGCACGACAGCAAAGAACATTATTGTTGAATTCCTGCCGGCCTTCCCGTTCACGCTTGTGTCGGATCAGAATGCCACGAGAACCATCACCACTCTGCCGGCAGTCCCGGACGAGGCCGCGGAAAAGATCCTGCTCTACACAGTCCTGGTTGACAGCGCAGCACCGGACGGGCTGCACGAGATAAAATACCGGTATACCACGGACAACGGAAACACCTGGTTCAGTTCCACTGCCGATGTCTACGTCGCCACCAAGGAATATGCGCAGATCATCTACATTGACAAGTCCAAGATCACGCCCGGAAAAGAAACCAACCTCACGTTCACCATCACCAACATCGGGAACGCCCCGTTGTCGAACATAGTGTTCTCGTGGACCGAGGCAGCAGACGTGGTCCTTCCAGTGAACACGGACAATACACGCTACATCAGCCACCTCGCTGCCGGCGCGTCAACAGACCTCGTGTACACGATCATTGCAAACCCCACGGCCGTGCGCGGCCTGTACACCCTGGACCTGACACTCACCTTTGACACGAAGGATGAAACCGGCGCTGCATCGAGCGACGAGATTGTCACGAAGGCCGGTGTCCTGGTCGGCGGCGGCACGAACTTCGACATTGCGCTCTCAGAAACCAGCAGCGGACAGGTCTCTCTGTCCGTTGCAAACATTGGCGAGAACGATGCAACGTCCGTGACGATGACGATCCCCAAACAAACTGGAGTAACACTGACCGGCGGCTCCTCGGCAATCATCGGGAATCTCAACACCGGTGACTTCACCATTGCCACCTTCTCCCTGACAACCCAAGGGACTGCAGAGCTGCTCGTTAACATCTCGTATACAGATTCGTTTGGTGAACGGAACACCGTGCAGAAAACCGTGGTGCTCGAACAAGGCTTCACTGCATTCGGCAATACGACCCAAACAGATACCACAGGAGCCCAGCGTCTTAACCGGCCCGGAGGCTTGTTCGGCACTGGCCAAACAAACACGTCCGGAATCATGACATCAGTAACCAGCGGCATCGTTGTCCTTGTCGTCGCCATCGCGATGGTCATCATGTACCGCCGGCGCAAGAAGGGTAAGTGGCCGTTTCGAAAGAAGAAGTAAAAGCCTATGAGAAAGCAAACTGCGTTCAAGATAGCGGTGAATATCCTGGTGCACAGCAAGATCAGGAGCTGGCTCACCATCATCGGCATCGTGATCGGGGTTGGATCAATCGTGGCGATCGTCTCGCTCGGAACCGGCCTTGAGACCAGTATTGAGCAGCAGCTCGGCGGCCTTGGTGCGGACCTGATCACGATCACGCCCGGGTTCTCGGGGGCGCAGGGGTTCGGCGGCTTTCGTGCAGGCCAGGGCCAGGAAACAGGACAAACAACCCACCTGACCCAAACCGATGTTCAGGTCCTCAAGAGTATCCCCGAGGTTACGGTCATCAATGCCATGATTTCAGGATCCGCTGAGCTGTCATTTGTTGGGGAAAAGACCACGGTTATGGTGACCGGGGTTGATCCGCTTGCCTGGTCGCAGCTGCTTACTGAAGATATTGTGAGCGGGAGAGTCCTCACGGCCGGTGATTCAAACGCCATTGTCATCTATGAGAACACTGCCGACTTGTTCGACAACAAGATTGTTGTCGGCAAGCAAGTCACGATTGACGAAAAGGTGTTTCGGATTGTTGGTATTCTGGAAGGACAAGGCAGGTCAGTGTACATGCCCATGTTCGCGGCACGGGGACTGCTTGACAAGTCAATGAGCGAGTATGATTCGATTACAGTAAAGGTGATCGATGCTGAGCTTGTTGAAGAACTCAGTGCAGAAATCGAACAGAAACTCCTGCTCTCGCACCATGTGACAGAAGCAAAGAAGGACTTCACGATCACGTCGGCTCAAGCACTCCAGTCACAGATCAGTTCCATTACTGGAACGTTCACCATGTTCCTTGCCGGGATTGCTGCGGTGTCTCTGCTCGTCGGGGCCGTCGGTATCGCCAACACCATGTTTACGTCAGTGCTGGAAAAAACAAGGGATATAGGCATTCTGAAAGCCATCGGCGCCCGCAACGCGGACATCTTGTCAATCTTCCTGATCAATGCCGGGCTCGTCGGATTGGTCGGCGGCGGCATCGGCGTTATTCTGGGATACGTAGTATCAGGAATGTTACCGCTGGTGCTTCCGTTTGGAAACGGCGCGGCACCGATTGTGAGTGTGGAAATTGTTTTGCTTGCCTTGGGAGTGTCCTTCGGTATTGGGATTGTTACTGGTTTGATTCCGGCATACCGCGCGAGCAAAATGAAGCCGGTTGACGCGCTGCGATACGAATGAGGACGTCAATTACGTTTCACAACCCTTTGATCTTAAATATGTTCTGCATCAAGAATGATTATGAGAACACGTTCTCAGCACCGAACCAGTAAACCTCTTTTCTTTTTTGCCGCGATTTTGATCGGCATCGTCGTGTTGTTCTCTGGTCTTCTTCTGTGGGCGCCGTACCAGACGACGACTCAAGCAGCTCCTGTATTAGAAGGCACTGAAGACATTGCACGAATGGATCCACCAATTTTGTGCCCAGTGAATATTGTAAACAGAGGACCACGGATTTGTGAAGGTGATATTCTTTGTCAGTGTAATGACGGAACCTTCCAAATCCCAGAAACAACAGAGCCATTTGTAACCTGTCAGATTGGTTGTAGTCCATACACCGTTCCCCAACAAAGTGAGGAGACATGTTTTGTGTCAGAAACCATGCTCGGTCAATCGGGACCACTCGAAACATGCGAGAATCACCCCTGTTGCCAAACACAGTCTACAACCTACGAAAACTGGCGTTACGACGACGATCACGATTCCTATACTGAGTGTTGTGAGTACGCCGTAACCTTCTGGTGCGCAGGACAATTGCAGCAATAAAAACAGTGGGGATCTTGTGTTAGCAAGATTCCGCCCTTCTTTTTTTACACGTTCAGCATCCAGATACTGAGGTTCAGCGCGGTCGCGATCGTCACCCATGTAAGGTACGGCACGAGCAGCCAGCCGGCCGCTTGGTGGGTGTTCCAGAACGACTGCAGCGTGAACGCGACCGCAATCCATAGTACGAGGATCTCCCCGAACGCGATCCCGGGCTGCTGCAGCCCGAAGAAGAGGATCGACCAGAGCATATTCAAAACAAGCTGGACGCCGAACAGCACGTACGGCACATGGTCCCGTGGGCGTGCCCGCCACACCACCCAGAGCGCGATGCCCATGAGCGTGTAAAGCGTTATCCACACCGGCCCGAACGCCCAAGATGGTGGTGTGAAGAACGGCTTCACCAGTCCCGCGTACCAAGTCGAGAGCGGCATCGTGAACAGCATCCCGAGCACGCCGGCAAGCTGCGACAGTATGATCGCACCGACAAACACAACAACCGAATGGAACCGTCGCCGGGCCTTCATAGACTCTTCTTGTTTGATGATCCTAAAAACCGCGTATTAATCGGAGCTCGACCAAAAGAAGGATGTGATAAATAAAATCGCAAATGGAAACGACACCCCCAAGAAGCTCACCCAAACCCCGAAGAAGTTCCTCTTTGTCACCATCGACAGCCTGATCGGGGACATTGCGTGGCGGATCGTGCTGGAAGGTCATGAGGTCAAGTACTACGTCAAGAACCCGGAAGACAAGGAAGTCGGCGCGGGCTTCGTCCCCATGGTCGACGACTGGAAGAAGGAAGTCGATTGGGCAGACATCATTGTGTTCGATGATGTGCTTGGCCAAGGAACGATTGCAGAGAAGCTGCGCAAGCAGGGGAAACTCGTTGTCGGCGGCACGCCCTACACGGACAAGCTCGAGGACGACCGGGATTTCGGCCAGGACGAACTCAAAAGTCACGGCATCCCGATTCTCATGTCGAAGACGTTCACGAACTTCGACGAGGCGATCCAATTCGTCAAGGACAACCCCGGCAAGTATGTTCTCAAGCCATGCGGCGAAGCAGCAAACCTGAAAGGATTATTGTTCATCGGCGAGGAGGACGACGGCCGCGACGTGATCCAGGTCTTGACTGATTACAGCAAGGCGTGGGCGAAGAAGATCCCGGCGTTCCAGTTGCAGAAACGGATCTACGGCGTGGAGATTGCCGTGGGCGCGTTCTTCAATGGCAAACAATTCATTTACCCCATCAATGTGAACTTCGAACACAAGAAGCTGTTCCCCGGGAACCTGGGCCCGAGCACGGGCGAGATGGGCTGTTATGATGACAAGACCGAGGTCCTCACAGGACGCGGGTGGCACCTGTTCCAAGACCTCACGACCGACGACACGATCTGCACCCTCCAGTCCCAGACGCACGAGATTGAGTACCACAAGCCATACAGCGTCGTCGCGTTCGCCCATCACAAGGAGCTCATTTCGATCAAGAACCAGACGCTCGATATCTGCGTCACGCCGGACCACAACATGTACGTCCAGTCACAGCAGGCCGCCCGCAACCACAGGAACCAGTACAGCTTCGTCAAGGCACGGGATTTGGAGCACCAATCCATGATCCCGCGGACCGGGACATGGAACCGGGCTGATGTTGCAGTGTTCACGCTCCCCGGCGTTACCATCGGCCACTACGAAGGCTCGCAGGTCGTCTACCAGGAATCACCACCTATCGACATCTCCATGGATGCCTGGGCCGCGTTCCTCGGTATCTGGCTTGCCGACGGGTCGGTCTCTGGAAATGACGTCGTTATCTCCCAGAAGGTCCCGGAGAAGACGGCAAAGATTGAGCAGCTCCTTGCGCAGCTGCCGTTCACTGTGAAACGGTACGAGAATATGTTTGTCATCCACAAGAAACAGCTCGCTTCCTTCATGAAGCAGTTCGGCAAGGCCGCTACCAAGCACGTTCCTGATTTCATTAAGCAGTTGAGCAAGCGCCAGATCGAGATCTTCCTTGACTGGTTCTGCCTGGGCGACGGCACGGTGATGCGAAGCGGCCACCGGATTTTCTATACTATCTCAAAGGATCTTGCCGACGACGTGCAGGAACTGCTCCTCAAGATCGGGCGGGTCGGCGTGGTGAAGCAGCGGGTGCGAACAGGAAAAATCTGGATTGTAGATCATTACGCAAACCGGACGCCGATTAGTTATGAGGTCCACGAGCGCGTGCAGAAGCTGAATTCATGGATTGACCGCCGGGACACAAAAACCGTCCCGTACACCGGAAAGGTCTATTGCGCAACTGTGCCGAACCACATCATGTACATCCGGCGGAACGGCAAGCCCTACTGGTGCGGGAACACACTCATGTTCTGGTCCGGCCCGAACAAGCTCTTCAACCAGACCCTGAAAAAATTCGAACAGAAACTGGCAGACGAAGGCTATGTCGGCTACATTGACCTGAACTGCATTGTCAACAGCAAAGGAATCTACCCAATTGAGTTCACCAGCCGCTTCGGCTACCCTTGTGTTTTCATCCAGGAGGAGGGGATGATCTCACCTATGGGTGATTTCCTATACGAACTGGCCCTGGGCGGCCTGCCCAAGCTCAAGGTTCATACGGGCTTCCAGATCGGCGTCAGGATCGTGGTCCCGCCCTTTCCCTTCAGTGATAAGGAAACCTTTAACGTCAAGTCCAAGGACTCGGTCATCTTTTTCAAGAAACCAGTGAGTGGCGTCCATATCGAGGACGTGAAGCTCGTGAACGGGGAATGGGTTGTCACCGGAACCGCTGGGGTTGTTCTCACGGTCTGTGGGACCGGGTCGACGTTGAAGCAGGCCCAAGCCCAGGTATACCAGCGAATCAAGAACATCTCCATTCCGCACATGTACTACCGGGACGATATCGGCGACCGCTGGGTTGATGACAGCGACAAGCTCCATTCGTGGGGCTATTTGCGAGAGCAGTGACCCTGAAGCTTGGAAAACGTATAAATACCTCTTTCCTGTAGACAGAAGCATGTTCAAGACGCCGGTTATTGAAGAAGCCACGATGGTCTCCGCCAAAAACACATTCGGTGCAGAACCAGATAATTTTTTTGTGCGTTACAGAACTGTCGAAAAGTTTCTTGAACGTTACGGAGCTTCCCAAGGACCACTCTTGGACCTCCCTCAGTATTTCTGTAAAACACCAGTTTATGACAATCCAAAAGTGGTCATGGCACTTGCACTTCATGCTCTTGAGAATGAAGCCATACACAACGGAAAACACCTCCCAACAGTTACCGAGGATACTCTTGCAGCAATTCAACATGATCTTGAGAAACATGGCAGCAGGGAACCGGTACTGACGTTAGGGGACCTTGGTATCCGGTATTTCGCTCAGAGAATCCCCATCGATCATCACATGCAACCCTATTTGGAAAGGCTTCCTGAAGATCATCACTATCCAACACAAAAAGCCCTCCTCGTCACCTTGCATGCCCTCGAACGGCAGGCAGAAAGCGACGAGATGAACGCGAGCTTCAGCGAATCTGATTAGTATCCCGACGCCCACTCCTGCGGCCGCCGCCAGTGGAACTGATTCACCAGAACAAGAACCACAATCAACACACTTACCCCGACCGCTGACCCAACCAGGATCTTGTCAATAGTTGTTTCCGGGAGCAGGCACGGACCGCAGCTCTCGCCGCAATCAACACCCTCTTCATCAGCGTCCATGATCCCGTTCGAACAGTGGTCTTCGGTGCACGACTCATCGATCTCGCCGTCACAGTCGTTGTCGACCCCGTCATCACAGGTGTCCGTGGCAGTCGGCCCCACACCGCCCGTGCAGGCTCCCCAGTTCCCGCCTTCGTCACAGGGACTGATGCCTGCCTCACACGCGCCGACATTGGAGCCGCACGGCTTGGTGTCCCCGAGGTTGCAGAGGCAGGTGAGGTCGTCAATCTCGCCGTCACAGTCGTTGTCGATCCCGTCGCAGATTTCCGTGTTGGGAATGATCTGCCCCACACAGGAGCCCCAGCTTCCTGCGGAACAGGTCTGCGTTCCCTCCTGGCAGGCGCCGATCGAGGAGCCGCAGACCCGCGTCTGCCCGGTCTGGCATCCTCCAGACGGACCACCATTGTTGTTATCCGTGTCATCATCAGTATCCGTGTTATTGTCTGTTGGCGGCGGGCAAACCGCGTCTGTCCCGTCGCAGTTTTCATCAATCCCGTTCCCGCATACGTCTGTTGCTCCTGGATTGATCGCGTTGTTGTTATCATTGCAGTCGTTTCCTGCAGGACAGGTAAAGGGATCGGCCTCGTCGTAGCCGTCCTGGTCGTTGTCTTCGCACGTTGCCGGACACGCGAGATCCTCGCCGTTACAGTCCTGGTCAATCCCGTCGCCGCAGATTTCCGTTGTTGGTCCGACCGCGTCACAGTCGGTCCACGCGTCATTCACACAGGTCTGCGTTCCCATGCTGCACAGGCCGATATCCGTGCCGCAAGGTTCTGTTTGCCCTTCGGTGCAGAAGCAGGACAGATCCTCGCCGTTACAGTCTTGGTCAATCCCGTCGCCGCAGATCTCGGTCGCCCCAGGGTGGACGGTCGCGTCCGTGTCGTCGCAGTCGTGGCCGGTCGAGCAGTCCGCAGTCGCTGCATAGTAGGTGTCGCCATCACTGTCCACGCAACTCGGGGCAAGGAGGACCAAGGATTTCGAATTCGACATCATCAAATCCGGGTTCAGGACCGCAAACGGATAGGTCCCGGCAGGGACGCTCGCGCCGACAAAGAGATTGATCAACGTCTGATCAACATACGCATACAAATCGAACGGGACAAGGAACCATTGACCTTGTGTATTGGGGTACACGACGTAGGAGCCGGCGGCAAAGTCGCTTCCTTGGATCGCGATCGTGTATGCCTGCCCGCTGGGAACGTTGTTGGGAACAAAGGCATTGATGACCGGATTGGACAAGGTCGTGAAGGTTCGGTCGCTGCTTTCAGTAGGATTCCCGTCACCATCCGCAGACCGGACCTTGAAGTGGTAAAGGGTGTTTGGTTGCAGGCCGGTTAGGCTGACACTGTGACTGGTAACCAGCGTCGGGGCATACGGCGACTGGCTCCCATATGCTGTGGTGAGTCCATAGAAGACCTGCGTGTCCGCTGGTTCATTGGTTGTCCAGGTAATCGTTGCCTTGCTCCCGCTTGTTGGGGTTGCCTTGACGTTGCTAATAATCGGTGGATTCGCGTCCCCGGTGATGGTCACGGTTAACGAGTTCGTTGTTGCGCCTCCGGGAATCTGGAGGTAAATAGAATGAGCACCAATACCCAATGTCGTTGTCGTTGTCGTTGTGTACGTCGCGGTAACGGTGTTTTCGTTTTGATATGTTGTTGGCAGGACGATGCCGCCAAGCACCGCCTGGACACCCGGCTGAAACTGCGCACCGAGCAGGGTGAAGGTCCCGGATGAACCAAGGGCAATGTTCGATGGGATAACACCAGAGATCGAAAATGATGTGGATGCCGCGCAGGTGCAGGCGTCCGCACCTGCGATAAAGTTGAGGCCGTGGAAAAACGGCGTGATGCACGTGAAGTCAGTACAACCGTTAATTCCTGTGGTTCCGGAGAAAGGATTGACATCGCATTCTTCAGAGACGCCGTAGGCGTTCGGATCATTGATCTGGATATTCCCGCACACCCCTCCTGCGAGATTCTGGCAGACCGACTGGTCGAAGCAGGTCGGCTCATAACAATCGGTCAGCCCGTTTGCGTTGTTGTCGATGAGGTCATTGCATATTTCCGGGACATTCTGCCGGATAGCTGGGTTTGTATCATCGGTTTCCACACAACTTGAAAACCCGTCGTTGTCGTTATCGGTGCAGGTATTCGGTTCCAGATCATTGGGAATATTCATGGCATACCCAAGACCACAAATGAGAGAGTCAGTGACATAGGGTAAAGACACCCCCCACTGGGAATAGGAACCAACGCGTGTTTTGTAGACATACACACCTTTGAAAATACGAGTGAACTCTACCAATTGGGCCGGGGCATTGGGAAGCCCGGTCTGAATAGCGATTTTGAGTGCGTTGCACACGCCTTGATACGTCTGGGACGAAGGATCGAAATCATAACTGTTATAATACACAAGCTTGTCAGCGTCTTCTGGATATGCTGTCCCTATAGGGTTGCCAAAGGGTGTTGTAATCCCACCAGGACCCTCTTGCACAACGATATTGTTTCCACCGACGTAGCCGTTCTTCACTTCGTTGTAATCCTTGAACACGAATTCCATGGAAAAGAACAAGCCGTCAGTGAGTATGGTTTTAATTAGTTGGAGCTTGGTAGGATCAGTAATGACGTCATAATAGGCGACCGCAAGCCCATGAAGCACCTGGTTGTGTTGGAAGTGCTGCACGACACAGTATCGGGTACCAGCTGCATCAATTCGTTGGCAATCAACATCAGCAACGTACGGCTCATGGTTCAAGTATTTCACTGGGTAAGGATCTCCGGTCACGGGGTGGGTCCCGACATCAGCAATATCCATCTTGTTTCGCTGACCATCGATATAATAGAGCCCTTCCGTGACAACAGTCCGGTACCGTTCTTCCCCGGTGATGGAAAACATCTTCGCCAGATTGAGGAGCATCCTCCCACGTTCCCGTGTCTGGGTGCCCCGGTTGGTTACATATACATTGTGCATGACCATGGACTGGACATCAATCTCTGATTTGGCAAGCGCAAAGGCAACATAATCTCCCATGAACATCCAGCGATAGTACTCCCGTCCGAGCGACATGTGCGCTCCGTCCCGAATTGTCCAGCTGTGCCAGAGTCCGTGGTAAACGGCTGACTCATAATCATAAAACATATTTCCGGCAGCATCTGTCCGGTGCTCATCGCCGGTGTTCTTGTCAGTTCCAAAACCCAAGCAGTCCGGTGCGTCGTGGTTGCAGGTCGGCTTCAATATCCCACTATCATACCATTCAAACGTCGGGCCCCGATACGCTCCCGGACTTGCGTCATGGTGTTCATCCGGTTCTACATTGGCCATGTGATTCACGATGCTCATGGTCCCATACAAATGGTATCGGATCCCGTCCAGGTATTCCTTCCGGCAGCGGTCATGGCAGGACATGAGGTAGTGCACGATCTCGTCCGGTTCCTGGATGTATTCAGGCGCAACACCAGTTGATCCCATGTCCTTGCTGTTATAGGTATAGAGGCCGAATCGATGCCCATACAACGGATTGGCTACTATGTTTTTGAAACCAGCAAAAAAATTCTGGGCATCAGCAATCCAATCATAATTCGGATTAATTGCATCCGGATTCACTACATCTTCAAAGAAATACCCGGTAATCTGGTTGAAGCGTGCAAGTGACTGTCCGCTGTAAATTTTGTTGTCTTCAAACGGATCAAGAAACGTTGGTGCTGCTGTTGTGCCAAGGTGGATAACGATCCGTGAACCGATCATTTGTCCGGCACCAATATAATTGCTCTGCTGGGGAATCACACTCAACGGCGGCCCATCAAAGTAGGGCGCGTTACTTAGGAGCTGTTGCCCGTTCACCTGCATTTCCACGACACGTTTGTAGTCGTCTGCAACGTCAACCGTGAGCGTAGGCTTCAGGTACGATCCATCGATCAGATGGAGGTAGAGCGGCACGCCGTTCCCCCTGATATCGGCCCAGGCCCGGTCATAGAACACAAACCCGTTCTGGCCCTCGTCGTAGTCATAGCGGTCATAGTAGCCTCCATTGTCCGGGATCCAGGTGTCTTCGTCCAGGTTCCCAAAGTTCACAGTCATATGGTTGATGTTCACATACGGTTTGCCGCTGACAATCATAATGAAGAAGCGGGCAGTGAAAAGATAGGGAAGACACGGCTGCCCCTCATAGGATTCACAATCACCCTGCGGCCGCTGCTTTCGGGTAAACTCGTACACCTTCGTGACCGGGCCGGCTTCATGGAGAATGGCGGTGTCGAAATCAACGTTTGTCCGGTACGCCCCCCCGAGGATGCTGATCGCGGCGGAACTGATCTGGCCGCTGTCGATAAGATGTTGCACATCAGGATGCATAACAAAGACAGGTGGTGCAGTGGTTGACGTCACGATGTTGTAGATCCTTTCTTCACCAGGAGCAAGGGAGACAAGCACTCGGGCAACCGCGGTTCGGACGTAGAAGTTACCACCCTGACCGGTTTTATAATATGACGTGGCGACAAGCTGCGTCGGTAGGAGCGTCCCGGACGGATCCCGGAGCCGGACTTTCCACAAATCAGCCTCGAGGTACTCCCCTTCCTGGAAGGAGATCGCAACTGTTGCAAGGTCATTATTTAATGCAAAAGAATTTTCGTTCCGGATAAAGACTTCGTCGAGTTGGAGCGGTGTGGAACCGGCGCTGAATTGACCGGTAATGGGGGTCGGAGGCGATTCGGGGGTAGTAAAGATGACAAGCAACAAAACGAGCAGCACCGCAAGAGAAAGTATCTTTGCTGTCGGAGAGATGTTCTCTCCTTTAAAGGCCTGAATAGTCCACCCCACAATCCCTGTTCGGTTTGGTGACTAAAAAGGTGATAAGTCCTCTCTGGCTGAGCATATAAACCCCAAATTGTCATTGCAAGCATGCGTTTCCTCTCACTCACAAGTCCGGCGATCCTGAGTCCCATGGCTGGGGTGACCGACGTGGCGTTCCGGGCGCTCGCCAAACGCTATGGCGCAGGATTGACGTATACAGAATTCGTCAGCAGTACGGCGATCGTGCAGCAGAACAAGAAGACCTTGACAATGCTCGTGACCGATCCAGCTGAAATACCGGTTGCTGTGCAACTCTTCGGGAAAAGCATTGCAGATGTTCTCCGGGCAGCCCAAAATGTTGAAGATCGGTTTGATATTATTGACGTCAACTGCGGCTGCCCGGTCCACAAAGTCATTAAAACCGGGGCAGGAAGCGCGCTGCTGAAGGATCCTGACAAGATCGCGACCTTTGTCAACAAGCTTGTGTCTGCGGTTGCCACACCAGTCACAGTCAAGATGCGCATCGGGATTGACAAAAATCACATCAATGCGGTCGCAGTTGCGAAAAAGATCGAAGACGCAGGAGCGTCCGCAGTCGCGGTCCATGGTCGGACACAACAACAGGGGTATGCAGGCGAAGCGAATTGGGATGTGATCAAACAGGTAAAGGAAGCGGTTTCCATTCCGGTAATCGGCAACGGTGATGTGTTCACGCCGGAAACCTTTAAGGAGCGGATGAAAACAGGCGTTGACGCGATCATGATCGCACGCGGTGCTGTGGGAAACCCGTTCATCTTCAAACAAATCACGGACTTCCTGAAGACCGGCTCCTATGAAAAAGAAGACAAACTCGCATTATTCTCAGAGTACCTTGTTCTTGCAAAGAAGTACAACATCCCCTTTGGCCAGATCAAGGGTCACGCCATGACGTTTACGAAAGCACTGCATGGCAGCAAAACCCTTCGGGCGAAGATCGCCCGGACCAAAACGATCCACGACCTTGCGTCGCACCTTTTTAATCAGGAAACCAAAAGAAAATCGTGATCAAGCGAAAGACCGCGATTCCCGGTCCGAAGTCAGCGAAGGTCATCACCACCTTCCGGAAGGTGTGTGGCGTCTGGAACATTCCCTATCCCTTTGTTCATGCTGGTAAAGGCAGCGGCGCATACTATGAAGACCTTGACGGGAACGTGTTTCTCGACTTTGCATCACAAATTACCTCAAACCCGCTCGGTTATAACCATCCTGAACTGACAGCGGTTGTTCGTTCTTACCAGGATTTCCCCATCAAGTACGCAGGACAGGATTTCCTTGTTCCTGAACACACAGAATTGTTAACCTCCCTATTGTCAACAACACCACTCAACGCCGGATTCCTGATCAATTCCGGCGCCGAGGCTGTGGAAAACGCCATGAAGATCTGCACGCGCAGCAAGCCAGGCAGCACCTTCGGTATTGCGTTCAACAACGCATTCCACGGGCGAACCCTCGGTGCGCTGTCAGCAACACATTCGAAACCAGTGCAGAAGAAAGGCTACCTGAAGATCCCGATGGTTCATCTCCCGTTTGATGAAAGCGCGCTTGACCGGCTCAAGGAGCTTCTCAAGACACGGGATTCCGGAAAGGTTGGATTCATTATCATCGAGTGCGTGCAGGGAGAAGGTGGATATCATGTTGCGCCAAAGAAACTTATTACTGGCTTACGGGCCATGACGAAAACCTACAACATTCCCTTCATCTGCGATGAGGTGCAGGCAGGGATGGGGCGCACGGGCGAGTGGTGGGCACACAATCATTTCAGGATCACGCCGGACGTCTTCTCCGCAGGAAAGGCGCTGCAAGTTGCAGCCACGGTTGCCAAGAAGGAACGCTTTCCCAAGGAAGCGGGCGCGATTTCGAGTACGTGGGGCGGCGGACACCGGTTGGATCTCGCCCTTGGTATCAAGACCATCGAGATCATCAAGAAGCAGAAGCTGCTTGCGCGAAATAAGAGAACAGGGGCCTATCTGCAAACCCGCCTCACAAAGATTTCTGGAACCCAGAACGTGCGGGGCCTTGGCCTGATGCTCGCGTTTGATTTGACAACACCAAAATTTCGGGATGACGTGATCATCGAGTGTGTCAAGAACGGATTGCTGTTGTTGGCCTGCGGGGACCGCGGCATCCGCGTCATCCCGCCGTTCATCATCGAGAAGCATGACATCGACGAAGGACTCGGCGTCCTTGAGCATGCGATCAGCACGTGCAGTCGAAAACAATTCAAGCATACAGGAAAGATCTGCCACTTCATGGATTGCGGGTCGCACACATCGTAAGAAGGAGGGCGTGCCCGGCATAGCCCGCGTTCTGTCTTCCCGTTGCCGAAGCAAACCGGGGAGCGCGCATTTGTCTGAGCGCCTTTTCGGCTTGCATCCCGCGTTGCAGGACCGTTTCAGACCACCAGTGCGTCAGGGCTCGACAGGACGCCTCCGGCAAAGGAGTTGTCCTGATGTCCTCGCTCAGCACTGCGGTTCCGGTTTCTGCTCCCTGCACGACCATCTCTGATCCCGCCTCTCGACGGCACGTTCGTGGATGCGCGGAGCTTCCTCAGATCACAAGGATCCGGAGCGCGCTACCGGGCTCGCCCAGTGAAGGTTCGGCCCGGGCTTTATAAGCATGTCCCCAAAGGGTGGCTATGAACAAGCGGCAGTACCAGGGCGCGCTCATTGGCCTGCTCGTCATCGTGCTCGTTTCGATTGCCATGCAGATCCTGTACTTTGGGTCTGAGGTGGCGTGGGTATTCTTTTTCGTGCTTATTGTTGCGTACGTTGCCAGCAGGGTCCTGCAGAAGAAGGCAAAATCACTTCGTTGAATACTTGCTCTTCGGTGTATACTCGCTCTTCACCACGTAGGTGCTGGACGCGCCGAAGCTGTCCGCCACACCTTGGTTCTCCATCCGGTAGCGATTCTCTTCTTCTGCTGTGGTTTCATATGCAACGGTCTCTGTGGTCTGGAGACCCCTTCGTGGGGGTTCGACGTCGATTGGTGATGGTGTGCTGATGGCAGCTCGAAAATTCCAAAAGGAGTTTCCTTTGAGGGTGAGGGCATGCACCTTGCACTCGTTCGATGCAAAGATGATCGTTTTCTTGTAGAAAACAGCTTTCGTATTAATCGGTCCCCTGACAGCATGTTTCCACTGTAATTCCCCGGTCTTTGCATCGAGTGCATAGAAATTGAAGTCGTCTCCTCCGAAATAAAGGATTCCGTTCTCAATGATCGGTGTCGTAAAGAGAATATCATTTGTAGGGAATTTCCAAATAAGTTGGCCATTCGTGTTCACAGCATAGAGGACACCTTGGCGTGTCACGAAATAAATTGTGTCATTCCAAACAGCCGGTCGTGTTGTCTGAACCTGCACATCGGTAGGGAATTTCCACTTCAGTTTCCCATCAAGTCCAAGCGCATAAAGGTTGCCATCAAAACATGGGACGTAAATGATGTTGTTCTTGACAACTGGCGAACCGATGATCCCATTCCCAGAGAACCGCCAGAGAACCGCACCGGTTTTTGCATCGAGTGCGTAGAGATTCTTGTCAAACGAACCGATGAAAATGCGGCCTTGTTCATACCACGGATCCGAGCAGATTGCTCCTTCCGCCTTAGCGGACCACATCTTTGTTCCGTTTTGATCCACTGCAATGATCTCTCCATCTTGATTTCCAAAGACAATGAGATTATCAGCGATTGCTGGCATGGAGTAAATTTTCGAGTTGGTCGAGAACTTCCACACCAGTTTTCCATCCAGTCCTACGGCATAGAGGTTCCCGTCATACGACCCGAAATACAAGACATCCTCCCAAAGGCTCGGGGAACCGCAGATTGCATTCTTTGTCGGGAACCGCCAGCGCTCACGGCCTGTGGCCGCATCGAGTGCATAGAAATTCTTGTCGCAACAACCAATATAGATCGCGTTGCCATGGAGTAACGGGTGTGAATAGAAAGATCCACCAATACCTACATTGAAGACCTGGCTACGGTCAGTCTGTGCAATAGCTGCAAGAATACCAACCCATTCCACATCACTGAATGATGAGGTATCGAAGCTTACGTTTCCCACATCCAACTGGGAATCGTTTATATAGGTTGCCATAATGCTGCTCTTACAAGCAAACTTATATTATTGCTTCCTGCTCCTCGGGAAGAATCTTGAGTGTTCCAAGAATATCCTGTTTTTGCTGAATAACTCGCAGGTACGGAAGCACATCCCGGAGTACCCGGCGCTTGGAACAATGGAGACGTGCCCCGATCTTTGCTGCTGCAGCATCGCGGAGTGCGCGCTGCATTCGTGTCCGCCCCAACTGCATTATCCGGTTCGGCGGCTGGTACGCAACGTAATGGTGGCTCTCACCCTTGAATGCAGAAATCCCTGCCAGCAAATCAGTCATGTACGCCTTGAAGCGGTAGTTCTGCTGGCGGATCACTAGGCTGCGAAGCTGATCAGCTTTTGCCAAGATCGTGTACGCATGTGCAAGCTGGGTTCCTGAAAATTCTGCAGGAACGTTGTGCGCCACCCACAAAAACACTTCATCTGCGTCCTTGTCACCATCGTAGATGAGTTTCCGCGCAGCAGACAGGTGCGACCGGAAGATTGCAGGCAGGACCGTGTAGATCTGCGCCTGGCGTTCGCGAAAGCCGAGCGCCTCAAGGTCATGGTCGGTCAACGTTGTCTTGCCGGCTGCTGCGAGCTGTAAGTCCGTAATGGCGGACCGGAGATCGCCGTTTGAAAAGCGTGCTAGATTTTTCAGTGTCGTTTCATCCGCAGTGATCCCCTCTTGTTTGCAGATCTCACGCAATCGTTTCTGGATTGAGGGGGTTGGAACACGATTCACCTTCACGATTTTGCACGCCGCGCGGAGCGGTTGGAGTTTCTGCAGGTACGCGTCGTTTGCAATGACAATAGCAGGATGTTGTGATTGTTTGATAAGTTTGGCAAGTGCACTCGCTGCGCCACGATCAGACCGACCGGATAAGCCGTCGACCTCGTCAATCAGCAGCACCTTTCCTTTGTCGAAGAGGGACTTCGTTGTTGAAGTTACGAAGAAAGTTTCAATCGCTGCGGTGTTTCGTTCATCGCTGGCGTTCATGTGAAGCAAGGTCAACCCAAGATCAGCAGCAACTGCTTCAACCACAGCGGTTTTCCCGATACCTGGCGGGCCGTGCAACCATAAGCCCTTTCCCTTCGCAGGCTGTGATAAAAAAGAAGTCACCTGCTCAACGAGTTTTCCTTGGCCAACAATCGCTGCTCCTGATCGGGGCCGGTATGTGTCAATCCACAATGCAGTTACCATACGAATATCCGGAAGTGGAGTTCACTTTCGTCTTCCTCTAGTGCCCCACGCCGTTCAGTGACGTAGACGTTGCTGAGGGGTGGCGGTTCTGGACCAAACGCCGTGATCGTTCCGCTGAGATTGAACTCGACTTTGAAGTTGCGATTTATATTATGCTCGGTCCGGAAGGCACCCAAGCTCATGTTCGTCATGGTGTTGATCTGGGCAATCGAGAACATGGTCTTGGTTTCTGCGGCGCCGACATCGACCTGGGTCGTGTTCCCGAAGATTAGGACCTGAGCATTACAGTGTTGTGGGACGCTTTTGTCCGCAAACCGGAGCGTGTAGTGGGTCGTCCCGTAGTAGAGGTAGTCGTTCCACTGGACCGTGTCTCCGAAGAACTGGCACGGAACTGAGGTCCCGCCAACGAGGATTTTGGTACTGTTCCGGGCATTCTGGCTCGGGAAGAAGTAGGACAGCCGGAGGATCTTGATCTCTTCGAGCGTGGTGGTCGCGGCAACAGGAAGGTCGGTCACCTCAATCGAGATGTTCTCGATCACGGTGTTCGCGACCCCTTCCATGGCGGTTCGGAGGTCCTCGCTGGGCGGTTCGAATAAGCTGGCGTAGAAGACCAGTCCCCAGATGATGAAGACAAGGAAGGTAATGAAGGAGATGGGCCAGTCGATGTCCATGACGTTTACTAGGCCGGACGATACAAAAAGGGAGTATGAAGCAGGTGATCGTGCTCCGGGCGGACCTGAAGCTGGGAAAGGGAAAACTGGTTGCTCAGGGTTCCCATGCGTCGCTGGAAGCGTACAAGAAAGCAAGCCCTTCGCAGCGGCAGGAATGGGAGCGCGACGGCTGCAAGAAGATCGTGGCCAAGGTGGAAAGCCTTGCTGACCTCAAGGCGCTGCACCGGCAGGCGCTCGCAGCAAAGTTGCCGGTTGCCCTGATTACGGACGCTGGGCACACGCAGGTGTCGCCGGGAACCGTGACCGCGCTGGGCATCGGGCCGGCAGCGGACGGGAAGCTGGATCCGTTTACCCGGAAATTGAAATTACTGTAATCATAACATTGTTATAACTCTTCTTATAAATCCCACGACCAATCACCTCCTCTATGAAAAATGAAGACATCCAGCAAGCCATTGTCTTGTACCAAGTGCTCCAACAGCATGCACAGGGACTGGAACAGCAAATCACGGCGTACAGCCAGCGCCAGTTCGAAATGCAGTCCAGCAAGGAAGCGATCACTGATCTGGAAAAGGCCAAGGCCAACAACGAGATCCTCGTCACCTTGGGAAGCGGCTTCTACGTAACAGGATCAGTCAAAGACAAGACATCCTTACACACCACCATCGGTGCCGGGTATGTTACCAAGAAACCTGTGAAAGACGCGATTGCCTTGATCGAAACCCAGCTGAAAACCGTGGACGAGTTTCTGGAAAAAGCGAACGCTGAATTCGAGCAGACAACCACCAAAATCCAGGAAATGACACCGGTCATCCAGATGGCGTTGCAGACAATGCAGAAGGAATAACCCAAAAGAAACCTTCTGTGTGTGACATCAACCCTGCCTATTTCTGGCCTCATGAAAAGGGATCGTAATTAGGCCGGATGCCCGGACCTGAATCTTATAAGTCTTAAAAATAAGAAGAGGGGATGACCTTGAAAGAAGTGAAAACCGTCACTATCACAGAACGCGGTCAAATCGCGCTTCCCAAGAACATCCGGGCACAGAGCGGGTTTCAGGAGGGATCGAAAATCGCCATCCTCGCGTTTGACGACCACATCGAGCTCAGACCCTTGCAGGAACTCAGTCACCGCATGATTCCCGCCCTGCTGAGCGAACGGTCGCTTGCCAAGCAGTGGCTCCGCGTGGAGGAAGACAATGCATGGAATGATCTCTAAGGGCGATGTCGTGGTCATTCCTTTCCCGTTTTCAGACCTGAGCACCACAAAACGGCGGCCAGCGCTTGTTGCCGCAACTACCAAGACAGACATCGTTCTCTGCCAGATCACCAGTGATGCGCGGAAGGACAGCTCTGCGATACCACTATCTCCAAAAGAATTCAGGACAGGCGGCCTGCGAGTCCCGAGCCTGATCCGGCCAACCAAATTATTCACTGCTGACCGCTCATTGATCTTGTACAAAGCAGGGTCGCTCACACACAAGAAAGTACAGGAAGTGGAAAACGTGTTTGTTCAGCTGTTCAAGAAATAGCTTACTTGTGCTCGTACTTTTCCTTCATCTCAATGTCGATCTTCACACCTTCAGGAATCGGAATGCGCACGATCTGCCGCAATGCACGCTCATTGGAACCAATGTCAACCAGCCGCCGGTGAATCCGCATCTCGAATCGATCCCAGGTTGCGTTCCCGTGTCCGGTCCCGTCGCCGCACGGCGTTCGAAGCGCAACGACCTTGAGCTTCTTGGTTGGCAAGGGGATTGGCCCGCGGACAGACACGCCGTACTTCTTGGCAATGTCCCTGATCTCATTCGTAATGTTCTGAAGTTCCTCGATTTTCCGTCCTGCGAGTTTGATTCGTGCGATTTCCATACCAATCACCGTTTCGAGCGCTGCTTGTAGCGGCGCGGCCCTTGTGACGAGCGAGGCGGCTTGTGCGGCTCGGTCCGTCGAGCATCATACACTAACAAGTTCCGGTCATAGGACAGGAACACTTTCTTTGCTTCATCACCAAGTTGTGCAACCAGACTACGGGCAATCGCTTGTCGTGCAGCGTCTGCCTGACCGAGCTGGCCACCACCAGTCGCATTGACCGTGATGTTGAACTTCTTGTACGCATCACCAACGAGCAACAATGGCTCCAACACCCGGAGCCGGATCAGCTCGTTCTGGATCAGGTCAACAGGAACAGCATTGATCTTGACAATCCCTGTGCCAGGTTCAATCCGCGCCCGTGCCACTGCACGGCGCCGCTTTCCAGTATACATAGGAGGTGTGTCGGGTTTCTTCTTTTTCTTTGCCATATTACCATCTCTTGTGTGCGCCTAGGCGCACGGTCACCTTGTCAATGGTCAGGAACTTGGTTTCAAGCCTGTTCTCTGCTTTTCCAAAACGTTTCAATTTTTTATCAGCAAGATCTTCAGGAACTCCCGTGTATACACGAAGTCGCTGGTAGGCGCGCTTCCCGCGATCTTTGTGGTGGGGAAGCATCCCGCGGATGATGCGGCGCAACATGCGTTCTGGTGTCCGGGGATAGAACGGCCCCTTTCGCGGATGGCCGCGGTCAACCTTTTCTTTGAAGAGCTTGTGTGTGTACGATGGGTTGCCACTAATTACGGCTTTCTCTGCGTTGACAATACAAACCGCTTCACCAGTGAGCAATTCCTGAGCAACATAACTGGCAAGACGGCCAGCAATCGCATTGGACGCATCAATATATTTCATAGCCTACCCAAGGATCCGGACGCCTTTCCCGTCCGGGTGATTCTTGAAGACGTCCTCAATGGACATGCACGTGCCACCTGCTTTCGTAATTTTTTCCTGGGCACGTTTCGAGAACTTGATTGCGGCAACAGGGATAGCCTTCGTGACCTCGCCGGTGCCGAGCACAGTACCAGGGACAATAATAATCTCCTTGTCCTTGGCGAACTTGGAAAGATGATAGAGCGTGACTTCGTGGCGAACCCGCCGCGGCTTGTTAAGCAACTTGGCGACTGCCGTGTAAATAGGGGCAACCTCTTCGCATCTTGTGGTCACCAGCTCCGTGATGAGGCCCTTCAGGAGCGGGTTCTTGTCCCGGATGTTCATGGTAATCGGTAAGCGATGTCTTCCATAGAAGGGACAGGTATTTAAAGGTTCGAAAAGGGGGGATGCGGGAGGCCGGATTCGAACCGACGAAAGCACTAAGCTACAGGATGGCTCAGATCACTGCCCGAAGGCTCATCACTCAATCCCTTGAGTCCTGCCCCGTTAACCGCTTGGGTACTCCCGCAGGTAACGAACTTTATACAGGAGCGTTTAAATCAGCGTTTCTTCATTGGCTTGAGCTGCTGGTCGACCTTCTCGACCTGGTCATAGACCTGCTTTACATAGTGTTCGATATCGTCGTCGTGTGCAGGCGGCAAGTCGTCCGGGGAGTGAGACTCATCGACCCGGGCAAGACTCGCATCCAGCCCGGTCAGGATCTCAGAAAAATTATCAATCACTTTCCCAATCGCATCCATGCCAGATCCCAGTTGTCGCTGGAGCTCGTGCATTGCATCCACGACATCCCTGAGGTGCACACTTTGTGCCTTCAAGCCGTCAATTGTATCCAGTACATCCTGGTACCGGTCGACCTTGATGAACAACGGTGCTGTCTTGTGTGGAATACGTTGTGGTCGTTTTCGTGGGAGTGGTGTCAGTGTTGGCATTGTTCGCGTCGGAGCACGCGGTTCTTCACCAGGAAGCGGAATATCAAGATCATCCAAAACAGGCAGTTTCGTGAGCAACGATGTTGGCGATCGCGGTGGCGCTTGCTCAGGAACCGGTGGTTGTGGCACCACAGTCAGTGGAGAAGGAGACACTGGCTGATCCTTCTTCTTTCGGCCGAACATTATCCTTACCTTGGTGAAGATTTTTTATAAGGTTTCTAGCAGGCGCAGGAAATGTCCCCGGGCCCAAAACACGGCTCATACGTCCCAGTAGGGAGTGCAGGAAGGGGAATACATTCGTCAGTGCACGTAGATCCAGAACAACTCTTATAACAGCCGTACACCGGTTCCCCACAGGACCCGCCGGTGCATCCAGCTGACCCACCAGGGACAGGATCCCCGCTTGTTGTGCTAGGAAGATTCCCCTGTGAGAACACCTGCCGGTCCTCAATTCCCTGATCTGCGGCAAACATTCCGGCAACAGCGTTCTTGCCCTCGAACCCAAGCTCAATCCCGACCGAGAACGCTCCAAGCAGAACAAGCAACCCTATCAAAGGATAGAGAATCTCCCGTTCCCGGCGGTCCATGCTCCTCTTCTAGAAAAGGGACATAAAAACGTGCTGGTTTCACCACTCCGAGAAGATTTATATACGTCTGCTCCCAATAGCTAGTCACGAGGCATCTCTATGGTCCTGTCTATGCTTTTTCAGGGGAGCATCTTCCCGAATATTATTTCAAACATGAGCAACTGGGGATTCTTCCTCTACCTCTTCCCCTTCCTCCTCGCGCTCGCCATCTTCTACGGCGTCCTGTCCTTTGCAGCAAAGGACCAGCTCCCGAAGTCGGCACGAGGACTCATCTCCGTCATCTTTGCCTTCTTTGTCATGTTGTATGCGAGTGCGAACCCCGGGATCGTGCAATTCTTTGCAAGTCTGACGGGGACAGGATTAATCGTTGCAACCGGCCTCCTGTTCATTATTATCCTGCTCGGGGTTGCGGGTGTTCCTATTACCCATCTCGTCTGGGGAGACAAGAGCAACGCCTTCGTGAAGTGGGGCATCATCCTGATATTGATCCTAATCGGCATCATCCTCTTCACTGGCGCGAACGTGGGCGGATTCATCCAGTTGCCTACCTGGATCAGCTCCAGTGAGTTCTTCACGGTGCTGTTCTTCATCTTCATCATCGCCATCGCGGTGTGGTGGCTTGGCAACGAGGGTGAAGCAGCACCAAAGGTCAAAGAAGAGAAAAAGTAATTTACTCCCACTTGACTCATTTCTTGTCTTTCATTGACTTGATTGCTTCAGAAAGCGATCGCATGGTCTGCATCATGGGTGTCAAGCTGTCCTTGACCGCGCGTTCCATGCCTTCGAGACGGGTATTCACTTCAGTGATCGATTCCCGGTAAGCGTCCAAGCGGGTAGTAATATCCGCTGACTCGCCACCCCGTCCTGATTTGACGTTTTCGATTGCTCGTTCCAGGTTGGCGACCTTTTCCTGCAACCGGGTAAAATCATCACGAAGGTTCTTGACCTCATCTTCGAAATCATCCCATTTTTCTTCAACAACACCTTCTGCCATCTCTGCGAGCTCGCTCTCTTTTTTCAAGTTCGCGTGGCGAGATCGATGCTGGAGAGGAACTGGTTCAATATCATCAAGGTTGTCCTCGGTAATCGGAGGACGGGAAGATTGCCGCTGTTCAATATGTTGTGGTGATTGTTGTAGGGTTCCTGGAAGAGCAGGGAAATCAAGCTCTCCGGGAAGTGGTGCCTCAACATCATCCATATCTTCAAGCGCCGGCAGCTGGTTTCGCGGTGCTTGTTGTTGAGGTGGTTGGTACGGACCTCCTGGTTGCATGACCGCAGGCGTCTCAGGACCCGGTTGCTGTGACATCCCTCCTGTTGCGAACTGTTCTTTTGGTGGCAAGCGCAGAGGGGTTCCGCCTGCTGCGCCTTTCAGCGCAGTTCGCATGGCCATATCCACCTCTTTGGGTGAATAGCCTTCCCTCCGGAGCGTATTGATGATTTCAGGATCAGAAAGACCTTGTCCTGAAAGCTGGCTCACCCGTTGCGTCGGCGGGGTGAGATTCTTTGGTTTGCTCTTGCCCAGAAACGAAAACATACCCCTTCCTCCTTGTATTGGGGTTGGGCGCTTTAAAAGCTAGCGTCCAGTCCGGTCATCGATGGCCCGCTCTACCTCTTCGCGTGTCATAAACTCGGATTTGAGCGGGTTGTACATGTCCATCAGGGCCTCGAGTTCCTTAATCTGACTCATGGTGGCGAGCTTCTTCATTTGCGCAATCACTTCTTTCAGGACGTGTTCTGTTTCCTGCAGCTGTTTTTCATATCGGTTCAGCCGCTTTTCGAGATCAGCAACCGCTGTGCGCGCGAGCTTGCTCTGGTTGAATGATTCTGTCTCGACCGAGTCCAGCCGGGAACGGAGAACATTGTTGTCTTGTTCCAGGACGCGGATTCGCCGCATCAAACTATTGACTCGTTCAATCAGCTTGTTGAGGACCACACCAACAGAGCGTCTCTGAGGAGGCATACTATTCCATTGGTGAGGCCGGGTTATTAGGCTTTAATGGTCTTTCTGCTAATAGGAACATACATGGCACTCGACTACACCTACGACGACGCAAACGCCAAAGTCCGTATCAACTGTCTCGGCTACTTGTATGGAGCCTCGCTTGAGGACTTTGAAGAGGCCATGCAGCGGACCATTGACGTGCTGCTCGAAGCAAAGAAGGTGGAGAGCATCGTGCTCGTGAAGGAGCGGGAATACGAGTACGACTATGAACAAACCAAGCTCCTGACAGAGATCGCCTCGGTGATCGACCAGGTACTCCGGGAACGCATCATTGCCGACACCTCGATCGGTGAGGGACCGTGCAAGAAATTCTTCCCGGAGTGGAACAGGAAGCTCCAGTACATTGTCCTCGAACTCCTGCGCAAAGACCCTATCGGCGCCTATGTCGAACTCATCCGGGAGATGCGCGATGTCCGCCACAAACTTCGCCATGCAGTTACCCCAAAATATGATGCCTGTTACCGGAACTACTACACTAAGGCACTTGCACCTGTCTATCGGCATCTCAGCAACACCAAACTGATCATGATGGTGAAAGACAAACTGGACAGCTATCATGTAGGCAACCGCGACCTGTACCGGCAGATCTTCATGCCATCTGTCCGACCGAACTTCATGCTCACCAAATACCGCATCATTCCTCCAAAAGGAACATCCGTCGACCGCTACACCGTTGGCGATATCCAAATTGAGATATTCAAACTTGCTGACAGTACAGAATACTTCTACTATGTCCTGCCGCCAGAATTCCGGTTGTCTGATAAGTTGTACACCGTTCTTGATGCAGCACGACACTACATGGCAACACACAAACCAACCACCCCCGAGTTCGTCCGTTCCAAGAACATGCGCGACCTATTCATGAATATTGGGCGGGATGTCATCCGGTCCACAACGCAACGACTGCGCATCCATCTCACGGGCGAGCAGGTCGATCAATTGGCGACCATCCTTACCCGGTACACAGCAGGATTGGGAATCTTGGAAGTGCTTCTCCAAGATCAACGGATCCAGGACATCTATGTGAATTCGCCCATTGAACGGCAGCCTGTGTTGATCTTCCACAGTGAATATGAAGAATGTAAAACAAACCTCATTCCGACCATCGAAGATGCAGAAGGTTGGGCAACCCGGCTCCGCATCGAGTCAGGACGACCGCTTGATGAAGCCAACCCAGTGTTGGACGTGAACATCGGTGTTCCGGGAGGTAGAGCCCGTTTCGCGGTCATCACTCGCACGCTTTCTCCGAGCGGGCTCGGTTTTGCTATCAGACGGCACCGTGACAAACCATGGACCCTTCCCCTCTTCATTAAGAACAAGATGCTCAATCCGCTTGCAGCTGGACTACTCTCCTTCCTGATCGACGGATCTGTGTCTATACTTGTTGCCGGCGGCCGGGGATCAGGGAAAACATCAATCCTCGGTGCGCTTATGCTGGAATTGTTACCAAAGGTGCGTATCATCACCTTGGAGGACACGCTCGAGCTTCCTGTTGAAACCCTCCGTGAACTCAATTACAACATCGAGCGGCTGAAAAGCCGTTCGGTGATCACGCATGTGGAAACAGAAATGCCTGCTGACGAAGCGCTCCGCACGGCGTTGCGTCTCGGTGATTCTGCCCTGATTGTTGGCGAGGTCCGTTCCGTAGAAGCCAAGGCACTGTACGAAGCCATGCGGGTCGGCGCACTCTCGAATATTGTGGCAGGAACGATTCATGGTGAATCAGCCTACGGTGTGTTTGATCGTGTGGTAAACGATCTCGGTGTCCCGGCAACCAGTTTCAAAGCAACGGATATCCTGCCCATTGCCAAGATGCTGCGTTCTGCAGACGGGCTCCACCGATACCGGCGACTCACCGAAATCACCGAGATAAGGAAGGAATGGAATGTGGATCCCATGAAAGAGGGCGGGTTCATTAACCTCATGGAGTACTCCGGAAAAGAAGACACCCTCAAACCAACCGATACCCTCGTGAACGGCGAATCAGAAGTCCTGAACCGAATCTCGAGTTATGTCAAAGAGTGGTCTGGCAACTGGGAAGCGGT
This sequence comes from Nanobdellota archaeon, assembly GCA_018816245.1. Classification (GTDB taxonomy): domain Archaea; phylum Aenigmatarchaeota; class Aenigmatarchaeia; order QMZP01; family QMZP01; genus JAHIVW01. Next base: position 26,290 of record JAHIVW010000003.1, read on the forward strand.
CTGGGAGAACATCAAGCTCCGTGGCCGAATGAAGCAGAAGATGATCGATTTGGCAGATGAGACAAAACGACCGGAACTCCTGGAAGCAGACTGGATTGTTGCCAGCAACAACAAGTTCCACCTCCTCTCAGAACAAATTCGCAAGGAGGTCGGTGTAGCAGAACCGCATCGAATCTATAATGAATGGCTGGCTTGGTTCAAACTTGCCGCGAAGCTGCAGAGCAAAGCTCCGGTGACATATGTTCCTGTTTCTATTGTGAAGCCAGCAGAATAGGGTATATATGGTTCCCCAGCCAACCAAGGACTATGTCCCCCTTGTTTGTGATCCTGAACTACACTGCATGGTTCATCTTTGTATATATCGCGGTCGTCTGGCTGCTCGTGCTGCTGCAGCGGCGGCCTGAGCTCTATGACCGGCCAGACGAACCAACTCCCCTTCCAGGAGTCACGGTCCTGATCCCTGCGTATAATGAGGAGCACCACCTTGCAGACACCATCCGTTCGGTCCTCTCACTTGACTACCCAAAGAAATCACTGAGCGTGATCGTCATCAACGACTGTTCAACGGACACGACAGGAAAGATTGCAGAGGAATTTGTGAAGACCGGCCGTGTTACCGTTCTCCATAACAAGACGAACAAAGGAAAGGCAGCCTCCCTGAATTATGGAATTGAGCAGGTGACGACGGAATTACTCGTCTGCATTGATGCTGATTCAACCGTTGATTCCAAGGCCTTGCGAGTCATGGTTGGTCACTTTCGAGATTCCACGGTCGGATCAGTGACCCCGGCACTCAATGTAATGAACAAAAAAAATCTTCTAGAAAAAATCCAACATGCAGAATACATCTTAAACGCATTCATGAGGAAAATGCTCGCCTTCTTGGATGCGGTTCATGTCACCCCTGGTGTCTTTTCTGTGTACCGAACTGATGCGATCAGGAAGATCGGCGGGTTTGCGGAACACAATCTCACCGAAGACATGGAGATTGCACTCCGATTGCATGATAACGGCTACAAGATCACCAATGAGTTTTCCGCCTGTTCGTATACCGTGTGCCCATCGCGGTGGAGCGAACTCTTCCGGCAACGTATCCGCTGGTACCGCGGTGCGATCCGCAACTCGATCCAGTATCGCCGGATGTTCTTCAATCCCCGGTACGGGAACTTAGGAATGTTTATGATGCCGCTCAATTTCCTCTCAATCTTGGCGGTTTTTGGGCTTCTCGGAACACTCCTCTGGAACATTACTACTGACAGCATTCAGGCCATCTGGCACCTTTCCCTGGTGAACTGGGATATCTGGAATATGCTCTTTAATCCCAACCTCGAACTCATGTTGTTCTCCCTGTACTCAACGCCGCTCCTCTTCGGTGCGCTTGGTGTCGGCCTTGCTGCCTACCTTCTTCGGACAAGCTTTCATATCACTAACAAGCGGCAGCTGGTCTCCCGGCCGATCTACCTCATCTACCTTGTTCTCTTCCCCCTTATCCTGATGGTCTTCTGGGCTGTTGCACTCATGCTCGAGCTTCTTCGAGCACCAGCCCGATGGTAGGTTTAAAACCTCTCGAGGCAGGATGTGTGTATGCAGCGAGAGAAACAACTGAATGCACGGTTACTCGTGACGGCGCTCATTATTGCCGCCCTCCTCTTTGGCGCCGGCCTTGTTGCTGGTTTCACCATCAGCAGGGAACGCGTTTCTGACCTGGAGGAAGACGTCCGGGACGTAATCCGCGATGTGCAAAACTTCCAGCTGCAATTCCTGTTCTTCGATGTACTTGGTGATAATGCGACATGCCCGCTGCTCGCTGACACGATCCTGAGCATTAACCAGAAATCCTTCCAAATCAGCGAGAAACTTGCGGTCTTTGAAAGCGGCAGCGAAATCAAGGACGAAGCAACGTACACTACCTTGAAACAGGATTACTCGAGGCTTCTCATTGGCTACTGGCTCTTGGCGAACAAACTGCAGCAGGCCTGCCATTCCGACGTCAAAACAGTGATTTACTTCTACGAGAATACGTGTGACTTATGTGCTGACCAGGCGTTTGTGCTGAACTACCTCAAGCAGGAGTACCCTGATACGGTCCTCATCTTTACCCTCGATGGACGGCTTGAGGAAGCCTCAGTGAAGACCATCAAGGAATACTATCATGTTGACTCCTTCCCGACATTGATTATCGACGGCGTTCCCTATCCCGGCTTCCAGTCACTGGAAACCCTGAAAGAAACGATCGGATTGGAATAATCCCATTGTTTTAAAGGCTTGCCGTCCAAAGAGCTGAAAATGGGTACCTACTACATCACCACGGCCATCGACTATGTTAATGCCAAGCCGCACCTCGGTCACGCATACGAGAAGATCGCTGCGGACTGTCTTGCCCGCTACCAGCGGTTGCGCGGAAACGACGTGTTCTTTCTCACCGGAACAGACGAGAATGCCCAGAAGAACGTGCAGGCAGCACGGGAGGCAAAAAAAGACGTGAGAACCTTTGTTGACGAGATGGCAGAGAATTTCAAGCAGCTCTGCAAGGCGTATGCGATTTCCTATGACAAGTTCATCAGAACAACAGATCCTGAACACCATCGAATTGCACAACTCATCTTCAAACGATTGCAGGATGCCGGGGACATCTACAAAGATAAGTACACAGGACTGTATTGCACGGGATGCGAAGCCTTCTACACGGAAAAGGATCTCGTGGCCGGGAAATGTCCAGAACACCAAACCAAACCACAGGAAATCTCCGAGGAGAATTACTTCTTCCGGCTTTCAAAATACCGAGATTGGGTGAAACAGCACATCGAATCGTATCCTGAGTTCATTCAACCAGAAACCCGGCGACGGGAAATCCTATCGCGGCTTGCTGATGAGGTGAAGGACGTTTCCGTGAGTCGTGCCCAACGAGACTGGGGCGTTGTTGTTCCTGGTGATCCTCAGCACCGAATTTACGTGTGGGTAGAGGCATTGATGAACTATGTGACCGCGCTCACCTTTCCGGAAGGTGATTACAAGACCTTCTGGCCTGCTGATGTGCATTTGATTGGGACCGGGATCAACTGGTTCCACACCGTGATCTGGCCAGCGATCCTCCTGTCCGCAAAGATCCCGTTGCCCAAACATGTTTTTGTTCACGGGTACCTGACTGCAGACGGGCAAAAGATGTCCAAATCCATCGGGAATGTTGTCGATCCAATGGACCTCGTTACCCGTTATCCTGCTGATGCACTTCGATACTACTTGCTTCGGCGTGTGCCCTTCGGCGAAGACGGTGATTTTTCTGAGAGCGACCTCAAGAATGCAATCAATGGAGAGCTGCTTGCAGGACTTGGAAACCTTCTGAACAGGGCAGTAACGCTTGCAGAGCAATACAAGGGAACCTTCACCGGCTCTCTGACACTTCCACAAAAACTCGATGTCACAAAAATCGAATTCCATATGGACCGGTTTGAATTACATCACACCCTTGAAACCATCTTCCAGTTCATTGGTGACTGTAACAAGTACGTTGATGAAACAAAACCGTGGAAACTCACGGGCACCGAACTTGGGACAGTGTTGAACAATCTTCTCGAAAGCCTGCGCTTCCTTACTATCGTACTCGCGCCGTTCATTCCTCGAACCACTGACACCATACTCTTGCAACTTGGGGTGAAACGCGGCATGTGGAAGGATCTGCAGCCAACACCGTTCACCGGAAAACCGAAGAAAGGAACGCACCTCTTCTCCCGGGTCTGACGGCCCGTTCACCCCCACACCTATAAAAAGTGTCCAACCAAAGTGCCTGCTATGCTGTACTCCCATTCACGGCTCGCGGCCTTCGAGCAGTGCCAGCTCAAGTTCAAGTACCGGTACCTCGATCAGGAGAAGGCAGCGCTGCAGTCGGTTGAGGCTTTCTTGGGACAGCTTGTTCATAAGACACTGGAAAAACTCTACCGGGATGTTCAGCACCAGAAACACGAAACCCTCGAGGAGCTGCTCGTCTGGTATGCTCACCAATGGGAGAAGCAGTGGGAACCGACGATCCTCATCGTCCGGAAGGACTACACTGCCGAGAACTACAAGAAGATGGGCGAAGAGTTCATCCGGCGCTACTGGGAGCGGCACCACCCGTTCAACAGCACGTACACGATCGGTTTGGAAAGCCGAGTGACCCTTGCCCTTGATTCCGCAGGTGAGTACCAACTACAGGGCTACATTGACCGGATTGCCACAACAGATGACGGGGTGTACGAAATTCATGATTACAAAACAGGAGGCCATATCCCTATCGTCGATGCCCTGAAACAGGATCGCCAGCTCGCCTTGTACGCGCTCGCCATCAAGACCAACTACCAGGACGTGAAAGAGATCAAGCTGGTGTGGCATTACCTTGCGTTCAACAAGGACATTGTACTCACAAAAACCGATGACGAACTCGACCAGTTGCGCACAGAAACAATTGATCTTATTAAGCGGATTGAAGCGACGAACAAATTCCCACCAAAGGTGTCCGCGCTCTGCGATTGGTGCGAGTTTCGGCCGATCTGTCCGACGTGGAAGCACGAGTATAAAACAGAACAGCTTGAACCAAATGAATTTCTTCAGGAGGACGGGGTTTCGCTCGTCAACAAGTACATCGAACTTTCAGAAAAGAAGCGTCTGCTCACGGAAGATATCAACGGAGATCTCGAGAAACTGAAAGAGGCAATCCTCGAGTATGCGCGACGGGAAGGAATGACCACCCTTCGCGGCTCTGACCACCGGGTCAAGATCTGGGAAAAGGATGTCTGGTCATTTCCCGCTCGTGATGATCCGCGAAGACAGGAACTCGAACAACTTCTGAAGCGTCTTGGTATCTGGAACGACGTTGCCGCCCTTGATTCGTTTGCCCTGTCACGGGCAATTGACGAAGGAAAATGGCCGAAGGAATTGATCGACAAGATCACTGCCTTTGGCGCCTTGGAACATAAAGAGCGGCTGTATCCGAGAAAAGTCGACTTTATGACGTAATCACGGTTTCGTTGCCCTCGTCAAGCTCAACCGTGATCGCCTTTGGCCGGCAGCTGCGGCACATGGTGTGTTCTTCTGAATAACATTTCGGGCAGCAAAGGCTCTGACACTTGAGGCAGAACGCGAATTTCGAGGTAATCGTCCCGCAGTGAAAACACTTCAATCCCGGCCGCTCGCCCCCGTCCATCGAGCGGGTGTTGGATCCAAGATTTATAAAGAGCAGGCCACGAGGTTCTTCATGCTCATCGGTGTTGTCGGAAAACCGTCTGCAGGGAAGAGCACGTTCTTCAAAGCGAGCACGCTTGCAGACGTTGAAATCGCGAACTATCCATTCACCACCATCAAACCGAATCATGCGATTGGGTTTGTCCGCATTGATTGTGTCGACACCTTCTTCAAGACGCAGTGCACCCCGCGGACCGGTTCCTGTGTGCACCACCAACGGTTTGTCCCTGTTGAACTCTTGGACGTTGCTGGATTGGTTCCTGATGCACACAAAGGGGAAGGCCTTGGGCTGCAGTTCCTGAACGACCTGAACCAGGCAGATGCGCTTCTCCATGTTGTCGATGCGTCTGGAGCAACGGACGCCAAAGGAAACGAGGTGGAAGCAGGAACGCACGACCCGCTCGGGGACATCCGGTTCCTGGAACACGAACTTGACCATTGGTATCTCACCATCCTGAACCGAGGATGGGACAAGCTGACGCGGGCAGCGCAGGCAACCCATGAAGACGCATTCAAGGTCATCGCAAAACAACTGTCCGGACTGGGAGTATCCGAAGACATAGCCAAGGACGCAATGAAAACCTGCAAGCTGACAAAGGCACTGACCCAATGGACCGAAGAAGACTTGTTTTCCTTGGCACGCACCTTGCGGAAACGAACCAAACCTATGTTGATTGTGGCAAACAAAGTGGACAAGCCCCACGCTGCAGAAAACGTTGCGAGGATGAAAGAAACATTTCCCCAACTGCTCATTGTTCCGTGTTCCTCAGAAGCAGAGCTCGCCCTGAAGGAAGCGGCAAAGCATGGTTTGATTGAGTATCTTTCTGGAGACGATCACTACGAACCAAAAGAAGAGATGACCGCAGAACAGCAGAAGGCACTTGCATTTGTCAAGAAGACTGTGCTTGATCCCTTCAAGGGAACCGGAGTCCAACAGGCACTAAACATGGCGGTGTTCGACCTGCTGAAGTACAAGGCCGTGTTCCCGGGAGGGGTGAACAACCTCAAGGACAGCGAGGGCCGGACCCTGCCAGACTGCTTCCTGCTGCCAGAAAAGGCGACAGCGCTGGATTTCGCGTACCGGGTGCACACGGACTTCGGGAAGAACTTTATCAAGGCGATTGACGTGAAGAAGAAGATGCCGATCGGGAAGGATATAGTCCTCAAGCACAGGGACGTGATCGAGATCATGGCGCGGGCGTAAAGAAGAAATATAACAATGTTATACATCTAAGAGGAAATAATATTATTCACGAGAAAGTGATAACTATTTACTCGATCGGCCTCAACATGGTCTACCGGATCTTTCCGGCATTTCTGAAAACCTTTATCACCAGCTCCTTCCTCATCGGCCTGGTTCCGGCAGCCTACGGAACCGCAAAGGCACTCGCCCTCCCCCTTGGCTACCTATCTGACCGAATCGGTCACCAAAAAGCCGTGACCCTTGCCTTTGGCGCTCTCATTCTCACGACCCTTGGGCTGTCGTTCGCGAACGGGATTGTCTGGTACATCCTGTTCTTCTTTATTGTTGGCCTGATCAGCAATTTCTTCTACAGTTCGATCAGCGCCCTGGTCGGGCGGTCAGCGAAGGCAACGCAGTCCTTTTTCCGCATGGAAAGCGCGTACCAACTCGGCCTCTTCCTCGGGCCGATCATCGGCGGCATCATCGCCTTCCAGTATTCCATGACCCTTGCCATCCAGGTCTGGGTGCTGCTTGCGGTCATCGGCTTCGTGGCGAGCAGCCGCTTCCTCCGGTACCCGGTGGAACGAAGAACATCGTCACTGAAACTCCTCGAGGTGCTCCGGAACCGGCCGCGGAAGATCCTGGCGCCGCTGCTGAGCTCCGGGTTCGTCACCGGGTTTCTCCTCGCGGGCATGGACCTCGCCATTCCGCTGTATGCTGTCTCCCTCGGCTACAACCTCGTCGAAGTGGGATCGTTGCTCGGCTTCGCGGCGCTGATCAATGTGGCAGGTTCGTATACCCTCAGTGCCCGCATCCAGCGGCGCTCGTACCGGACAGGGATCCTGATCGCCTTCTTCTTCTGCGGGCTGTCGTTTTTCTCGCTCCTCTTTGTGACCGATCTCGTGTTGCTCATCATCGCCGCCGGCCTGTTCTCGATCGGGCGGACGTCGGCCCTGAATGTTGGCCGTGGCCTGCTCGTCACAACGGTGACCGAGCGGAACCGCGCGACAACCCTGTCGCTTCTGGAAAGCACGGAAAGTGTCGGCAGGATTGCAGGACCGTTGCTCATCGGCCTGCTCATCGATGCAACAACCTTTGCAGCAGTCTTCCAGCTGTTACTTGGGATTGTCATTGTCGCCACGATCGGCGTTGTCGTGTTCGGAAAAACTATTTCGTCAGCTGCGCGATGAACGCCTCAGGAGCAAGAACCTTGTTGACCACGGCACGCGCTGAAAGCTCCTGCAGCTCTTCTGACGCAATCACTGGCTTTTCCATGGCATACGCGTACGCCAGCTCCATGGCAACGGTCCGGCCGACATAGCCGCCCTTCGCGATCACGTAGACGACCGATGCCTTGTCGATCCACTCGAACGCGCGGAAGAGGGCGTCCCGCTCGCTTTCGAACGTGTCTTCCTCGTCGAGGATCTTTCCCGCGGTCTGCGTCGGGATGCCGTGTTCCGTACACAATCTGATGAACGCCTGCGTGTCGTCCTTGAACTTCCTGCTCGCGGCAATGAACACCGGCTTCATAGCAATCCTTGTCGGAAATTCATTAATATGGTTTCATGGTAAGCCAAACCATGACCTTTCCCAAACCCTTCATCGAGCGCTACAACTCATTGGTCGACGATCCTGAGGCGTTCTTCCGGGCGCTCGAAACACCGCTTCCAAAGTCATTCCGGGTCAATCCGTTGAAGGGGAACCGGAACCAAATCCGGACGCAGTTCGAGCAGTACGGATTCGGGATAACATCCGTTCCCTGGTACGAGGACGCGTTCGTGTCCGACACACCAAACATTGGTGCGACCATCGAGCACTTCACTGGGCAGATCTATATCCAGGAGCTTGCGAGCATGCTTCCGCCGCTCGCGATCAGGAACGACCTGAAATACGGCAAGCTGCTCGATCTTGCGGCTGCACCGGGATCGAAAACGACCCAGGCAGCGTGTCTCATGAATAACAGGGGCGTCATTCTTGCGAACGACAGCGATTACCTCCGGACGAGCGCGCTCCGGTTCAACATCGAGAAACAGGGCGTGGTCAACACCGTGGTCACGAATTTCGATGCCCGCACGCTGCGGCTCCCGGAACCGTTCCCGGTTGTGTTACTTGACGCGCCGTGCAGCTCGGAAGGGACCATCAGGAAAAACCCGGCAGTCCTTCGGCAGTGGTCAGAACGCCTGATTCAAACTGTTTCTACATTACAGAAACAGCTCATCACCAACGCCTACAACCTGACTGCACCGGGAGGCGTTCTCCTGTACTCCACATGTACCTTTGCACCCGAAGAGAACGAAGGTGTGGTGCAGCAGCTCTTGGACACGACCGAGGCGACCCTTGAACGAGTTCGTTTTCAATCACTGCAAACGTCACCTGGAATCGAGGCGTGGCGCGGCACGCCGTTTCCCGGCCTCAAGCACGCGATCAGGGTGTGGCCGCACCGCACCAACACTGACGGCTTCTTCCTCGCGAAGATTCGGAAACCATGAACAGCACCCTCCTCTCCAAAACCGAGAAGCAGGACCTCCTTACCCAGCTGCGCGAGCGCTTCGGGATTCCGGCAGCGGCGTTCCATAATAAGGAATTCATGAAAGCGTCGAAAGGACGGATCTTCCTCGTGAGCGAAGAAAGCGTTCCGTTCATCGACTCCTTGAATCCACGGGCTGCCGGCTTCCTTGCAGCGAGAATGCACAAGACCCTGAAACCGAGCACGAACCTGCTGCAGTTTGTCGGAAACACCATTACCACAAATAAGATCGCGCTCACCGAAGCACAGTTCCAGGACCTGAACAAGTGGGCAGAAACAGAAAGTACAGAAGCGACGGACGGGTATGTTGCCTTGTTCTACCGGGACATCTGCATTGGCTGCGGGCTCAAGAAGGGAACAAGCATCAAAACCATGGTCCCGAAAGGAAAGCGGATCCCGGTCACGTTCCTTTAGTGTTTTTCAACCGTTTCAACTCTTCCTCAAAGGATGTGATATCTTCATATTCTTGGTACACAGAAGCATACCGGATGTAGGCAACATTGTCAATGCGCCGGAGCTTGCGCATCACCATGTTTCCAATAAGGTTCCCTTTGATCTCAACTGCATCTTTCCGGCGGAGCGCATCTTCAATATCGTTCACAGTTTTCTCGATGATGTCTTGGCCGATTGGTCGTTTTTCGCAAGCCTTCATCAGGCCGGTGCGGAGCTTGTTGCGGTCAAAGGGCTCCCGCCGCCCGTCCTTTTTCACAACAATAACGGGTTGCGTTTCCACGCGCTCGTATGTTGTGAACCGTTTTTCGCATTTCTGGCATTCCCGCCGGCGCCGGGTCACGCGCCCGTCATTAGCTGCTCGCTTGTCCACGACGCGCGTGTCCGCAGCACAGAAGGTACATTTCATTCGGTCGCCTCCCACACCACTTCTGGTTCCTTTTCGCGGATATTCTCCATCCGGGCAACCGAAAAGAGCAGGTCAGAGAGCCGGTTGAGGTAGCGAAGAATCTCGGGATTGACTGCCCGGGCAAAGTGTGCGGTGGTGAGCCGGCGTTCAGCTCGTCGGCAAATGGTTCTCGCCAAATGCAGCGCCGCCCCTGCAGGACTGCCCGAAGCAAACACGAACTTTGTCAACGGGGGAAGCCGTTCTTCGTGTGCCTGCATGAGCTGTTCCATTTCTTCAACATGCTGCTTCAGGAGCCGCGGCACCTTGTGGCTGGTTGGAGCAACAAGATCCGCATTCAAACGGAACAAATCTCGCTGGATCTTCCGAATGAGGTCTGTGGTTTCTTCATGTTTCGAGAAGGTTGCGGCAAACCCAAGAAACGCAGAGAGTTCATCGATCGTGCCGACGGTTTCCGGAATGGGATCGTCCTTCCGGATCCGTTCTCCGGTGAGCAACCGGGTGTGCCCTCGATCGAATTCCTCTTTGTACTGTTTCACGATTCTCTCCTTAGTTGGAGGAACACAGTCCCCAACCGCATTCCGGGCAGCTTGCGCACCCTTCCTGGTAGGTCAATTTAATTTCACAGGTGGGGCAGAGTGTTTCTGTTTTTGCTGCCGTGAGTTGTGGTTGTTTGGTTTGCATGGCAACTGGTTCTTCGGGTATGATGAAGGCTGGTTTGTACTCTTCTTGTTCTGGTTCCTGTTCAGCCTTGGGAGCCACCAGTACCTGGGCTTTGATTGACGAATCGCGGAACACGGTCACATCCTTGCACCCGAGTTTGTGGGCCAGGAGGTAGGTCTCGCGCATCTGTTCAACCGTTGCATCTGCCGGGAAGTTTGTTGTCTTGCTGATGCTGGAGTCAGTCCACCGTTGAAACGCAGCGAGCGCGCGGATGTGATCCTCGGGAGTAATATCCATTGCCGTGGCAAAGACTTTCTTTAAATTGCTTGGGATGTACTTGATCCCTTTCAAGGTACCACGGTTCACCGCGATCTGGCGCATCAGGTCATCATCGTACAACCCTTCGCGTCGCATGATCCGTTCGAATACCGGATCAACATAAAAGAAAGAACCGACTTTTACATTCTTCTCGTAGACCAGGGTGTACACTGGTTCAATCCCGCTGGAACACCCACCGATCATGGAAATGGACCCTGTTGGTGCGAGCACCGTCGTGAAGCTGTTCCGGATGCCGTGCTGTTTGACCTTTTCCCGGAGCTCGTTCCAGTCGAAATTCCACAATTTCTTGTTTCTTTCTTCTGCTCCAGCAAACGGCAGCCTCCCCTGGGTATAGAAGCTTTTCTCATAGAAGCGGAACACGCCGCGCGCTTTAGCCAATTCAATTGACTCAATCTTGGAATGGTAATTGACAAATTCCATGAGCCGTTCCATGAACTGCCGAGCTTCCTTGCTGTTATAGGACATGCGAAGTTCGTACAAGAGGTCACCGATTCCCATAATTCCCAATCCGATCTTGCGGGTATTCAGGGTCATCTCTTCGATCTGGCTGATTGGAAATTTGTTAACGTCGATGACATTGTCGAGGAAGCGGGTACCAACATGAACAGCCTCTTTCAATCCGTCCCAGTCAAAGGACACCGTACCGTCTTCATCTTCATGGGCAAATGCCCAGACGTTGATCGATCCGAGGTTACAACTCTCGTAGGGATAGAGCAAAACTTCGCCACATGGGTTGGTGCTCACAATCGGTCCGAGGTGCTCAAGGAACGGGTTATACTCGTTCACGCGATCATAGAAGATAACCCCAGGCTCTGCGCTTTCCCACGCCTGGTATACAATCATGTCAAAGAGGCGGCGGGCATCAACCGTGCGGATGGTTTCTCCGGTTCGCGGGTTTTTCAGGTCGTACGGTTTGTTATTTTCATACGCATCCCAGAACTCAGGTTTAATGAGAACAGAAATGTTGAAGTTGCGCAGCGCCTGATTGCCTTCCTTGGCTTTCACAAACTGTTCAATATCAGGATGGTCGCTGTTCAGGATCCCCATATTGGCACCGCGGCGGATCCCGCCTTGCTTGATCACTTCGGTCATCGTGTCAAAGAGTTTCATGAAGGTCAGGGGACCAGACGCTGTCCCACAAGTGGTGCTGACAAAGTCGCCCTCAGGCCGGAGCTTGGAGAAGTTGTAGCCCATACCACCACCGGACTTAAACACAATCGCGGTTTGTTTCAGGGTTTCCATGATCCCGTCAATGGAATCCTCAATATCCATGACAAAGCAGGCAGAACCCAGGCCAAGCGGATTACCAAAGTTGGCGATTGCTGGGGTGTTTGGCATGAACCTCCGCTTTGTCATGGCAGTAAAGAATGAGGTAATTTGCTGTTCGTGGTGATCGAATTTTCCTTTCTTGAGGAGATCGAGGAACTCGTCCCAGGTCACCTTCATGGTCATGTTCTTGGTTGCCCGTTTGTAGAGCCGGTACACTGCTTCAAGGTGATACTGGTTGAGTGAGTACGTGCCAAGTGAGAACTTGTTCTTCTGTTTCCGGTAATCAAACTCCGGGACATCGTGTTGGGGTTGTGCTGCTTCTTTGTCAAATATCTGTTCATCGTAAAACAGGTCGGGAATGGTTGTGTGAATTGCAATACGGGTAAAGAGTTGCTTGGGAGTTTCGATCAACTTCCCCTTGGCGTCCTTTCGGAGATACCTGCTCTTGAGGACGCGGAGGGCGTTGAGATCAAAACGTTTGTCAACATCATCAATCTCTTCCTTTTCCAGGACAGCGGCTTTTTCCTTCCGAAGCTGTTGCCGTTCCTGGCGCCAGAGGATGTAGAGCTTCCCAGTGCGGGCATGTTTGTTTTCGATGAGGGTTTTTTCAACAATGTCTTGGACACCCTCGACTGTTGGGATCGCGCCTTCGGGAATGGTTTCTGCAAGATTCTTCATCACAAGCTCTGCTAACTGTTCTGCCACTGCGCGATCCTTCCCACCAGCTGCTTTTGCTGCTCTGAAGATCGCGTCAGCAATTTTCTTTTTTTCAAACGGCACCATGCGGCCGTCTCGTTTTCGAATCCTTATGATCGACGTCATGCCCACATCCCCCCTCCTGGAAAACACTATATATTGTGTTTGTCAAGATTCAAAGACACAATCCATTGTGTAGGTAACTATCTGGTCGCTCTCTTAATATAGGATTTCGGTGATGGGGCATATTCGATTGGGTAGCTATATTCGAATGTTTGTTATCACAGACTTATTTCGTCAAACTGTGACAGATAAAACTGTGGGAAGGGAAGCGGGCCGAAAACGTTGTTATATCTTCGGAATACCCAGCACCACAATTCGTTTGTTTTTATAGAAATTGTTCGCATCTTGCGTCTTGGAAAACTTGATATTAATTGCAGCGTTATTGTCGGCGTACGGGAAGATTCCTGTAAGCGGGCTGTGTGCATTGATTCCATCAATATGGAATCGCGGATCTTGATCGACTCCCTCGATACTGAGAAGTTCATTTGGTGCTGCTCCGTGGGGTTCAACACTCACGAAAATAAAGAGCTTTTCAAAACTCGTTCCATCAACGATGGCAACAGCATTCTCCCCTTTCGTTGGTTCAAAGGCAACGCCGTTGGGAACAAGTTGCACAAAGCGAACAGGTTGCTCCTCGGTTGCGCTGTTCACGTAGGCGTTTTCTTGATGGGTTTGTTCGGTCATGTACGCAGCTGCGGTTAATCCAGCAAAGGCGATCAACAACAGGCAGGTGACCGCAACGTGGCGAAGAGGATGCAGGTTCATGTTATGCTCCATTCGGGACACCAAACACGAAGAGGGACCGCTGATCAAACTTTGGTGTGTATGGGAACTCAACGTTCACGTTCCCGTTTTCACTCGTGAGGTCAACATAATAGACCCCGCCAATCGGGCTGTTCTTCGCGTCCCCTCCACTCGTATCCGGTACCCGGACATATGGATAAGATGAGATGGTATGTACAACACCGTTGATCTCAATGGTAATAGCATCTCCCGGGGCACTATCTGTTGGGTGCACGTTCACGAACACAAGAGCACCTTCAAGATATGCTCCGTCGAAGGTGACCGTGACATCAGAGGTATCAGTCGTGTGAGCTTCTCCCATGAACTGGAGATAGGAGCTTCCTAATGATCCTCCTTGATGGAGAATTTCACTTGTTGTGTGGTACTGGTTGGGAAGTGTATCAGCTTCTCGTGCACCAAGAACGAGCAGGTACCGGTTATCAAATGCCGGATCAGATGGGAGACTGATTGTCTTTTTTCCTGTTTTACTTGAAACATCAATTGCGTACAATCCCGTCAGTGGTGAATTAACAGTATTGGAATTTCGGACCGAAAAACAGGGGGACCACGGCTGCAGCTCGTCAATCTTCTGGCCGTTGTATTTCAGGCAAAGTGTTTTCCCTCCTGCCTGGGCATCTCCATCACCATCAATTGGTCTGACGGCGACAAAGGCAAACAACCAGTCAAGCCCACCAACATTTACATCGACACTCAGTTCTCCGTATCCTGAAATCTGCTTCTCGGCAAGGTAGACAACTGCAGGAAGTGACTGAGTTGGGTTATTCGGATCTTGAATTTGTGAAATTGGGTGGTGTTGCTGACTGGCAACTGAGTGGACACTGATCAATGCTGCAATGGTCACAATGAGGAAGAGAACGAGGATCCGCATGTACACCCAGAACCCTATTAGTCAGGGACCTTAAAAACGGTGTTTTTATCGTCGCGTCACAAAGGAGGTATATGTTGCACCGTATGCGGAAGCGGTCCCGCGTGACGCATGAAGAAATTATCGCTGATCTTGTGTTCGTTGGAGTATCGGGGATCATTTCCTTCCTGATCACCTTTCTCTTCGATGTGCACCACAGTTTCTATAATTGGCCGATTTTCCCTCTGAAATATATTTTTCAGAACCCGCTCCCCTACGTCATTTTCACGCTTCTCGGTGCACTGTTCGGGTTCTTCATCATCAAGGTGATGGTGTTCGGGATTCATGAGGGAGAACGGAAACGAAGGAAAAGATAACGCTGTTATCTATCGGCCATACCGGTTGTCCCCTTCCCATAACCCCTTATGAGTCCTCGACCAGACGGTTGTATGGGCAACCTATGGACACGATTGGTCTTGAAAAACAGCTTCGGCTTGCGCAGCGGCACCGGGACTTTCCTCAGTCCTTGGCAGACATGGTCGAACATCAACTCCCCAGAACCGCGGAAGAATCTCAGTGCCTTTTTCACTTAGCAGACGAGGTCACGGCTGAGATCAAGGGTATGACAACCTACCTGCGCTTCCAGATCAATCCTCACGGCATCTTTTTCGCTTCGTGCGACCCCCTCCATGCCATTGAGGAGCTTGTCCTCGATCATTTCCTACGCCGTTTTACGGGCGTCTTCGTTGCCCTCGAGACTCCTCGAGGCAGCTTCCTTGGTAGGGATGGTGTCATTGAGCAGTTCTCAGAGCCGCTTCCCCACCTCCTTGGCGAGCTGGAACAGGTGCTTCCCCTCCACCCGATCCTCTCTCGCCTCACCTCCGGGGATCCTGTGATCTGGGCCTCGTTCTCACAAGCTCAGAATATTCCTCTTGCTGAATGCTCGAGAAACCTTCCTCAGGGGCTCACAATACCGACAAAAACGTTATTTTGACTCCCTATCAATCATATATACATAGGGGCAGGCCCATAATATGGTTCGTGTAGAGGGTATTTTGGAGTAATTAAACGATACTGGGGAGAGGTAAATGGTGAGTTATGTACGATATGCTTATCCGCAAGAAAGCAATCAAAATTCAAGAGCGGCTCGGGATGCGCCTTGGGGTCGTCGACGGCACCAGCAGCCGGCCAATTGTCAAGAATTTGAGTGACGTGACCGTTGCCTTGAATGACCTGTATCGTGTCGGCCTCCGTGCCTTTGTCCTTCCCAAGGAACTGTTTGAGGGAATCGCCAATCATCAGGACATTTACACGACCCACTACAGCAACCTCCTCAAGATCCGGGACATGGCCAAGAAGTTCAACATCGAGCTCTCGATCCGGCATGACCAACTCACTGACCAGCCGGATGATATGCTCAAGACGATCGCGAATGTGGCCAATATCATGGATTGCCGAAATTACATTATCAATCCATCATTTTACTCAAAAATCATGCCTCCTGACCAGGCACTCCGTCTGGCAGTCTACAAGATCAATGAGATGACCACCCACCTGCGAGTCAAAGTTAAGATGGGCGTTGAAGTGACCCCCATGCGGAACGAGGTGGGAAGCTTCGATGACATCATTGACATTGTCAAGCGGACGCACGGCACGGAGCCGGTCATCAACTGGGGCCATGCCCATGCACGTGAAGGCGGAGCATACGAGACACAGAAGGACTTCAACCTTGCCATCACCAAGATGCGGCAGAGCCTGGGAATGGAATGGATGAAACGGGCCTACTTCATTTTTAGTGGGGTGCAGTACAACCGGGACGGCCTGGTGAAATACCTCCCGCTTCGAAAGTCGAACATGAAACTCGACTACTTGATCCGCGAAATCATGTCCTATGATATGAAAGGAACGCTTGTGATCCAGGACCCGGAACGAGAGAACTTCATTGCGGACATGCTGGAAGAGCTTGCGGATATGGTTCGTTAGAAGGTCTGGTTGCACAATTTTCTCAAAAAACAGGTACCGCAAGCCGGTTTTGGTGTACAATACTGTTTCGCGTGCTCCACCAACAACGCATGGAACTCATTATACGCCTTTACAACCGGTTTCAGTGTTCTATGAACAAGGTCCTGAATCTCATCATACGTCGCGTCTTGTGCGACAAAGCCGTACCGGGAGAAGATCCGTTTCGTGTACGCGTCAACCACAAAGACCGGCTCTTTCTTTGCGTATAATAAAATAGAGTCAGCCGTCTCCGGGCCGATTCCTTTTAGTGATAAGAGTTGTTCTCGATGTGTTTTCTCAAGAAACGCGCCAATGCCACCTGCTTGATGGACAGTCTGCGCAAACAGCTGCAATCGCTCTGCTTTCTGGTTGAAGTAACCGGACGGACGAATGTGTCTCGCAAGCACCGATCGCTTCATTGTTGCAAGCGCGGCGGCATCAATGCCGCGAAGGGTGGCAAGCGCCTTCTCCACGTTCTTCCATGATGTGTTCTGGGTCAGGATCGCCCCGGCACACACCTCGAACGCCTGCTCCGCGGTCTTTGGATAGGAATAGTCTCCCGGATGGTACCTTATCATTCCCTGTTCCATGACAGGCCACCATCCCTGGGGGCCGTACACGTGCATGAATCTCTGGAAGAGTCGTTTCATTACCCAAAGAATGAGAACGGAGACTTTTCAGCGTCTTCCTCTTGGGATTTGTAGTTATACTCACGCGTCTCCTCTTCCTTCAGCCGGTGGAGCGCTACCTTTCTCGCGAACAGGAGGAAGATCGGGAAGAGTTCGAGCCGCCCGATCACCATCTGGACAATCAACAGAATCTTTCCCGCGTCATGCACACCAGCAATCGGATTCACACTCATGGCGGTATTCGTCTGCGCGGCAACGGCAGTAAATGAAGCCTCAAACGGTCCTAGTCCCAACAACGTGTACAAGATAATCGAGATAATCAGAATCAACAGAAACAAGACCGAGAACAGGGCAATCGTTGCAATCTCGGGATCACCCAAGGTTGTCCTGCCAGCACGCACATCATGCGAGCTCTCGACCGGCTGCGTTGCCCGCCGCGCCAGCCAGGGAATTCCCCTGACCAAGATCAGCATGCGGATGAGTTTCAGTCCGCCACCAAGTGATCCGGACTGCGCGCCAATCAGCATGGCAATTAAAAGCAATGCTGCAGACGACCCCACAATTGGAGCAATGGTTATCCCCGACGTGGTTAGTGCAGAAATGGCATGGAAGATGCCAGTTGACAATGCGTCTGGAGATGATACAATAGAAAGCGTGACAAGAACAGAGAACACCACGGCGAGGAACACAAACAGCCGGAGCTCAGACGAGTACAGATACGCGCGCACATTCCGGTACAAGACCTTTTCATGCAAGAAGAACGAGGTCGCTCCAAGAATCATCAAGATAACAAGAATGACATTCACCCCCGCGCTTCCAGGAATCCCGTTGTCAAATCCGCCAAGTGAGATGGCAGTCATGGATTGCAATAATGCTGCAAACGGTGACAAGCCAGCTGCAGCGAGCAGGACGATCCCAAGTGCAGTGAATCCAAAGAACAAAAATAACATGTTCCGCAACCGGACCAGCGGACTCTTGTTGCCGACAACATCATAGCCCCGTCGGTAGAGGTAGTGTGCTGACAGGACAGGTGAATCCAGCAAGAGAAAGATTGCCGCAAGCAATCCGATTCCACCAAGCCATTGCAGGAAGGTTCGCCAGAAGATGAGTGATGCCGGAAGCGCGGTTACTTCAAGGGCAGACAACCCGGTTGCCGTGATTCCCGAGAATGCTTCGAGGATCGCATTCACCGGCGACGTAACGAAGAAGAAAGGGATACTTGCAAGCACCCCGCAGACGAGAAGCGACAGCGTGGCAATCGTCACGGTCGTCTGGATGGTGAGCACGTCTTTCTTGAATGCCCGCTCAAGGAGTGTTCCCCCAACAAAGGATCCAATCGCCATCGCAATGAACCACACCGCCATGCCGTCAGCAGCGAGCCACGAGACAAAGACAGGAAGCAAACTCGCGATACCAAACACTTCTAAAACACGGCCAAGATAGGAAAGCGCAGGCTGGAGATCCACACTCCTTATGTAGATTGGACACCTTTTAAGCCACAAAACAAGAGGAACAGAGGGTGATGGTGTGCGCGGCTTCTGGCATACAGTTGAAGCGGTTCTTGCAGGATCCTTGCTCATCACCTTCCTGATTGTTGTCTCGCAGCCGGTGTTTAGCGATCCCCAGCCAAAAGATCAGCAGCTCCTCGCCTACGAACTCCTCCATGACCTTGATCTGCAAGGAGTCCTTCGAAACGACGCCTTCTTCGGGAACGCAACGGCAATCAACAGCAGAATCCAGATCGGCCATAGCAACCACTCTGTTCAGGTCTGCACGGCTTCAGTAATATGCAACGGAACCGCACCTGAAGCGCGGAACGTATGGATCGGCTCGTACATGCTTGCAGGGGACGATCTCGATCAGAATGGGGAATACCGTCCTCTGGAAGTCAAACTCTACATTTGGGAGTAAAATATGAAAGGACAATTCTACGTACTCGGTGCCCTGGTGTTGATCGTCATCCTCTTTGCTGGCATTCCTCTGGAGCGGCCTGTCCTTGTTCAGCAGTCCAAGGATCTTGACTACCTGCTCACAAACATCAAACAAGAGTTTCCCCGGGCAGTCAACCTTGGCAGAAACCAGAGCACGGCTCTTTCTGTGCTCGAACATTTCACGAGCTTTACAACAAGCCGGCTTGCAGAGAAAGCAATCACCTTCAACACCTTCTGGATGCTTGTCCAGAACACGAGCGGAAGCGACGTCACGATTGATATTGGCAACTATTTAGGAACACCCCTTTCGGTTGTCCTCACCTTTCCGAGTGAGACACAGATCATCGTGGTGCCGGCAAACACGACCAATGAGACAACGTATACCGTGAGCAGCGACCCGTACAATCTCACCATCAACTTCACAATCGCGAACAAGACCGTGCGGTGGTACGAGGACAAAACCAACTTCTATGGGTATTTCCGCCTCCAACGAGGAGAGAATATCGTGGTTGACGACATTGAAGCGTAGAATCAGAGGTGTAGGGCGTACGAGGCCACCCTACCCCGTTGAACCTGATTCAATGATTAGACAGCAACGAGGCGGGGACCCCGTTGCAATTCGTACAGCGCCTGCAGTTCAATATAGTCATCCTCTTGGTTCCGCAGCATCTTTGGTGTCTGCAACACGACCTTTGCTTTTCCGAACATAGGGCACACCTCCAAGAAGACGATCGTTGTGCATTGGCTTTAAGTTAAGCGAGGCAGCGTGCCGGCTGGGCCGTTATTCTTTCTTCTCCTTGACTTCCTTCTTCACCACGACCTCCCGTTTCCCGCCGAGCAGCATGTTGAGGAAGCGGTAGACCATAGAGAGGATTGCATAGAGAATGAAGAGCCCGACGGCCATGGTTGCGAACCAGATCATGCTCGAGATGGTCACCGGAAGATCCCAGCCAAGAAACCAGTTCGCCCCGATCGGGAACAGTGCTGCAACAAGCCCAATCGTGACCACGCGCATGGCGAACTGGAACATCCGGAAGGCAACGAACACGAAGACCCCGAAGACAATGAGGAGGAGAATGGGATTGACATTGGAAATGAAGCCGAGTCCGCCAGTGACAATATCAGTCAGGAACTCAAGAACCATACCTCCCTTTTGGGGAGGCATCCTTATACTGGTTTTTAAGCTTCTCGAGCCAATTTCCTTTCACGCCTCCGTAGCTCAATTGGTAGAGCATCTGACTTGTACCTGATCTATGGAGCTTCGGCTGTGACAGCAGGAGATCAGAAGGTTCTGGGTTCGATTCCCAGCGGGGGCTTATGAAACAGTTCGGTCCGCACCTCATGATCGATGCATCCAAGTGCAACCAAGAAACGCTGCGCGATCAGGATCTCGTCCGCCGTGTCCTCAGAGAACTCCCTGAACAACTTGGCATGACGATCATTTATCCACCAACAGTCGTTGAATGGACCGACAAATGGGCAACGGTTCCTGGATATTCAGGCTTCGTCATGATCGCCGAAAGCCACATCAGCATCCATACGTTCCCGGACAACGACTACGTCTTCATGGACATTTTTTCGTGCCGCCCGTTCGATATTGAGACAGCAAAAAAGTACTTACTCGCTGCGTTTGATGCCAAGCAAGCAACAGTCTCCCTCGCCAAACGGGGTCAGGGCTTTGTAAAATCTCCCCATCAGATCGCTTCTGCAGCAATGCGGTAATGGACGATATCCCTCACCGTTCCCACGGGAACAAGTTCGAATAGGGCGTATGCACCAGCAGGCACACTACCAACCAACGTCACTCCGACAGCAACAAGATCGCCTGCAGCATCAAAGAACGCGCCTGCTACCTGGACGGTTGCTGCTGTTGCTTGGGTGTTCTGGACAAACCCTTCAAGTACTGCTCCGTTCCGAACCACGACGACAGGAAGCGTCACCATAGAATGTTCGCTTGTCGTTGCCTGAACCGACAACGTCAGCTTTGTCGGATTCTTGATGTTCGGGAGAAACACACGGAACGGCACCTGCTCACCGGACGCAAGGCGCTCACGCACAGCAGCGCCGGTTGCGTAGGAGATGAGGTCATCTGCACCTGTGGCAACAACAAGAACATTGACATCTTCAACAACACGACCGCCGTTGTTCGTGACATAGCCGAGAATCAAACTTCCGCCGTCGAGGGAAAGTACACGATAGCCATCAACGACAGCAGGGCCCTGGTCTGCAATAACATACGCTGTTGCCGGGAGATGCAGGACGACGAATATTCCAAGAACAATCAATAGAAACACTCCAGTAGCAATCTGGCGGGCAGCCATACTCTTCACTTTCTTTCAGGTTATTTAAGCTGGCTTTGCTTGCAGATGCGCCCGCTTTACGAGGTAGGTCCCTGTCTCCCCGTCCCAGGTTGTTGCTGCGTCATCAATCACCAGCTGTTTCTTGAATACTGGACAATCAAGGACAAGTGATTCGTATTCCCCACCCTCACCTGCTGGATGGAAGCGGAACTTTTTGCTCAAGGCAAGCAATGCATCGATTGTTGTCTTGTCAATTGTTTTCCCAAGCCATTCCTTCCCGAGGCCCTCGCAGGCGACCTTGGTCAGACAGTAGACAAACCCTTCGTCACCAAGTGTGCGGACATACGCTTCTGGGTCCTGCTGCCAGACAGGAGCATAGACAGCGAGCCCAAGCTTCTTGCAGATCATTGTCACACGATCGTGTTGATATCGTGATGCCAGTGCTCCGGCAGCGACACCATCAATTCCTTTGAGGATTCGAAGTGCCTGTTCCAAATCCTGTAGTTCGTGCTCTTTCTTCCCAGCAGTTGGGACCACCGTTTGTGGGATGGTCAATGCTTGCGCGAGCAGGTTCGTGAGGTGAATGTTTGGATGGTGGAACATGTATGAATCAGGATTCTTCGGCGCGAAGCTGATCAAGCGAACAACATCATGGCCGTCCTGAA
This sequence comes from Nanobdellota archaeon, assembly GCA_018816245.1. GTDB lineage: Archaea > Aenigmatarchaeota > Aenigmatarchaeia > QMZP01 > QMZP01 > JAHIVW01. Next base: position 48,277 of record JAHIVW010000003.1, read on the forward strand.
GCGCTCGATGTACAACGTACGTGCTGTCCTTTCCGCCGGAAAAGAGTGCTGCAAGCTTCATGCATTCCCATGTGCAGGGAGCTTAAAAACTAGCGCTTGCGCCGCTTTGTTGGTTTCCGCTTCACAACCCGCTTGCTCACATATCGTTTCCGGACTGGCCGTCTTTTCGTCAACCGTTTTCGCATCTTCTTCTGAACAGGCTTTCGGTGTGGTTTCCTTCGTGCCACCCACGTCTTTCTGACTCGTTTTCTTCGGATTGCCTTCTTCACTGCTTTCTTTCGGACAACCTTCTTCCGTTTGTGTACCTTCTTTTCGACCTGTGCGTCAAGGCACACCTTCCACTGCCGCGGTCCATATGGCAGCACCTTTCTAACTGTTACAGCAACAAGCTTGTAGCCTGCCTTCTTGCAGGCATCCTTGAGTGTTCGCTTTGCGCCAGCGAAGGACGTGCTTTCCCGTTCAACGGTGTAAAAATGAACCCATCCTCGGTGTCTCAAGGAACGGATTGCATCCTCAAGGAACAGATGACCTTCCTTCGGGAGCGGCATAATAACCCGATGGTACTTACCATGATGTTTCTGTTCCGCAAGAACGTGTTTCGCATCACCGAGAATCGGTGTTACTTGCTTGTCGACTTTGTTGAGCATGGCGTTCTGGCAGAGGTAGTAGAACCCATGCGGATTGATTTCAACAGCAACGATTTTCACCTTCGGTTGTTTTTTTGCAATAGCAATTGCGTACGGACCGACTCCAGCAAACAAGAGCAGGACCTGTTCTTTCTTCTTCACAGCACTGGCAACCCGTTGCCGCTCCTCTCCTTCCCGAGGAGAAAAGTACACGGTTGCGACATCCATAAACAAACGGTAGCCGTATTCAATGTGCGTTGTTTCCGTTGTGCCGCCGTAAATCACTTCAAAGGTCCGGAGCCGGTGCGGGCCGCTTCGTTCCCCTGTTTTCACCAGAATGGTTTGCAATCGCGGGTGGGTTTCGAGAATGGTTTTCACAATCCATTTGCTCCAGCGCAGCAACTCAGAGGGAATATCCAGAATGGCGATGTCCCCGATGATGTCAAAACTTTTCGGTAGGTTGGCGAGCTGGTTGGGGGGAATCTTTCCTATAAGCGCCTCGCGAAGGTTCATTCTATCTCCTTTTTGGTGTCAGGAGCATAAAACAGTTGCGACGGTTTCCTGAGGGGGATCACTGCAACATCCCGATACACCGCCCCACCTGGACGCAGCTTACTTTCTTTTAGTTTGATCTCGGTCACGCCGAAGAAGCCAAGCGACGATTTCTTTGCACGAATCGCATCAAGGAGTGCCTCCTTCCCTCGCGGGCCGAATACCCGGCCAATGGTCAGATGGGGAACAGGGGGCAATCCTGTTTCTGTTTTGATCGGCAGTGTCGTGTTGCATGCCTTCATCAAAGCTGCGATTTCCTCCTTTCCTTGAGTCGGGCCAATCCAGATCACATGGATAAACCGATCGTTCCCAAAGAACCCGAACTGGTCCAAATCAGCCGTGAACGGCGGCCGTGCCGCGATTTCCTGAAGCTTCTGCTGCAATGACGGAACAGCAGCTTCAGCGATTTCACCGAGAAACGTGAGAGTGAAATGGAGGTTCTCTGGAGCAACCCACCGGACTTGGGCGTTTGTCTTCTGGAACTCGACGATGACGTTTGAGATTGCTTCCCGGAGGGGCTGAGGAAGATCGATCGCGACGAAGAGCCTCATAAAGAAGAATTGATTCAAGGGTTAAAATATCTTCACATGAAACTTCACACGACCTTCACAAGAAGAAATAGGAAACGACCTTTTAATGGAAACCTTCATCACAGCTTCACCGAAACCCTTTCTTCATATAAAAATCACAGCTTTATTCACAGAACCTTCATAACAGCGTTTTTTCTTCACACCATCTTCACATATTTAAATCTAGAACACACCTTCTCCTAGGACCACTATGAACGAAAACCGCTTCTCCCTTTTTAATTGGTCACAAAACCCTTTTACCTTCACTATTTTCCCGAAATTATTCGTGAACCACGAAAAAGAGTTCGGTGCTCTGTTCAACTCTCTCAATGGCGGTGATAAGTTTTCTATCCTTTTTGGTCCGACAGGATCAGGAAAGACAACCATGCTTCGTTCGCTCCAAGAACGGTTCGACGGCCACCGCGATGTCCTCTACTTGGCGAAACCACCGAACACCCCTGAAGATTGGGTAACGGTCTTCCGGCGCATTATCCAAGGTCGGCTTTCCTTCCTCTCCCGGAAACAAATTGATTTATATTCCCTTACCGACGCATTGAACCAGAAACTCAAAACAAAGCGGCTTCTCCTGTTCGTTGATGAAGCACATGAAGCAACACGCGAAAGTCTTGAATGGCTCCGCGTGATTGTCGACCAGGTTGCCAACCTGTACATTGTCATGGCAGCGCTTCCAACCTTTGAGCGGACCCTCAAAGAAAACCTTGAAACCTTCCTGAAACGAATCAACACAAAAGTCGAGCTCGGCAGCCTGAACCGTTCTGAAACGCGCGAACTCATCAAGCGGAGAATCGAACGAGTTGGTGGATCGGACATCAACCCGTTTACCAGCGAAGCAATCGAGTGCGTGTTCCAGCAAACCGGCGGCTTCCCCCGGGAAGTCCTTCGCATCTGCAATGATGTTGCAACCCAGGCGCTTGACAAACAACTCACCACTATTCATATTGATTTCTTCAAGGATGTTTCTGAACCCAAAGAACCAGAACGCATCACTCCAGAAACCCTTGAGGAATTACCGGAACGGCAGCGGAAGCTTCTGGAAGTGCTCGCCCAAAAAGGAACTGCATCCCCAGCCCAGATTGTAAAAGCCCTCGCCGCAGAAGGCTACAAGAATCGGGACAATGCTGTTCGGTCAATCAACAACCTCCTGAAGCGCCTGATGACGCAAGGATTTGTCGAGCGCCAGAAACGAGGGAAGACGTACAAATACCAGGTTTCTCCGAAGTATCAAAGCATGTTAGTAACAGCTTAACGAAACAGCGCTTCAAATTCAAGACCAGTTTCTTCCTTAATTCCATTCAGCAGATACCAGAAAATCAGCCCAAGGACAGCAATCATTGGGAGAGCGATCACCGGAAAACTCAATGCAGTCATGTACCCAAGTTCATTGTTGAATGCAACTGTTCCTGGCGGGCTTACAACAATAATTTTTGCAAGCATGTAGTTCAGTGCTGCAGACAAGAAGAAGGATGCACCAAAGAAATATGAGGCGTGTGAGAACCGGCGATCAAATGCGTCCCGTGTTCCTTGGTGGTGAAGTGCTGCAGTGATCTTCTCCATGGCCAATACCTTCTCAAAGAGTTTCCGGACAATAGAAAACCGCGTTTTCTCAGAAATAATAATGATCAGGCCGATCGTCAATGGAACTCCTGCTTCTTTAATTGCAACAAGTTCAGGATCGAGATGCAGGATGCCGATACTGCCAGTCAATCCCACCCCAATGATGCCAATAATCGAGAGCAGGTTCACGTTCCCTGCAGCTGCCAGATCATAGATACCGTAGCCAATGGGGAAGGCGATCGCAAGAAGCAATCCGTACAGCGGCCCAAGATATGTTGGTCCGCTGAAGCGGAGGAGGATAATCACGGGAATGACAATGTTGATAAGGAGACTGATCAAAACCGCTTTTCCTTCTGCCATATGCTTGCCTAGATTTCTCGTTAATAAATCAGCAATTGTATCAGAACACATGAAGCTGCTGGTGGCACTGATACTTGTGGCACTGGTTGCAGGCTGCACGCAGGGAGGTGGAACCGTGAGCGAGCAAGTACAGTTTCAGACACTCGATGGTTTCGAGATCCATGGTACCTTTTATGCAAATCCCGAAAAACCAGGACTCATCCTCTTGCCTATGCTCGGAGAGACCCAGTCGAGTTGGAACCAGTTCGTTCCCTACCTCACGAACGATTTTCAGGTGCTCGTGATCGATCTGCGCGGTCATGGAAAGAGCACCAAGCAGAACGGCCAGGGAAAGAGCTGGAACCTCTTTCTGGAAAACGATTTTAAGAACATGGTATTCGATGTCGCAGCTGCAAAACAATTCCTCCAGCAGCGCGGCGTGACCTCCATAGGTATCATGGGAGCGAGCATTGGCGCGAATGTCGCCTTGAACGAGGTTACTAATGTCGATGCTCTTGTTCTTCTGTCACCGGGTCTGGACTACAAAGGTGTAAAGACGCTCGAGGCAGTGAAGCTGTATACCAAACCACTTCTGATCATTGCCAGTGAGGACGATCCTTCCTCCGCAGCGGCGTCGCGGCAACTCTACAACGCTTCACCACTTTCCCCTGAACAGAAGGAGCTCGTGGTCATGCAGGCAGCCGGGCACGGGACAGCCATGCTGTTCAAGGAGACGACGAATCAGGTGATCCTGAGCTGGCTGAAGAATGAGTTCGGTTGATTTTTCTCTTCTCCCAGGTTGTTCTTGTTCTCAACCGCAGGTACTTCTGGTCTCCAGAAAAGCAGGACATGCTTGCGGCCCAATCGGCCCTTCCCCACCGGGAACCTTTAAAAAAGTCAGGAGTTAAGACAAGCATGTCACAAATGCGCACCGTCGTTGTTATGGATAGCCCTACAGCATTCCGGGTTGAGGATCTGCCTGGTGTCGGAGAGAAGATTGCCGAGAAACTCAGGGCCGCAGGCTATATTGATGTTATGGCACTCGCTGCAGCAAGTGCTGGCGAGCTCATGGAAGCGACCTCCATTGGTGAGGAGACCGCGAACAAGATTATCAACGCCTGTCGCAGGAAATTGAACATGGGATTCGAACCAGCGACTGCTGCCATGGAACGGCGGTTGCAGATCGGCAAGATTACGACTGGTTCAAAGAAACTGGACGAACTTCTTGGTGGTGGTGTCGAGACGCAGGCGATCACTGAGGCGCATGGGGCCTTCGGATGCCTTACCGGTGATACCAAGATCACCCTTTCAAACGGACAAATGGTTCCTATTGGCTCGCTTGCACGAGGCTACCAAGCTGGAGTTCATCCGTTTTCACTTTCTCTTCTCAGCATGTCCGGAAACGCGCTTATTCGTGCACGTACTTCAAATCTTCACGTTTACGATTGTCCGGAGGTCCTAAAGGTCACACTTGGAAATGGGATGAACGTTTCCGTTACTCCCAATCACCCACTAATGACCCCGGGCGGTTGGAAGGAGGCAGGGGCTCTCACATCCAAAGACACTATCAAAATCGTTCGTGACGATAATTTCTCTGAGAAGCAGGTTATTCTGAATACGAACGTTTCTGTGAGTAAATATGCTCCGAACACAGAGCGGTTTATTCTTCCTAAAAAACTTTCCTCTGAGCTTGCTGAGATTCTCGCCTATGTCCTCGGAGAGGGATGGAACGAACGCTGGAGGCCCCACTTACGCGTTTCCCGCATTTGTTTCACAAATACGAACAAGAAAATGCTTGATAAGTTTGCCGAGAATGTAAATACAGTCTTCAAAAAAGATGTGAACATCCGCTATCGACGAGAAAATATTACAGCATATTCAATTGATTCCGTCTGTATTGGCGAATTTTTTGAGCAGTTCCAAGGACTTTATCATCATGCAAAAGAGAAATATGTTCCTGCTCAGATATTCAGTTCACCCAAAGACGTTGTTACACGATTCCTTGCGGCATTCTATGACTGTGAGGGACACGTGAAGCATGATATTGAGAAAAAACGCGACAAAATGGTGTCATGGAAACTGAAGGACGGAACAGAGCAATCGAAAGCCTATTCAGTGGCAAGCTTTGGTCGGGATATTGACCTCAGAAGCGCCAGCAGGAAACTTCTTAACGGTATTCAGATTCTCCTCACAAAACTTGGCATTGACACTTGGATTAACGAGGATGTGAGGACACTTGATAGGAAGACTTTTACTGGTTACAAACTCCATGTCACCGGTAAATACAATATCCAGAAATTTTACGAAGAAGTTGGTATTCATACAATTCGACTTCGTGATAAAATCGAAGCCTGCCTTGAAAGCTACAGGCGATCTGTCAGAAAACGGACTTCCGACTTCCTTGGTGTTCGTGACATTCGGCGCATAGCGACACCTGACGGCAAAGTCTATGATCTTGAAGTCCCACAATTCCATAATTTCCTTGCAGATAATATCCTCTCTCATAATTCAGGCAAATCCCAGATCGCACATCAACTAGCTGTTACAGTTCAGTTACCGAAAGAACGTGGAGGCCTAGATGGGAATGCAATCCTGATAGATACAGAACAAACTTTCAGGCCCGAGCGAATAGTCGACATGGCGAAGGCACTGGACCTTGATTCTGACCAGGCACTCGAGCGGATCTTCATGGCACGTGCGTACAATTCTGATCACCAGATGTTACTTGTTGAGAAGGCAGAGGAGCTGATCAAGGAGAACAATGTGAAGATAATTATCGTCGACTCGTTGACCGCGGCGTTCCGGAGCGATTACACCGGGCGGGGAACCCTTGCCAACCGGCAGCAAAAACTGAATCGACATTTACACAAGCTGCAGCGGCTGGCGGATGTGTACAACGTTGCGATCTATGTCACCAATCAAGTCATGAGCAGGCCTGATATTCTCTTTGGCGATCCCACAGCCCCGATTGGCGGGCATATTGTTGGCCATCAGGCAACCTATCGGCTCTACCTTCGGAAAAGCAAAGGCGAGAAGCGGGTTGCGAAGATGATCGACTCGCCGAACCTGCCGGAGGCGGAGTGTGTGTTCGGCGTCGGGCTGGCCGGGATCAGGGATATGGACGAGTGAGCGAACCTTTATAAACTATAGTTCTCTATAGTACACTATGGTGACAACAATCCAAATCAGTGAACAGCTCCAAAAGGAGCTGACTAAACAGAAATTTGTGCAAAACGAGACGTACGAAGAGGTCATCTGGGACCTTCTTGAAGATATACGCGAGCTGAGCGAAGAAACGAAGCGGGATCTTGCCCTTGCTCGTACCGAAGTGAAACAAGGAAAAATAAAGACATTTGAACAAATTAAAAAGGAACTCAGTCTGTAATGTATACCATCCTTTTCTCTCTCGTTGCAAATCGCCAGCTCAAAACATTGCCAAAACACATTCAAACGAGAATCATGAGCGTCCTTGAGCGGATACGGATCAGACCGGAACAACATGTTCGCAAACTTGTTGGAGATCCGGGGTACAGACTTCGCGTTGGTGATTACCGGGTCATTCTCGATATTGAGAGACGAGAACTTCAGATTCTTGTAATTACGATAGCACATCGAAGAAATATTTACAAATAACTATCGCTTCCGGAATTCTAACACATCAGAACGAGACACAATCCCCGAAATCGTTCCTTTCGTTGACACAACCACCGCTGGATGGTCCTTCAATGTTGGCAACACCGCTGTGACTAGTGTTGTGTCCGGTACCATGGGTAATGGCCGTTCCATCACTTCATTCACCGGTACATCCTTGAATTCTTCCTGGTTCATCCCGTAAATCAGTTTCTCAAGAATCGCGACTTCAGTAATCGTCCCGACAATCTTTCCGTTCTCAATCACTGGCGCTTGGGAAATGTTGTTTGTCTTCAAGAGTTTCGCGGCTTTGGACAGCAGTTCCTGGGCATTGACCAAGATCACATCGTGCGTCATGATATCCCGAACGCGAATAGCAACCTTCTCTTCCAAACGATCCAGTGCTTGGTAGATTCGTGCCAGATCCACTTCTACATGCGGATTCCCTGCTTCCAGCTCCTTGAGCATTTCCCGGGAGACGCCAGCCTCTTGCGCAAGCTCGGGCATGGAGATGCCGAGGGCCTTTCGTCGCTTGGCAATGTCAAGGGGAGACACCATAGAGAAAGATTCAACAGAAAATCTTAAATTCGAAAGAAAAGCGCAGCATCGGGCACGGGCCGTCATAGCAGCGGAATTGGGGGTGTTTTTAGACCTCTTTAATCCATTTTGCAATAAAGTCCTTGATCTCCGCTTCGTCCGGGATGGCGATCGACTTCTTGAAACGACGTGCTCCGTCGGGTAGGAAAAACCCTCGGGAGATCGCAACGAACTCGTTCTCGCCTTCCTCGGCAACGGCTTTCTTTCGGGCAACTTCCAAGAAGTTGTTCTTCCCGAACTTCATTTCTTCAGCTTTCATTACCTGGAATTCTACCATTGGTACCACTCCTTTTTGAGGCACGGTCTTACAAAAACAGCCAGTGCCGGTACTGTGGATTTCGAAGTATGGGTAGGAGGGTATATAAAGGTTGCGAGTTCGACACCCAGTTAAAGGGTCAAAGGGCAGGCTTTTAAGCTCCCCCCGCTATACCTCCCTCAGGAGGCGATTGACGCTATGGATGTGAAAGTGTATTCAACCCCGACCTGCCCGTTCTGTCACCAAGAGAAGGCATGGTTGAGTGACCATAAGGTCAAATTCCAAGACATCAACGTGGCTGTGGATCAGAAGGCAGCAGAGGAAATGATCGAGAAGAGCGGTCAGATGGGTGTTCCTGTGACAATTATTGACGGCAAGACTGTCATTGTCGGTTTTGACAAAGCGCGGCTCCAGAAGGAGCTCGGACTCAAAAGCTAGCAGGTTTAAATACCTTCGCTTCAATACAAAGAGGAAGCGATTGCGCTTTTGATGTACTGGGGTGCATGCTATGGCTGAAGACCGTGTTCGAAGCAAGAAACTCGTTGGAAAGATTCTGATTTCCGAGGAAACTGGAAAAAAATTCGGTGTAATCGGTGATATAGACTATATCACCGAGTCAGGCGAATTGATCAATCTGGTCCTTTCTGAGAATACACCACATACCCAAACCCTCAACCTCCAGCAGGACGAGAAGGGTCGGCTGCTTGTTCCGTTCTCCGCTGTCAAGAGTGTCGGGGACTTTGTGATTGTATCCGAAAAAGATATTGTGTAATGTTCATATGGGGGACCTGAAACTCCTGCGCAAATACACACTCCAGAACGCGGTTTTTTACGAAGGGAAAGCGAATCTCAAGGCAGTCCTTGGAAAGATGCTTGCGAACGAGCCTGCATTCCGGAAACATGCGACAGAACTCGAAAAAGAACTCCTTCCTGTTGTTGCGGAAGTAAATGCACTTTCGTTGGAGGAACAGCGTGCTGAACTTGAGCAGCTTGCCCCTGAATTGTTAGTAAAGGAAGAAAAGCAGCAGGACGAGCTGCCGCCGTTGAAGAACGCGATCGACGGAAAGGTGGTGACACGGTTTGCGCCTGCACCGACCGGGCCCTTGCATTTGCCGCACGTGTTGCGGGCCGCTATGCTGTCCATGTTGTACGCGAAGAAGTACAACGGGACGTTCATCGTCCGACTGGAAGACACGGATCCCAAGAAGGTGGAAGCACCGTTCTACGAGTGGATTCAGGAAGACCTGAAGAACGCGGGAATGACGTGGGACAAACTGTACATAGAGTCTGATGACATGCCGCTGTACTACGAGTATGCGGAGAAGTTGCTGTCGCAAGACGTTGCGTACGTCTGTACGTGTTTACAAGAACAGTTTCAGGAATTCAAGAAACGGAAACAATCCTGTCCCTGCCGGAACAACGGGCCGGACAAGCAGCTTGAGCGCTGGGAATACATGCGGTCAGGTAAGTATCAGGAAGGCCGTGCTGTTGTCCGGTTGAAAATCGGGATGGACCGGCCAAACCCTGCGATCCGGGATCCGGCCTTGTTGCGGATTGCGCAAGCGAACCACCCGCGGCGGAAGGACAAGGTCTGGCCGTTGTACAACTTTGCGAACGTGATCGAGGATCACACACAAGGCGTGACGCACGTGTTCCGTGGGAAAGAACACCAGCACAATACTGAGATTCAGGAATTTGTATACAAGGAACTGGGATGGATGCCACCAACCGTGGTGAACTTCGGGATGATCATTCTCACAACAAAGGATCCCACAACAAAACAAGCGAAAGATGTTGTGCTGCACACGCGGGACATGAAGAAAGGGATCGCTGAAGGAGCCTTCGACGCGTGGGACGACATCCGGCTGCCGACCGTGCGCGCGTATCTGCGGCGCGGGTACCAGCCGGAAACGTTCCGGCGGTTCGCACTCACCTGCGGCCTGTCGAAAACCGACATCCGAATTGATCATGAAAATCTTGACGCACTCAACCGGCAGGAACTTGATCCGGCTGCCGACCGGTTCATGGTTGTCATCGATCCCGTGAAACTGCAGATGGATGAGGTGCTCAAGAAAGCCGGGATCAAAAAAACCGTTCGCGTCAAAGTGCATCCGGAAAAAGAAACCTACCGGGATGTTGTAGTGTCCGGGACGATTTTTATTACAAAGGACGATTTCGAGCGTCTCGAGAATAAGCACGTCCGGTTGATTGACTTGTGTAATGTTCGTCTTGAAAAGAAGCCAATCTACACTGAGGATCAGGACTTCGACGCGCGGACGAAGAAGATTCAGTGGGTTGCTGAGAAACACGTGAAGGTGACGATCGTGACGCCGGACGGAGAACATCATGGAATCGGCGAACTCGCGCTGAAGAAACTTCCGGTTGGAACCGTGATCCAGATGCTGCGAATTGGGTTTGGGCGGATCGACAGTAAGACGAACGATTCAGTTACCATCTGGTGGGCGCACAAGTAGCTCCGTTCTTCCCTGGTCAAGTGGTTTTAAACTATTGCTTACAAGAGAGGGGGTATGCTTCCACTTGAGAAGAAACTGCTCTCCCGGACCATCGCTCCCGGTCTGCTCATGCCGTCGTACGAGGGCTACTGCATTGCCAATATCATGGCCTCAATTCTCCAGCAGTTCGGGGCCAAGCAGCAGGGAACGCCCCTGGCAGACGGCCTCCTCCCCGAGGATGCAACTGAGGCAGAAAAAGTGGTTCTCTTCGTTGCAGACGGCCTCGGCTACGACCAGTTGCAGACAGAGATTGCCCGGCGAAACGCTCCGGGGTTGAAGTCTTTTGCTGGATCCGTGATTCCCCTCACTGCCTGCGCCCCCACGGCCACCACCGCAAACCTGTGTTCCTTCGTGACCGGTGTCCCGCCAGGAATCCACGGCTTCCTCGGCTACAAGTCAGAGTTGCTCCTTCGGTCACTGGATCCTGCTGCCTTCAAGCTTGGACCAGGAGGCGCTGGCCAGAGACTTGCTGATATTGATTTACACGCAGCGGACATCCGGGAAGTGCCGCTTGCAACACAACTGTTGATGGACGCAGGCATCCAGGTGGTGCAGTACAACCGCCGGGACTACTTGCGGACGCCGTTAAGCGAGATCTTGTACACCAACATGAAGGTGCATGATTACGTTGACCGGGAAGATCTGCTCGTGCATGCACGCAAGCATCTCATGACAACAAAAGGGAAACTGTTTGCCTGGTTGTACTGGGACATGATTGACGGGATTTCTCATGTTCACGGCGCCTTGTCAGACTTCCATGCCGCCGAGGTGCGCGCGCTCGATGCAGGAATCATTACCGAACTACTTGAGCCGTTGGAAGGGAGTAATACACTCTTCATCTTTACTGCAGACCATGGCCATATCAACCGGAACGAAGAGCGGGTCGTGGATCTGACCGAAGACGCAGGATTGATGAAGCTGTTGCAGTTCGCACCGCAAGGGGATGTTCGTGAAGGGCGGTTGAACTTTTTCTATACAAAGAAGGGCAAGGCGAACGCGACGTTGCAGCACCTGCAGCAGCATTACAGTCAGGACTCCATTGCCATGCTGTCCGATGACGCGCTGAAGCTGGGATTGTTCGGGACGACGAAGATGACGCCGACGGTTCGGAAGCGGATTGGCGATGTGGTGATGATCGCGAAGGACGACGCGTTGCTCGGGTCGCGACCGATTGAGGAAATGCTCCGGTTGTACGGGTATCATGGCGGGCTGACGCGGCAGGAAGTGCTGGTGCCGTTTATTGCGAAGGTGCTTTGAGCTTCTCGTACTCTTTCTGGCTGCATGCGTACACATCAAATCCTAAGGTCCGCCAGCGTGCGGCAACGTGTTTTGACTCGACGCCGATCGGGCAGACAATACAGTATTGCTTCCCTTTCTTCAGGTACGGAGCAAGATCGTACTTTGCTGCGGCAATGGGAATGATCTCCATGCCGGTGAGTGATTTGGGTCGATAGTCTTGTGCGGGAAGGGTTGCTGACAGTGGCATGGTTTGGATTGTGTCAAAAGAGAACGCCGGTTCAACGACCCGTACTTCTTCGAGGGTCGCCTTGTCTGTTGCGTGTTGCTGGGTGATGTTGCAGAACTCTTTCACCTTTTCGCTTGCGTCGTGCGTGCCGATCTCCCGTGCTGCATGAATAATCTCGGTCTTGTCGAACGCGAGCAGCGGCCGGTGGACGGGGAGCGTGATCGCCTCCTCGATCACCGCGAGGTTGGTCATGGTTTGCGTCGAGACTTGGCCGAGCGACTCACCGGTGCCGATGGCAACGCAGTGTTCTTGATTTGCAACAGCTTCGGCAATCCGGTACAACGCACGCTTGAACACGACCTGTTTCAGTCGGTCAGGGACGGTTTTCTCGATATGCTTTGTGATGTCCTGTCCGTCGACCATGAGGAGCTTCGTGTTCGGGAAGTGCCACTTCGTAATTAATTCACGATACACCGCGACCACGTCTTCGGTCAGCGCCGGGCCAATTGGGTTGTAGAAGAGGAACGTGAGTTCGCAGCCGCGCTTTGCCAGACGCCAGGCAGCAACAGGCGAATCGAAGCCGCCGGAAAAGAGCATAAGCACCTTGCCTTGGGTACCAGCGGGGAGGCCGCCGACACCGGGAGCAATATTGGTGAACACGTACGCATTCTTGTCGCGGACTTCGATGTGGATCGTGGTGTCAGGTTTGGAGAGATTGACCGTGAGGTTTGTGTTCTTGACAACTGCGGCACCGAGTTGCTTGTCGAGTTCCTGCGACGTGAGTGGATAGGACTTCATGCGCCGGGAGCGGACGGCGAAGGTTCCTTTGAGTTCCTTTGCGGATGCGAGGACAGTTTGTTCAATGGTTGCGTACTCATTCGAGATTTTTTGAACGATACTTGCGGAAACAACACCGAAGGTTTTTGTTACTGGAGTAAGATCATCCACGTTTTCAATGAAGATGCGGCCGGGCTCTTTCCGGAACGTGGCGGTTGCTGGGAGAACCGCTTTCAGGTTGCGGATCAGGACGTTCTCCATGCTGGCGCGGACACGGGGGCCCTTGAGGGCGATTTCGCCGTAGCGGACGAGGATGGTCATGAAATAAGAGTCGGTGGTTTGTTTATAAAACAATCGGAAGAGAGCCTCACGTTCTCGAAAGGTATAGCCCGATAAGCATATAGTTCATCCTAATCTATAGCTCATAGTGATCAGTGTCGTCCCCTTTCGGAAGAACTACCAGAAGGATGCAAAAACGCTTATTCTCTCGATCTTGAATAAGGAGTTTGGCCATATACGGGTCCCTCGACCCGATCTCGATAACATTGCCAAAACATACCAAAGTAATGAAAGAAGTAATTTCTGGATTGCTCTAGACAAAAGAAAAATTATTGGTACCGTTGGTCTTCTGGAGATTGATCACCCAGACGCCGTTCTCAAAAGACTTTGTGTTATAGAGAAATATCGCAGAAGAGGTGCTGGCAAAAAACTTATGCAAACACTACTCCAATTCGCCAAAGACAGAGGCTATAGTAACATCTTCCTGCAAACAACAACTGAAATGAAGATCGCAAATAGTGTTTACGAATCATATAGTTTCAAGAAAACAAGGCGGCCAAAGAAAATGGGTGAGATAACGATATACCCGACAAGTATTTTTTACAAGTTAAAACTTTGAGATCCTCTTCTACGATTGGGGAGAAATCCACTCATTAGCCAAAGCCTCGTGGATAAGCATTCTATTCCAAATCCTTCTTCGCCAGCACCGTGATCGGCGTGTTGAACGAGTCCTTGTCCATCCCGACCAGGAACTCAACACCCTTCCGGCGCGCAATCGAGTTCAGGCTGTAGTTCACTTTCCCGTCGAACACAACCGCACGCGGCTTGTCGAGCGTTTTGAGCGTGTTCTCGAGCTCAGCAACCGGCACCTTCCCGAGCAGCTCGTTGTTGGCGTCGAAGATGCACGCTGCCCGCGATCCAACGAGATCAGTCAGCGTCTTCTTGAACAATTCCTTGTCCTCGTCCTTGATTCGGAGAGCACGAGGCTTGTCATCACGTCGTTCCCGGACAGGGCGCCGTTCCGGCAGGGGCGGGCGACCATTGTTGCTCTCGTAGCGCCGGTAGTTGCCGTTGTCGCCCTTGTGTTCGGACAGAAACTGCTGCGGCGTCACCTTGTCGCGAAGCGCCTTGAACAGTTCCTTCTTGACCAGTTCCTCGACTTCGCGGCCGCTCGGCGCCTGGGCAACGAAATCAATCTCCGTCCGTTGCATCAGTTCCTTGACGATGAGCTCGCCGCCGCGGTCGCCGTCCACGAGCGCGGTCGCGGTCTTCTCGCGGCAGATCCGGTCGATCACCTGGGGAACGGATGTCCCGCCGATGGCGACAGTGTTCCTGATTCCGTACTTCAAGAGGTTCAGGATGTCTGCCCGGCCCTCGACGATGATGACCTCGTCGCTCTCCGCGACCGTCGGCCCAGCTGGCAAGCCTTCGTAAACACTAATCTCCTCGATCCGGATGGTTTCCTTGATTTTGTCGCTCAGCTCAGCCGAGCTGGGAACACTGGACTCCACCAGCTTCCGAAGAATCTCCTTGGCCCGGTCGATAACATAGTCCCGTTTCAAAGAACGGGTGTCCTCGACCTTGTCGAGCTTGATCTCTGCAGTGCAGGGACCGACCCGCTCGATGGTTTCGAGGGTCGCGGCGATGAGCGCGGTCTCGGTCGCATCCAGCGAGGACGGAATGATGATGTCGCCATCAGAACTGCCGCCGCTCGAATGAAGGTTCACTTCGATCCGGCCAATCCGCCCGGTTTCTTGTAATTCCCTGAGGTCAAGATCCGAGCCAAGCAACCCTTCGGTTTGCCCAAACACTGCTCCGATAACGTCGTGTTTTTCGATAACTCCTTTTGCCTTGATTCGTGCTTTTACGAGATATTTTATTGATGTTGGCGCTAATTTCGCCATAAGTATCAGCCTCCTTCAGACTGTCTAATTCCTCGATCGTTGTCCGCCCGAATGAGCGGACCAGCTGCCGCAACCGGTTGTTGCTTTCGATTTTGTACATGTGCATCATACGCTCCAATTGTTGTGCAAGCTTTCGACCTTCCCGGTCGAAGTCAGTGAGTATCACGACTTCCCTGATCCCCCGCGAGGCAAGCGCCTCGACCACGGTGATCAGCGGCTTACTGTTGATCGGTAGAATATCCGGTATCCCCAGGGTTTTTAAAGCCCCCTCATCGTGCTTCCCCTCGACAATCACCGGGTAGTCGGCGACTTCCGCGAGGACGCGCTCAATGTGCTCGGGGCTTGGGTCTCGAATAGCGACCCCTCCTTCGGGCCCTCTGCTGAGGGTGATCGAGCCGATAACGGTGTTTCTGGGCAGTATAGCCTTCATCCCATTCACGCTGGGGATCAGGCCAGGGACGTTCCCTGAGAGGCGGGGCGTACCGGCCATGTTCTCGTGTCCAGATTCGCTCCACGACGGGATGGTCTACACTCTGGAGGACCGCTTCAGCAATATCTGTTGTGGTCAAGATTCCTTGGAGCGCTGCCTCGTCCGTCACGGCCACACCGTCCAGATGATTGGAACGCATCTGATGAGCAGCAAGCCGAAGGTTTTCG
Organism: Nanobdellota archaeon; assembly: GCA_018816245.1. GTDB lineage: Archaea > Aenigmatarchaeota > Aenigmatarchaeia > QMZP01 > QMZP01 > JAHIVW01. The sequence goes on from JAHIVW010000003.1 coordinate 64,016, forward strand.
TGAGGCGAGAATGAGATGATTTTGCGGTTCATGGCATCCCGGACACTGGCTTCAGGGAGGTGATAAAGCTCCTGCTCTCGCACGAAGCGGAGAATATCCCGAGGGGTGATCATTCCAATGTGGACGTCCTTCTGCACAATCGGGAAACGGTGGTATCCAGTGTTAACGAACAGGAGCGCGGCATCGATAAGAGAGAGATCAGGGGACACGTGGAGTGGATTCGCGCTCATGGCTGCGGCAACAGGAATACCAGGAACAGGAAGCGCACCCAAGAGATGCGGGAAGGATGCCATGGTCAGGAGCTTACCATCCTGAACAACAGGTAACGCGTGCTGCCCGGTTTTCCAGAGCCCAACAAGCGCGTCGCCGAGCGAGCTCTGGGAGCGGAGGGCAGCGATCTGGGTGGTCATAACGTGCTGGATCGGCACATCCAGTTTCTGGGGATGGCGCTGGTATTCAACAAACCGGGTCCCTGCACCAAGATACTCAAGCAACGTTGTTGCTGTGAGCATACCCTCCATCCGGCCGTCAGTGCCGACGACCGGGAGACGGGAGGTGTGCTTCACGATCGCGTCCATGCCGTTTCGGATTGATTCCAAGGATTCGCAGAAGAGGGTGTGTGGTGTTGTGTGATCGATCAGTGACCGCTCCAATGCAGTGTGGCCGTGGAACAGGAAGCGTGACATAGAATGGTTCTGTATAGGATCCAAGTTTTAAAAGAGTCACTTTGAAAGAGGTGAATTGTATGGAACATTTTTCCATTCTTTCGGAGGGTTTTTAAAGTTTTCCTTTTCAAATAATCACAATATGAAACTATCTGACTATGTTCGAACTAGTGTATTGACCCTTGGTGGGTTTCTCGCAGGATGTTCGGACATTGATGAATCTCTATTTGCTCACTACCTCAAAACAGACCATCCATCGTACGTTGTTCTTGCTATCCCTGGGGCCGGTGCGCCCGGTGATGCAGGACCTGACCAAGACCTTTCCTACCTCGTCAAAGAACTTGAAGCAGCAGGCTATCATCGAGCATCAAAATCTGGTGATATTGGAAAGAAAGGCTTCTATGAGATTCAACCCGTGCTGGGCGATCTTGTCAAGGCAAGTCTGTTGAAATGGCCTCAACAACTCGAACAACTGCCGGAAGGGTTTGATATTGTCTACGCGGGCGATCCGAACGGGCTCGTGGACAAGTTTGAAGGCCTTGAAGACACTTATGCGGGGGTTGGAAAAACCGTTCGAACATACGTTGCCGAGCTCAGTGAAGCTGACGGGAACGTGGACTTCAAACGGATGACAAAGGATTGATGCTCATGAAAAAGAAACATTTGTTTTTGGTCTCGATTGTTGTGCTTTCGCTTTTTGCGCTACCAGCGTGGGGGGCAACACAGGGGAATGTTGTCTATAACCCGAACTTTTTCCCCGTTTCCTGTGCTGAGGTTGGTGATCCGGTGAAAGGATGCAACCTTGCTTCGTTCACCGGCGTCATTGCTGGTAACGATCATCCGGGTATTGGAAACAACGTCACGGAGATTGCAGGGCGCCTGATCAATAAGACCGGTGGCCCTCATCCAGGAGGCTACATAACAGATGACCTGATCGATGCGTATGCTGAAATTCTCAATGACGTAGGAGGCCCGTAACATGGAACCGTATCAGCGAACGATCATCGGCGTCTTGGTTGGGTGCCTCTTTCTCCTCTTTCTCGCAACAACAACCCATGCGCAGGCATCGTCGGATCACGTTCGGGTTCTCCGAATTGGAATCATTGATGGGTCGAATTGGGTTTTGACGCCGAGCGTGACTGATATAAACAAAGGAAAGCTCCAGGGGAAACACTATAAGGGCGTATACCCAACCCTGAAGAACATCACCGATGCGCTCGCGGAAAACGGGTCTGTCATCATCACAATCTATAATGAAACAACAAACCTTTCCCACGTTGTTACGATTATCAATGTCACCCTCACTGGTAATGAAATAACAACACCAGGAGGCAATTTTACCTGGTATAACGTCACCATCTGGGACCCGACCTATAATACAACAGAAACAACCGTCTTCCAAAAAAATGAAAACAGTACGTTGCTGTGGATCTACGGTGACTGGGAATGGATTGTTGACATGGTCGCCTTCTTCGAAGTGAGCGTTCCTGCACCGCCACCGGTGCGGCACGCGACCACAAGCGTGGTAACAAATCCCATCCTGGTGACGCGGAAAGGCGGCTAACCAAAGAACAAGAGGCTCCCGAACAGGACAGTCACGAGAACGGTCACGGCAAACACCGGGGCAAACCGCACTCCCTCTTTGACGAGAATCGTGCCACCCCGCTTCTTTAATTTTTGGATTTCCTTTTTGTTGAGCACACGCCACCGGCCACTGGCAGGCACATCCCCTTCGCGGAGCTTGGCCACAGGAATCCGCCGGTGGAACATGTACTTTTCAATAAAGCGGCCGTACTGGACGAACAAGAGGATGCCAATCAGGAAGAATGGAAAGATGATCACGAGTTCATAGAACCGCGGCGGGACAGCAACCGTTGTTGCGACAGAAACCGCAAGGACCACTGTTGCAACCGTGAAGACAATCACAATCTGCGCAATTCCTTTTGCCTCTGTGCAGAGTTGTTTCTTGAACTTTGGCAAGAGCTTCCGGTTCTTCAACCCGAGGACAAGTGAGTACGTGAGCAAATACAGGACCGCCAAAATAAAGAAGTTGAAGAGCAGGATGATTGGGAACGGGATAGTACCACTGATCCCGAGGCCAGCTGCATCAGGGAAGAGGAATCCCAATGCACCGAGGAGCCAGGCATCACCGTCGCCCCACTGCTTGGTGTAGTAGAGGCCCAACCCAGCGCCGAGGAACGCGAGGCCGACGATCACTGAATTGAGCAGGAAGGACCAGTCCGCGGTGAACCAGGAATAGCCGCCGCGGATCGCGAGTGCACTGATAATAACAGAATAGGGAAGCCAGTCTGGAAACTCAGTTGTGGTCAGGTCCTTGTAGCCTGCGGCCCCGAAGCCGACGATGCCGACTGCTGCCAGCAGCCACGGAAGAACCATGGAGTTCTATTCGGTCCTGGGAGCATAAAAAGGAGCTTAAGATACCCCCAAACCAAATGATACTGTATGGGGAAACCGAAGCGGAAACTCCCGCCGCCATCCGAGGTGATGAAGCGGTACGGGGTCCGCAAGGAACTTGTTCAAGCAGCGTACCAGCGTGCCCATCCCAAGCGGTATCCGAAGCCAACGGTCAGAAAATATTACCAGCCACCGTCACTTGAAAGCCGCGAATATCAACTGTTCAAGAAGCGTCGCGAGCATCCGCGCAACTGGTACGAGCACGTGGTGAACCGCTTTGGCAATGTCATCACCATGACCCCGGAGAAAGGGGCGCTCAAGCGGATGCGTGCTGATATTACCTTCACGGAATTGCGTGTCACCCCAGACCAGGTCATGGGTTCCATGATCCTGATGTCACTTCTCTTCCTGATTTTTGGCGGTACATGTATTGCTCTGGGAATTTTACCCATTCTTCCCGGGATTGTGGCGACCATTGCCGGGTTCCCGCTCGGGTTTTACCTCTACAAGTACCCGGGCATGCGCGTGAAAGCAATGCGGATTCAGGCGAGTTCGCAGGTCGTGCTCGCGATCCTGTACATGGTCGTGTCCATGCGGATTTCACTGAATCTGGAACGCGCGTTCCGGTTTGCGGCCGCGAATATTTCTGGTGCCCTTGCGGTGGACATGCGGCGGCTGATCTGGGACATCGAACTTGGAAGGTACCACTCCGCACGGCAAGCCTTAGACACCTACGTCGAGAAGTGGAAGAGCGAGAATGAGGAGTTCTCCGAATCCCTGCGCCTCATTAAGAATGCCGAGGAGCAGACGGTTGAGAAATCGCAGCTGCTGCTTGACCAGGCACTGGAGAGCATCTTGGAGGGGACCAAGACGCGCATGAAACACTATGCGCAGGACATGCGCATGCCGGTCATGGTCATCCACATGATGGGGATTGTACTCCCGATTTTGGGGTCGATTATGGCGCCGCTTGCGGCAGTGTTCTTGTCCGACCTGGTGACGCCGTGGCACTTCGTGCTCGGGTACGACATTGTTCTGCCAATCATGCTGGTGTGGTTCATTGCGAACACCTTGAACAAGCGGCCGGTCACATTCTCACAGGTTGATATCTCGGATCATCCATCGTTACCGAAACCAGGATCATTCCGAGTGAAGGGGAAGGACGTTCCCGCGTCCCTGATTGCCATCGTGGCTGCAGCGGCGTTGATCGTGCCGTCAGTCTGGTACTTTGTCACCAATCCGGAGATCTTCTTCCAAGGTGTTGCGGATCGAGAATTCACCATGACCTCGATCATCATGTCCGGCCTGATGATTCTCGGGATCGCTGTTGGGATTTCCGTGTACAGTATCTTGTCGACCTTCCAGCGCGTTCGATTGAAAGATAATATTGAAAAGACAGAAAGCCAGTTCGAGTTGGCTCTGTTTCAGCTTGGCCACCGGGTGTCCGGCGGGACACCAATCGAGGTCGCGGTCGAGAAGGCACTTGACGATGTCAAGGATCTGGAGATTTCGAAGTTCTTCAAGATCACCTTGCGAAACATCCGGACGCTGGGGATGACCTTTGAGCAGGCAATCTTTGACAAGCAGTACGGGACTCTTCGCTTTTATCCGTCGCGCTTGTTGCGGAACGTGATGTACACAGTGACCGATACCGCACGGAAGGGCGTGCAGTACGCGTCTGAATCTGCGCTGCGAATCAGCCGCTACCTGAAGAACATCCGGGAGACGCAGGAGTACATCCGGGATTTGCTCGAGGAAACATCGTCGAGCATGAAGTTCCAAGCGTACTTCCTGACGCCGTTGATTACTGGGCTAATCGTCTCGATTGCGGACGTGATTGTGAAGGTGCTGGTGCAGCTGGGCGCGTATCTTGATACCATCGGCTTGAATGATGAGGCAGGCTTCGGGAATGTCTCGGGTATCTTCGGAAACCTGGAAACCTCGGTGTCGCCGGAGATCTTCCAGTTGATTGTAGGGATCTACTTGATTGAAGTGGTCATGATTCTCGGATACTTCCTGACGAAGATTTCTCGCGGAGACGATTCCGTCAATCAGTGGTACCTCACGGGGAAGATGCTGCTGCTGTCGGTGATTATTTACTTCATCGTCGCGGTTGCGGCGAGCATGGTGTTCGGGGACTTGATCCGGTCAGCACTTGCTGGCTTGGGTGTTGGGTTGTAACGTTCCGGAAATGATTCAATTTAATCAGAATCGTTCCCGATACGGACAATACCCGTCAAACGTTCCCGGATTGTGGATCGGAAACCGCTCAAGAATCTTCTTCCGCAACGCGGTAATAGTCTCTGTTTTTGCATTCCCTATAATGGTTTCGTTCCCCACACATGGGGCTACCCTTCCGTCACCGTAAATACACATGAACTCGAGACACCGACACGTAAGAAAATTGTTCATTACGTCATGTTTGAAGCCATATTCTTCATCGACCTTTCGTATTATATCCCGGACCTGCTGCTTTTCTCCCTTTGAGAGTGAGAGGGAGATATCAAAAGAAGGTTTATTGCTTCTCCCTGCTGGAATATAGAAGGTGAACATAATCCACAGGTTGTGTTCTCGACAATACCGCAAGGTTTTCTCGACTTCGGTAACGTTTTTCTTGCAGACAACCATATCGAACCCAAGGCGTGTTGTCCCATCGGGTGTTGTTTTTGCGAACCCTTCCTCGATGAGGAGGTCAAGCGCTTCCTTCCTCTGGTCGAAATAGTGTCCTGTCGTATCACCCACAACCCAGTTTTGGAATTCCTTGTTCCACAGACTGTCGCATTTGAGACAGACGCTTGCACCAGACTGGTAGAGTCGTTTCACGAACGCTTTCTCTCTCAGCTTTGTCGCACCATCGGTAAACACAACGGGCTGGATCCCCTTTGCTGCCGTGTATTCGATAATATCGAAGAAATCCTTGTCGAGGGTTGGTTCCCCTTCCCCGAGAAAATCGATGGTCTTGGTTCTCAGGTCAGCTAACTGATCGATGATACTCTTTATCTCTTCCAAGGTCAGCGTTTTCTTGAGTTTGTCGGTAAAGCAATGAAAACAATTCCATTGACAGGCATGCGTCATTGCCCGGAAATCAACGACCGAGAGGGCGTCGGGGTTCTTGACGTGTTCCTCTGGAATATTCCACCCTTTGATAATCGCACCGATTCCGATCGGGACATGGCCAAGACCACTGTAGCGTTCCTTTGAATATCCTTCCATACTACCACTGCTCATGCTGTATTTGCTTTGCAGTCACTCCAAGGTCCTGCAACATCTCCTTGAATGCGGTCACCAGTTCAGGAGAGCCGCACAGGAAGAACAGTGCCTTTGTTGGATCAGAGACGACCTCCATAATCCTCTCTTTAGTGATGCGTCCTGTTGCCCCGTTCCATGGTGCTTCATCAAGTCGCGTGATCGTCTGATAGTACGTCACGTTCTGGTGATTCTGATCGAGTGTTTCAAGTTCTGCACGGTAGATAATGTCCTGTGGTCTCCTGACGGTATACAGAAGGACCAGCTGCTTGGGAAGCTGTTGCTGCAACGCGTACTGTAGCATGCACCGCAGCGGCGCAATTCCCGTTCCTCCACCAATGAATACAAGGATGTCTGCTTTGTCAGAAAACGTGAAGTTTCCAAAGGGCCCGGCTGCCTCAAGCTCGTCACCCTCTTTGATGTTATACAACCGGGAGCTCATTCTCCCTCCGGGAACGAGGTTGAAGGTAATCTGAAAGGTTCCTTGTTCGTTCGGCACGCTTGCAATCGAGTACGCTCGCTTTGCTGTCTGATCGGGATCACCGGGAAGCCGGATCATCACAAACTGACCGGGAACAAAGGAGAACACACCGGGATACTTGAGCGTGAACGTTTTCGTGTCCGGTGTCTCCTGCACGATCGTCAGTACCTTGACGCGAACGAACTTCATACCACAGAGGTTTGTTCCAATGTATTTAAAGCTAGACAAAAAGCTCTGATGGGGGGAATGGTGTGAAGCAACCAACAATTCATCCATCGGCATTCGTGGCACCGAATGCAACAGTTCTCGGAGATGTACAAATCGGCGCGCGCTCGAGCGTCTGGTTTGGCGCCGTGATCCGCGGGGATGAAGCGCCGATCCGCATTGGAGACGAAACAAGTGTTCAAGACAATTGCACCTTTCATGGTGATCAGGGAAAAGGAACAACGGTCGGCAACCGCGTCACGGTTGGTCACAATGCTGTGGTGCATGCGGCAACGGTTGGCGATGATTGCATCATTGGCATGGGGGCAATCATTCTCAGTGGTGCAACCGTCGGAAAGAACTGTATTGTTGGCGCGGGCGCAGTGATCAAGGAGAACGACACAATTCCGGACAATAGTCTGGTGCTCGGCATTCCTGCAACGGTCGTGCGGCAGCTCACGGACAAAGAACGCGAGCGCATCAAGCAGAATGCACATGTGTATGTGGATCTTGCACAAACATACTCAGTGTGACTGCAGGAACTCGTTTGCTTTCTTCAAGATATTCTTGGCATTGTCGTAGGTGACTTGTCTGACTGCTTGCTCGAAGGGGAGCCACATAAAGTTCTTGTGTTCCTTGGAGAGGGTGACAACCTCTTCGTCTGTTGTTGCGAGGAAGAAGTAGACGTCCTTCACGATCTTCTCCTTGTTGTGGTAGAAGAAGTAGCGGATGTGCTCGCGGAAGCCAGGGAGAATCACTGCTGCAGTAATTCCGGTTTCTTCTTCCAGTTCTCGGAGTGCGGTTTGGGTTTCACGCTCGTTTGATTCGATCTTCCCTTTGGGGTTGTCCCAGTGATTGGCCTTGGCATGCTGGAGTAAGAGGAAGGTGTGATCAGCAGGACGGTAGACCACGAGGCCGCAGGATTTCTGGTGCTGCATGGGTTCCCTTTTTGACAGAGCTTTATGAATGTTTTTAATCCTCGCAAAAGAAAGAGAGGGTATGGATTCGCAGCAGCGGCTGGAGCTCATTCTGGGCGTGGGAGAAGAGGTCATTACGAAGGACGAGCTGAAGCGCCTTCTTGAGACAACACCCCATCCCGTTGCCTATGATGGCTTTGAACCATCAGGGCTGGCCCACCTGGCATTCGGTATCTTTCGGCCATTGCTCCTGAAGGACATGCTCAAGGCAGGCGTGACCTTCAGACTGCTGCTCGCGGATTGGCATGGCTGGATCAACAACAAAATGGGAAGCGATCTGGATGCGATCAAGCAGACTGGGGAGTACTTCCTGGAGGTATGGAAGGCCGCGGGCGTGGACCTCGGAAAAGTGAAACCTACCTGGGCAAGTGAGCTGGTTGCAGATCCGGCCTACTGGAAACAGGTTGTGACGGTTGCGAAGAACACCTCGGTGCAGCGGGCGACGCGGTGTCTGAGTATTATGGGCAGGAAGCAGGGGGAACTATTGGAAGCAGCGCAGTACTTCTATCCAGCGATGCAGGTTGCTGACATTTTCGAGCTTGACGTGGACATTTGTCAGCTGGGGCTGGACCAGCGGCGAGCGAACATTTTGTCACGGGAGATCGCAGACAAACTCAAGCGGAAAAAGCCAGTGCTGGTGCACCACCACATGCTTGCGGGATTGCAGGGGGATGTGCACCTGGACAAGGCACAGGTATTTGATGAAAACAAAAAATGGGACACAGAAATTGCGAGCAAGATGAGCAAGTCGAAGCCGCAGTCTGCCATTTTTGTGCATGATTCGTTTTCAGAAATCAAGAAGAAGGTGAACCAGGCGTACTGCGCCCCGAAGCAGGTGCAGAATAATCCATTGCTCGATTACACAAAGCATATCCTGTTTCGTTCATTTTCAGAAATTATGGTTGACCGGCCGGCGAAATTCGGCGGCGCAGTGACGTACGGGTCGTTCCAGGAGCTCGAGCAAGCGTTCTCGAAAGGAGACCTCCACCCACTTGATTTGAAAACCACGGTTGCTGTGCATCTGGACAAATTGATTGCGCCGATCCGAACGCATTTCGAGAAGAACGCAAAAGCAAAAAAACTGTACACATTCGTTGCATCACAGAAGGTGACAAGGTAAATGCAGCTCGAGCAGCTCCACCAACATAAACGGCGGAAAAAACAGAAGCGCCGTTCCTGGCGGGTTGAGTTCCTCGACAACCTTGTGCTCATCGTTGCTGTTGTCTACCCGTTGAGCACGATCCCGCAGATCCTCGACATCTGGGTCGGCAAGAACGTTGCCGGGGTGTCGCTGCTGACGTGGACCTTGTTCCTGTTTCTGCAGTCGATTCTGTTACTCTACGGACTTGCGCACAAAGACAAAAAACTGACGGTAATGTGGGGACTCTGGGTGCTGATGTATTTCCTTGTTGTCGTCGGGCTGGTCTTGTTTAGGTAGTGGCCCACATCTTCTTCGCGAGCTTGCCGTCGTACATGTACTTCTTGACAAGCGACTTTGTTTTTGCCTTCGCTTTTCTGTGTTGCGCTAAGAACGCGTTCAGGTTTTTAATTAAGTGATCTTTCATCTCGCCGGTTGACACGGTTCCTTTCTTGTATCCTGTTCCAAGGTTATTCACCTTCGCGTCATCTGGCTCGAATAGAATGGACAGCCATTGAAATGCGACGTCCACATCAGGGTTCCCGCCTTTCGTCCGGTGTTCTTCAAGCGATCCTGCACCACCGGAGAACGCGTACTTGTAGATCTTCTTCTTCACCGTCTTCTCGTCGTCGGCCAGGTAGATCGCGGTTTTCTCTTCAGACGAAGACATCTTCCCGTCAGTTCCGGTCAAAGGTGGCAAGAGTTTGCTGTGGATGGCCGCGGTTTTCAGGTAGCCAAGGTCTTCTGCAATGTCGCGCTGGATGCGCCAGTACGGGTCCTGGTCAATGGCCGCGGGAATCAGACACCGCTTCTTCTCGAAAAAGGTCGGGATTGTTTGGTACGCTGGATAGAAAATCATGCCGAGGTTTGTCTCGTTTGTAAAGCCGAAGACGGCTTTCGCGGTTGAGAACGTAATCTTGCGGGCAGCTTCCAGGATTTTGGGGTAGACGTGTCGGATGTACTCACTGTCTTTGAAGATGAACGTCTTGTCCGGATCAAAGCCGAGCGCTGCAATGTCCAGGATGTCCGCATCAGCTTGCTGCTGGATGTCCTTCCATGAGCGTTCCCGTTTCTGCAGGAACTTTTCGTCGTCCGTGATTTCAATGTAGAGGTTGACGCCGAACACGTCCTGCAGCCATTTGCAGGTCAGGAAGGGAATGAGATGGCCAAGGTGCATGGCACCGGACGGACCGCGGCCAGTGTACAGGAAGAATCCTTTCTTTGCTTCGATATCCTTCAGGAGCAGGTCCAGATCGCGATGGGAGTAGAAGAAGCCGCGGCGGAGGAGCGGATGGAGCTCGGTCTTGGCTGCCTTCTGGAGGCGGGCGCGCAGGCTGTCGGTGATAGGCTTGGTGCCGAACTTCTTGATCAATTCAGAATAATCTATTTTCCCTGAGACTTCCCAGGGGGTGACAGAGTACATATCCCTTTTCTTAGGAGAAAGAGGCTATTAATGGCCAGCGTATAAGAATGTTATACTTCATGTTATTTAGGCAGCAAACGAAAGTGATGCTATGCCTGCCCGGAAGGTTCGAAAAGCTGCTCCCAAGAAGAACCCTGTTCGGCGAAGCGCGATCACGAAACAGGACATCGCAATCACCCCCTTGCTTCATAATCCCCGGATCATCAAAGGGACCGTGAAGAAGGGACTGGGAGAAGGAGCCCGTTACGTTGCTGCGTACAAGAGCGTGCTGAAGCGCAAGCTCGGCTTCGAGCCCTACATCGGCACGCTTAACATTCACATGAAGGGAAAGCAAGACCTCCGCTTCTTCGACGATCCGATCATGGTTCCTGCGCCGAAAAAAGGCCTCTGCCAGGTCGCGTGCTATCCCATTGCAATCAACTACACCCTCGAGGGGGCTGTGGTCATCCCCAAGAAGACCAGGAACCCCAAATCAGTCATTGAAATACTTGCACCCGTAAATCTCCGTGAGACCCTCGGTCTGAAGGATGGAGATGACGTGGTATGCCTACGATTGGTATAGCAGACACGACCTTTGCGCGTGTTGACATGGCAGCAGACGCGATCGCTGCGATTAAGGAAGCAGATGCATCTCTCACGATCGAACGGTACACGGTTCCTGGGTTCAAGGATCTTCCGGTTGCAGCAAAGCTGTTGCTTGAGAAGTACAAGTGTGACATTGTGTTAGCCCTTGGATGGGTTGGTGGTGCTCCTGTTGATGAAGTGTGTGCGCACGAAGCATCACAAGGATTGATCCAGGTGCAGTTGCTGACAAACAAGCATGTGCTTGGTGCGTTTCTTCACACATCAGAGGCACCGAACGACGAGAAGAAGCTTGTTTCTATCGCCCGTGACCGCGCGCGGAAGCATGCGTTGAACTGCGTTGCGCTGCTGAAAGGGAAGACCGAACTGACCCCGAATGCAGGCAAGGGAGTGCGGCAGGGAAATGACAACGAAGGAGCACTTACATGAAGATCGCGATCGTCGCCAGCCGGTTCCATCCGGAGATTGTTGACGAGATGGTGTCGCTTGCCGAGAAACGGATCAAGGAAAAAGCAACACTCGGTCCGGTTGTCCGCGTTCCTGGCGCGTACGACATCCCGTTCGGGGTGCGGCAGGTGATCGAGAAGGTTGACGGCGTAGTGACGTTGGGAGCATTGGTGAAAGGCGAAACCAGCCACGACACATTGATCGCGCACGCTGCAGCAGAAGCATTGCAGCACCTTTCTCTGCAATATAACAAACCAGTTGTGCTCGGGATTACTGGTCCAGATCAAACCAAGGAACAGGCAGTTGGGCGGATCGGGCGGACAGACGAGATCGTGGACGCGTGTCTTGCGTTGTTACAACTCTCCCCGTAAGAACGCATTGATTTCTTGGATTCTGTCAGCATCAAGTCCTTCCCAGGAAAAGACGTAGATGTTTCCATGTCGTCCTTCATCAAGATCACTTCCTTGATTTTGGGAGAGCAAGGCCTTTCCCCATGCCGTTTCAGCTGCAATCGCGTGTTCGGGTTTATGGGTTAAGTAAGACTTGAGACTGTACCCATCAGGCTCCATGAGTTTTCCAACAGCACGAAAGGTTTGTGGGTCAGTTCTGTCCGCCCCTTCTGTTTCATACGCACCGTCAATCGGAATGCCATGCTCGTCCTGATAGAATCGAAGTGATCGCGCTGCTGGCGCTCCTGAGTAAATAACAAATTTGAAACCAGCACCCTGAATGCCCGCGATAAGGTCTTGAGCACGCTCTTGGAAATGAGGAACGCAGATTTCCTCTCTGATAGCATTATTTCGTCCTCGTACAATTGAGTGTTCATGAAGAGCAAGTTCATGTCGTGGCTTCCGGGCCAAACCATAGGCGTCTTCCCCAAAGCGGGCAATATAGTGATGTTGAAACCGAGGATTCCTTGACATGTCGTTTTCAAGCGTTCCGTTTCGATTGCTTGCAACAATTCGTTTATAATCTCCCATGGGAACCTCTAGTTCACAATAAACCGTCCGTGCTTATCTTTTAATGTTCTGGTATCGTCCTCGTCCACCACCATCCCAATCGTGATCGGGAGTCGGGGGAGCTTCTCCGGACTGGTCACAGCAAGGAGCGTGTCGAACACAACCTGCCAGATCTCCTTTGCATCTGCCTCAAGGAGATCATCGAAGTCGTAGTCGTATTCCTCAAGGAGATTCTGAATGACCTGCTGGAGTTCGCTCATGAAATCACCACTACAGCAAAGTAGTGACTATTTAAAAGCTTATACCCAGCCGATTTAAGCCTCAGGATCATGAGAACACTATGGAGCTCTGCCCCCCTGACCCCTTCTCGACCCTGCTTCCCATTCTTGAGCCAGCAGCGATCACGAACCTCTACGGGCCTCCTGGTGTGGGGAAGACCAACATCTGTCTGATCCTTGCCCTGGCCTGCGTCAAGGGCGGCGGAACGGTCGCGTACATCGATTCCGAGGGGGGCTTTGCAGTGGAACGAGTGAAACAGCTCGAACCGGAATGCGAATCCGCGCTTCAGAGGATTGATCTCATTCAGCCGAAGAACTTCAAGGAACAGGCTGCTGCCATCAAGGCGCTCAGAGAAAAACCCTACGATCTCGTTATCCTTGATTCATCGGTTGCCTTGTACCGGCTGGAATATGCAGAACAGGAAACCAAGAAAGGCAGGTTTGAAAACCAACACGTTCTGGAAGCAAACCGAGAACTTTCGGTGCAGCTTGCAGCACTCTCAACCTTGGCACGTGACCGCAACATACCAGTGTTGATCACCGCGCACGCATTCAACCGGTTTGAAGACAACGGCTTGGATGTGGTTGGTGGCGACGCGATGAAGTACTGGTCGAAAACCATTGTGCAGATCGAGCGTGTTGGAACACCAGGAGAACGATTGGCGACATTAGTGAAGCACCGCTTTCGTCCTGAGGGGATGCAAGTGAAATTCGAAATTGTAGAAGCAGGGATCAAACCCGCTGGGTTTCGGATGTTCTAACGGAGTTCCTGTTGCAAGCGGCGATATTCTTTTAGGAAGAGTTCGATGGTAGGTCGGATGTCCCCACGTTCTTCATAGGCACGAAGCGCATGGTAATAGGCTGCGCGGTCAGCAACCTTGATGTTGAGTGGAGGAAGGTTGTGTCTCAAGAGCACGACATTGAGGAGCAGCCGCCCAACCCGCCCGTTCCCATCTTGGAACGGATGGATGTTCTCGAACTGATTGTGGACAACAGCAGCAAGAACAAGCGGATGATAGCGGTTTTTGTTCTTCGTATACCAATGGATGAGCTCACGCAAGAGTCCGGGAACCTGTTGTTGCGGTGCCCCCCGATGGAGGATGTGACCCAGTGCATCAACAACAGCAACGTCTACCCCCTTCCCTCTGAATTTTCCGGCAAACGGTTTCGAGTTCTTGAACACCAGCCGGTGGAGTTTCTTGATCAGCTGAGGAGAGGGGGGTTCGCGTGTTGTACGGATGAAGGTAACAGCAGCAGCGACTCCGTACGCTTCGGCGATTTCATCTCGCGGGCGGTCCGGCCAGCGGTCTGTTTCGAGCATCCCCTTGACTTCAGGGAGGGTGATGGTCGACCCCTCGATGGCGTTTGTGTTAAAGGTGAACAGCTCGATAAAGTGGTGCCAGTCTGCTTCCGTCAGATGACGAGCAGGAATCTTCTTTCCGATAAGCTTCGCAAGAAGGTTCTGTTCTTCTGGGGATAATATCGTGTGCAGCGGATCGCGAATGTGTTTGTATGCTGCGAGTTTTTCCTTGATAGCGATTTCCGCGTTCTTTTGTCTCGCAACTACCTCTTGTTTTGAAAGATTCTTCCCGAGATAGCGACGAACCTTTCTCACCTTTCCATCGTCTCGGAATGAGTGAGCAAGATAGTAGAGGTTCACCTTCCCCCGCTTTTGGATCTCGATGTGCATACAAAGGTATATGACTACATATTTAAAAATGTTTCCCAATATGACTACATTACAAACATAGTAGTCATACAAAAATCGAAGTCGATTTTTGCTGCTTCCGTCGTTCGGTAGCCTTCCTCAAAAAGGAGTGACAGCACGTTACGCCAGCTCGTAGCCGATCTTGTCTGCAAGGGTTTGCATGGACTGCTCGCCGAGCAGAGTCGTCCCGTCTGGGAACATCCAAGTTGGATAGGCGTTGACACCAGCGTCCTTGCAGGCTTGAGTCTGGTCGCTGCGGTCAGGAAGCGAGCATTCAACGTAATCAATGTACTGCCAGCTTGGGCCGAATGCGGCCTTCTGTGCCTGACAATGACCGCACCAGAACGTGCCGTACATCTTCACGCCGTTCTCAGTGAGCGCCTTGGCGAGGCCGTCGTAGTCGCTCGGCTTTGCGGCGAAGTAGCCGCTGGCACTGAGACCAATACCGCCGATCACGAGGATCGCGATCACGAGGACAATGACGTATAATCCCTTCATAGTGAAAAACGAATGCAGGAGAGGTTATAAACCTTCTCCTATATAACAGTGTTATAATTGAATTGACAGAACGATCGTACCCGAAGGCCGGCCGTTCCGTCGTTGTTGCAAGGTCATTGCGGAAAGATGAGATCGTTGTACACAATCGCAATGATGATCAACGCGATCACAACCGCTCCCACAATGGTCAGGGTGTCGAGTGTTTTTTTCTTCAAGGTAAAACCCCCTTCACCGCAGCTGTGTGTAACCACACGAACACTGGTAAACAGACATGACCGGTTCGTCGCCGGCAGTCGGGAGCATATACGAGAAATGGATCACTCCCCCACATTCTGGACAAACCAATGGTTCAGTCGGCATGCGGGAGGCGACGATAACCAGAACAGCTACTGCAAGAACAAAAATGACGAGCATTGTGATGAGAAACTCCATGATTCTCCCTCCGAGGAAAGAGACGCCCGGGTGTGCACGCTGCAGTCGCCTGGTCGCCCCACCATTAACTCCAACATACTCCCCGGGCGTCGTTCTTGTTACGGATTGTCTTGTGTTTCGACCTGGAATGCATACCAGATCTTCCCTCCCTCGATCTTCTGCACCTTCAAGATCCAGGAAAACCCGAGGAAGTCCGAGACGTCACCGAAGAACTCATGCGGCACGTCATTGACAAGCAAATACACACTTTCCCGATGGAACCTGTCCCCTTCCACCACAGCGAATCGGGGAGGAGGGGATGTCGAATAAGCGGTCACTTCTTCGGGATCGTAGAAGACCAGAACCGACGGATCCGGAGTGACAAGCTGCTGGCCAGCTTCAGCGATGCGCACAACGAGTCCGTCGAAGCCCTCATGGTAAATAGTAACAGCGCTCTTGGTATCGTCCATACCACTGCCCCAAAAGGTGAGGCCGATGATGATAAAGATGACACACAGAATACAGACCATCAGGACTTTTTCGATGTTTCCAACGTTTCCCATTGTTCATTCCTTCCTATCATGCGCCTGTGCTTACTATCGTCTGGTCCGCTTGACGACGTACTGATCGATGTCACTCGGATGGAATCGTAGAATAGGACGCCCGGTCACATCAACACCGGGGATTGCACGGAGCTCGCCGTCGTTGACAAGTCTCCTCAATTCTTCCTCAGTCTTGCCGGGAATGCCGATCTCCTTACACTTCGCCATCACCTGCCCAGACGACAGGGGCCCTCTCTTACTCATGACAATCTCCTTCTGTCTCGCGAGAGACTTCTGTGAAAAAATAGATTCCCATCACTCCGTACACCGCGTCCTTCCCAACTGCTATCGGTCAGATAACCTGGACGTTATGGAGTGATCTGTGAGCATGAACTGCTCAGAGGTAAGCCCCTGAACAATATAAATACCGCTGATAGGAGAAAAAAGAAAAAGAAGGAAACAACCGATGTGTGGAGGGGCCAGCACACCGGATGTTTCAGATTTAGCGTACCATTTTGATGCCGAGCTCTTGCGAGAAGTCCCGCACGTGCTGGCCATTTGCCGAAGCTTCGCGCTCAGCAGGACCGAGGATGTACGGACTCTTGACGCCCGTGACAATCGTGATCACCCGGATCTTGCCCTTGAAGTCGTTGTCAATGCGTGCACCCCAGATGACCGGTGCGTCAGGGTCCAATTGCTTGGACACGTATTCCCCGATCAAGTTCACTTCGTCCAGTTTGAGGTCCGGACCGCCAGTGATGTGGATCAGTGCGCCGGTCCCGCCGTCATAGTTGACCTCGAGCAACGGGTTGCTCATGGCCTTGATCACCGATTCTTCTGCGCGGTTCTTGGTGTCTGATTCACCAAATCCAACCGCAGCAACACCACCAGAATGCATGATGGTCTTCACGTCGGCATAGTCGAGGTTCACCAGGGATGGTTGTGAAATGGTTTCGGTAATACCCTTGATGATGGTTGCGACCAGGTTGTCTGCAACGGCAAATGCTTGCTGCAGCGGCAGGTCGCCGGCAATCTTGAGCAACCGGTCGTTCTCAATAACGATCACGGTGTCGCACATCTGTCGCAGGTGCCCAAGCCCGTCTTCAGCACGGCCAATGCGCGCGCCTTCGATCTTGAACGGCATGGTGACACAACCAATAACGATTGCGCCCATTTCCTTGGCGATGCGCGCCAGCACGGGTGACGACCCTGTTCCGGTTCCGCCACCAAGGCCAGTGCAGATGTACACCATATCGACCCCTTCCATCTGTTTCTTGAGTTCTGAATGGCTTTCTTCGGCAGCCTTCATCCCGACTTGGGGATAGCCGCCAGCGCCGAGGCCGCGAGTCAATTCCTTCCCGATCAGCATCTTCTTGTCTGCTTGGCTGATGGACAGATGCTTTGCATCAGTGTTGATAATCAATGTTGTTGCACCTCTGATGCCCATTTGGGTGAGCCGTGTCACGGTGTTGTTTCCGGCACCGCCCGACCCAATCACCATAATCCGGGCCTCTTTTGCAGCTACTCCAAACTCGTCGGCAACATGCTGCGCATCAACCTTTGGGGTTGAGTAATCGCCGACGGATGCACGCTCTTCAAAGACGCGCTGAACCACTGAATCCATAGACTCCCCTCCATTTTGTTTTGCCCTCACGGGCTGTGGTTCCGCCGGTGGAACGTATATACCCGAGCATATACATCTTTCCAGCGAAATCTTTATGTGTACCCATGACTAAGGATACTGCAGAAGTCGTCTTCCCAAGATGCTTCCTCAGTGCTTCAGGTCCGAATGGCAGTTCGGATCTGAAGAGTTTTCTCATTTTTGTATCACACGGTATCGGAAGCTAGTTCTATTATTCAAGCGCTACTTTATAAAGCTTCAGAAAGTTTTGTCGCTGTTCGCAGATGTCGACAGTTAAAAAGCTGCGGGCCGTTGTAATCCTATGCAATCCTATGACGAGTTATTGAAACGCGGCATGGCGCAGGTGCCGGAGAAAACCAAAGCCGATGACCGATTCGAAGTCCCGAAGGCCCATGTCATGCGTGCAGGACTGAAGACTATTGTTACCAATTTCAACGAGATTGTAACGGCGTTGCGCCGGAAGCCGGACCATTTGTTGAAATTCCTGCTGAAAGAACTGGCGACCAAGTACGAGTGGTCAGGAAACCAGTTAATCTTCCAGGGAAAGTTCCCGCCGGAGTTGATCGACAAGAAGATCGACCTGTACGTCAAGACCTATGTGGTCTGTCCGGAGTGTAAGAAACCAGACTCCAAGATTATCAGAGAAGGGATTCACTCGTTCCTGAAGTGCGAGGCGTGTGGCGCGAAACACGTTATCAGCAAAGTATGATGGATTTCGTTCACTGAGTAGGAGCTTGCTGCTGGTTTTGTGTATATTAATAGTGAAACACTAAATGAAGTCATATCTTGCATACTCATCAGTCACTCACCATAACGTCTCAGTTGCATAAAAGCAACATATAAGAGAAGAACGTGGCGCATATACCCCTTTTTGCCGCGCCGACAGCGGCAGTTCTGAGTGGCTGGATTTCTGACGAAAGTCAGAAGGAAGACAGACAAAAGACGCGCGCGGTGTGTTGGGAATGGACTCCAGTTCGTTGTCAAATGACAAGATCTCTCTTCCTCCCCATGCATGGGAGAGACACATTGCGCGTTTCAGGTAAATGCGCGCTCGTGACGGACTAACCAATTGGTGGGGCGAGTGGTAAGGCTAGACCGAAAACCGAGCGCGCAACAACCATGCCGCACAGCAGTATCTGAGTGCTCCACCGGCCCCGATCATTTCCTCAGATGCTGGCCTTCGCTCAATCCACCCTCCTCCCTGAGAAGGTTGATGTCCTCGGAGAAAAGGTCCGATTTGACGCTCGTGTTTCGCCAAATGGGAGAAGGACATCCTGTGCACTTTTCAACAACTGCGCGCATCCGCTGATCAAGAAGGGAGGTGTAACCGGGACGAAAGTTAAACGACAATCCCTTCACGTTGACCCCTTGGGTGCGCGCACGTTCAGACAGGCCGATACCGGAAGGACCCAGAGAAAGGAGGAGAGATCCGTGAACTGGGCATTGTGGTTGATCGGGTTCATAGTTCTTGGTGGCATCACACTATGGTGGTGCCGACCTATCAGACCCACAATCGAGACACCTCAGGACCCTTTCCCTGAAGGGTACCCAGAGGATGCAACACATTGACCCGACCGCTTTCAGACCGCGCCTAGAGGACAAAAGTGAAGCCACACAACCGGACCTTCCCCATCGTTTGTGTGCCTGGCGTGCCAACACCGGGATGAGACTTTGCTTCTGCGTCCTTAAGGCGCGATCTTTGCCTACCACGTGCTTCTTCTTCCCGGTTGCTTGTGGTAGGTGTTGTTCCCGTTCCCTGTTGTCAGCTGTGATGAACCAGCTGAAGCCCAGGGCAACAAATGGGAACGGAAGGTGCTGTGTGCCATCGCGGTACCAGGAGGTGTACGAGTGGGTATAACCTCTTGGGCACAGCAGCACGAGGCTGATGACCTCAGAATGCCGGGCATCAGTGACCAACTGGGGGACACTGATCGGTTCGTACCAAAGCCCATTTGAGTCACGTGAAGGGACACAACTGGGAACCGAGACCCGGCTTCTTTTTTCAGACACCAATGTCGATACCGGTTTCTTTGCCGAGCCTGGCCGGCGGTTGGAAAGGAGTGTGCCAGGAAAAACGGTTTGGAGAGAGTTTTTTGTCTGACGAGAGGAGAGTATGGGAACTGGAAAGCAACGAGGGAGAATGAAATCCCCCAAGAGCGTCCGAGAAGAGCGGGCCACACGACGCCTACAGCTCGAAAACTTCAGGCGGCTGGGGTTGGATGAGTTCGAAGACGAACCCGAACAGCGACCTTGCATGAAGCCCAACGGACGCTCAGAACGTCCTCCCATGTGAACTCTCCCTGAACCTGCGTCACGTTGAGGTGAACTCCCTCCTATAGGCTTGAATGCCTCTCTCATTACCGGTGACAGAGGAGCAATCCTTAGTAGCTGGAACGACACACCTCAACAACATCTTCAGGAGAAGAAGGGGCATGTGCCAATTGGGTCTTCGTCCCCGAGACATCCCCGACACCAATTGGCACTTTCTGGCGGTGTGGAGGATTAGTATAGGAAAAAGCCGTCGTGCCATTGCCTTCCGGTCCGACACCACTTTAGGTAGTGGCACAAGAAGACATTGGGAGTCCTGCCAAAATTCCTTGAACTATACGCTCCCAATGTCTTTTTCCCTAATATAACATTGTTATATATCACCAAGAAAATCAAAACTTCTCGAACTCCGAGGTATCGATCTCCTCGAACTCGTCAACGTCGTCTAGGTCGTCATCCTCTCGATGCTTGTCTTTCTTCTTCGGCTCCTCTTCTTCAGGCGGCTCTTCCTGTGGCTCAGGCTCTTCCCGTGGCGGCGGCTTCACTGGCTCAGACGGCTTCAGCACCGGCGATCCCTTCCGGATCGTCTCTGCGATCTGCTGCATGCTCTTCTCGTCCAGCTTCTTGGGCTGGAGGATGGCCTCGAGTGCCAGCGGCCCCTCGTTTGAGAACCGCGGGATGATGTGGAAGTGGAGGTGCGCAACCACCTGCCCTGCTGCCTGGCCGTTGTTCTGGATAATGGAAATGCCCTGCGCCCGGACCCCGGCCTTAACTTGCTTGGCAACCCGCTTGACTGCCCGGAGGTAGGCCTCGTCCTGTTGGTCAGGGAGGTCCATCAAGGTCTCAACATGGCCCTTGGGGATCACCAACGTGTGGCCAGGATTCCGCGGATTGATGTCCAGGAACGCCAGGGTTCGGTCATCCTCAAAGATCTTCTTGGTAGGGATTTCTCCCCGGACCATCTTGCAGAAAATGCAGTTGGCTGTGTCAACCATGCCCTTCTCTTTTTTCGAATCCTTAAATCCCTTCAAAAAGGTTTTATAGGTTGTTTGCCAATTATTGGTAGCATGC
Organism: Nanobdellota archaeon; assembly: GCA_018816245.1. Taxonomy (GTDB): domain Archaea; phylum Aenigmatarchaeota; class Aenigmatarchaeia; order QMZP01; family QMZP01; genus JAHIVW01. The sequence goes on from JAHIVW010000003.1 coordinate 84,971, forward strand.
TTCTCTCCCTGAATTCCACAACCACGCTGTCCAAACGACAGACTATGGGCTAGCAGAACGTCGATCGATCTCTCGCTGAGCGAACGATCACGGCTAGCCAAAGCAGGGGACGTGGAAGGACGGAAGAGGACAAAAGACACGGGAACGGTCCCGGTGTCTTTGGTGTTCTGGGCGTTCGTTTCTCTGTACACATGGGGCAAACTGTTATGATTGTACGTAACGCCAAGAAGTCCACTCAGAAGAAGGTCGCCAAGAAGAAGGCCACCAAGACGAACCGGCCTCTGTTGGAGTAGCAGCCCGCCTGGCGAATACCCCAACTACGTGACCACGCCGCACCGGTAGGTGGTATCCGCGGTGCGGCCTTTTTGAAATCAACGACGGAAACGTCGAAACTATATCTCGCGGGCCTGAACTCTGGGTTCTCGGGAGAACCGGTCGGTCTTTCTTTTCGAAAGTCAAGACTGCGGGTAACTGACCAGAGGCTGACCGGTGCTTTTTCCTTTCAACACAACGTGAGCCTTGGGAACTGCGATCCGTTCCTTTTGGCTCCGAGCGCACCGGTCGGAAAGAACAGGATCCAGCTCTTCTGGGGAGAAGTTGTGATCGACGGCTCCCGACCGGTGCGTTTTTCCTTCAACAACTCCCTTTTTTTGTTTTGTGTTTCTGCAGAAGTCCACGTGAACGGTACGGCACGTGTCGTACCAGTGTGGCAATGGTTGCAATATTCGCGGAAACCTCGAGAGGAGATTCGCTTATGATTGCCGCCAGTTGGAAGACGGTGCTGAAGCAGAAGAACGCTCACGACGGCGACTCTTCCTGACAGAAGCATCAACGTTCTCGAACGCGCCGGCTGGATTCACCTCGGAGTGTCTCTGGCCGGCGCTCCTTCATCTTGCGGGTGTAGCTCAGTGGTTTAGAGCGAAGACACCTTGCCAAAGTCTAGGTCGTGGGTTCAATTTCCATCACCCGCTCCAGACAACCGAGTCCTCTTTGAGGAGGGGTTCTCTATGTTTCTGAAACCCGTGACCGCGCTGTTCCGGGACGCCCTCAGGTTCATGAGGATTGCAGCAACGAACCCTGAACCGAAGGACAGTCCAACCACGGTCACATCACCCGGACCGTCTCGCGGCGCTCTGCGTTCTGGTCGTCCAAGACGATCACCACAACGAGGCCGGGGGCGGCCGGCACGGCAAAAGCTGATGCACCGGACGGACCCGTTCCTCTTCGATGTAGCGGGGGGCCCCCAAAATCCTCCTTCCAATAAATGGAGGGATAATCGCAATACGTTCACGGAGAAGGCTTCGGGGGCCGGTTCTTCGACGACGTGAGCGTGATGGCATGAAGGATACTCCTAGTGTGTGTGCATCACAGATTTGGTCTAACAACCAGCTGTGATGCACACCTTTTTTGGCCGTAGCTCAGTGCAGAGCGCTACCTAGAGTGGTAGAGGTCAGAGGTTCAATTCCTTTCGGCCCAACCACATGGACCCGTAGTTTAACATCTAAAAACGCCGGATCACGCGAATCCGGAGATGCAGGTTCCAGACCTATCGGGTTCATCATTCCCTAATATAACATTGTTATATATCACCAAGAAACAGCCTTGTTCACCAGCCGGTCAACCGCAATCCCGAACCCCGCGCCCAGCACACCCTGGATCCGGTACACCCCTTTCACGGACTCAAGCGCCAGCTTCGCAAGCGCGTGGTCCGGCGCGTCCCCGGTCGCGTCAAACAGATCAAGGTAGAACTGCGCTGCCTGCACGTTCAACGAAAACACCGTCTGCTGCTGCTCCAGTTTTCCAACATCATCCTTCTGGCCGATCCGGTCAAGGAAGCCTCCGCCCCGTTCCAGGAAGTTTGTTTCCACGATTTCTGCGATCTCCTGCGCCTTCCGCAGTGCTGCTCCGCGCTCAAGTGCTTGGTACAGTGCCACGTATGCACGTCCCATGGCAACAGAATCAGGCAGCCACCCCAAATGCACTACCCGCTTCCCTTCGATGTAGTGGGCAAAGCCGCGTTTCTTGTTGTATGCTGTTTCAAGCCGCTCGAATGCCTGCAACACTGCCCGGCGCGCGCGCCGGTCCTTGCTCGCCGTGAAATAGTCCAGGAACGCAACCAACGCATGTCCGTTCTTGTCAACGAAAATCCTTGTGTCAACCTGTGCTTTCTTCTGTTGAGCGGTGATCTGACCTGCATACAACCCTCCATCAGGGTCAGCGAGGTTCCGAAGCAGGTAGGTTGCTGTCTTCCGGGCAAGATCCAGATGCTGTTTTTTCTTGGTTTGTTGATAGGTCAACGACAGCATGCGGAGCAATGCTGCGTTCGTGTCAAGCAGCTTCTCACGATGCGGCTCCCGCCAGTCGCGTGAAATCGAATACCGGAACCACCCGCCCCGGGTATCGAGCAACCCGCGTTTCATACCCGTGATACTTTTCTCGACCATGGACAGGTACGGGGATCGCATGACCGGCTTCTGTTTCGTTGTTTGCAGGCCACACGTCCTCGCGTGTAATCGGAGGCAGAATTCAAGGGCATCAGGATGGGGAAACTTCGGTTCGCTGCCAAACCCACCATACGTGCTATCAAATGACGTCCGCAGCAACGACGCAATCTTGTCTACAGTTGCCGGTGCCAGTTCGCCGTGTCCCAGCCGCATGCCAGTGAAGGCAAGGGTTTCCAACGGCTTCCTGCTGCCACCTTTCACCTTATCCACGGCCACCTGCACTCGTTTCGCCATCATCTCCGGCGGAATGAACAACCCGCCGTCGAGGACGCTCCCATCATGATCAAGCAACACCGTTGACGGCCAGCCGCCCTGGTTGTACCGCTGGTTGATGTCCGGCCGCTTGTCGGTGTCGACCTTGATTGCAACAACATGCTTGTTGATCAGGTTCGCAACAACAGGATCGTTGTAGGTCCGCTGCTCCATTTCATGACCTAACACACACCACGTGCCAGTGATGTGCAGGAGAATTGGTTTGTTTCCTCGTTTCGCTTGGAGGAACGCTGCCCTGGACCAGTCGCGCCACTGAACCCCCATGCTGAAACCTTGGCGTAGAAGTTCTTTAAATAATCAGAACGCCACCTTCAACCTATGGCCAGCATGAACCAGGTGATCGAGGCCATAAAGCTCTGTCTTGATCCGGAAATCAAGATCGATGTCTGGACCCTGGAACTCATTTACGGGATTGACCTCACTACAGCAGGGACGGTTTCGGTGAAGATGACTTTTACGACGCCCTCCTGTCCCTACGGGCCCCAACTGATTCAAGATGTCCACGATAAAATCAAGGTGCTCGAGGGCGTGGCGCACGTTGTCATTGACGTTGTGTTTGATCCGCCCTGGCAGCCGTCCGACGACCTCAAGACCATGATGGGCATGACAAGTGGTGTGTAATGCACGGCAAGGCAACTGAAAAGATTCCCGGCGGCAAGCTGCTCCGCGTTGCTGCGGATTTTGGGAACACAATTACCAACGTAGAAATCACCGGTGATTTCTTTCTCTATCCAGAAGACGGACTGCCTCATCTTGAAGCATCACTCATTGGTGTTTCTCTCCCAATCGATGAACATACTGTGACAAAAATACTTGACACTGTCGTGAAACAACACAAGCTGCAGCTCCTTGGCATCACGCCTGACGCAATTGCGCATTGTTTAAAAGCAGCAACGGAGGAAGCCCATGGCTGAGTTCACGTGGTGGCGAATCGTCCCGCTGGCAACCAACACTGCTGCGATGAACATGGCCATTGACGAAGCCGTCATGGAAACCGTTGGCGCCGGTCGGGCGCCGCCAACCATCCGCTTCTATCGCTGGAAACCGTCTGCGGTGTCCATCGGCTGTTTTCAGTCATTGAACGACGAAGTGCGAACCGATGTTGCGACAAAACAGGGCATTGACATTGTCCGCCGCCGAACCGGTGGCGGTGCGGTCTATCATGATTACGACGGGGAAATCACGTACAGTGTCATTGGCAAAGAAACATTATTTTCCAAAGGAATCACGGAATCGTATCACGAGATCTGCGGCTGGATCATCAAAGGACTTGCACACCTCGGCATCAAGGCAGAATTCAAACCAATTAACGACATTGTTGTCAACAACAAGAAGATTTCCGGGAACGCGCAAACACGACGAAACGGTGTCTTGCTGCAACACGGCACGATCCTCCACGATCTTGATGTCAACAAAATGTTTTCGGTGCTAAACGTCAGCCAAGAAAAGATTGCTGATAAAATGATTCAGGCAGTTGAAGATCGGGTCACGCGCGTCAAGGACGTTGTTCCACAGGCAACGCTCACGGACACATACAATGCGCTGCTGAAAGGCTTCACCGAAGGCAAGGAACAGCGGTTTGCGTTGTTAATCAAGGACGAACTCGCACGTGCCCAGAACCTTGCCAAGAAACGATACAGCACCAAGACGTGGACAGGATCACGATGAAGGAAATCTGGACCGAGATCGAGATCAACGCGCCAGTGTCCGTTGTCTGGAACGTCTTGACGGATTTTCTTAACTACGCGCGGTGGAATCCGTTCATCCGCCGCGGCACCGGCACAGCAACGGTCGGTTCCCGGTTGGAATTCCTGATCCAGCCACTCGGCAGCAACGGCATCGTGTTCCGGCCGATGGTTACGCGCGCCACAGTCAACGAGGAACTGCGGTGGGTTGGCCATTACCGGCTGCCGGGATTGTTTGACGGGGAACACGTATTCTTGTTGGGTGAGATCGAGCAGCACCGGACCCGGGTGGTGCATCGCGAACGACTGAGCGGTCTGCTCGTCCCGTTTTTGTGGAAGCAGTACGGCAAAGCGACCGAACGCGGGTTCTCTGCTATGAACAGCGCTTTGAAAGAACAGGTCGAACTGGTCCAGAAACACAAAACATAATTTAAAGGTACGAGACAATGGGGTTTGCATGAAACATATGAAATGCAGCGACCTCGGTGGCGGGTGCGACTTCGAAGCAACGGGCGAGGACGCAGAAGAGATCAAGATCGCGTTGTTCGAACATGCCGCGACCGAACACCCGGAGGAGTTCAACGTCATGACCGACGAGGAACGGGACGCTGCGGCGAAGAAGATTGACGTCTTTGTTGAAGCGCAGGAGTGATGTTTTTCTTTTCAAATATAACAGCGTTATCTACGCATTATAAGCGCTCCGGATCTAACAATCCTCACGCGAGGGTACCCAAGCGGTCAACGGGGCAGGACTTAAGTTCCCGTCGGACGGACTTACGTGCCGATGCGCAAGCGATGAGGTATCCTGTGGCTGAGCGCCTTCGGGGGTTCGACTCCCCTCCCTCGCATTACAAACCGCCTCGTGAATCTACCAAATAAGAAAATAACGTTTTACTTCTTCTACTGACTATGGACTCGAGATCTTCACTCAGGCGCAGAACAGAGGCCGTGAGCGGGTATTTGACTCATTTTGTGGAAAGCACCTTAGAAACGTACCTAAATGGGAGGGGAAAGGTTGTTTTTATTGGACGCTCATCTCGACCCTTCTACAACATTGCATCAACATATACAGAGAGTGATATTGAGTTTATTGATGTGCCAAGAAAGCTTCTCGAGCAAAATCCCGATGATCTCGTGTTTCAGTATTTGGAAGATAGCGGCGCTTTCGCTGATGATACTGTAACACTTGTTGATGATGGAGGAAGAGGATATTTTATGAGAAAATTAAGAGGTGTTATTGAACGAGAATCAAGAAACACAATTGACGTGACATCTCAGACGCTTTTCTGTCTTGATCCACGACAACCATGTCGTTTGTACCAACATCCTTCTGAAGCCCCTTATATTGTGAGATCCCTCCTCTTTCTCGGCAAACAACCACATCCATACCGATTAACAGGCGAGTTAGTTGAGAAAGATGGTGTTGTTTCTGCTGTTTCCTATCCAACATCCCTTTCCGAACAAAAAGATGCTCAAGAAGTAACATCTATTCTAAAAAACAAAGCCCTCTCGAACGCAAAACGTATTTTCTGTTGAAGAGTTCCATCAACCAGCAGCCGCCAGCAGCTGCGGAATAATGTCAACAATCCCGTTGATGAAGAACTGAACAGCAATCGCCATCACGATCAATCCCATCAGGCGTGTGACCACGAGCCGTCCCCCTTCCTTGAACACCTTGTTCACCCGCTGGGAATTCACCATCATCAAATAGGAGATAAGCAGCGTGACAATGATCCCTACAAACACCCCGGTCATGCTTAAAATCCCGATCGTATACCCGTACGTCTGCAACAACGCTGTTGCCTCAGTCATCAACACGACCGTGGTGATAATGGTTCCTGGCCCCGCGGTGAACGGAATCGACAACGGCATGAACGCGATGTTGTGGTAATCGACTTCCATTTCTTTTTCTGTATGTTTCGGGTTGAGCATGCTGATCGCCATGGTAAACAACAAGACCCCGCCGGCGATCCGGAAGGCCCCGATGCTGAAGCCGAACAAGTTGAATAACAATAGTCCAGTCAATGCGAAGAACACAAGGATGTACGCGGAATAGCGGATGGATTCGCGCGCCAAGAGGATCTTTTCCCGCTTTTTCCACCGTTCCGTGAGCGCGATAAACACCGCTGAGGTTGAAATCGGGTTCGAGATCACGAGGAGCGAGAGAATTGCCCCTGCAATAAATCCACCGGCAATGGTCAGATCGACCATACTGCTCTTTCGGACTCTGTCCTAATAAGAGGGCCACCGCCGGGATTTGAACCCGGACCAAAGGATCCACAGTCCCGTATGCTACCGTTACACCACGGCGGCCATTGTGTGTATTCTTCGACCAGTTGGCTATTAAGCTGTTTCGTGGGTAATGTCGACAATTACCGCCTCGGTGGCTTCAAGAATCACTTTGGGAGAGATTTTCAGGAGCGTGGTCCTGCTTCCCCCGCCACCGACAACCCACTCATGCTCCAGGATCTTCGGGTCAGCGAATGTTCGCAGCTGCTTCTGATGCCCGACTGGTGGCACGCCGCCAACGGAATAGCCAGTGAGCCGGGCAGTCGCTTCCGGTGCACAGAACGATACTTGTTGCACCCCAGCTGCTGCGCACAGTTTCTTGAAATCCAGTCGTAATGGTCCAGGGATAATGGCAAGCAACGGTTCATTATGTTCATCAACTAACACAAGTGTTTTCACATCCTGCGCAGGATCAAACCCTGCCTTTGCGACGTCCTCCACGGTCGCCACTGGCTGGTCCAACTCAAAAATTGTGTGCTCGATTCCCCGCTCTTTCAAATACAACACCAAACTTCCGGTGTCCATATCAACCAACAAGCGCACGGATCAGGTCTGGTGTTACTTCATTCAATGATGCAACCTGCCGGTCCGCCGCGCTCAAATCAGGATGGTACCGCGGATCAGGAACCCCGATCACTTTCATGCCTGCTTTTCGCGCGCCGCGGACCCCGTTCTGGCTGTCCTCGATGACCACGCAGGTCGCGGGCGGCACGTGCAGTTTTTCCGCAGTACGCAGGAAGATGTCTGGCGCTGGCTTCCCGTTCTCCACTTCCTCGCCGGTCACGATGACTGGGAACAGGGACCTCAGGCCGATCGTTTCAAGAATAACCATTGCAACCGAGCTGTGCGTGGTCGTTGCCACGGCAACCGGAAACACCGCGGCCAGCTGCCGGACGCATGCGATCGCGCCGGGCATGGGCTTGGCTTCATGCTGCGCCCGGTTCCTGACAATGAACCGTTTCCGTTCAACCAGCTCGCTCACGTTTCCCGGCATCCCTTCCTTTGCCAACAGGGCCCCGAAAAAGACCTCATCAGGCAATCCGTTCCCGTCTTCACTGTACCGGAAGGGAATGTTCAAGGAGCGTAAGATCACCTGCCGCGCCTCGAGGTGGATGTAGTTCGTATCGGAGAGGACGCCGTCCATGTCGAAGATGACTGCTGTCATAGTGTCGCTTTGCCCGGTGATTTTTATAAATCACCTGCTCCGCAGGACGTTGATTCGCTTGCAATATGGCCGGATGGCGCAGCGGGAGCACCAGGGACTGGTTGGATGGCAGATATTCTGTCCCCAAGTCACCAACACATCATTATACACGATCCAGTGTTTCTTAGGTAATTTCTTTCGTAACGCAAACTCGGTCTGCTCCGGTGTTTTTGTTTTTACGTATCCTAAACGATTTGAAATTCGGTGCACGTGGGTGTCAACACAGATGCCTAATTTATTGTAGCCAAGCGTCACCACAAGATTCGCTGTCTTTCTTCCAACACCAGGAAATTTCAGCAGCTCGTCGATGGTGTTCGGTATGTTTCCACTATATTCATCGAGCAGAATGCTGCATACTTCATGCAACCGCTTCGCTTTCGCCTTGTAGAATCCGACGGGATAGATCAGTTTCTCAAGTTTTGAAATGGGAAGCTTCACGATAGCATGTGGTGTTCGTGCAACCGCAAACAGCCGTTTCGACGCAGCGGCTGTTGTTGCATCCTTTGTACGCAACGACAACAACGTTGACACCAAGACCCGAAACGGATTCCGGTGCCATGAATACTGTGTTACAATCGGCGTGACCAGGAATTTTGTTTCGCGTTTCAGAATCCTGATAACCGTGTCAACGTTCGTATTGTCCATACGCACACCGCTGTATTCACTTCTCGTCAGAGAATATTATTAAAATAATCAATACTAAATTTGTATATGGAAATAATACAAGGAATTCGCGGAGAAGCGTATGAAACCGGGTATGATATTCTTCAAGAGAGGGGAGCTTCTCTCGTTCCTGTATGCCCTGGCAATGGCCATTTTAATGCAAAAACAATTGACGAATTAATCAGAATAGCTTCTGAAAACTTCTCTGTGGTCATCATTTTCATCCCAGATAAACCAACAGAGCATACCTATCGAGCAATGGGATACACAGACGCAAAAGCCAAGCAAAAAGCCCGTCACCAAGGGAATAATCTCAGGAACAATACTATGAGAAGCATTGATAAAATAAGAGAGATTCGAGGGATCACCGTCCCCAAAATCATTAACTGGGTCAATGATGTTGAATCGCAAAACACATTCCAAGAGGAACTAAGAAAATTAAAGCAATTATACCATCAAAATGTTGCGTTCCATCAATTAGTTCGAAATGAAACACATTCTGTAATAAAAGAAAGAACATCAGAGGAGAATGATGTGCAAACCAGAATTGATGAAGGAATTAATTATGTGTTAGAAGAATTAGCATGGTTGACCACAAGCCCATCTCTTCTTGGGGTTTCCCACCTTGCCTACATCTATCATAAAGAATGGTTTCTTGATGATTTTATTGCAGGAAAATACGATGGGACGAAGAAAGAAAATCTCGGCTTTGTTATCATTCGTTGATTACGCAAAGTGCTTCCGCACGTCCAGCAGTTCCAGCGTCTTCCGGTTGCTGAACCCTTCGGTGACCCCGTGCCAGTGGGCGATCTTCTGTTCGCCGTGCTTCCAGCACAGAAACACCGTGTTCCCGTCTTTCTCATGATAGAAATCAATCAGGCCCGTGTGCACATCCTTCACAATTGCGCCGGTCTTCTGGATCTCTTCGACGTGCCCCTGAAGCGTGCGTGCCGCCTCTTCCCGTTCGCGAATTTTGGTGGTGTAGAGATGATGATCCACGTTTTTCTGTTCAGTGACCTCGTTCCCCCAAATGTCGAAGAGCAACCGAATGTCTGCCGTGAGACCGCTGATCCGTTCATTGACGCCAGAAATTTTCTCAAGGGAGTCTGCCAACTGCGGGATCAAGCTGTTCGCTTCTGAAAGTGTGAAAATTTTTGCCATACCCCTTTCTAAACGTTGCCTGCAAACCCTCTTAAAGGTTCGCCGAGGAGTGGCCCGCAAACGCTTTTAACATTCTCCGGCCAATCATTTGCCGATGACAGCCTTCCTGACGATTCTCCGACCGGCAAACGCCCTCATGGCAGTCCTGGCTGTCTTTGTTGGCGGACTCATCACCATGCAGGCCACGGCTTTCTCATCCCTTTCCCTTGGATTGGCCCTCCTTGCTGCCTTCCTCATCACGGGCGCCGGCAACGTCATCAACGATTACGTAGACATTGAGGCAGACAAGATCAACAAACCAAAACGGCCGATTCCCTCTGGCCGGATTTCTCCCAAAGGAGCGCTTACCTACGCCATCACCCTGTTTTTGGTTGGCATTGCGCTTGCAAGCCAGGTCAATCTCGTTGTCCTCCTGATTGCGGTTATCAACAGTTTAGTCTTGATCGGCTACGCGATCACCCTCAAACAACGTGCCCTTGTAGGCCATCTCGCGGTCAGCTACCTTGTCGGGTCCACATTCCTCTTCGGTGGTGCTGTGGCAGGGAACCTGAAATTGACCTTGATCCTTGCGCTGCTCGCTGGCCTGGCGAACTTCTCCCGGGAAATTATCAAAGCCCTTGAAGATGTTGAAGGCGACCGCGCCCATTTTCTGAAGCGTATGGTGAAGAAAGTTAGGAAAGAGATCGCTTCCCGGTTCAAGCTGAAAGGCGACAAAGTCGAACTTACCTACGGGAAACGTGTCCACCTGACCCTCGCAACCCTGTCACTCTTGCTGGCGATTCTCATTTCCCTGATACCGCTCCTGCTGCACATCCTGAACGAATCCTATCTCATTCCAGTAATGCTCGCCGATGTGGTCTTCATTGCAGCCATGATCCGGTTTCTCCGCGCCAAAAAACCAAAGGATTACAGGAAGGCGAGCAAGTGGATCAAATACGGGATGTTCCTGGGATTGATCGCGTTCATCGTGGGCGCGCTCGTGTAATTTCCTTATATAGATTTGAATCAATAATTATTCTCTATGAGGGGGCGGTTCAGACAGCGTCGTTGGGATAGCACTGTTACGCGGGCCCTTCTGATCGTTGCGTTGCTTGCTGTTATCTTTCTAGGAACTTTCGCTGTTGGCAATGTTGCTTCTGATGTTGCTGCAGGACAGTTCAGCTTGTGGGATTTGTTCTCTGGGCGAGCCTTCCGTGCTTCACCTACGCCGGTTGGTGTTCAGGGATTTGGCTACGTGTTTACGGTGGACGGGGTCATGAACAGCGCCCTGCCCATCTTGGATACAACACAACTCTATACTCCGGAAGAGGCAGCAACAAGCTACGCTGAAGCGCTCCAGAGCGGGACAAGCCTGTCATTTGTGTGCGGTCCGTTTGAAAACACTAACGAGAAGTACTGTTTGCGTGTTCTCCCGGAAATCCAAACCGAAATGGTTGAAGCAGTCCTCGAAGGCATGAGGAGGAGCATCTAACATGCAGCCAAAAAAACTTTCCCTCCTGCTTATAATTGTTGTCGTTGTCGCTGGACTCGGGGTTTCCCTTGGGTTCAGAACAACCACCGTTGCTGCTGATGGTGGTGTGTGGGATGTTGTGGTTGATGAAGTTGTCAGTCAAGTGAATACCCCTGGTCGTGCCATTACAACAATCGTCTCTTTACCGCTTGCTGCAGCAAGTGAAGCAGCTGGGATTGTTTCTGGTCTCAATTCACTGGGAGCCTGTTTTGGAATTGCCGAACAGTGCTCTGAAGATGATGGAAACAGCGGCTTTTTTACTAAAGCTGCGGGTGCTGTCAGTACCTGTTTGTGTGCACCCAAGACAGCTGCCTCCTACACCATTGATCAACTTGTTACCGGAGGGATTGTTGGTTGTGGAACCGATAGCTCAAGCGGCATGTGCAGTGGGCTCTGCGGACCAGGGACCGAATGTGCCCTTCAAAGCGTGTCGCTCCCGTTTCTCGGCGACGTTGCCTTATGGTGCGGGTGTCTGCCGAAAGATAGTATCACCGGGGGGGTTACATCTCCAAGAACCCCAGGAGGCAATCCCAATGCAAAGGAGTGCGAAGCATCGTATTTGGGGAGCAATCGGAAGATGATGTTAGAACTTGCCATGTCAGGCATGCCATTGGACCAGATTAACGATCTTCTCGAGAGCGGCCTACTCGAACAAGCAGTCTGTAGTATCCGATACTGTCCAACCGAAGAATGTTCGGAAGCTCCCACGTGTGTCTATTATGGTGAAGGATGGTGTGATTGTCCAGGCTGTGGTAAATGGGAAGAGACCGATCCAGGCACAACAACGCCAACTGGGAATCCTAACCCAGGGACAGGTCCGATCACCCCACCAGCAACCCCAACTCCCCCAACGCCGCCTCCCGGTCCAACTCCCGGTCCTGTCACCGGTGGTGGAACACCCCCAACCACCCCTCCTCCACCGAGTGGCATTCTGTGCCCTCAAAAGACACTGAAGTCAGTAGAACTCGAATTGCTTGATCTCATAACGAGTGGGGGAAATATGAATGATTACCTTGTTGATACGGATCCTGATCCTGACGTATTCAATTTCGAGATCGATGAAGAACACGTCTTCAATGACGCATGTGCCAAAGCAAAGTGTGACAAACCTGAAGAAACGTGTCAGTGGGCCGGAGGAGGTTCAACAAGTTCCAATCTCTGCATCTGCGAAGGAGGTTCCTGCGGCAACGATGAAGTTGTTTCTGACCCGAATGGCGGTGTTCCAACAGGACCTGAACCTGACCCGGTTGCGGTCTGCATTGTTGACGAATACCATCCTGAATATGATCTCATTGACGTGTGTTCACCAAAAGGAGGGTGTACGTATCCCCTCCCACCAGCATCGTTCCGCATTCTTGTCGCCCCGTACGCGCCACCATGGGCAGATACTGGAACAGCTGGCTCGAGTTCTTCCACTGAGCCAGGAACTGTTCCGGAATGACCCCGCTGGGAATCGAACCCAGATCAAAGGCTCCGCAAGCCCCCATTCTATCCGTTAAACTACGGGGTCGCTACAACTGTTGTGCAGCAGCGGGTTTAAAACCTACGAAATCACCTTGAGGTCGCGCCCGACTTTCTTGAAGGCGTCGAGTGCTTCGTCCAGGTCTTCTTTCGTGTGCTGCGCCGTCACCATGGTGCGGATGCGCGCCTTGTCCTTGGCGACGAGTGGGAACACGATCGGCTTGGCCCACACGCCGTGCTCGAACAGCGCCTTGCTGAACCGCTGTGCAACAGACGATTCCCCGAGCATCACCGGTGTGATCGGGGTCTTTGAGTTGCCTGTGTCAAATCCAAGTGACTGGAGCTGCTCTTTTAAGTAGTTTCTATTCTCCCACAGCTGTTTCAAGTGGTGCGGTTCATCCTGGATCATCGTAAGCGCTTCTGAACACGCCGCAATGGTTGCCGGTGGATGCCCGGTCGTGAAGATAAACGACCGCGCGCGGTTCACGAGGTAGTCCGTGAGTTCTGGTTCCCCGGCAATGTATCCGCCGATGCACCCGAACGCCTTGGAGAATGTTCCCATGTCAATGTCCACGCGGCCTTCCAGCTTGTAGTGACTGATAATCCCGCGGCCATCCTTGCCGAGCACGCCATCACCATGTGCGTCATCAACCATGGTGACCGCACCATACTGTTCGGCAAGCTCAACGATCTGGTCCAGTGGTGCAATGTCCCCATCCATGGAGAAGACCCCGTCAGTAACCACTAAGATACGCCGTGCTCCTTTGGACGCTTCCAGCGCCTGCTTCAGTTCGTCCATGTTGCCATGCTGATAAATCTTTCGGTCTGCCTTGGTCAACCGGACACCGTCGATGATGGAGCCGTGGTTCAGTTCATCGGAAATAATTACGTCGCCTTTGTCGAACAGCGCTTGGATTGTTCCCCGGTTCGCGGCAATCCCGGCCGTAAACATCAATGCTGACTTCGTCTCCTTGTAGACAGCAAGCTGCTTCTCGAAATCCATATGGATGTCCATGGTCCCGGCAATCTGGCGTACGGCACCCGTGCCGAATCCCCATTTGTCGATTGCGCGTTTTGCTGCTTCCCGGATCCGCGGATTGTTTGCAAACCCGAGATAGTTATTGGAACAGAGCATAATCACTTTTTTTCCGTTTAGAGTGACACGCGCTGCCTGCTCAGTACTCATCACCGGTAATGTCGTGAACAAGTTCTGTTCTTTCAAGCTGTTGATCTCATCTTTCAGAAAGTCAAGTGCCATAAAATCCACCTCACCAAGCACTACCCGCGGAGGTTTAAATGAGTATGCTTCGCTATCTGACGAACTCAACCGAACGGAGATTTAAAGCTCCAACCAAAGCATACTCTGATTTCCATGCAGGCAGTACGAAAACTCTCCCCCCAACCAGGGTTCGAACTCGTTGATATTCCAGAACCAACGCCAGGACCGCGCGACCTTCTTGTTAAGGTCCGCGCGACATCCATGTGCGGCACTGATGTGCACATCTACAATTGGGACCCTCCGTGGTCCACCGGGCGGATGTCCCCACCGAAAACAATTGGTCATGAAGTATGTGGTGAAGTCATCGAGCTCGGGAGTGACATTACCGGCTTCGAGGTCGGTGATCTGATATCCGCAGAGTCGCACATCTTTGACGACACATGCGATCTCTGCAAAACAAACAACAAGCACATCTGCCGGAACGTCAAGTTCTATTCCATTGACACCGATGGCTTCTGGGCAGAATACGCGCTCATTCCTGTTGTCTCTGCATGGAAAAATCCCAAGGACATGAATCCGGAAATCGCAACCTTGCAGGAATCCATGGGAAACTCTGTCTACACGGTTGCTGCGAGCAATGTCAAAGACAAGGACGTTGCTATTTTCGGTCTTGGACCAACAGGGTTGTTTTCTGTTGGGATCGCGAAAGCGCTCGGCGCCAAGACCGTGTACGCGGTCGCTGGCTCAAAAATCCATCTCGACATTGCCAAGAAGATGGGCGCTGATGTGATTATCAACCGGCACGATGGCAATCCCGAACAAGTGATCATGGACGCGACGGACAAGCTCGGCGTTGATGTGTCGTTGGAAATGGCAGGCAAGGACGTTGCCCTGCAGCAAGCACTCAATGTCCTGAAACCGACCGGCCAGGTGACGATCCTCGGGTTACCAACCAAGGAAATCTCTCTTGATGTCTCCAAGCAGATCGTGATGAAAGACGTCACGGTGCGCGGTATCTACGGCCGCCGTATCTGGGAAACCTGGGAGCTCACCACCAAACTCCTTCGTGACGGCCTTGATATCTCTCCCATCATCACCCACAAGCTTCCGCTGAGCAAATTCCAAGAAGGCATTGACGCCATGAAGTCAGGAGAAAGCGGCAAAGTCGTGATGTTTCCGGGAAAATAAATTAGAGCACGCCGAAGAGCAACCCAATCGAATACCCTGCGCCAGCAGCGAGCATCCCGACAACCATCATCTCAAGGGCGCCAACAACAACATTCGTCTTCGCCAACCGCGATTTCATGCTACCGAACACCAGCAACCCTCCCATGGTCAATACGAACGCAACTAATAGCGCAGTCACACCCTCGAACACAAGGAACGGGGCAAGCGTAACAAGCCCACCGGGAACGAACGCGAGCGCGATCGCAGCCGCCGCCTTCCACGAGCACTCCGTTGGTTTGCTCATGTTCAGCTCGCCTTCCATCATGGCGTTGATCCACACCTGTTTGTTGGAGGTAACGAGCTTCACCATCTGGTCAAGCTGTTTTCCCTTGAATCCCCTGGCCCGGTAGATGTCTCGAATTTCCTTGCGTTCAATGGCAGGCTGATGGTCAATCTCCCACGCTTCGCGGGCAGCCTCCCGCTTATACAGTTCCCGCTCTGATTTGGTCGACAGGTACGTTCCTGCGGCCATGGAAACTGCCCCGGAAAACATTCCCGCAAGCCCGGCAAGGAGCACGACCATGTTCCCAGCAGCAGCCCCGCTCACTCCGGCCACGATCCCGAGCGTTGAGATCAAGCCGTCCTCAACACCGAAGACAATCTCACGGAGGTAGGTCCGGCTCCTCAATGACGAATGCGCCTCTTTATGGAGGTTCATTACTCTCTTCTTGGGTGAGGATAATAAAATGCCTGCATCCAAGAAAACCGTATGGTCGTCTCCATCTCTGTCACCTGCGCTTCTGAAGAGGAGGCCACGAAGCTTGCGAAGACCCTTGTTCAGGAAAAGCTCGCAGCCTGTGCCAGCATTATCCCGAGCGTGACCTCGGTCTACTGGTGGAAGAAGGAGCTCCACGAGGACCAGGAAGTATTAATGATTGTGAAAACAAAGAAATCCACAGCACCTGCTGTCACGAAGCGCATCAAGGATCTCCACTCCTACGAGTTTCCCGTGATCACGGTCACCACTGTTGAAACCGATGATGCGGTTGCCCAGTGGGTGGAGGAGTGTGTCACATGAGTAAGAAAACCGTGTATGCGCTATTCTCCCGGCTCAATCGCAAGCACAAGATTCACATCAGCAAGTTTGTTCTCGATCAGGGTGCTATCCCGAGCTTCCCGACAATTGTTGAAGACTTCTACAACACCAAGCCACTCACAACGGTTGAAACCATTGCCGAACGCAAAGATGCGATCGTCCGCCGTGCAGACGAAGTCTGGGTGTTCGGGGAAATCTCTGACGACATCCTTGACGACGTGTTGCTGGCGCGGCGACTGGGAAAGAAACTGCGCTACTTTGATGGGCTGCCGAACATGATTGCAGAAGTGAGTGAAGGGGATTTGCGTCCTTCAAGTGAATAATTATTTGAGCAACGGTAGAACAAAATGCTCTTTTTGTTCTCTTGTCAAGTGCAAGACATCGGCGATAGCATCTTGTTCTGTTTCGCCGTTCGCACCAACAATAATGAGGCCAGGTTTGCTATACGGGTTAATGTCTTTGAGGCCGTACATGGTTGCAAGGACATGAAATGATCCGTCTTTATATCGATCTCTTGTCTGTGACAAATCCCGTGGGGCATCATAAAGATGCCGAATCAGTTCATGCATTCCTTCAATGGTGACGTATTCAGCAAGGCCAGCGAGAAACCGGTCCAGATCTTGTTCTGGATCAAAGCCGAGGTTTGTGATATAATCAGTTCCTCGTTCAACAAGAGGAAGCAACCTCGATCCTTGGTTGCGAATGCATGGAGGAAGTTCACTCCGCTGGGTAACCGTGTTATATGCAGCCGTGACACCACCGCAATCTGTGTGCCCCTCGATTCCCCCAAGAACAGCGTGTTTGACTTCTTCAAGAAAATTCGTACTTTCAACACCATCAAAGAACACGTTTGCTGCTGGTGAACGAACCTCGATAATATGGGGTTGGCCTGTAGAGAATTCTCCACAACCATACCGGTGTGGAAATGCCGGGAGGCGGGGATCGACACAACAGTTCAGGGCAGCGTACGGGACAACGTGATCCCGTTTTCCGTCATTGGAAAGGAAAAGGCCCTCATCAAGTTCCACTGGTTCGCCAAGAAGCCGCTGAATAACCTTGTAAGCGATGTCAGGAGTAATCTCGTGTTCCATAGGATCAATCGGAATAAGATGGGAGTTAAGGAGGGTGGCTTTAAGTAGATTCCCCCTCCCACTCCCACTTGGGGGGTGTGTAGTCAAATTTTGACTAAAAGGGTTTTTAAAGTTATCACCCAAGGGTGGTTTATAAAGGTTTGGTCTTCTCCAACTTCGACAATAGCCTTAAATAGCAAGTATCGTATACAATCATGTCCTCAGCAGAGGACGTTTTTGCCTATGTCTTCAGCGCATCAAGGCTCCGATGTGAAGTCTGACATTCTGCTCCATATCAAGGACGCGGAAGAGCAGGCCCGCACCCTCGTGTCCGAGGCGATGGATCGCAAGGATGTGCTGATCCGGGAAGCGGCTGAAAAGGTTGCTGCGTGGGAGGCGAAGGAAGCGGACGAGATCCGCACTGCCTTTGCTGACTCACTCAAGAAAGAACTTGACGAGATTCACAACGCGCCTGAGCACTCCCGGAAAGCAAGCTCAGCTGCGACCATCCGCCAGGCAGCGGAAAAAAAGCGGTCTGCGGCCTTGGACATCCTTTCCAGGGAGTTTGATGTATTGATTACTGGGTAACTATGTTTTCTCCAGAACCAATGGTTCGAGTCACGGTAGCGGCGCCCCGAGAAGTATTAAACGAGACCATCGAGACGCTCCACAAAGCAAAGCTCCTCCATCTCGATCCGCACGATCCAAAGGACGGTGTCGGTATTGGTGACCCGCTCCCGAATGCTGACCACATCTCAAAACTGCTCGTGAGTTTGGCAGGCCTTCGTGCACTCGTTCCGTCGAACAAACCGCCTGTAGACATGAAACTCACGATCAAGAAGGCAGAAGAAATCGAACAGCGCGTTCGTTCGCGTGCACAGAAGTTTCACATAAGAATACAAGAAGCAGAGCATGACATTCGTGCAGCCGAGGAAGTCCTCGAGCAACTCTCGTTCTTGGACCAGCTCGGCATCAAAGAAACAAAGATGTTAACAGGCTACGAATACCTGTCAAGCGCCATTGGAACGGTTTCCAATCCTGACGCACTTGAGCAGCTTCCTGCTTCTACCATCCAGTTTAGTTCCCCACGGAAGCGAAAAGCAGAAGGGGGCATTGCCATCTTCTATTCCCATGAACAAGAGGAACAGGTCCGCGACATACTTGCAGTCGCCGGCTTCACACCGGTTACGGTTCCCGTACAGTTCACTGAAATCATAATTAAGAAGGAGATTGCACTTGTCACGAAACGCAAACAAATGGCAACCGCAGAATGTAATGAAGCACGGGCAGGCTTGCAGAAGATTGCTGATGAAGAAGGCCCGATCCTTGCGGCCGTTGAGAACTTCATTACTGCTGAAGTTCGGAAAGGAGAAGCACCGCTCCAGTTCGCGGTGAGTGATTTCACTTTTGTTATCTCTGGCTGGCTTCCAAAAAAAAACAAAGAAGATTTAGAGACCAAACTGCACGCAATTAACAAGCATATTTACATACAAACAGAAGAGGCAACGCAAACCGCGCCCATCAAGTTTAGGAACAACCCCGTGACTCGCCCCTTTGAGTTCTTCCTCCGTTTGTACACGCTCCCGCGGTACGGAGAATTTGAACCAACCCTCTTGACCTTCTTGACCTTTCCCATGTTCTTTGGGATGATGCTTGGTGACATTGGGTACGGAATCACGGTGTTCCTTGCGTTCGGCTTGCTCCGCTGGAAACTTCCCCAGTACGGCGGCCTCTTCCTGATCTTCATGATATCATCCGCCTGGACCATTGCCTTTGGTTATTTCTTCGGTGAATTCTTTGGTGCTGAAGAAGTCTTTGGTTATCACTTATACCCCTTCATTCACCGCGTCACTGAGGTAAGTCAAATGCTCGTCGCGACCTTGGTAATTGGTGTTGCCCATATCGGGCTTGCCTACACGATCGGCTTTGTCAACAAACTCAAGAGCCACGGCATCAGGCACGCCATCTTTGGCAAAGGGTCCTGGCTCCTCCTCGAAGCAGGTGGGGTCCTCTGGTTCCTGGATGTGTTCAATGTCTACGCGTTCAACCAGCTCTACTCTCTGGGTATAGTTGGAATTGCCATTATCATGCTTTTGGTTGGTGAAGGACCGCTCGGTCTGATTGAAGTGCCAGGCCTTGCCTCAAACATCCTTTCCTATACCCGACTTGCAGCTGTTGGCCTTGCCTCAGCGTCACTCGCAGTCCTCGCGAACACTATGGCAGGCCAGCTATTCGCCCAAGGTGGATTCATGATCGTTGCTGGCGTCCTAGTCCTGCTCGCGATCCACACACTCAATATCTTAATTGGATTGCTTGATTCATTCCTGCAATCCCTGCGTCTCCACTACGTCGAGACGTTCACAAAGTTTTATCAAGGGAATGGTGAGGCATATAAACCATTCGGATCATAGAAGGAGATTCAATCTATAATATCACTCCCCGTTTACGGGATGAAAAATGGAGGTAGAGTATGACAGAATATATCGCAATCGGTGCTGCGCTGGCAATCGGGTTGTCCGCAATCGGCGCAGGACTTGCAGAAAAAGAGATTGGTGCTGCTGCAATCGGCGCGATGGCGGAAAAGGAAAGCCTCTTCGCAAAGGGGCTGATTTTGACCGTCATTCCGGAAACCCTCGTGATTTTCGGACTCGTCGTTGCGTTGCTGATCACTGGTTTGTAAGTGATCAGCACACAACCACCATACGTGAGGAACTATGGGCCTTGACACTGTCTTGGAAAATATCCAGAAGAATGCAAAGCAGGCAGCTGATGCTGCGTTGCAAGAAGCCAAAGATCACGAAAGCAGACTCATGGCAGAAGCAAAGGATAGGCTTGCTGCACTCCGGACCGCGGAGCAGCAGCATGTTGAACAAGAGCTTATGGCAATCAAGTCGCAGCTTTCGGTGAGAAAGGAACTCTCAGAACGAGTATCGATCCTTCTTACAAAGAAGCAGGCAATGGATGCTGTCTATGACGCGTTTGAGAAACAGCTGACGACCGGGGCAGCACGCGGTCGTTTGTTTACCAAACTTGTCTCAACTGCAAAGGCTGCAATGAGTAAACCAGGAGCCGTCTACGTTGACGCGGCGGATGTTGCCCATGCAAAGAAGGCGTTTCCACAAGCAACCGTGAAAACGCAAACCATGCGAGGCGGTCTTGTTGCAGAAAGCAAAGACGAAAAGCAGCTCGTTGATCTGCGCCTCGAAACCATCATCGATGTGCTCCGTTCGCGAATTGATGCGCGCGTCGCCGAAGCGTTGTTTTCAGAAAAGAAGGTCATGAAAAAGAAGTGATCGTATGAAACACTCCTCCCTCTCCGGCAAACTGTCGTTCGGCTCCTATCCGTACACCATTACTCGGGTGAAGGTTATGCAGTCGTTCCTGATCAAACCAGACGACTATTACCGGATGAAGAAGATGGGAACGAACGAAATTGTGCGCGTCCTAGAAGAGGGAGAATATAAGAAAGAGATTGACGCACTCTCGAACGACTACCAAGGACTGGAACTTATCGAACTCGCCTTGAACGAGAATCTTGCGAAAACCATGAACAAACTCCTGAAGATTGCCATTGCCCCTCCAGTGCAACAGGTGATCCGGAGCTATGCAAACAAGTGGATTGTCAATAACTGCAAGGCAATTATCCGGGCGCGGTTCAACCAATCAAGTCTTCAGGATCTTCAGTACGCCATTATCCCGATCGTCCCAATTACGTATCAGGATGCCGAGGTGTTCCTTCGCGAACCACTTGAAGACATGGCACTCCGATTCGCTTCGTTCACTGGTGCCGATAGAAGTGAACTGCAGGCTGCGGTCCGTGACGGGAATGGAAGCCATATTGAGTACGTACTCGACCGCGCTTATTTCAACAATATGATCAAGCTGCGACTCCAGTTGAACCTCAAACCAACTGACCCACTCCGTGAGTTCCTGCGTAACTTAACCACCGCACTCAACATCAAAAACATCCTCCGGCTCCAGGCCGTTGGAACCGATCAGGAGACTATCAGGAAATTCGTTCTCAGGGGACGCCACCGCTATGGCAACCCACAGCGAAACCTGCTTGCAAATCTTCTGCATGCCCGAGACTTCTCGGAATGTATTTCGATTATCAAAGCATCTCCCTTTCACACGCTCGTCACAGAAGGGATGGAGAAAAATCTCACGGTCCTCGAAGACCGGCTCGAGCAGTTCCTCCTCCAGCAGGCATCGTCACTGTTGCACCGGAAACCGCTCTCTATCTCACCAATCTTCGGGTATCTCCTTCAAAAAGAGATTGAACTGCGAAACATCCGCCTGCTCCTCCACGCACGCAACCTCGGATTACCAGAGGAGTTTGTTGACCAAAATCTCTTGATTGCATCGTGATCCTATGGAAACAAACATCGCTATTGTCGGCGACGAGTACTTCGTTGTGGGCTTCCAGCTCGCTGGGGTCAAACGAACCGTGATCGCTGACGAAGCGACCATTAACAAGAAACTCGAGGCTGTCCTTGATCGGAAAGACATAGGTATCGTGATCATGCAGCACACAGACTTTGAGAAACTGAACCAGCGACTCAAGGATCGCGCGATGACACAAGTCAAACCAACAGTTGTGGTGCTCTCGCACGATACGTCAGCAGAAGAAAATCTGCGTCTCATGATCAAACGGTCATTGGGTATTGACCTGTGGTCAAAGGAGAACGCGCACAAAAGCGCATGAGGTGGAACTATGGTGAAGAAAGGAACAGTGTATCGCGTCTCAGGACCCGTAGTGATGGTTGATGGACTCGATGCAAAGATGTACGACGTTGTTCGCGTCGGATCTGAAAACCTGGTCGGTGAAGTAATCCGAATCGATCCGGATAAGATTACGGTCCAGGTGTACGAAGATACCAGTGGGCTCACGCCCGGGGAACCGGTTGAGAACACCGGCAATCCACTTTCGGTGGAACTCGGTCCCGGTCTCCTAATGGGTATCTATGATGGGATCCAGCGCCCCTTGAACGAGCTCATGAAAAAAACAGGGGACTTCATCACTCGTGGTGCAACAGCAAACGCGCTTGACCGGTCCAAGAAGTGGGCATTCACGCCCCGTGTCAAGAAAGGCGACACCGTCGGACCAGGGACCGTTCTCGGAACTGTGCAGGAAACCGAGACAATCGAACACAAGATTCTTGTTCCACCAAAGGTCTCAGGAAAGATCAAGGACATCAAGAAAGGCTCATTCACAATCGAAGAACCTATTGGATCCCTTGCAGACGGAACCCCCCTTCGCCTCATACATATCTGGCCGATCCGGCAGCCTCGTCCGGTGACAAAGAAACTGACACCAGAACTCCCCCTTGTGACCGGGCAACGCATCCTTGATGCACTCTTCCCGCTTGCAAAAGGCGGGACCGCAGGCATTCCTGGCCCGTTCGGATCAGGAAAGACCGTTACCCAGCAACAGCTGGCAAAATGGAGTGACACCCAAGTTGTGGTGTATATTGGGTGCGGTGAACGCGGGAACGAAATGGCCGATGTGCTGAAGGAATTCCCAGAACTCATCGATCCCAAGACCAACAAGCCGCTCATGGAACGAACCATCTTGATCGCAAACACATCCAACATGCCCGTGGCAGCACGTGAAGCATCGATTTACACCGGCATCACGATTGCAGAATACTACCGGGACATGGGATATGACGTCTCTTTGATGGCTGACTCAACAAGTCGCTGGGCAGAAGCCATGCGAGAGATTTCATCCCGACTTGAGGAAATGCCTGGTGAAGAAGGCTATCCGGCATACTTGTCAACACGATTGTCTGAATTCTATGAGCGCGCCGGTCGCGTCCAGCCACTCGGGAAAGACGACATCGGTTCGATCTCAATTATCGGTGCGGTCAGCCCGCCGGGCGGTGACTTCTCCGAACCAGTAACGCAATCAACCCTCCGGGTAGTAAAAACCTTCTGGGCACTTGACGCAAAACTGGCACAGCGGCGTCACTTCCCAGCCATCAACTGGTTGACCTCCTACAGCCTCTACCAGAAAACCCTTGGACCATGGTATGCGGAACATGTCGCTTCAGACTGGAACGAGGTCATGGCAAAGGCACGAACCATCCTCCAAGAAGAGGAACGGCTCCAAGAAATCGTGCAGCTTGTCGGTTCTGATGCGCTCCCTGATCCGCAACGGTTGACCTTGGAAATTGCGCGCATGTTGCGTGAATTCTTCCTGCAGCAGTCCGCATTCCACGAGATTGACGCTTATTCCGATCTCAAGAAGAGTTATCGCTTGGTGAAAGCGATCTTATCCTTCGAAGAACGCGCCAAGGATGCGCTCAAGAACGGCGCTCCGATCAACGACATCCTGGAAATGGAGGCGAAGAATAATATCGCAAATGCAAAGTTCACTAAAGATGACGAAAAACTACTTGCAGAAACAGAAAAAGAAATTCAAAAGGAGCTCATGTCGCTTGTGAAAGCAGCGACAGTATAGGGAGGATACTATGGCATCACTCAACGTAAAAGAATACAAAACTATTGACAGCGTTGCAGGACCACTCCTGTTCGTCAAACAAACTCATCCCGTGGGGTATGGCGAGCTTGTCCGGATCACGTTATCTGATAAAACAACTCGGCTTGGTCAGGTTCTCGATACCAGCAACGATCTCGTGGTTGTCCAATCATTCGAAGGAACGCGCGGTATTGACAAGAAGGCGTCGGTCCGGTTTCTCGGTGATGTGATCCGACTGAAGGTATCCGAAGATATGCTTGGCCGCACCTTTAACGGCCGCGGTGAACCGATTGATGGCGGCCCTGCGGTTATTCCTGATGCCGAACTGGACATCAATGGTGCAACGATTAACCCGTATGCTCGCGGGCCACCTGCTGATTTTATCCAGACCGGGATCTCAACAATCGATGCGATGAACACGCTGGTGCGTGGTCAGAAGCTGCCGATCTTCTCGAATTCCGGGCTGCCGCACAATGATATTGCGTTGCAGATTGCACGGCAAGCAAAGGTGCGCGGTCAAGGAGAGAAGTTCGCCGTGATCTTTGCTGCTATGGGAATTACCTATGAAGAAGCGCAGAAGTTCCAGCGGGAGTTCGAGGAAACCGGTGCACTTGAACGCGTGGTCGTGTTCTTGAACCTCGCAGACGATCCTGCTGTCGAGCGACTCATCACGCCACGAATGGCGTTGACGGCAGCTGAATATTTTGCCTACCAGAAGAACATGCATGTGCTCGTCATCCTCACTGACATGACAAACTACTGCGACTCGCTCCGTGAGATCGGCAGTGCGCGTTCCGAGGTGCCGGGGCGCCGTGGTTACCCAGGTTACATGTACACCGATCTCGCCACCATTTACGAGCGGGCCGGCATGATCAAAGGGCGAAAGGGATCAGTTACCCAGATTCCGATTCTCACTATGGTTGGTGATGATATCACCCACCCGATTCCTGACCTGACAGGCTACATTACCGAAGGACAGATTGTGTTGTCACGGGAACTTCACCAAAAAGGCATTTACCCACCAGTTGACGTGCTTCCAAGTCTGTCTCGGCTGATGAACCAAGGAATCGGTAAGGAAAAGACCCGCGAAGACCATAAACAAGTGTCCGACCAATGCTATGCCGGGTACGCTGAAGGTCGTGACTTGCGCGGTCTTGTTGCGATTGTCGGTGAGGAGTCGCTGTCCAACCGAGACCGGAATCTGCTCACCTTCGCAGCAGCCTTTGAGAACCTGTTTGTCCGGCAAGGATCGCATGAGGATCGTGACATTGAAACAACGCTGAACATATCCTGGAATCTCTTGTCCAAGATCCCTGAAAGTGAACTTACCCGAATCGAGCCAGAAATCAAGAAGAAGTACTACAAAAAGGAGAAGCAATGACCGATGTCAAGCCAACGCGTTCGGAGCTACTGAACTTGAAGCGCAAGATCAAGCTTGCGCAGACGGGCCACAAACTTCTCAAGCGGAAGCGCGATGGCCTGATCATTGAATTCTTCGGTGTATTGAAGAATGCGCGAACGGTCAGGAAGGATCTTGCTGAAAAGTTTGTTGGGAGTCAGGAAAATCTTGCCAGCACCATTGCCCTTGATGGGATCGTGGAAATCAAATCTGCTGCCCTTGCACTCAAAGATATGCCAGCAATCGATCTTGATGTAAAGAACATCATGGGTGTGACGGTTCCTAGGATCAAACGGCAAGGAAAGCCCAAAACCCTCTTTGAACGTGGCTACGACGTCTTTGCCCCTTCACTCAGGCTCGAGAAAACATCCCAATCCTATGAAACGCTCTTGTCTGACGTGATTGCAGCTGCTGAAGTGGAAACGACCTTACGGAAGCTGCTCTGGGAAATTGAACGAACCAAGCGCCGGGTGAATGCCCTTGAGTTTGCGGTCATCCCCAAACTCCAGAAACAGGCAACGTTCATCAACATGCGTCTCGAGGAGATGGAACGCGAGACTATCTTCCGCATGAAGCGCATGAAAGCTGGTTAGGGCTTTTTTAATGGCTGCGCCCAAAAGAAGGTTATGAGTGTGAAGCTCGTCAGCTTCTGGATCCTTGGAGGGATTCTCCAGTTTGCCGGTATCTGGATCCTGGGAAATGTTCAGCCTGGTCTGGGCGTCTCTGACTTTACCTACGGGGCCATGCTCGTGCTTGCATTCATTTTGATCTTACTTGCCGGCCTCGCCTGGATTTCTGTCGCTGTGGCAACACGACATTCCTTTTGACCTCTTTCTTCCGTTCTTCCTCTTCTCGTTTTTGTTGCTTTTCGATTTTCTTCAGTTCATTTTCAGCTTTCGTTGCCTCGACTTCTGTCTTGTTTTCTTCCTTCTTGGGAAGATCCCAGCGGGACAAGAACTTGATTGCAATCGTTGTATAGATTGTGGTTGCGAGAATCACCGTGAAGACCACATCGGAATAGAGGGTCGCATTGGGAAATCCTTCAATTGTCCGTGGCAGCTGCGACAGGACTGCAGCCGCAAGACCGCGGGGAATCATGATCCGCATCAGGTTGCGTTCCTTCTTTGGCAAGCGCATCTTGAGGGTGCTGACATGCACAACCAGGAAACGCAAGACAATCATGATCGCGGCAAGGGCAAGACCGTAAAGGAAGTACACCGGCGTAATGGTTGCAATGATGCCGAGGAAAACAAAGAAGAACGAACGGATGAAAAAGGACACCTCTGCCTGGAAGGTACGGAAGAGGTGGTTCACCTCGATCCGCTTGTCAAGCCGAAGCATGGTGGTGAATGCGCGTCCATTCCCGAGGACAATCCCGAAAGCAAGCGCTGCGATTGCGCCACTGCCTGATGATGCTTCCACAAAGGCATAGATCATGAAGAGCGCTGCAAGCGTGAGCATGTAATCGAACTGCCGTCCCTTCAATCGTTCGAGGATGAGCAGCCACCCAACACCAGCCACCAATCCGATCACTGCACCAATGGAAAAGGCAGCCACCACACTCGCCAAGGGCGAGACGGTGTTGACCTGAGTAATGATCCCAATCAGTGCAATAGGGATGACGATCGTCAGCGGATCACTGATAATCGACTCAAGATTGAGGAGTGTTTTGACGCGTTCTTGAATGTGTAATTTCGTTGTCAACGAAATGACGATTGCTGAGCTGGTTCCTCCAAGAATCGCACCAAGCAGCAACCCTTCCAACGGATCAATCCCGAGCAAAAAGGTTGCAAACGCTCCGACAAAAAGCATCGAGGCTCCCACATGGAGGATGGCTAAGAGCGAACTCCGGGGGACATGCCGCACGACCTGGTAGAAATCCATGTTGAGCCCGGCATCAAAGAGGATGATGAGCAAGGCGAGGGCAGCCATAAGCGGCAGGATCGAGATAAACAGGCTAACTTGAACGAGATTCAGCCCGGGACCGATAATCAATCCCAGCAAGAGCAGCCAGATAAGATCAGGGATGCGAGTCTTCTCGAAAATAAGGGAGCCGAGATACCCCAACACGATCGTTGCACTGAAAAGAGCAAGCAAGCTGAATGGCTCAACGACCATAACAGGTATTTCTTGTGGCTCTTTAAATTCAGGAGGAGAATACAAAGAAGGTATATAAAGCCCTCTACCTCACTATAGCGATACGATCCTATGGGAGAATTCAACGCTCGTAGCATGATCCGGAAACGGAAGCATTTCCGCTGGCTTTCCAGAGGGAAGAAGCGCCAAATGAAGAAACTCTGGCGCATGGATCCCCTGAAAGGAGCCCCCCGAGGCCGGGGTATTGTGCTCAAAAAGAAGGGAATCGAACAAAAGCAGCCGCACTCCGGTATCATCAAGGCGGTCCGAGTTCAGATCGTGAAGAACGGAATTCCAGTCACAGCAGTTATTCCTGGAACCGGTGCCGTCAAGTTCATTGACGAACATGATGAAGTAATGCTTGAGGGTCTTGGTGGATCACAAGGTGGTGCCATCGGATCCATGCACGGGGTGAAATACAAGGTTGTCGCGGTGAATGGTATTGCCCTCTCCGAGCTCCTGAAGGGCAAGAAAGAGAAGCCGCGTGGTGGCGCATGACGACTTCATTGCTCCTCTTTAATCGTTGGGATACCACTCAGGTCGCGGTGACCGATCCCGGCCTCAAGAACTACATCAATTTGAGTCCGAAAATCATCCCACGAACAAACGGATTGTTTACTTCCCGACCGGTCTCGAAAGTCAAGGCAACGATTGTTGAGCGGTTTGTGAACAAACTGATGGTGCCCGGTCATCGAGGGAAGAAACATAAGATTACAAGCGGTCGATGTACCGCCAGTAATCAGGCAATCCTGCTTGCAGTTCGAGAAGCATTTGATCTTATTGAGAAACGCACAAAGAAGAATCCGGTTCAAGTCTTGGTTCAGGCAATCGAGAACGCGGCACTTTATGAAGAGATCGCTGCCTACAGACTCGGTGGTATCATTGCCCGGCAGGCAGTTGTTGTTTCACCGTATCGCCGGCTTGATTTGGCCCTTCGGCACATCACCCAAGGCATTTATGGTGCTTCCTTCAGGAGCAAAAAGTCCCTTGCCGCGGCGATTGCTGACGAACTGATTGCCGGTGCTGCGAACGATGCTCAGCGGTCTGTTGGTGTCAGGGAACGCCAGCGACTCGAAAAAGAAGCCGAAGGTGCTCGGTAAGCAGCGGCACTTTAAATACGAGGACAGCTAAGGGTCTATATGGAATTCTTTGAACGCTGCCCGCTCTGTGCAACTGATGGCAAGATTTGGCAGGACGACGAACCGACGGTGTTTCACTGTCCGAATTGTGCATCACTCTTCTCCCGTTGTGGTATTGTGTTGGAATCTCGGAAAGAACGAGTGGACTTCTGGTCGTAAGGAGACCAGCCATAGGTGTCGAGATCGATCTTCCCATGAAGAATAAGAACACCTTCTTGTTCGAGTAACTGTTTTTTCTGTGCAATTTTTCGAGGAGACGTTCCTGCATAGCCGCCGAGCAATCCCGTTGACGCAACAACCCGATGGCAGGGAATGCAGGGCGCATCAGGATTCCGCTTGAGTGCCTGCCCGACAGCGCGCGGCGAAGCACACCGAATCGCGTGTGCAACAGTCTGGTACGTTGCAACCTTGCCGCGAGGAATTTGTTGAATGAACAACCACACTCGTTTCTGAAACGGCGTTCCATCCATACTATCGCGTTGTCACGATGACAGGATCAGCAACAATCATGGTATGTTCTGCTTGTGCAATTGGTGTTCCTGCATCACCCCGAAGCGGTGCATGACTGACAAGAGCACCAAGCCGTTCGAGTTCCCGAACGGCGAGTGCAATCTTGACAGGGGAAAGTGTTGACGTCAACTGACGCCGCGCAAACGGTAATCCTTTGTACGTATCTCGTGCCAGCGCAAGGGCGATCCGCGCATCAGGGGAGCGAACTGGTCGATCCGTAACATAGCGGTAGATTTCAATGGGAGCTGACTCGCGAACCGCTGTCCTTTGCTCGCAGACAAACGGCTCAATGGCGATAGCCATACCCTCTTCAAGCGTTTCCCGACTGCCGCTGGCAATGTTTGGAATGGTTGGCGGCACATGGAACTCGTATTGGTCAATCCCATGACCCGTTAAATTAATAATCATCTGTGCGCCGTGGTCTCGGGCAGCTTGTTCAATGATACCACCGAGTTCACCAACACGGAGTCCAGGTTTTATGGCATCAATTGCCGCTGCAACAGCAGCTTCTGCTGCCTTGATAAGCGGTGTTTTCTCACTGCAATAACTGAATGCAGCATCAGCAAGGTAGCCGTTAACAGAAACACCCATATCAATCTTCAACAAATCACCTTTCTGGAGTGTTGCCTTGTCGTTGATGCTTGGCGTTGAGTGCGCAGCAATATCATTGATTGACAAATTCAACGGAAATGCTGGTTCACCACCAAGTTTCCGAATACGATTCTCTGCAAATGTTGCAAGATCAAGTAGCAAAACACCTGGTTTGAGTTTTTCAAAGAGTTCATTTCGCACGGTTTTCCAGATTGTTCCTGCTGTCTTGTATTCGTTGATAATATTTTCATTCATCATATAATCATCTCTTTGTGTTTTGTATATCATAAATCTGCGCATTTTTACGAAAAATTCTCGAATTTCAGCTTTTTTTACTGCGGGAAAGCTTTATTAGGGGGTTTGGCACCATACTTTAGTAACAAGTAATGAAGTGGAGGTATTAACTATGGTCGTACGAAGACGCGCAACGCGACGTGCAACAACAACAACCCGCCGACGAACCCGCCGACGAACAACTGCAACAACAACCCGCCGACGAACCCGCCGACGAACAACTGCAACAGCAACTACACGACGTCGCCGAACAAGGGCGCGGTAAGCGGATTTCCGCTTCTGCACCCTTAACTTTTTTCTTTTATTTTCTTTTCTCTTATATTTCCTCTTGCTATCGTTTTCATATGGGGAAGATTCAGTACTACCGGGATCCTGATTTCGAGCTCCGGACCCGTGAAATTGCCGCGCGCTTGCGATTGGGACATATTGATTTTTCCCGTGTTGTCTGCGTCCGATCAATGGGGTCAAAAAGCAAACGAACCCTCGCCCGCTGCCATACCCTCCCTCGAGTAATGCAGACCGCACTCGCCATCCGCCCGCATTATATTATAGAAATAATAACCGAGACGTTCGATCGGCTCTCCCAGGAAGAGCAGATCAAGACGATCATTCACGAGCTGCTCCATATTCCCAAGACCTTCGGTGGCGGCTTTCGCCACCATGAATACGTGAATGACCGAACGATCAACGAGCTCTATAGAAAATATCAAACCCTTCCGTCAGTTGACGTCCTGCTCCCCGAAGAGTCGAGTGATGAGATCGAGTAGTTTATGAGGATTTACAGCTAATACCTACTCTATGGATGCCGGATTCTTTCTCTGGTTTGGCACCTTTGCGCAATCGTTGATCGGTACCTATGGCTACGTGGGACTTTTCGCTGTTAATTTGATTGGCAGCGCAACCATTATCTTGCCGCTGCTCCCCGGATTTCTTTTTGTCTTCGCCTTCGGCGCAACACTAGATCCGTGGCTCATCGCCCTTTCTGCTGGTGCGGGCGCCGCACTCGGTGAACTCACCGGATATGCTGTTGGGAAAGGTGGTGGTGCTGTACTGGAATGGAAACACAATTCATGGTTGAAACGGGCAGAAAAATGGAGCAACTCACATGGCATTTTTCCCGTGATCTTTATCTTTGCGGCAACACCGCTCCCTGCTGATGTGATTGGCATTCTTGCTGGGGTTATTGATTATGACGTGAAACGATTCCTGCTTGCAAGTTTTCTGGGGAAATTTGTACAGTTTGCCATTCTTGCCTGGGCAGGATTCTACAGCCTCTCTTGGATATTGCCTTATTTTGGTTTTTGAAGGAACCCACTCAACGAATACTGCCGTTTGGTGTCGTGCAACAGATCATCTTCCGTGATCCCAAGTCCTGACAAGACACGAAGTGCT
The DNA here is from genome assembly GCA_018816245.1 of Nanobdellota archaeon. Classification (GTDB taxonomy): domain Archaea; phylum Aenigmatarchaeota; class Aenigmatarchaeia; order QMZP01; family QMZP01; genus JAHIVW01. The sequence goes on from JAHIVW010000003.1 coordinate 116,215, forward strand.
GCAGGGATAACTTGGTTATGAATGTAGTACTCGGCATCGTACCGTGTTGCATCTTCAACAGGTTCAGCCCGTTCAGAAATTGTTCCTGTTCCCGGTGTGATGATATAGCCAATGACGGTCCCTTCGTGGACACGCCCGCCCCGCTGCACAAGCTTCTTCGCAGCTGCGACATGCGGACCAATTTGCTCATACTGCGAGAGCGGTCGGGTGAGCTGGGAATAAATAACAAGATGATCCTTGTTGATCGTCCCTTCCTTCAATGCCTCAACCGTAGTGCGGACAATTGAGGTCGCTTTCTTCGGGTCTTTCTCTGCGAGGATCGCCCGAAGTACCGCTTCCTGCGTATCCTTTGCGATCACTGACCAGTCGCGGCGTACCTTCTCAAAGCCGCGGATCGTAATCGTCCCATCGGCAGCAATCAGAGCATAACGTTTCTTTGCTGCCACGCCGGTCTTGGCGAGAACGAAGAGACCGGCAGTGTAAAACCCCTTGCACTCAATCTCCATGATTCCTGGCAAAGACGTGTTTACGATTTTCATGAATGGTTGAATCTTTTTTTCTGTTTTCATCTGCAGGAAGAGAGAATCCGTGTCTCCATAGATGACGTGGTAGCCTTCCTTAATGGCAAGGGTAATGACCTGCTTGATGTACATCCTACCAAAAGAAGCAATGGACTCAGCGCAGACCCGGGAATACCACCTGCTCCCCGGGTACGCATAATATCCGTAACTTGCGTTCGCAAGGAGCTTGAAAGCGTGTTGCCGATACTCGGCGACCTTGTTTGATGGACGCGCTTGAAGTGCCCGTCGCCGTGCTAACAGGTCTTCCAGGACATGAACCACGAATCCTTTGTGGTCACGGCAGTAGAAATGATCTTGTCCGGGAACCATGTTCGGGTTCTCCTCTTTATGCTTGCCGCAGCACTGACAGTCAAGAGTTTCGGGGGAAATGTTATGGGTAATCGTAATCGTTGGGTACAACGACGCAAAGTCAAAGACAGTGATGTTTTCGTACATCCCTTCCGTTGGTTGATGAACATAGCCACCGGTGTACGCGGGCACTTTATGACGTTTCTTGATCTCGTCCTGTGGAGGTCGGTTGGGAACCAGTTCCTTGGACGTGAATGCATTTCGAATCAGGAGCCATTCTACCATCTGGGAATAGAACATGCGCGAGGTGTCAAACGGAGACTGGCCGACAACACGTGAGAGTTCATAGATCTGCGGGAGCAGGGTTTCCGCAAGCCGGAGGGCGAGTTCCGAGTCCATGAGGCAGTACCGGGCAACGGTTGCCAGATCCTTGTCACGCCACGCGCGTTCGATATCCTTCCATTCAAGCGGAATCTTCCCGACACCGAGGATTTCCTTTGCCACGCGGTCAAGTGAATGGACTTCGCTTTCAAGTGTCGTTCCCAGAACTCGTTCGACGAAATCAAACAGATCAATATGCAATCGGCCACGAATAAGTGCTGCGCTGCTGCGCCCTCGTCTCGTCAGGATGATCGGTGATCCGTCTGCACCAAGATCGAGCGGAATGCCGAATGTTTGTGCCCGCCGCTGGAGCTGGGGAAAATCGAATCGATCACTGTTATAACCAACAATGATGTGCGGCCGGCGTTCAGTGATGTGTTTCACAAACCGGGCGATCATTGCTGCCTCATCTTCGACAATCTCGAGCGGAACACCCTTCGGTTGCTTCTGTTTTCCATAACTGATCACGGTTTCAAATCCAGCAGTATCCTTGAGCGAAATCATGATAATTTCCTGTGTGCCGTCGCGGTCAATGGTTTCGATGTCAAATGCAATGATGCGAAATGAAGGATGGTGTTCCTCTGACTGAGGCGTGAGCGTTTCGAGCGCAACAGCTATGTCAACAGCAAGTGCTGTTTCAATTGGTTTTCCGGTAACCGTGTACCATGCAAGGGGGAGCAATCCCTTATCAATAAGGTAGCGGCGGGAGAATGGAATGGTGTGTTCATACGTTCCCTTGATTTCATCCCACGTTTTGACGATGTCCCGAACATAATCGACGTCGGTTGGGAGCGGGACCGTAATCTTGATGAGGGATGTTTGTTTTCCTAGGAAGGTTCGTTCTGTGCGTTCGACGCGGCGGGGATTCCGCCCGTCAAAAGAGAGGGCGAGAACTCTCCTGAGAAGCTCTTCCTCTTGTTGTTCCGTGATCTGCCGGACGTCTGCGTAGAAATAGGGTTCAAAGGAACGATCAAGAAGTACAATGGCCTTCCCCTGCTCGTCTGCTCCCCAGAGCCGGACCACTGGTCGATGCTGCTCAATGACGTAGTCGATATCCAGGAGGCAGAAGCGTTGTGCCATGGCTTGTTGTTGGTTTCAAGCTTAAAATGATCTTAGGAAGGCCTTCACAGCTTCTATTCCCATGGCCCGGCGAGCGTCAGTGGTCATGGCAGCAATGTGGGGTGTCACCACCACATTCTCGAGTGCGAAGAAGGCAGGATTGATAGTCGGTTCCTTGTCAAATACATCCAATCCAGCACCGTAGATCCGATGCTTGAGTGCATCAAGAAGCGCAGCTTCGTTCACGACTGGTCCCCGAGAAGTGTTGAGGAGAATGGTGGTTGGTTTCATCACAGCAAACTCCTTTTTGTTGATGAGATTTCGAGTACTCTCAAGAAGGGGAACATGGATGGAGATGATGTCTGCTGCTTTGAGGAGCACTTCAAGCGCGTCGACTTTCTTTACCGGAATTCCCTTGAGATCAGGGTGCTGTTCCACCTGCTCTTTCGTGAGGAGAGGGTCATATACAATGACGGAGATCGCGAATCCAGAAAGCCGCTTGGCGACTTGTCTTCCGATGTGGCCAAAGCCGACGAGGCCGAGGACTTTGTTGTCAAGATCCTGGCCAAAGTACTGTTCTCGGTTCCATTTTCCTTGCCGAACGTGGGCATCAGCTGCAGCGACTTTGCGGAGGACTGCGAAGAGGAGGGCAATGGTGTGCGTTGCGACAGCATTTGCGTTGCTGCCTGGAGCGTGAAAGACGGGGATGTTGTGTTCCTTGCAAGCTTCCTGATCGATATGGTCAAGCCCGACCGAAGCGCTGATAATGGCCTGGAGCCCGGTTGCCTTCTCGATAATGCCTCGGGTGAGGAGTCCTGTGACTGAGGTAAGAAGAACCTGGGTCGTTTCAAGATCCCTTGTTGGGAGATCTTGTGCAGAACAGGATGTGATGTTATGACCCTTCTGCTCAAGGAGCTTTAGACCATCAGGATGAATCTTGTCTTTCTCAACGACGAGGATCTTCATGGAGGGTGGTTGAATGCCCTCTTTATATAGCTGTGCCGAAGTGTGCACGGTGTGACGTGTCTTTGGGATTGATCTGGCTGACCACTGACTCGTTGAACATCCGTACCTCGAATATGAATAGGCGTTGCGGACGCTTGCGGGCCGGCGCGTCGCAATAGTGTCAGAAACGTTGATTGACATTCCTGAGGAGAGAAACAACCCAAATAATTTTAAATGCTTAGCAATTTAAACTACGAATATGGGCAGTCTCATAGAAATAAACGATACTTTGCAGATATCTAAAGAACAAGGTTTTCCAGAAGTTTTGGATTACGAAAAACATAAAATAAAGCCATTTACGGCGGATGACTTTAAAGATAAGATTTTTGAATTCAGAGACAAACCAAAAATCAGAATATATAAGTTGCCTCCTGTTCGTAATTTTTTAGTTCAGAATATTGGTGGTAAATGGCTTTATTGGGGACTTGTCCACGTTCTTGAAATCCATCACGATAATGTGAAACGAACAACTTCTGGGAAGTTCAAGATAATTTATATTTATACTCCTGAAGAGATGAAACAAGCCCACAAACTAATAGATAGAAATAAAGAGACGGATTTTCTTAATGTATTGTAGAAATTCCCTTTGTGTTCCGTCTCCCAAAAATCTTCTTTTTCTGTTGTTTCCGTCACGGTCCACTAGAAGAAACGTTTATATACCCTATGGTACTATGATGAGACGAAGATCCCCATGGGGTTGGTCCTCTGGCCTAATTCTGTGGTGAGCCTCGCCACACACCCTGTGGATACATATGAACTTCGCAGACATGCAGCTTGACGAACGGCTCGTCCGAGCCGTGAACGAGATGGGGTACGAGACCCCGACAGCCATTCAGGAGAAGGCCATCCCGATTCTGAAGAAGGGGCATGACATGATTGCTCAGTCAGAGACGGGATCTGGGAAAACCGCAGCATTCGGCCTCCCGATTCTCGAAAAAATCGAGCAGGGAAAGGGCATCCAGGCATTGATTGTCACCCCGACCCGGGAACTTGCCGAGCAGATTGCCAAAGAATTCACAAAATTTGCGGCCCACCTCTCTATTACTCACGTCCTGACCTATGGTGGTGTGTCCATCAACCCACAGATCGACAATCTGAAACGCGCGGAGATTGTGATCGGAACACCAGGAAGGATTCTCGACCACCTCAATCGGAGAACCATGAACTTATCAGGTGTCCGGTTTCTTGTCCTTGACGAAGCAGACCGCATGCTGGACATGGGATTCATTGATGATGTTGAGAAGATTATCAACACAACACCGAAGACACGGCAAACCATGTTGTTTTCCGCGACCATGCCATATGAGATTGTCAAGCTTTCGAAGCGGTACCTTCGCAATCCACAAACCATTGCAACAAAGACCCATGTGGAACGAGACTTCTTGGAGCAAGTCTACTACGATGTCATGCGACCAGAAAAGTATTCACTCCTGGTTCACTTGCTCCACAAAGAGAAACCGTCGCTTGCCATGGTTTTTTGTGCAACGCGTGAACAGTCTGATCTCGTTGCCAAGAACCTGAAAAAAGACGGGATTGAAGCAAAGGCAATCCATGGTGGCTTGACCCAGCATCGCCGGAACACAATCATGGAAGGGTTCCACGGGGGGAAGATCCACGTCTTGGTTTGTACTGACGTTGCTGCCCGTGGCCTTGACGTCAAGAACGTCTCTCATATTTTCAATTATGATCTCCCGAAAACGTCAGATGATTACACACATCGCATCGGGCGAACGGCGCGCGCGGGGGAGAAAGGGAAGGCGATCGCGTTGTTGAGTCCTGAAGATCACCAGAGCATGCGGCGTATCCTGCAGGACCAGAATCTGTCTGTTGACAAGGCAGTTGCTGGGACGTATCCTCGTTTGCAGTTTCGTCGTTCTTTCCAACAGGAAGAAGGCGAGTACACTCAGGAATACGTAAGACGACAACAGCGGTTTGAGAAACGACGTTCAAGCGAACGAGGTCCACCTCAACGCGGCGGTCACTCCACACGTTCTAGGAAACCTCGATCTGGTCGTCGGTGAACCCGAGCTTGATCAAGATCCGTTTGACCTTCTCTCGATGATCGCCTTGAAGTTCAATCACGTTGCCATCCTTCATGGTTCCTCCACAGGCAAGCTTAGTTTTGAGTTCCTTGAGAACCGCCTTGGGATCTGATCCTTTGCTCAGTCCTTCCACAACCGTCGTCATTTTTCTGAATCGTCGGGCGACTGCACTGATCCGGATGGTCTCGCGCTCTTTCGAGATAGTCTCACACACACACAGTTCTTTGCTTAAACCGCATTTCGCACAGACTTCGTTCATTGCTTGGAAGCCCCCTTGCGCTTTTCTTCATTGTTAATTGTGTGAACACGGGCAATGGTCTTGCGGATTTCCGCGATCTTGCCCGGAGACGTTGTGCTTGCACCGACCGCAATCTGGCCGCGTTCTTTCGCAAGCTCAAGATGAAGATCATGCAGCCGCTTCTGTCGATCAGCGGCGGATAACTTTCTGATCTCTTTGGGTCGAAGAATAGCCATACGTCACGCTTGTTGTTGTTCTTTTTCCTGTTCGGTATTTAAAGATTCTCCCGTTTCTGTTGCAGGAGCATTGGTTGGTTCAGGTTCTTTCTCTGGTTCGTTCGGTGTTTCTTTCGGCTCCACCTTCTTGGGGACCTTCTTTTCAGGAGCCTTCTCATCCGTTGCCTTTTTGGAAGCAGCAGCCTTCTTTTTCGGTTTCTTGTCCTTCGGCGTCTTGACCGGTTCCTGCGGTTCCTCCGGTGGTTTCACAATCGGTTCACCAATGGTTTTCGCGTTACGAAGGACACCAGTGATGTCCTCGAAAGAGTGCATGATGCGGACTTTGATGCCAACTTTCCCAGGCTTGTGGAGTGCTTCTTCAAACCCGCTATCCACGAGCCGGTGGGCCTGCTCACCACAGTGCTTGATGTGTCCTGCGATGAACTTTCCAGCAGTTCCCTTGTTACCGCCCATCTTGCCGCTGATGACGATCTCACAGCCAACAGCACCCGCGTCCATGACGCGCTTCAAGGTGAGGTTCCCAATTTTCTTGTAGTTGTACCCTTTCTCAATGGCGCTGGCGATTTGCTTGGCAACAATGTGTGCATCAAGGTCAGGGTTTTCAATTCCCTTGACGTCAAGTTGCGGATTTTCAAGAGAAAACCGTTTCTTGAGTGCCGTGAGAATCTCATCGATGTTTTTACCACCCTTTCCGATGATGCGACCAGGTTTGTTGGTGTAAATAACAACCTTGACGCCAAGCGGGGTGCGCTGCAGTTCAATCTTGGAATAGTCACCAAGCGGGAAGGTCGTGCGGATAAACTTATTGATCTGTGCTTCCTTGATTCCCTGATTGACAAAGTAAGAATTCAACATATTACCGAACCTCGAGGACCATTTGCAGATTTGTCACTTTCCGTTTCTGACGTGCCCGCTTGAAGCTGCGCGGCCGCCGGAACGTAAATCCTTTGTGTGCTGTTGCATGAATAATGAGTTTGTCTGTTTCCAGCCCCTTTGCTTCGGCATTTGCTTCGCAACTTTTTAGCATGTCCAGAATGTGCAAGGAGGTGTTCGTATAGTACTTCCCGTTCAGGTCTCGTGTCTGGGTGACAAGTCCTTCGAGTAATGCTTTCCCTTTTTTTAGTTGCATCCCGCGAAGCTGCTTGCAGATCGTGACCGAGGATTTCGTTGAAATCCGCAAGCCGCGACCGTAGGCATGAGCAGATCGCTTCGGATTGGGAGTATAGGCGTATCGTTCTGACATAGACATCACTTCAGTGGCACAAACTTACTGGATCGGGTTGCACCGACACCAGGTCCACTATGCTTGACTGGTTTGCGGGTTTGTGAGAATTCACCCAGCCGGTGGCCGATCATCTCGGGGATGATGGTCACCCGGACGTATTCTTTCCCGTTGTGGATCCCGAGTTGGAGTCCAACAAGTTCTGGAATAATAACCATTTGGCGGGCGCGAGTGCGCCAGAATTTCTCCCGGTTCGTGCGGATGTTCTTCAAGAATTTCTTTTGGACAGGGGTAAACCCACGTTTCAAGACGCGGCGTTCCCGTGAAGGTACGAGTTTTGCGAACTCAGTAATATCCATCTTCTCGATCTCTTCCCACGGAACACCGCGGTACGTGAATTTTTGTGCCATATTACCTCTTTCTTCCTGTGCGCTTCGCACTGATCGCACCGACCTTTGCGCCCGGTGGCGTGCTGTGTGAGACCGGTGGTCGTTTCTTGCCAGATCCTGATCCACCATACGGGTGGTCCACTGCGTTCATGGCGGTCGCGCTCGTGCGCGGGTAGAGCTTACCACGTGCTTTCATTTGGTGGTATTTATTACCTGCCTTCAGGAACGGCTTTTCGTGCCGGCCCTCACCTGCAGGGATGCCGAGGGTGACGCGGCAGGCTGGGTGGAGCTTCATTGTTTTCTTTGAGGGAAGCCGAATGGTGACAGCAGTATCTGACTTTGCAACAATCGTTGCAAAGCTGCCCGGGCTTCTGCAGAGCTTTGGTCCGGAATGAGGGCGGACTTCCAACGAAGAAATCGTTGTTCCCTCGGGAAGGTCGCCAAGTTGTTTTGAGGAGAAGGCATCACCGACTTTGAGGCCTTCGATTGCAACTAAATAACCAAACTCGTTGTTGCCGTAGCCGATCTTTGCCAACGGCGCGCTGTGCATGGGATGATGAATAATGTCAACGACGGTTCCTTGTTTGTTGTTATACATGATTTTGGGCTGGAAGTGGTATGCTGGGGTTCGGAAGGTTGAGGAACCTTTTCCGCGTCGTTGCTGGATGAGTTGTTTTCCCATACTACATCATCCCCAAGCGTGTCGCGAGTTCGGTTGCCGGGTTCTTGGCGTTGAGGGTGACGTACGCCTTCTTGATACCCTTGTGGGTGTGCTGGAGATTGACAGCATCAACCTTGACCTTGAACCCTTTCTCGATGGCTGTGCGAACCTGCTGCTTGGTTGCGTTGCGCTTGACAATGAACACCAGCTTGTTCTGGCGCTCGACCATAACCATGGATTTTTCGGTTAAGTGGGAGAAGCGGAGGAGCCGCCAGGGGTCGTAGATTGGTTCCTCTTTCTTCTTTTCGGCTTTGGTTGGTTTTTCAGCTGGTTTTGATTTCTTTTCAACAACGGCCTTTTTCGGTGCTTCAGTTGTTGGCTTGGTTTCTTTCTTGGAAGCTGGTTTTAGCTGAGAAGGAGCAGTGTTCTCTGGCGAGGTAACCTCGACCTTATCGGCGTCTGCCATAGCGATCGTTCCAATGATGAGAGTAAGCTATAGAGGGAGGGGTTTATAAAGACCGGTTCTTGGGAATATAACAATGTTATAAGAAACGATTACAAAATTGTTTCCATCTTATCTAAATCAAAAACACTTTTGATTGTTACTAAAATAGCATTCTTCGTTGAATATTTTTTGTCACGTTGGTTACAAAGATCCACATATTTTCCGGAATTGAATATCTGAACGCTTCCTGTGACTCTGTAATACACATCTTTACTCTTAGTAACAATACACACTTGCTTCGTCTCTTTCAGATTCTTGAGAGTCGTACGCATCTGACTATCGGCAATCAATAGCTTGTCGTCTACAAATCCAAGAGACATGACAACGTTTGCGTTTGGTTTAGCATCAGAAGAGGACGTTGCGAGAACAAGTTCTTGGCCTTCTTTGAAGGCATCTTTCCACATTATAATCTATTAGATGGTGGAAGTTTTAATGCGCAATCCGCTCTAATTCCTTAATTGCGCTCTCCGTAAAAATCGCCATCCTGCCGGCATCGCCACCAGGTGCAAGATCCTCAACGCGGATTTCGTGAACGTTCACAATATCAAAGCCAGCGAGGTTCGCCACGCCACGACCGATGCCCTTGTCTTCGTGCACGACAACGATCGGTCCCTTCCGGGTGATCTTCCGCCGGCCGCGAATCTTCCCTTTCCCGGCGCGTGTCTTCGTCACCGCAACCCGGGCAAGTTCATCCTGCAGGCCCAACAACACCAACAGTTTCTTGGTTTCCTTAACGGTTTTCAGGGCAGCAAACCCGTCTTCGAGAATCAACGGGAACGACTTCACTGCGTCAGCCTTGTGACCTCGCTTCAGGACGATTTCTTTCTTCGTTGAAGCAGAAAATGCAGCACAGAGGGCAAAGCGCCGCTCCTTCTTGTTAATTTTCTCTTTGAACGAACGCGGCACCGGTGGATGGGCCTTCCGTCCCTTCGTGGCTTGGGGAACAAACCGTGCCGTCATGGCCATATGTCCAACCCGACCATGAATTCGGGGCAGTCGTGCTGTCTCCCTGTTCATCATGGAGTAGCGGATGCCGCGCCGTCCGTGGTAGTGAGCACTCGTCCGCTGCCCGGCTTTCGGGTCAGCGCCGTACGGCTGCCGCAGCTGCGATCGCTCAGCCAGAACCGCCCGGCGGATCACGTCCACGCGAACGTGACAGGTTAGTTTGGGAGTGAGCTGGATCGTGCCCTTCTGGGCGCCTGCAACAGAATAGACAGGAACGTTCATAGTGATCAGAGTCTATAATCAGCCTTCGGGTATTTAAACCTTTAAAAAGTCCACCTGCCATTAGAAGGTATCCCTCCGGGGGTAGCCATATGGCGGACAAAAAGACGCAACAATTGAAGAAGAAGGAACGTACTGATACTGATCAGAAAAAGGAAAAGAAAGGAAAGCCACAAAAGGAGCAGAAACCCGCGCGCGTCAAAGATATTGTCCGCTTTGCTGAAACAAACATCGATGGGACCAAACCCGTGTCCCAGGCAATCACTGCTGTTTCTGGTGTCAGTGACATGCTCGCGAATGCGATTCTCACGATTTCGGGGTTTGAAAACAAACCATTTAGCCAGCTCTCCGAGGCTGACGTTGCCAAACTTGAAGACATGGCACTCCATCCTGACAAACACAACCTCCCGTCTTGGCTTCTCAACCGTCGGCGCGATCCAAGTTCAGGTCAGGAACGACACCTTGTTGCATCACAGCTCCAATTCACCAGGAACATGGACGTCAATGCGCTCAAGAAGCAGCGCTGCTACCGCGGCATTCGTCACGGCGCTGGCTTGCCGGTTCGCGGCCAGCGAACCCGCTCGAGTTTCCGAAAGGGCCGCGCAGTTGGTGTGAAACGGGTGAAGGGAGGGAAGAAATGAGGCGACTGAAGCGGCAGTACAAACGGCCGCGCCGTCCTTGGAACACGACCCAGATCACTGAAGAACGAAAACTCTTGAACACGTACGGATTGCGACGGAAACGCGAACTCTGGCGGGCACGAGAAATCTTGCGTCAGTTCCGAAAACGTGCACGAACCGCAACCGCACGTGAAGACAAAGAAGCAGAGCAGGTGCTGTTGAAACGGCTCCAGCGAATTGGCATGCTCTCTGATGAAAAAGAATGCACAATCGATCATGTGCTTGCATTATCTATTGAAAATATCCTTGATCGGCGCCTGCAAACCATTATTCTGAAGCGAGGGATGGCAACGACCATGAAACAGGCCCGCCAATTCATTACCCACGGTCACGTCGCGATTGACGGACGCCGGGTCTTGTACCCTTCCTTCCTTGTCCGCCTCGATGCAGAAGACAAGATCGACTGGACAACCGGCAAACCGCCAACAATCCTCGAGGCTTCAAAGAAACGCGTACTGCCGCCTGCCCCAAAGAAGAATGCACCTAAGGCAGAGGGCAAGAAGGAAAAACCTGTTCAGAAACAGGAAGCCGCTCCAGCTGCGCAACCAACTGAAACTGTCCCGGCGCCGGTAAAAGAAGCTCATGCGTGATCATATGCCCGACGAAACTCCAGCTGTTCCAGAAAAGAAGGAAGCACCCACGGCACCAAAAGAAAAGAAAGCAAAAGTGAAGGACACACCCAGGGAGCCGGCGACACCTGAAACAGCAGAGCCAAAAGAAAAGAGATTTGTCCGGGATCGTCGTGAACGCCGACCGCAGAGTTTCCGTCCCATGACCTTCAAAGGGACTTGGGGACTTGCCCATATCTTCTCTTCTCAAAATAATACCATTATTCACATCACGGACATCACAGGCGCAGAAACCATTGCCCGCGTTTCTGGCGGCATGGTGACGAATCGTGATAAAGACAAGGGGATGCCGTTCCCGGCAATGAATGCCGCACGTCGTGCTGCATCAGAAGCCCTTGCCCGCGGATTGACTGGTGTTCACCTGAAGGTGCGCGCGCCAGGCGGCCACAAGAAGCGCATGCCTGGCCAAGGAGCACAACCAGCAATTCGTGCGCTGGTTCGGTCAGGACTGAGGATCGGAAAAATCGAAGATGTGACGCCGATTCCGCACGACACCACACGAAAAGCCGGTGGCCGTCGTGGTCGTCGCGTGTAAATCATACCTGCAGCTTTTTTTGGTATGAAAACCGAGTTGGGGCGAGCTATAAATACCTTGAACACCCAACAACCCGTATGAAACCACGTGTTTTAGTGAACGGGTTTGGAACCGTTGGAAAGCGTGTTGCCCACGCACTTACCTTACAAGACGATATTGAGCTTGTTGGCGTCGCAAATCGTTCGGTGAATACAACCTGCCGGAACATGCTCGGTGAACAAAGCCTGCTGAAAGGAACACCACTCTACGCAGCTGTTGCCGAGCAGAAATATATCAGTGCCATGCAGCAATCTGGTTTCAATTATCAAGGAACCCTCGAGGACGTTCTGAAAAGTGGTGCTGTTGATATTGTTGTTGATTGCACTCCCGCAGAGGTTGATGTCGCGACGAAACCCCTGTACGAGAAGTATGGTGTTAAGCAGATTTATCAGGGCGGTGCTCCTGCCTCGATCGCGCCAGTGAGTTTTTCCACAGTTGCGAACTACGACGCAGCGCGCGACGTGAACGCGATCCGTGTCGTCAGTTGCAATACCACGTCCCTCGTCCGGACACTGCACGCACTTGATACCCGATTCGGGGTTGATGACGTATTCGCAGTTCTCGTTCGCCGAACAACTGATCCTGCGGATGCAAAAAAAGGGCCAGTAAACGCCGTTGTACCAGTTACGAAAGTTCCGTCACATCACGGACCAGATGTGCAGACTGTGATGCCGCACATTCCGATCAAGACTATGGCATGCAAGATCCCGACGACGCTGACGCACACCCATTTTGTCCGTCTCAAACTCAAACAAACAGCAAGCCGTGAAACTGTTCTTGACGCCTTCAGGAACGCACCGCGCATTATCTTGTTCAGCAGCGATGCTGGTTATAACTCAACCTCGCAGATGATTGAGTACTTTCGCGACATCGGCCGGCCGCGCTACGATATGTATGAGGTCGCGATCTGGGAAGAGGGTGTGAATATTGAAGAAAACGTGCTCTACTGGTCGCATGCAGTTCATCAGGAATCCATTGTGTTGCCTGAAAACATCGATGCGATCCGGGCACTGAGTGGTATTGCAACCAAGGAAGAATCGATGCGAAAAACAGACAAGAGTCTTGGCATTCTCCCATGATCACAATGCAGCCGGTTCTTGTTGTTAACTTCAAAACGTACAAAGAAGGAACGGGGAAGAATGCAGAACAGTTTGCGCTAATCGCCGACGAGGTTGCAAAATCGTACGATGTTCGTGTTATCCTTGCAGTCCAGGCGTACGATCTACACCAGATCTGTTCGGCTGTGTCTCTTCCGATTTATGTTCAGCACCTTGATCCTGCATCTTTTGGTTCGCACACCGGTGCAATGCTCCCGGAAGCAGCAAAAGACTACGGAGCAACAGGAACGTTGCTAAACCATGCAGAACGCCGGATCTCACTTGAACAACTCCAGCAGACAATAGGACGTTGCAAAGATGTTGGCTTGGAAACCTTGGTGTGTACGGATGTTCTCGGGGATGTAGAGAAGATCACCCCATGGGAACCGACGTACATTGCCTACGAAGATCCCAAGTTGATAGGAACCGGAAACTCAATTACCGGTCAGCAAGGCGATGTGATCCGCTCGTTTGCATCACTGGTGAACGGTACAACGATTCCGTTATGTGGTGCCGGCGTAACAACGGGAACGGACGTGACTGAAGCGCTTAAGATTGGAACACGGGGAGCGGTCTTCGCTTCTGCAATTATCCGGACACCTGATCATCGGAAGCTGCTTGAAGAGTTGATCCGGGCACTCCATAACGGGAACCAACAATAACATAACACTGTTATACAAATCCGCCTCTTTTTTATACCTGTCACATCCGTTAATGAAACACCGATCAAATGCCCACAAAAAAGACACCGAAGCGTTCTCGAACTGTTCAGGCAACGGATGTTGTCCCTTCGGAACCTGTTTCGAACGAGCCCTTCACCCTGATCCTCACGGAGAAACCTGCCGTGGCGAAGAAGGTTGCTGATGCTCTCGCTGAGGACGAGATCCGTCCCATCGAGCGATTCGGCATCACCTCCTACTGCTTTACGCGCGGCGGCAGGCAGCTTCTCGTTGCCCCCGCAGTCGGGCACCTCTTTGTACTCGCCGAAGAAATCAAGAAGCAGGTCTGGTCCTATCCTGTGTTCGCAACCAAATGGCAGCCCGTGTTTGCTGACCGGAAGAATACGTGGGCCAAGAAATACTACCAAAACCTTCAGTCAGTGTCCGACGGCGCGACGGATTTCATTTCAGCGTGCGACTACGACAGTGAAGGCTCGACGATTGCCTACAATATCTTCCGCTACATCTTCAATACGAAGAAAGGCCGTCGCATGAAGTTCTCGACCTTGGCTAAGGATGATCTCATTGAAGCATACGAATATGCCAGTCCAGAACTCGACTTCCCACAAATTAACGCGGGATTGGCACGTCATCACTTGGACTTTCTCTGGGGCATTAACGTGAGTCGTGCCTTAACTCTTGCGCTCCGCGAAGCCGGTGCATTCAAAGTATTGTCAAGCGGCCGTGTTCAAGGACCGACCCTCGCGCTGCTCCAGCAACGGCAGGACGAGATCAACAAGTTCACCCCAACACCGTACTGGCAACTGGATTCCGTGATTGATGTCAACGGAAAAGAGGTCTTGGCAACGCATGAAACTGACAAGTTCTGGAAAAAGCAAGAAGGAACAACAGCACACGAAAATGCGCAAGGAAAACCAGCGGTTGTTGAAGATATCGTTTCAAAGGAAACCAAGACCGCACCACCATTTCCCTTTGACCTCACCACCTTGCAGCGCGATGTATACCAGCACTTCGGTTACTCACCCAAACAAACACTCGACTTGGCACAAGGGTTGTACGAACAAGCAGCGATTTCGTATCCTCGAACGGCAAGCCAAAAACTTCCTGCAAAGATCGGCTTCAAATCCATTCTTTCAAATCTGAAAAAGCAAGGATTGTACCGGGATTTCTGCGATCAGTTGCTCACAAAACCAACACTGAAACCGAACGAGGGGCCGAAAGCAGATCCGGCTCACCCCGCGATCTACCCAACGGGCAACAAACCAGCGAGAGCCTCGACACAACAAAAGAATGTGTACGATCTGATTGTTCGTCGGTTCCTTGCAACCTTCGGTGATCACGCAACCCGGTCAGTTATGAACGTCTCTTTCTTAATTGGACCAGAACGATTCCATGCCAGAGGGGCGTACACGGTTGAACCTGGTTGGATCACATTCTACAAACCCTATGCCCGCTTCAAGGAAGTAATACTTCCTCCGCTCGAAAAAAGAGAAGAACATCCGGTCAAGGATCTCTCTCTTCTCGACAAAGAAACCCAGCCGCCTAACCGCTTCACGCAGGCAACGATCCTGAAAGAAATGGAGAAACTCGGGCTGGGGACAAAGGGAACCCGCGCATCAATTCTGCAAACTCTCTACGATCGCGAGTACATCAACGAGAAATCGATTGTTGTCAGTGTTCTTGGTAGTGCGGTTGTCCACGCCCTCGAGAAACACTGCCCGGAAATCCTCTCAGCAGACCTCACGAAAACCTTCGAAGAGGACATGGAAATCATTCAAGACGGCAAGAAGGAATGGGAAACAATTGTCGATGAAGCAACCACAACCTTGACAACGATCCTCAAGAAATTCAAGCAACACGACAAGGAAATTGGCGAGGATCTTGCGATTGCATTCCGAGAGATGTTGAAACGGGACACCACCATAGGAACATGCACGTGCGGCAAGAACCTGATCATCCGGACATCTCATGCCGGGAAGCGCTTTGTCGGCTGCACGGGCTATCCGGACTGCACCGAAACCTTTTCACTTCCCCAAAAAGGCCTCCTCAAGATGAGCAAGGAAACCTGCAAGACCTGTGGCCTGTTCATCGTGACCATCCGTCAGTTCCGCCGCCGCCCCTGGATGCTCTGCGTCCGTGACGGCTTCGTCAATGCGAAAGGTGAGAAACAAGAACTCAAGAAAAAGACTCCCAAGAAGACCAAGAAGAAGGCCTAACACACTTCTTATAGGAAGCGTCCCAAGGACATACTATGGGGAAGAAATGGACACGCTCCCAGCGAGCAGAACACAAGTTAGGCCGCTACCACCGCAAACGAGAGAAAGTACTGACAATCGTCCTGATCATTGTTTTTGTTCTTGCGTTCCTGGCAGTATTGTTTAATGGCGAGGTTCTGTTCACTCCGGTCAAGGAATATGCTGTTACCTTCATGGTTGTGGTTTTCTTCATCTTCTTTTTCATCGGGGCGACCATGCACAAACGGCTGTTCCTGATTTTCATGATCCTTGCGCTGCTCCTATTGGGCCTGATATCGTTAGTGACCTACGATTTCGTTGCCGGCTTGGCGCAGATCATTCTAATCGCGGTGCTAATAGGACTCTTTATAATCTTTCTTGCAGTCGCTGTGTTCCTGACCGATTTAGTGATGTACGAGGGCTGGTAATGATACCTTCCAATATACTCAGTGATTAAGAGAAAAAAGATTACTGCTGACTCTGTAACAGTACACTCTTCAGCTCAATCGGCTCCGGTTTCGTTTTGCTGCGCACACCCTTTTGCAACATAATCAACCGCTTCTTCGGTCCTGGAACAGAACCAGCAACCAAGAGGTACGGTCCATTGACTTCACCAAAGCGCAAGAATCCACCAGTCGGTGCAATCTTTCCAGACGCAATCTTCAAAATCTTCTTGTTCTGCTCGGTTCGCGTCTGGAAGCCGTGCTGCCCTGCGTACGGAATCTTCCCTGGCAACACCTTGCCTGGTGTCACGGGTCCGATGCTCCCAACGTGTCGCCGCTTGCCCTTGTTCTTCCGGGAACGGATGACGATTCCGAACCGCTTCACTGGTCCCTGAAATCCCTTCCCTGTTGACACAGCAGCCACATCAACAAGCTCCCCTTCCTTGAACACGTCTGCAGCAGTGATCTCTTTTCCAAGTTTTTCCTTGGCGAATGCCCACTGCTCTTTGGGGTTCCCGCCGAGGGGAACTTCAAAGATCTCCGGCGTCTTCTTGCCGACTGCTGTCCGTGGTTTGGTGTGCACGAGCAGTCGCACAGCTGCCAGTTTGTCGATTTCCTTGTCAACAGCAACCTTCTTAACGTTCTTCGGAACACTGAGCTTCCGGGAAAGATCTTTCTCGCTCTTCTCTGTCCAGAACTCTGTCCACTTTCGTATCCCAGTAGCAGTGGTCTTGTACAAGATAATCCCCATGACCTGTAGCGGTGGTGTTGCCAAGACCGTGGCTGCTGTCACAATCTCCATGTTCTGGGTCGGTGAACCCTTCTTCATATCACTATACGAGACACTAACCATGCCGGCCTTGTAGGCAGCGAAACTCAGCGGACCTGTCTCCTTCATGACCCGGGACTTGGCTCGCGGATAGATCCGCTTCGCCCGTTTTCGAGGCCAGAAGGCCCGGCTTCCCTTCTTGGGTCGTCGTTGTTTGGACATAGTAATCGCAAGATAATCGCAAGAGTGTATAATGACCTGATGGGTTTTTAAAGTGCGAGCTGCCCCTTGCCGCCAGGAATATACTGCTCAAACGCGGTTGCAGGCAGCTTGACGAGCTGTTCCTGCTGCACCTTCGATGCTCGGGACAGCAGGGCCCCTTTGATCTGGCGAGCGAGTTCGGGTGCCGGGACTCCACCCGGGACTACCACCACCCCTTTCGCACGCCCGTAGCGAGGAACGATCTCAAATTCCTCCGCCTTTACAATAGTAATTGTGACCGCCAGCGGCACGTTCCGGTACCACGTCCGCTTTCCTCTAACCACAAACGATCCCGTGGGAAGATACTCACCAGACTGCGGCTTCTTGGAGAGCTGGTCTGGGGTCACGGCAAACACGTCCGCAGTTCCCAGACCCCGCTGCCACGCCTTGGAGTGGACCGCAGCAACCACGGCAGCTTCCTGTTTTGTTTGTTCAGACGCAGGACCCTTCACGACAACGAACGCAGCTCCTGTAATATCTGCATGAAACACAAGATCATTTGGGCCAGTCTGTTTCTTAATCAACTGCTCGTTTGTCTCTGCGTCCCTGCCCGCAAGTATCCTAGTGCCGTCTACTGATGTGAATGTCAAAAATGTTCCCTTTCCTTGAGCACGAACCTTCTCCTTTTTCGGTGTAGAACGCGCAATCTCCCGTTTCATTGCCTTGTGAATGCCTGCTACTTTGTTCTTTGCCTTCTTCGCGCGCTGGAACTTTTCCGCTGCGTTCTGCAGCGCTGCTTTGCGTACGTCAATGATGATGGGTGTATTTTCGAGTTCAATAATAACTTGTCCTTGGTCTGGGTGAATATCCTTCAAGAGTGATGGAATTGGTTCTGGTGCAATCGGTCGTTCTTTGAGAACGTTGTCCCATGATCTTGTTTTCCGTGTCTTAGTAATCCAAGATAAGACTGCATCAACCTCTGCAACATGTGATGATAATAATTCTCCATGTCGCCGAGATTCCTGTTCAATCTGCCTCCATTTCTCAAGCGCTTTCTCCTGTTGTTGTTTGATGTACACCTGTTTGCCTTCCTTCTCTTTCACGTGTTTCTGCGACGCAGCAGCAACCTCGTGGGTAAAGTAATCATCCAATGCCGCGGAAAACGACGGGAACGATCGTGCTCCATGTATCGGTGCAGAGTGTAAGGGAAACGGACTCACGATGGTTTCGTATCGAACCGCCATGAGTTGCTCCTTCTCCAGCGAACGGAGCGCGGTCACGACCCGTGAAAGATCTGCAGCTGGTACCTGGTTTGCAGGGAGCTGCTCATCGACCTTCGCCCGGACACACACCTCTCGTGCATAGACACCACCAAGGCCTAAAATTGATGCAACGAACACGACGAGTTTTTTCGAGTGTTTTTCAGCGAGCTTGACCACGTCATTGAATTCCAGAGTAAACGGATCCAGGGGGGACGGGGGCGGGCTATACCGCACTTTAGGTTTGATTACTCTGTCCTTCCATGTTTGCAACTCAAGCGGGAGGGCGATCATGCCGTTCATGTCAGTCAAGATAACGTTGCCGGGTTCAAGGAACTCAAAGATCAAAACATGTTCAGCTGTCGCGATCGCAACGATCCGATCAAATCCTCGCTGTTCGATTTCAAGAATCTTACTCCCAGCCAACCGCTTCCGCAGGAACATGCAGAATTGCGGCGGTTCCGGAGGGCTCTCCGGCTTCTGTGCAGCCAGAAAGAGCTTCTTCCTATCAATATAGAGGAATTTTGTCCCAGTTCCGGGGACGTTCACTTCGAGCAAGAATTGTTTCTGGCGGTTCCCGTACTGAAAAATCTTCTTGATAAACCCGCCGACCAGCGCTCCCCGAAGCTCACGAACGAGGAACCGGAGGTCCAGTGCAGCCACACCTTGTTCGTCCATGCTTACTTATAGGCAACTAGTTAAATATCAGCTCAGCGGGGTTGTGTATGCACACAAAGGACATTGAGGCACTTCTAGCCAAAGCAAACATTGCAATTGGCGATCGGATCAAGATTGAGAAAGAGAACCACCTCTTTGAAGGGGTTCTCTTACCGCAAACGGAATTTGGCAATCCCCGTGCGCTCGTTATCAAGCTCGATTCCGGCTACAACATCGGGATCGAAGTCACACCACAGACCAAGATTACCAAGGTAGGCCGTGCGAATGAGAACATGATCGGAAAGACGAGCAAGAAACTCCTGAAGCTTTCCTTCAATCCAAAGAATCCCCCCACCTCGCTTGTTGCTACTGGCGGTACCATTGCAAGCCGCATCGACTATCGAACCGGCGGCGTATATTCAGTTGAGGATCCCCGCGAATACCTTCACAACGTTCCCGAGCTTGCAGACGTGATCCGCTTCAAGAATATCGTCACGCCGTACACGAAAATGAGCGAGGACACTGATCCCCAGGACTGGATCGATCTTGCAACTGCAGTTCATAAAGAACTCAAGACAGAAAGCCGCGGGGTGATCGTGACGCATGGGACAGATACCCTCCACTACAGCGCCGCTGCGCTTTCCTTCTTTCTCCGAAACATCGGCAAACCTGTTGTCTTGGTTGGTTCGCAACGGTCCAGTGACCGGGGCTCAAGTGATGCAGGACTCAACCTCCTCTGCGCTGCACATGTTGCTCTTGGCCCGTTCGCAGAAGTCGGTACGTGTATGCATGGCAGCTCAAGTGACGAGTATTGTCTCTTCATTCGTGGCACCAAAGTGCGAAAGATGCACACAAGCCGACGGGATGCCTTCCGTCCGATCAACTCCCTACCACTGGCGAAAATTTATCCTGACGGTCGCATCGAACACATCAGAAAAATATACAGCAAACGAACTGACGAACCCGGCACCCTCGACGCTGTCTTTGAACCCAAAACAGCGCTTGTTCGCGTGTTCCCGGGCGCTGATCCCGACATTCTCGAATATTACCGGGGCAAGAAGTACAAAGGAATTGTGATAGAAGGAAGCGCCCTTGGTCATGTTCCAAGCTTTGCCCGCAAACCCTGGATTCCTGCTGTAAAAAAACTCGTCAAAGACGGTATCCCTGTTGTTGTATCAACCCAATGCATCTATGGTCGCGTCAATCCTGATGTTTACACAAACCTCCGCCTCCTCTACCACGGCGCTGGAGCGATTCCCGCGCATGACATGCACACGGAAACAGCGTTCGTCAAACTCGGCTGGGTGCTTGGCCATACGACTGATATGGATGAGATCCGAAAACGCATGAAAGAAAATGTTGCTGGTGAATACATGAGGCGAACAGAACTGGAGGCGTTTCTGAACTGATCCCTATGGATACTGTTACCTGCGGTCTCGAGATCCATCAGCAACTGGCCACAGAAAGAAAACTGTTCTGTGGATGCACCACAACCTTTGCACAAGAGGAGCTGGACTTTCACCTGCTTCGAAACCTCCGTCCAGTTGTCGGCGAACTTGGCGAAATTGATCCTGCTGCACTTCACGAAGTCCTGAAGAAGAAAACATTCCGGTATCACTTCTATCCTCTGGAGACCTGCCTTGTTGACGCCGATGAGGAACCGATTCACCTCCTCAATGAAGAAGCGTTGCACGCGGCACTCACCGTTGCCCTCTTCCTGAATTGCAAAATCCCCGATGAAATCCATATCATGCGGAAGCTTGTAATCGATGGCAGTAACACCAGCGGCTTTCAGCGGACTGTTGTTGTTGGGATGGATGGCTCGCTAGAAACTGCGAGCGGCACAGTGGGGATTGCAACCGTTGCATTGGAAGAGGAAAGTGCACAAATCCTCGGAAAGGAAAAGAGTATCGTTGACTATGGACTGAACCGTCTCGGCATTCCGCTTATCGAGATTGCCACCAAACCCGATATCCACACTCCAGAGCAGGCAAAGGATGTCGCCGCAGCAATCGGCCGGATCCTTCGCGCACTCCCGAACGTGCGGCGGGGTCTCGGAACCATCCGACAAGACCTGAATGTTTCTGTTCCAGGCGGCTCACGAATCGAACTAAAAGGCATCCAGGATTTGGGATTGATTCCTCTCTTCGTGAGACGGGAAATGGAGCGGCAACAAGCTCTCGTCAAGATAACAAAAGCACTTAAATACGTTTCTCTTGTTCCCTCGACCATTGTTGACGTGTCGAGTACCTTCAAAGCGACCGGGATTGCGAGGATCAAAGACACCCTGAACAATGATGGCGTTGTCCTCGGTGCTAGGTTACCCGGCTTTGCTGGCCTGCTCGGAACAGAACTCACTCCAGGAAAACGGTTCGGAACAGAACTCGCGGCCTATGCACGGCATGCTGGTGTCGGCGGTCTCTTTCATTCTGATGAAGATCTCAAACAATATGGGATTGGAAAACTCGAAATATGGGATGTCAAGAAAAAGCTTGCCTGCCTGCCCCAGGACGCCTTTGTCCTCATTGCTGGTTCACAACAAACAGCGACTGCGGCACTGCAACGAGTCTTGGAACGAGCAGCCAAACAACTGAACACCCCCGTGATCCCCGAAGTCCGGAAAGCAGAGCGGGACGGATCAACAACCTTCCTCCGGCCAATGCCAGGCTCATCCCGGCTCTATCCAGAGACAGATTCCCTTCCTGTTCGGATTGACGTGTCGTACCTTTCTCGTGTCAAGGAACGTCTCCCGGAAAGTCTTGAAACAAAACACGAGCGGTTCCTTGATGAATACAAGGTGAGCCCTGATCTTGCCTGGCAGGTAATTGACAGCGGCCGTAGCGATCTGTTCGAAGATCTTGCAAAACAATATGATTCCACGCTTGTTGCAACAACACTGACCGCGACGTTGACACAACTGCGCAGAAGCGCTGTTCCTGTCCATAAACTAACAAATGACCACATTCGTCTCGCGTTTGAGGTATTCCAAAAGAACCATATCAACAAAGACAGTTTGGCCGATGCCCTTCGCCACCTTGCACAACATACTGATGCTGATCGTGAACAACTCCGCACCGCGGTCACGGGAACAACAATCCCAACATCTGTTTTGGTGTCCCGGATCAGCGAACTTATCAAAACCCATCCACAGGAATGTGAGAAACGGAACGCACAGGCAATCATCATGGGCCTCACGATGAAGGAGATTCGTGGCAAGGTTTCAGGGGCCACGGTTGCAAACCTCGTTGCCGAGGAACTGAAAAAGAGGAAGCAATAGCTTCCTCAGGTGGCATACACAGACACCATCGCATCACCCCCGGGAGTTCTTCTTCTGAGAAGAGATATCTCTAACCGAAGGGGATCTGGCCGTATTCCAGAAGATCTTGTTTATAAAACAGAAATGACTAATTATTTCTATGGCGTGTTGGGTTGTCCCGTTGTTGGCGATGCTCATTGGAGTTATTGGCAGAAAGACAACGGGGAGGAAAGATGCCCAAGGATTCTGGCTCACAATAATGCTCCTCGGCGGCGCACTTTTCGGGATAATTGATCACCTCTGGTACGGCGAACTCTTGCTTATCGGGCCAGCGTGGATGTTGGATTTGACATTGGGTGGAGTAATAACCACTGGCATCATAACAAGTTGGGGTGTCATTGTGTTCAAACCAAAAATACATGACTCATTAAGAGGCCTGAGTTATCATCTCGGTATTTTGAAGAAGACAACGCTAGAGTGATGCCATAGAGCAGTTGAACACCACTACTGCTCAATATCAATAAGACAGTGGGTGCAGATGAAGTAGTTCATTCCCTGCTGAGAATCGTCGTAGTCGCTGCCACACTCAACGCACACGAGCATACTCCGTCTCTGTGTGGAGAGGCTTTTAAAGCTTCAGCAGAACTCGCAGACGTTCGCCTTCTTCTTGGTTTTCTTTTTGGTGGTTTTCTTATTTGGCATGATCATCACCCCAATACCCATTCTCATGGCTCCTTAAATCCCTTCGGGGCCCGCTGAAGGTTTAAATTATTTACGGTGCTTTAGAGAGACATGAATTGTTCCCCCCTTCCGGTAGTGGCCCTTCTGGCATTTTTCCTGGTCGTGATCCCAGCACCAGTAGCGGGCGCCGCAGTTGACGTTTCGTTTTCCCAGACGATGCTGGCAACCTGTGCCGAGCCTATTACCCCTGCTGATGTCTTGGTGACTGTTCAGAATCTGGGCGGTACCACAGACAGTTACAGCCTGACTCTTGGTCTGCCAGATGAGTGGGAAGGACAGATCAAGCAGACCGTTACCCTCGGTTCTGGTGAGTCCAAAACAATTAACCCTTTCCTTGTTTCCTCAATTCCATTGACAACAGTTCCTGGTGACTACAAACTCACGGTCCATGCAGCATCCTTGTCAAATAGTGCTGATACCGCGTCAACAACCTTGAGTGTGAAGATTCTCCCTTGTTTTGCTGTCACTGTGATACCAAGCGTGACTTCTCATGATGTCTGTCAGGAAAGCACGACACCCCAAATTATGTCATTGACCGTTACCAATAACGGGAAATTCACCGACACCTTTACCCTTGCACCATCTGTTTCTTGGGCAAAAATCACGCCAACAGAAATCACTCTCGGTCCCGATGAACACATGGACGTCACGCTGACCCTCACCCCTCCCATCGAATTGAAAGGAAGTCATGATATTTTGGTTACCGCAACTTCGGCAACCTTCCCGGCAACAGACACAGAACATATCACCCTGAACCTGATTGATTGTTTCGCAACCACACTCAACATCGAACCGTCAAAAGCAACGGTTTGCCAGACAGAAAGTGCTGACTACACCCTCACCCTAAAAAATAGCGGGAGCAGCAAAGACACCCTGACCATTGCTGCCCCAAACTGGATTACGCTCCCCGAAACTACAGTCACGCTTGCACCGGGTGATATTATCGAGATGACAATTACCGCACATCCAATAGCATTCGGATCACAACCCTTCGAGATCACCGCAACCTCACATGCTGACGGGACCGTGTTCTCTGATGAAGCAAGCATTACGGTGAACGACTGTCGTGGTGTGACAATTACTACTGGGCCGTCTGATATTATTGTCTGTCAAGGTGAGGATCTCTCCTTCACCGCGCTCATCACCAACACCGGAACGGTCCAAACAATATTCAATACTACCAGCACTGCTGGTGTTCTTTCTCATACAAAGGTATCCCTCCTTCCTGACGAATCGCAAGAAGTGTCCCTCATGTTTGACACCACAACCATGGAACCGGGAACCAAGACGGTCACGATCACGGTGAGCGCTCCTGGCAACATCCAGGACAGCACAACGCTCTCCTATACTATCAAGTCAGTAGAAGCGTGCTCTGTTCTCTCAGGGGAGACGATGGTGATCAATGTCCTTCCTGGAAAGGCAGAGGTTGTTGCCTTGGAAATCCAGAACCCCACAAAGGTTGCGCAGCAAATCGTGATTGAGGTAACCGGTCCCACCTGGGTCTTCGCTACCCCACAGCTCCTCGAGCTGGAACCTAGTGAGCGAGACACAATTTTTGTCTATGCAAATCCACCCCTGACCGCTGAGAAAGGGAGTCAGGAACAGATCATTGTGACAGCAACATCACCACTTGCCTCGACCGAAGTCCCCATTACCGTGATCCTCGGTGAAAAGGAAGATACTAGTGTCATCGGGAACGCCACCTTTGGCAACGAGATCACTGGGCAGCTCCTCAGGGCAGGTGCCCAGGGCGACTGGAAGACCGCAGCTGTTGCCGTCATCACAATCCTGATCATCCTTGTCCTCGTGATCCGCCTCGTCTTCATCGTCCGGAAGTAAATGACCAAAAAATCCAATCTTAATAAAGCCTCTTTCTAATCTTGCATTCTATGCCCCAAAAACGGGCAGTCGTTGCATTGGGAGGGAACGCACTCCTTCAGGCCCCCCTCCAGAAGGGGACCATTGAAGAACAGCTCGCCAATGTTGATACGGCAGCCTTGCACCTCGTCAAGCTCTTCAAGGACGGCTACCAGATCGTGCTCACCCACGGGAATGGTCCCCAGGTTGGGAATCTGCTGATCCAGCAGGACAGGGCCAAGGACATTGTCCCTGAGCTTCCCCTGTACATTTGTGTTGCTGAAACCCAGGGTCAGATTGGAGCCATGTTCCAGGAAGCCCTCTCAAACAAACTCCACCAGGCAAAATTGACCACACCCGTGGTGACAGTGATCACCCACGTGCAGGTGGATCCCAAGGACAAGGCCTTCAAGAAACCCACGAAGCCAGTTGGCCCATTCTATTCCTACAAGGATTACTTCCCCCGTGACTGGGTCTTCGCGAAGACGAGCAACGGGTATCGGAGAGTGGTCGCGTCTCCTGCCCCGCTGGTGATTCTGGAAGCTGCAGAGATCGAAAAAATAGCTGAAAGCGCAATTGTTATTGCGTGCGGTGGCGGCGGTATTCCTGTTGTTAAGGAGAAAGCTGGCATGAAGGGCGTCGATGCAGTGATTGACAAGGACCTTGCCTCAGCAAAACTCGCGATCGCATTCAAGGCAGACCTCTTCTTGATTCTCACGAACGTTGATTATGTTTCGTTGAATTACCAGAAACCTGACCAGAAATCGCTTCGGAAAGTCACGATTGCGGATTTGAAAAAATATCAAAAGCAGGGCCATTTTGCAGAAGGGTCCATGGGTCCGAAAATCGAGGCTGCGATCGAATTCTTGACAAAGATCCCCAAAGCGAACGTCATCATCACCTCATCAAGCCTCCTCGAGCAGGCGCTTGCTGGTGAAGCAGGGACCCACATCACGGCGAAGTGAATATGACATTGCGTGATCTTGAAAAGGAAATTGAGAAACTCAAGCAGCGGAATGCTCATGTTGAAGCTGACAAAGCATGGGAAACCAGCACAACAAGAAAATTCCTTATCGCGTTGTTCACATACCTTGCCATTGCACTTTATCTGTGGTTTATCGAGATTCCACAAGCTCCTCTGCATGCGATTGTTCCCACAGTCGGCTTTCTCCTTTCTGTGACAACATTCGCCACATTTAAGAAAATCTGGTTGAAACAAATTTACAGAAAGTAGCTACGCCTTTGTTTCCTCGGCTGGTTTTTCTTCTTTCTTTTCGTCAGCCTTTGGTTTTTCAGCAGGTTTCTCTTCCTTTTTTTCCTCAGCAACCTTCTTCTCGGTCTTGGCGATCCTGCGTTCCTGCTTTTCCTTCAGGTACAGAGGAATCTTGTCTGCACTTGCGTACGCAAACACATACACCTTTGAGGCGCCACGGCCGGTCTTGGTGAAGATTTTCTGAATGACCACGGTGTCAGGGTTCACACCAATTGCCTTGGCAACATGCGGGAGCATCACCTTTCGCACGGGAGTTGGTTTCCCGGCGTGTTCAATCTCAACAACGGCCTCCTTCCGGCCGAGAACTTTATTCTCCTTTGTGGAAAGGACGTTGACATTCACAGGAATCAGAGCTCTTCAGGGTCAAGTCGCCCGAGATCACGTTCAAGCTTCGCAATGTCTGCCTTGATGGCGTCGAGATGAGCGAGGATCCGGTCCTTCTCTTTCTTGAATTCCTCGAGATTCTCGTACATCGCGATTGCGCTCTTGAACTCATGAAGATGGAGCATGGTGTACGGGACTTTGTTCATTTCATGGGAAACGGACTCAGCGAGCTTGGCAAGCCACTTGTTCATGGCAATCTTAACTTCCTTCTTGATCATCTTGTCGCTGTCCAGATTCTTCTTCATGAGCCGGACAACGGCCGCGGTCGGGAAGGGCATCTTCTCGTCTTCTTCCTCAGAGATTTCTTCCTCTACGATGCCATCAGCTGGTGCTTCCTCTTGTGTTCGTTCCAGCTGGTCCTCTGGTTTCTCGTTCAGCTGGGATTCATCTGCTGTCATAACAATACCTCCGTGGGTTCTGTTGCTATAGCAAGAATGCTTATTAAGAGTTAAATAGGTTAGTTAAATACCTGCTGAGCACGTGATGCTTCTATGACCCTTTCCTGGACCCGATTGGCCCTGCTCCTGATTCCAGTCCTGCTGGCGATCGGTTTTGGTCTCTATCAGGTCATTCCTGACCTCTATCCCGTGAGCTTTCTCCTCTTCGTGGTCCTCGTTTTCATGGTCCTTTACAACGACCGGAAGAAATTCGAGCGACAATCGATCATGTTCCTCCGCAAGACCACCCGGGGTCGGCACATCCTGATCTGGCTCGGATCCCACGGCCGGGGCTTCTGGAAGCTGCTCGGGATGATCGGGGTTGCCTTTGGCTTTTTCTTCTCGATCTGGATGTTCATCATTCTGGTTCAAATCACGATCCAGGGGTTGTTGTCGACAACGTCTGTGCCAGGGCTGTCTCTGGTTCTCCCGTCACCAACCGCATCACCGGTGATCGCGCCCGGGGTGTTCGGGGTCCCCTTCTGGTTCTGGATCATCAGCATTGCGCTCCTCGTAATCGTGCACGAAGGGTTCCATGGGATCTTCGTTGCCCGGGAGAAGATGCGCATTAAATCCATGGGGATTGGCGTGCTTGCGGTGCTCCCACTGGCATTTGTGGAACCAGATGAGGAACAACTTAGAAAAGGGCCGTTCTGGGCACAGCAACGGGTCTATGCTGCAGGAAGTTTTGCGAACTTCCTTCTGGCGGGGTTGTCTGTTTTCCTCTTGGTGGGACTGCTGATGAGTGCCTATGCTGTTCAGGGCGTTGCCTTTGGCAGCTATGGTGCGAGCGCGGTTCCTGTTTCCTCCTTGGCAACGATGAACGGCCAGCCCATCACCGATCTTGCTGCTGCAATCACCGATCTTGACAACAGGACGCTGCTCGAATTCACCACGACTGACGGAACATCCTATCTTGCGACGGTGTCGCTGTTGAAAGAACAGAATCTTGCTAATGAGGAACTTGTCTTGTATGACGATTACGGGGCCGCGCGTGCCCAACTTGTTGGAACAATAACCGCGATTGACAGCAAGCCGATCATCAACCTGAGCACCTTGCACGATGCGCTTGTTACAGCCGGTCCTAATGCAACGGTTGCTGTCACGACGGTGAACGGAACAGAAGAAGACACTACGCCTGTTTACCTGAAACCAGAGCCGGTTCCGTCCTTTACCTCAACGCCGATGATTGATGCAGAACTCTGGCTTGAACAATATATCCCCGGAACCGTTGGCTTCGTGAATGGCGCGACAGCGTTCTCGAATGCGATCCTTGGGACAACAGTAGCAACGACGTGGCAAACAATCCAGATCGACAAACAATTCTGGAACTATGCAGCTGAAACGTTTCCTGTCCTTACTGAGGAGGCAACGCAGAACACCCAGAAATTAACAATCCTTGAAGAGGAGTATCCTCGGTCAGGATATCTTGGCATCGCCTTTGTGCAGGAAGATCGCACCGTGATCGAGTCCCTCAAACCAGCGGAAGGGCTTGTGACCTTCATTGGCGGATTGCTTGCCTTCCTGTTCATTATCAATTTCGGTGTTGGTGCGTTCAATCTGCTGCCGATCGGCGGCATCGGATTGGATGGCTACCGGATGTGGGAAACATTGCTGAAACGGGTTGTGCCGAAGCGACAGAAGATCGTCATGAAAGTGGTGAGCTGGATTACAATTATCTTCATCGTGTTGAATCTGGCGTTGGCGCTTCGTGGTGTTTTCTGAGGGATTAACAGTGTTATAATAACAAGAATTTAAACCTATCAACAAAGTCATGCTAATGAAAAAGAGTACCTTCCTTCTTGTTATTGTCATTCTTTCTGGGATCGTGATCCTCCTTTACGGGAGTTCTCTCGCTTCCGCCGACACGTCCGTTGAAGCTGATCTCTATGCCTATCTCTCTCACCAGCTTTCGGCTGACGAATTGACCGCCTTTGAACAGGCTCGACAGCAAGATCCTGTTGAGACGATTTTTGCAAAGCTACGAGAAATGAGTCCACCCAAACTCGAAACAACGGTCAAGGCAGGACAGCAATGAAATACGTCTTTCTTGTACTTTCCGTAATCCTTGGCCTTGTTAGTATTACGACGTTTGCTGGAGCAGCGATTCTTGTTACGCCGGCGACACCATCTCCTTTTCCAAATTATCCTCCGACAACTCCAACAACATTCTTGTGTAACGGTGTTCCGTGCCAAGACGCAACATATCATAAGCCGCTTCTCCTTCAATGTGCTGGATCAGTTGATGATGAACAAGATCCTATCTCTTATGAGATAGAAGGCTTTTTCTTCCCTTACAAAGACTGGTGGGATCAGAATTTTCAATATCGAAAATCGGTTTGGGCTTATAATCCATCTAATTCTGTTTTGAATGTTACTGTAGAAATTAACATGAATGATACTGATTTCACAGAACATGCGAAATCTGATAAAGGTGATATTAGAATAGTTGATAATGAAAATCAAAATGAACTCCCTTATGATCTGATTGAAGGAAATAACCGTGTAAGGATTCAAATCATAATACTGCCTCAACAAAATAGAGAATTCTATATCTATTATGGTAATCCTAATGCTCTAACAACTGAACAAATATTGGAAGATCATGGAGGTCTTAAGGTTGTTTACACTTTTGTAGGCGGTGCTGCGAGTTCCTGTCGGAATGGTGGACAAAACTGTTGGGATGATGCGAAAACACATAGTTGGCCGACCCTTATCGGTTCAGGTGGAGCCTTTGGTGACTTTGAAAAATCAGGAACAGACCCGAGACCATTAGACACACGTGGCGGAGGATTATATTGGACTATTAACGATGGAGATGCAGCTTCATGGATGAGACTCGACTTACCTGAAATTCTCAGAATTGATGGGGTTTCTCAATCAATTTATAATGATTCGAGAACAAACAACTATAGCATTTCTGTTGCAAATGAAACAACTGGTCCTTGGACTGTTGTTGTCCCCTCAGATCAATATACCAAAATCACGACATTCGATATCGATGATATCGACGCAAAATATGTCTTGCTTAATACAACCGCCGCCAGTGTTGGGGATCCGATGTCAGAAGAACTTGAAGTCTGGAAAGATATAAAACCAGAACTCGTTTTGGGTAATGAAAAAGCTTTGTTTGATTGGAATATCCTTGGTTATCATCCTGAAGAATCAACAATCCTGTGGGATTTCTCGAATATCCCTCCACAAACAGGTATCAATCTTCGCTGTCGAGCAAGTGATCCAATAGGAAGTAATACATTTTCTGATTATTTCGATGCAAATATCGATATAACAACTGAAGAAGATTATTCCCCTATTCTAGAAGAAATAGGTGCTCTCAGAGTCTATGAGAACCAAACGTTAAGTCTAAAGGTAAATGCAACGGATTACCACAATGATCCACTTACCTATATCTTAGATGCTCCCACGATAAAGAGTCCTTTCTATTTTGATGAAACAACAGGACAACTTGAATGGACTCCTACCTTTATTGATGAAGGATTCTATCCTGTGAATTTCTCCGTGTCTGACGGTGCTCCTGAGAATCTCGTCTGGGAATCCACAAACATAACAGTCCTTCATATAAATGCTCCACCATTCATTGACCCTATTGGCGACAAGACCATTCTTGAAGGGCAGCCACTAACATTCCAACTATCGGTTAATGAAGTTGACAATGACTCATTTGTTCTTGATAGTGATGTCGAAATGGTCATTCCTTCTGCGACTTTTGATGAAAATTCTGGAATCTTTTCTTGGACACCAAACTTTGTAGACTATGGTGATTATAACGTTACTTTTAGTGCAACTGATGGCCAAGCAACATCCTCCGAAACAATCACAATCTCCGTAGCCGACGCAAAAACAGCAAATCTCTATGCTGTTGGTGCACCCAAACTCGGAAATACGATTTCACTCTTGGCGTCTGATCCCGCAGCGGCAAATCAGTTTTACTTTGTCCTGTTGGCGCTCGGAACAGATCCAGGCATTCCTCTTGGTGATGGAAGAAACATCCCGCTTCAGCCAGATGCCCTCTTCCATATTTCTCTTAATTATCCAAATTTCATTGGTCTCAGCGACTCAGTTGGGTTGCTCAATGAAGCTGGAAACGCTGTGGTAACGTGGACAATTCCTGAAATTTCTGCTTTAGAAAACAAAGATGTCTATATCGTCCTGGGAACAGCTGACCTCAGTCTTCAGCCGCCAAAGGCTCTTATTTCAATAACAGATCCCATTCATTTGACACTTCTCCCTTGATCCTCAACCTTCGTCACCCCATCTACACTCTTCTCCCGCTGCAACCGGTACACGGTCCCGTTTCCAATTTCCGACAACCGTTCCTCGTGGGTAATCAAGAACACTTGTTTTGCAAAAGGAATTCCTTCATCCAAAAACTGCGCAAACCGCTGAATAGCCCGTTCATCCAAGTTGTGCGTCGGTTCATCAAGGATCAACAACCGAAGATTTGGGAGAAACGCAAGGGAAAACGCAATCCGAAGCGCGAGTGCTGCAAGACTCCGTTCCCCGCCCGAGGCAAGCCCTTCAATTGAAACCCATCGCGCTCCTTCCTTGACTTCAAGAACATAATCTTGGCCGCCTGCAAGCCGAAGCCCAGTAAAATCACCGTAGGGATACAGTTGAGTCCATACCTGTTCTAAGATCCGGTTCACCTGTCCGAGAAACTCGGTTCGCATCCCTTCTTGGGCACCAGTGACGGCCTTGGTGAACACCCCCAGTTCAGTATGAGCACGTTGCTTCCGCTCAATTCGTTCTTGGAGAGACTGAAGCAGTGTCTGTTTCTTCGTCAGCTCCTTCGCAACCTCTTGTTTATCAACAATCCGCTGGCTCCATGATCGTGCCTCAGCAACCAAGGACGATTCTTTCTCAAGCGCATCTTTCAACAGCTGTCGCGCCTCTTCCAGTTTCCGAGGATCGACCTGGGTAATCGAGGCGAGCGCTTCTTGTGCAGTAGTATACTGTGCTTTCTGTTTTGCGTGTTGTTCTCTGTTCTCAGCGAGCTCGTGCTGGAGGCGGGCGTGCCCCTCAAAGGCACTCTCTGTCTTCACAAGCGTTTTCCGGAGGGTAGCGATTTCCTGTTCCACGGTTGCGACTGCCATTGTCAGCTGGTCAATGGTCTTCGAAAGGTCAGCAGCAACAAGTCTCCGCTCCCGTTCAAGTTTTTCCTTGTGTGCAGCAGTCAATTCCTTCCCGCAGATGGGACAAGCCCCTGTGACCTCAGCGGTCCGTTTGATACGGTCAAGGACAGACCGCCGTCGTTCAGTGGCAACATACAATGATTCTTTTGTTCGTTCTGCAATCTTTTGGTGGTCCGCAAGCTGTTTCTTGGTTCGTTCGAGTGTGCGAGTTAACTGTTCTTCGTGTTGTGTTTTCAATGCATCTTGAAGACGAGCAATCCGTTCATCAAGCGCCTTCAGAAATCCTGCTGTCTGGTGGAGTCTTCCTTCTTGTGTACCCCGTGCTTGTTGTTGTTCCTCGAGACGAGTTACTGCTGCATGCACTTGTTCGCGGGCTGTTGTTGCCGAAACACTCTTCTGATGGATCGTTGTTTGTTGTTTCTGAAGTTCTTGGATCTCTTGCGTCATCAATGCAAGTCGTTCTGTGACCTCTTCAGCAGCAAGATCGTGAGCCAATCGATCATTCTCTTCTGCTTCACTCTTCATTCGGTTTGCGAGCTGTCGTCCTCGTTCTTTGACTTTGGCAAATCGGTCAAGCCGAAGCAATCGATCAATTTGTTCAGTTCGACCGCCCCGAGGAAGCCGGAGAAAGTAATCAAGTCCATTCTGATCCGCATACACTGCTTTCGCAAACAAATCATAATCCATTTGTAACAGCCGTTCGACAGCGGTAGTGACAGGAGCGGCATCAACCTCAATCAATTTCCCATCTTTTCGAAATTCCGCACGGACCGTTCCCTTTCCTTGTTTAACGGTTCTTGAGATTGTATAGGAAGCATTAGCAAGGTTGAGCGCCACTTCAATCGTTGCCTCTTTCACTTGCTTTGGCTTCCGCATCAAAGCATCATCCAACGTGACTCGGCGACTGGTGTGTGCGGGGAACGTCCCGAATAAACAAAAGGAAATCGCGTCCATGACAGAACTCTTCCCGCTCCCCATGATCCCGACAAGAACATTTGCACCTTCAGCAAACTGGAAGGTTGAATCGAGGTGCGATCGCCATCCCTTCAGATGCACGCGCGTGATCATGAACAGTGCTTGGAGCAAAACTTTAAGAAAAACAAAACGAGGCCGGAATAGAAAGCCTCATGAGACCAAGGAATTATCGGATTCGTGTGACCCGATCAACGCGCATCTTCCGGACACGTGGTTTCCAAACAGTTTTTGGCAACCATTCAGGACGATCTTCAGTATCCATGCGAAGTTTCACACGGGAACCCTTGAAGATATGGATGCTGTAGGTGCCATCTCGGTTTCGTCGGCCGCGCTCACGAAGAGTAATATCTTTGAAGCCGCGTGTTGCTGCTTTCAGTGCGGCTTGTCGTGGTTGTCGACCAGTGAAAATGGCACTTGTCCTACCTTGTCGCAGAATGTAGTATTTCCTTGCGCTGGTACGGGTACGTCGTTTTTTCACTCTTTTCGCCATTTAGTTCACCTTAAAGGTTGTAGTTTATTATACCTCTGATTCTTTATAAGCTTATGCGGGATAGCGGTTTTGAAGATCCTACATCTGATAGAGTCCCTTTCTGATCTTCTGGAGGATCTCTTGTTCATCCCGATAGTATTCTGAAATAATCTTCCCGGTTTTGTTCACGTCCCGGACCTGTTGTTTCACCAGCCACTTGAGAATTTCCGCCTTTTCTGCAAGATTCTTGTTGATATCATCATCCTCCATCCCGGAAAACAGCTTGATATCATCCATGGTTCGCTGGGATTTTTCAAGGGTTACAATTTGATCCTTTGCAGGGAGCCACCGATAGAGGGTTGACAGATCGATCTTAATGTTGTCACCACCGCCGGTAATAAGCTCTGCGATCTGCAGGACGCGCCGGATCTCCCGGCGACGATCCCGGTGCATAATGACCATAAGCTGTAGGCTCGAGAGCAAGGACATGGGGATCGAGATTGGAGGATTTGTCATCCGGCGGAACGCCTCTTCCGCGGTATTGGCATGCAGGGTCGCGTACACAGAGTGTCCGGTATGGATGGCCTCAAACAATACTTCAGCTTCCTTTGATCGTCGAATCTCTCCGACAATAACACGATCCGGTCGCATTCGCAATGCATTGATCATGAGTTGCAACATCCCAACCTCGCCCTGCCCTTCTGCATTGGGCGGTCGGGTTGTCAGGGGAACCCAATGCAGATAGATAGGAAGCTGAATCTCTCGGGTATCTTCAATGGAAATAATCCGATGATTCGGGGGAATGAAGCTTGCCAGTACGGTCAAGAGGCTCGTCTTTCCACTTGCGGTGCCTCCTGCAATCAAGATATTTAGTTCATATTGAATAGCCAACCAGAGAAAAGCAGCGGCTTCAACGCCGATTGTTCCGTCTTCGATAAAATCAGCGATGGTCCATGGCCGTCTGGCGAATTTTCGGATCGTCAAGGTATTCCCGGAAGAAATCGGGAAGAGGGTCGCATTTGCACGATCTCCTGTTGTCAAGTAAGCGTCCATCAGTGGGTGTAAGTGGGTAATCTGTGTCCCAACGCGCCGTCCAATCATCGCAGCATAGTTATAGATCTCAATTTCTTTCGAAATAGTAATGTCTGTTTTCAACCAACCATATTTTCGATGATAGACCCAGATCGGTTCCTTCGAACTGTTGATGACCACCTCTTCCAAGTTATCATCAACAAGGAGCATTTCAATTACCCCAAGACCAAGTGATCGGTGGGCAAGGAGTCCTGCAAGAACCTTTCGTTCCTTTTCTGGGTGCGTCGGGAGTTCTGTTTTGAGTATGGTGATTGTCCGCTCGATAAACTTTTGTTTTACCCGTGCTGATTCTTCAGGGTCAAGAACTTCAAGCGGCCTGAGCGACAGTTCTGCCAACATTCGTTCTCGAATAGAATCAAGGACAGCCCACGTTCCGCCTTCAATATCGGGGGTCACTAGTTTGTATCGAGGAACAAAATCCTCGCGGTCTTTGATAATGACAATCTTCCCCGGAACACCATCTGCCTCAAGTTGATAGTGATCAATTTCTTGTGATTCCATACCCCATCTTCCATTGGAACCATGCCTTTTATTACTTCAGCAGACCCATCCGCTGCTTCCAATGCCAGTAGCGGATCTTGTTCCGTAATACAAAAAGGAGAATTGCGAGCACAAAGAGACCAACAGGGATGACCAAAAAGATGGGCTGGTCACGAGGAAGTGGAGGAAGTTCAATCCTCCCGCTCCGCCGAATGATCGCGACGATGATAACGACGATTGCGAGTACAAGAAGCACAAGAAATCGGGTCATCTTTCGGTTCTGTTTCATTCGCTTGGGGAGGATTTCTTTCTTTTTCCGAGCGGCTGGTTCTGGTTGTCCTGGTGGAAGGAGAACAGGCTTGCCAAATGCTGGATAGTGAAGTTTTAGGAGCTGGTGATCCTCGAGGATATTCCCCCAATTTTCGATGGTTCTGACTTCAACACCGAGCAGGGAAGCAGCTTCCAAAACCGTCATTCCCTTCCGAGCAGCAACCTCTCGGATGAGCCGGTCAACTTTTGTCTCAATATGTTGTTTCACTTCCCCAGGGGTTGCTGCCTGTACTACCTTGACGGCTTCTTTGACTGCCTGAGGAATTGGTTTTTTCTCTGCCACACGCCCACCATATGTTATTCGGTTCAGAGGTTCATAAACTTCTATGTGCTCCCACAGACACCGTCGATGCAGGTGAGATAGCCAGCGAGCAACTGTTTGCACGCCTCAGGAGAGAATTCCCCTGATTGAATGATTTCACCCCCTTCCTTGACCGTGCAGAAATTGAGCATGCTATTATGTGATGCCGTGAAAGAGGTTCCGATCCCCATAAAGTTCTGCCAGACAAATTCCTGGTTTTCCGTGCCAGTAACAAACGTCCCTTCTGATGTTCTGATACACTCCAGAACTGAGGTGCAAGTTCGACAGACACCAGTTGGGTCACATACGGGAAGCGGATTCTCACAGTCATAATTAACAAACGTTGTTGATCCGTTGGCGATGGTTTCAGTATATTGGGGAGTGCAGGAGAGGGGTTCATCTTCTGTTTCATTCGTTTCGGTCATGGCTTGATCGTTTCCTGTTTCACTGTTTTCCGCGCCTGTTGCTGTTGCGGTATTATCTTGATCCTGTCCAGCTTCATTCTGACCTTCAGTGCCGGTTTCGTTTTGCGTCCCGGGTTCACCTGAAAGAGACGTCGGTGAACCGAGATTCGGATGTTCTTGAACAGCAGTTTCCAAGAAGAATGAGAGAAAGATCCCAATAATAATCGCGGCAAGGATGAGGAGCGGAATTTTACCTCGCATATCTTTTCTCTTTGTTTTCGGACTACAAGTACTTTTATCCAAACAAATCAACGGTTTCCTCTTCTACGGCCTGCGCATTCTCAAGGAGATCGCTGAAATTATAATACTCTGCGAACCGTGTATTGATTTTCACCCAATCCGGGAGATGCCTGACATGATATCCCTTGGCCTCTTGCGACTGGAAATAGTAAAAATCAACAATTGACTGATTTTCCTTGACCGGGAGGCCGGCATCCTCTAATTCCGGAATATATACAAACGAATCGAGTGCATCGAGCATGCTGTAATTATTCCCTGTGAAATTCCCTTGAAGCCGCTCATAAACCGAGGCGCCAACACCAACCTGGTACCGTTTGGTGAGAACCGTATCATTCAGAGGGATATGCCAAACACCATTGGTGAAGTTATCCAGCGTGATAAAGGGATACGGCTCATCGTTCAGAGTTTGGGTTATGGCAGCGATCGCACCGGCTGCACCAACAACAAAACACGAGACGCTCGGTGTCCCGGCCCCTTCACCAATTATCCCTGTAAAGCCGGTGATTCCCGTTGGATCTGTTGTGACGAGAATCTTTCCTTCTCCTGTGTCACCCTCATCGAATGTGACGAGACCGCTACAGTTGCCACTGCTCGCTGATCCGGTCAGGAGCTTTTTTGCATAGTAGCTATACAGGCTCAGGTTATAGGTCCGCTTGATGATGCCTGAGGTTTTCGCGATATACAGCGGATCATCAAAACCTTCCACAGTGAAGAAAAGAGGCGTTTTGGTGCGTTTCTCAAATATTGCCCTCCCAAAAGGATCTGAAATATTAACGAGGATATCATAGGTTCCAGAGATAGTCATTCCGCTAATGTTATCCAATTGCGGTGTCAAAAAGGAAATTGACGTTTCAAATCCCGTTGTAATATTCTGTATCTTCATCTTCCAATCAGTAAGGGTATTATTTTGCATAAGGGTATTGGGAACACCATAAAGTGTTCCATTCAAAATTAATTCAACTCCTCGATACCCGGTATTATCCATGAATTCACCATTTGTCACCACATGATCTGTGATTGCAATGAAAGCCCGTTTTGCTGACGTAGTTACCCCTTTTTGAAAATCTGCCTCGATTGTTTTTTCGACAATGCGCATCTGATCAATGACCACCATTTCTGCAACCGCTGAATGCTGTTCTTGGAAGGTAGTGAGGGAGAATGCAAAAAGGGAAAACAGAGGAATTGCGATCACCAACGCCATGAGCGAGTAGGCTTGTCCCTTCATATCCAAATCCGTATATCTAATTGTGCTGGACCCCAGAGTGAAGGCACATCGCCAATACTTTGCGATTCATTTGAGATGTCAATTGCTTGGATAAAGGGGCCGAGCAGTTCTTCGAGTCGTTCGTACGCATCAGCAACAGCATCACTCTCATTCGCAAAGACAGTACCATACCCAACCGTGCTTCTGATTAATGTTGTGACACTTGCCAGTGCATTGGCAGGATCAATCCCATATCCCTGCGTGAAGTTGAGGGAGAACAGGTTATTTGCACCGGCAACAAGGGCATTCGCAGACGACACCGGAGTGTACCCGAAGCGAGCAAACTCCACAATCAAAGGATTAGAACTTGGGTTGTTTGGGTCATGATTGTATAAGACATCTCCATTTACAAATACCTGTTGAACAGGATTCGCTCCTGAGTAGTACAACCATGGAAGTTTGTAGAGTGCTGCAAGCGGTTCTGATTCGTTATGGATTGAGACATTCCACGTGACATTTCGATAGAACTCGGGAACTGCTTCATCTTGTTCGTACAGTGAGAATAGACTCGCCTGGGTTGTAAGATCAACTTTTCCAAAGACAATAGTATAAGGGTCATACCCAACCTCAACATACGATGTATCACGCCGAATGACTCGCTGATAATAATCCCTTCTCGTTCGCGTAACGTATTTATCAATATCAACAACAACCCAGAACACCCCCGTTGAAAATTCGGTAACAGAAATCCCAGAAGCCGCAAGTGTTGTTGCAATCTCTGTTTCGTTCCAGAACACAGAGCCATTGGTAACATTTTTTATACTAATGTAATAAGATACCCCTTTCCAAGTGATATTCAAGGTCGCATTCTGGATTGGTGTTCCGCCGCTCTCATTTGTAAAGTTCAAGGAGACGTTAAGCCCGCTCACATTACCAAGGACAAAGATGGGCTTTTTATACCGAATTGGTGCTTCAGAAAGAACCTCATAGAAATGGAAACGAGCGGGGTTTGAGATTGTCGCCAAGGTAGTGGTATTGTATTGAACAACGAAATGGGTTGCTCCGTCATCGCCTCCTTCTGCTCCACCACTTCCGTATCGGCTGACAACACTCACTGTATTATTTCCAGGGACAATGTAGTCGGTAATGTCGGTTAATCCCTTTCCTGAAGACTGATAGACAAAATTACCATTCACATACACCTTAAAAGGATTATCAATCCATGCTGTCTCAATGAATGTGCTTGCATTCGAAATATTTGCATTCAACGGGACTTCAAGTAAATAAGTGATATTAACCTGATTGCCGTTATTCCCCATGGGAAATTGTTTCACGGAACTGGTAATGACATCCCCCAACATAATCAGAGTATTGTTTTTTGTCGCGGTAATGAGCCACGCACGGGAAATATATCCATAGGATGGTTTGCCGATTTCGAACCCGCTTGCAATAGCGCGCTGTCTGATAACGAATCGAGCTGTTTCAGTGATATTCCGTTCAAAGAGCTGCGTTCCATCCATGAGAATCTGTGCATTGTATGGGGTACCGTTGAAAAATGGCGACAAAACACTCCCGGTGATGTTTTCAGCATAGGTTGTATTTCCTTCGGCCCAAAATGCTCCGATGACATCTAAGAGATCGCGCCCGCGATCCGATTGGGTAAGAATCCCGGCGGCGAAAAGATCAGCAAGAACCGGATAATTATCCTCAAGGTCTCCCACGGTTGCTGTCTGGGTCAGCAAGAGTGTATCTCTGCTCACCATGGAAAGGCGCTGCACCGTGAGCTCAGGGGCTGACGTTGAGAAGGAAAGGGCACTCAGCATGATCGCAAGCGTTAGCAGCAACCCCACTGAAACC
Organism: Nanobdellota archaeon; assembly: GCA_018816245.1. Lineage (GTDB taxonomy): Archaea > Aenigmatarchaeota > Aenigmatarchaeia > QMZP01 > QMZP01 > JAHIVW01. The sequence goes on from JAHIVW010000003.1 coordinate 155,782, forward strand.
ATGGCGTCGATTGATAGTAGAAACCCTCGTTGTGTTCGCACCAGACACCCCTCACCTTGAATTGGAGTTGAGTTATTATATAGCTCCAAACCGAAAAAGAGGTATGCGGCACGGCCAGGCAACTGTTGAATTCCTGATGATCTTCATGCTTTTCCTCGCGGCCCTAAACGTAGTTGCGGTTGTTGCCTACCAACGCTATACCGAGATCCAAACAATTCGCCAGGATATTGAGGCCAATACGCTTGTGGTATCGCTAGCGAATACCCTCAATTCCGCTTTTCTCGCAGGTGACGGGTTCAGAATTAACATGAGTCTTCCCAACTCCGTTGGAAACACCAACTATACGATTCACGTCTTGGGAAATCTTCTCATGTTGAATACGAGTCGCGATACCTATAGCGAAACGCTTTTTACACCAAATATAACCGGAACTTTTGTTCCTGGTTTAAATACAATCCGTAATATTAACAATAACGTGGTGGTGCAATAGAATGCGAGGACAAATTTGGTCATTAGACGCGATCGCGTCTATTCTGATTTTTGTTTCAGCGTTTCTGCTTCTCGCTTTTGCATGGAACAATGCCCAGGTTCAGTTGATGGAACGGCAAACACAACTCCATCTTGAATCACGAGTAATTGGAATTTCAGACAGTCTCCTTCGTACCCCGGGCCTTCCCCTCGATTGGAATGCAGGAAATGTCCAGTCAATCGGCATCATCAAAGAAGAAAACGTTATCAACCAGACCCTTTTGATCCGGTTTCTCGATCTTCCAGAGACAATAGCAAAAGCGACGTTTGGGATTTCTGATGCTGCGTACTTTTTCCAACTGTTTGATATCAATGGGAGCATTCGTTATGTCAATGATCAACTCGCTGTTAGCGGAACGGCTCCTCATCAAAACGCCACACTTATTGTTCCTGTTGTCCGGTTTGTGCTCCTTGACGGCGACCCAGTCAAACTCTTCCTTACCTTGTGGGTGCCACGTGATTAGAGATCGAATTCAAAAAACTTGTACTTGATCGTGAGCCGGTACCCTTTTTTCTTCATGCTTCTGAGAAAGTCGTCAGAGGATCCCGATCCCTTTCCTTTCCCCATTAAATACTTGACCACAGCCTCGGTGCTCAGAAGAATACTCTTGATCTCGATAATAATATGCTTCCCCTGGACAATGACTTCAGCTGCAGGATGCTCTCCAATGGTGACATAGAAATGGAGCTGCCCCGACAGTTGATCGAGAAACTCACCAAGCTGCCCCATAGTGCACCGCTCGGCCGTTACCGCTTGGCAAGTGGGACAAGGGTGAACTCAATCTTCCCTTCGAGCGTGACCTTGGACTTCCCGATATTGAAGGCAACGCCGTTCAAATCGATTTTCGCCTTGGTTTCTTTGCCCTGAAGGAGTTCAAGAACCTGAAGGATCATCCCTTCCTTGTTTTTCAAGAGTTCTTGGATGATGCTCGTTCCGGTGCCAGTGGATGTGTTTTTCGCCATATGATCATTAATATGCGAAATCGCCTATAAATACACACTCATGGAGCGAATTATTGTTGGACGGAACGTCGCAGATCTTGCCTCATTCGGCGACAAGGGAACCGGGTTTCTGGGGAAGCATGTTGTTGGTTCTGGGGAGCAGATGCACCTCACGAACCCGATTTATATGGATCTTGCACGGCCGCATATCGTCCTTGTATGCGGCAAACGCGGCACAGGAAAGAGCTATGACGGCGGTGTTGTCGCCGAAGAAGTGTCCCTGTTGTCGCCGGAGATCCGGAAGAACCTCTCGGTGCTTATCTTCGATACCATGGGTATCTACTGGTCCATGAAGATGGCCAATGACCGGGACCAGGATCTGCTCAATGAATGGGGGCTCAAGCCACATGCCATGAAGACAAAGCTCGTTGTCCCAAAGGCATTTGTTGAATCGTACAAGGAGGTGGGTGTTGCCGTGGATGCGCCGCTAGTGCTTCCCTGCGGGGAACTCTCGGCAACGGATTGGATTATCGCCTTCGGCTTCTCGCCAATCGACGAACACGGGATCGGCATTGAACGCGCCATCAAGGCTGTCAGCAAGCGGTACGGCACCGTGTACAGCATCGATGACATCACCAAAGCCATCGGGGAGAACAAGCGGTTGCAGCAGCACGTCCGGGAATCCCTCTTGAACCGGTTTGAAGCAGCAAAGGAGTGGGGGCTCTTCGAGAAACGGGGAACGCCGCTTCAAGAGCTGTTTGCTCCCGGGGTGATCACGATCGTTGACGTGTCCCACTATGCTGGGGCCAATGCCGGCTGGTCTGTCCGCGGCATGCTGGTGGGGCTGCTGAGCAGGCAGATCTATCAGGAACGCCTCGTGTCACGAAAGGCAGAGGAGTTCGAGGTCATCTCCGGCGAGCGCCGGAAGACCATTCCTATGGTCTGGATCATGATCGACGAGGCCCACATGTTCCTGCCGAACGACGGGGAGACCGCGGCAAGCTCGGCGTTGCAGACTCTCGTCAAGCAAGGCCGTGAACCCGGGATCTCCTTGCTGTTCATTACTCAGCGACCTAACAAGCTGCATGAGGACGCCCTGGCGCAGGCGGATCTGGTGATCAGCCACCGGCTGACCGCGAAGGCGGACATCGAGGCGCTGCGGAGCGTCATGCAGACCTACATGCTCGAGGACCTGCAGGACGCGCTCAACGGCCTGCCGGACATCAAGGGCGCGGCCCTGATCCTTGACGACAATTCGGAACGCATTCTGAGTGCAGTGATCCGGCCGCGGTTCTCGTGGCACGCGGGCGGGTCGCCGATGGCAGTCAAGAAGAAGAGTTTGTTTGAGGAGTGAAGAATGCAGAATCTTCTGTTGATAGGGATTGTATTACTATTACTAGCTATCGTAATCTATGTTTCTGGGTTCTTTCAGATTCTGATGTTTTTCGTGATGATGCTTGGTTTCGGCTTATTTGGAATAATCTGCATTGGCTATTGGATTTATTTAGAACGACAAAATACAAGCGGATCTGGTGGAGTATAAGTCTTCTTTAAATCCGCCGCTCCTCAAACGTGACCTTCTTTTTCTCGATTAATTCCTTCACGCGCTTCTGTTTTTCCGAAAGCCGGCTTGTATTTGCCTTGAACTCAACGAAAATCACTTTGTCATCCGTGAACTGAACGCCGTCCACGGGCGTTCCCAGAAACCGGAATTCCTGGGGATCGTACGGATAGTCCTTCAGGAACGGAAAGAACTGCTCGCTCATCTTGCCGTACTTCACTGATTGCGATTGTTTCTGGAACGTGATGTCGCCAAGTCTCGCTTTGATGCGGCGCTGGTTCCAGACAAGCAGCACAATGATCACGGCAAGCAGCAACATGATGATTAGTTCAAAGTCCATACGCTCACCGAATGTGGAGTTCGATAATATCCTTGTCCTTGATCTTGAAATCAATGCCGATCTTCTGGCCCCCGAACTTCGCGGAAGGTCCCCAAAGCCGTGCGTATTCCACGTTCTTCACCACATCCTTGTGGAGGGTCTCGCAAATCGTCCGGACCGTCGCCGGTGCTTTCAGAATAAGTGGTTCCTTCAGGTCAGGCTCCTGCCCTTCTTTCTTGAGGAATATCCGAATGAGGCCGAGTCGGTTCCAAATTGCATCGCGCAACTGGTTGATGTTCGTTCCTTCTGTTGCAGAAATGGCTGTTGCATCAAACCTTTGGACGATCTCCTGTTCCCCCGATGGGAGAAGATCCAGCTTATTCACAATTACAAGAAGCGGGACATACACCCGGCTTGGTGACAGGGCATCGATCAACCGGTCAAGGGTCGGGTCCTCGCGAAACGTGACCTCTGCATTCATGATACCGAACTCGTGGAGAACGCCGATGATGGTCTTCCGGTCGAGGTGTTTCAAGGCAACAGCTGCGGCAATGGTGATGCCGCCGCCTTCCCGTTTTTCGATCGCGATATCCGGTCTGGTCTGGTTCGGCCTGATCCCTGCGTTGATCAATTCGGTGAGCATGATGTTATATTGTTCTTCTAAGCTCACATCAGCACGGGGTGCCAGGAGCATCACGATCGCGTCAGCAACACGGATGACCGATAAGACTTCTTTCCCCCGACCGCGTCCTGCTGACGCTGCTTCTACAAGTCCAGGGACATCCCAGAGCTGGATCCGTGCACCGTCATACTCGAGGACACCAGGAACAACCGTCAAGGTCGTAAACTCGTAGGCAGCGACCTTGCTTTCAGCGTTTGTCAGGAGATTGAGCAAGGTTGATTTTCCTGCAGACGGGTAGCCGACGAAGACGACCGTGGCGTCGCCGCGTTTCTTCAGGCCGTAGCCGAGGCCGCGGGCGCCGCCGGAGTGACGCTTCTGTTCATCGTTCTTGAGCTTGGCGAGTTTGGCGCGGAGCTTTCCGAAGTGGAACTGTGTTGCCTTGTTGTACTTCATCTTGGCGAGCTCTGCTTCGATGTCCTTGATCTGGTTCTCGATGCTCATCCGGAGGTATTAAACCGAGACGATTAATAGGTTTTTAGTTTGATGGTACATTTATAACATTGTTATAAAAGATACGTTCTATTTAATTATTCCAATCAATCAAATCCCAATGGGGGCAGCGTCGAAGGTTGCAAAGCTATCGGTACCGTTCTTCCCCAACCCCACGTTCGTCCGTGCGGTCAACGCATCTGACACGTTCGACACGGTCTACTACCGCGACGCGCAGGGCACGCTCCTCGCCCGCAGGGACCCGGGCAACGCGACCTTCTTCTCCCATCCCGACCACCTCGGCTCCACGAGCCTCGTCACGGACGAGAGCGGCGACGTCGTCGAAGAAACGGCCTACGCCCCGTTCGGCCTGCCCTTGTACGGCGCGGACTCCAAGTACCTGTACACCGGCAAGGAACTGGACCGGGGGACGGGGCTCTCCTCTTAAGAGGATTATAAACTAATTTGTGTCATGATCGATCACGATCAGCACCTCCTGACCGATGAAACAATCCTCAAGAAGATCGTCCGGGAGGCCAAGATCACCCCCAAGGAATCCGTCCTCGAGATCGGGGCCGGTCCCGGCAATCTGACCCGGGAACTCTGCAAGGTCGCTAACCACGTGACCGCCGTTGAACTCGACACGGACTTCCTCAATGAGCTCGCCTTGCTCCAGGAAGAAACAGGAAATCTCGACATTGTCTTCGGGAATGCGCTGGACTACCTCAAAACAGACCATCCCCACTTCCTGGTCCTCGTCGGGAACATTCCCTACGCTATCTGCGAGCCCCTCCTGCAGGCACTCTTCCGGGAGGCCTTTTCCCGCATCATTCTCATGGTTCCAACCGGCTTTGCCGCCAAGCTCACCGGAGAAACGAGCATCGGCGTCCGCACAGCTGCCTTCTTTACGGTCACGACCCTCTTCCCTGTTTCCCGGAAGGCCTTCGAGCCCCCTCCTAAGACCGATTCCGTGGTCATCCGCCTCACACCGAAGGCAGGGAACCGCCTCGTGCAGCTCACCCTCCAACAACGGGACAAAAAGCTCGGAAACGCCATCCGGGAAGCCCTCATCCAGCGAGCAATAGAAAAGGGGTCAAAAATGACCAAAAAGGAGGCAGGTAAACAGTTAAATACCCTCCCACTAAGGAAGATGCAGGAGACAAAGATCGCCAGTTTGAGTTGTTCTGAGCTCCAAACCGTGGTCTCGTCTTTAAAACGTTTATAAGGAAATCAAGCGAAGTACGTACGTTATTTTGGTTCATATGCCAGACGAAGTTGCTACTCAAGAGGAAAAAATTAAATCAGCAGAAGAACTCTCCCAGCACCAGAAAGCGATCTCCATTTCTGAGTTCTTTGAGAAGAACCGCCACCTCCTGGGCTACGACAACAAGACCAAGGCGCTCATGATTATCGTGAAAGAAGGCGTCGACAACTCGCTGGACGCCTGCGAGGAGGCGCGGATTCTCCCTGACATTACGGTGAAGATTGAGGAACTTGAGAAGGAGAAATACAAGATTATTATCAAGGATAATGGACCCGGAATCGTGAAGAAACAGATCCCGAAAATTTTCGGAACGCTGTTGTACGGATCGAAGTTCCATCGATTGCGCCAATCTCGCGGGCAGCAAGGACTTGGCATCTCCTGTGGTGTGCTGTATTCACAGCTGACAACCGGAGAGGCTACAGAAATCGCGAGTTCAACGGGAAAAGAAGAAATTCACAAGTACACGTTGAAGATCGACGTCAAGAAGAATGAGCCAGTTATTTTAAATGAAAAGAGCGAGGCAAACCCACATAAGTGGCGTGGCACCCGTATCTCATTTGTTGCTGAAGGAATTTATCGAGAGCATAAACAATCGGTGCTCGAATATCTGAAGGAGACGGCGATTTCAAATCCGTTTGCAAACTTCATCTTTGAAAGTCCAAGCGGGAAACTCGAGTTCCGACGTGGTGTTGAGAAATTGCCGATCATTCCAAAAGAAATTAAACCACACTTGTATGGTGTTGAAGTTGGGCTGTTTACACGGATGTTGAATGAGACAAGTGCGCGGTCGATTTCCGGCTTTCTGACAACGGAGTTTTCACGAATCGGTGCAACAACAGCGACAGAAATACTCAAGAAGGCTCAGATTGACCCGAAGATCTCGCCGCGCCGGACCACTGATGAGAATATTGTCAATATTGTAAAGGCAGTCAAGGAAGTGAAATTGTCGAAACCGCCGACCGACTGTCTTTCCCCGCTTGGCGAGAAAGCGATAACCAAAGGGCTGCAGAAGGAACTGTCGCCTGATTTTGTCGCTTCCGTGACCCGTTCTCCAGCAGTGTATCGTGGGTGGCCGTTTCAGATTGAAGTTGGTATTGCGTTTGGTGGTACCATTGCTGAAGCAAACTTCATGCGCTTTGCAAACCGTGTGCCACTCCTGTATCAACAGGGATCATGTGCCCTTACCAGATCAGCGGCGTCCGTTGACTGGAAACGGTATGGACTTGATGCCGACAAGTTGCCAAAAGGACCGATTGTACTGATGGTGCATATTTGTTCTGTCTGGGTGCCATTCACCTCTGAATCAAAAGAGGCGGTTGCGAGTTACCCTATCATTGTGAAAGAAACAAAGCTTGCGTTTCAGGACGCGGCGCGGAAGCTGTCATTATATTTGTCCGGTATTCGAAGGGCAGAGCGGATTGCTGAACGCAAGCGGATCTTCGAGCGGTACGCGATTGAAACCGCACGGGCACTCCAGGAACTGACCGGAGAGGATGAAAAGAAGATCAAAGGCATGATTGCAACAGTCGTTGAAAAACGATGGGGCGAAGTTGTTGATTCCCCGAGCGGGAATGGCCCCACTGATGGTGATTAACATGACAGTGAAACGAACAGAAAACACAAAAGAATCCATCGTCGATCTCGGAAAGGATGTTCTTGGACAGTTGAAAAAAGTGCAGAATCCGAACATCTCCCTTCCTGTTCGGGCGCTTTCAAACATAAAATTTGATGAGAAGAACAAGCTCATCATCCTTGGTGACAAGATGAGCCAGCGGACCTACATGAATATCGCGCACACCCGAAAGTTCATGCAGACCCTGATGGTTGCAGCGGAGTGTAAGAAGCTCCTGAGCGAAACAGAGAACACAACGACGTCAATTCGTGATTTGTACTACATTTTGAAGCGCACGATTCCGGGAACAACTGAAAACACGTTCGAAGAACAGAGTGAATCTGACCCGATTATTGAAGACCTTGAAGCAGCGCTCAGCACACTCCGAGAGAACCTGCACCTGCACGCGGATCAGAAAGGATCGCTTGTTGGTCCAATTGTGATTGAAGAGCCGAAGTTCGGCTCTGAAACCGATTGCATGAAACTCGGGGCATCAGGATTCGGTATCCCTTCAATTTGTGAACCTGATACAGTAAAACTCAAATCGACCACAGCAGACTTCGTGCTGGTCGTCGAAAAAGATGCGGTGTGGCAGCGATTAAACGAGGACCGATTCTGGAAGAACCATAACTGCATCGTGATCACCGGCAAGGGGCAGCCTGACCGAGGAACTCGTCGGATGATTAATCGGCTCAACGCTGAATTGAAGCTTCCGGTGTACGTCCTGACCGATGCGGACGTGTGGGGATACTACATTTACTCGGTCATTAAACAAGGATCGATTAACTTGTCCTTTGTGTCTGACCGCCTTGGCACTCCCGAGGCGCGATTCATCGGTCTGACAACACAGGACGTTGTGAAATTCGATATTCCGAAGAATGTGACAATCAAACTGAACGAAGGTGACAAGAAACGGGCAGCGGAGATGCTGAACTACCGCTGGTTCAGGCCTAAAGAATGGCACCACGAAATTAATCACATGCTCAAAGTCGGACACAAGCTGGAGCTGGAGGCGCTCTCAGCAAAGAATATCCGGTTCATCACCGAGAAGTATCTTCCTGAAAAGATCAAGAAGAAGGACTTCCTGCCGTAAGCCTTTAAAAAGACGACTCCTAAGAGGTAGCCTATGATCATCCCTATCCGGTGCATCAGTTGTGGAAAACCCATTGGCCACTTGTACGAGAAATACAAGAAGCAGATCAAGGAAGGAAAGGACGCCAAGCAGGTGCTTGATGGCCTTGGGTTGGAACGCATGTGTTGCCGGAGTGTGTTCTTGACCCACGTGGACATGATCCCCAAGATTGGGGTGTTCAAGAAGTAGTTGTTCTCGGTATGCGAGAGGCCGGATTCGAACCGACGAAGGCACTAAGCCACAAGGCCCTCAACCTTGCCCCTTAGACCGCTCGGGTACTCTCGCAGATAGTATACTCAGAAGCAATGAGGATATAAATCAGTTCTTCACGGGAATCTTGCGCTCTTCAGCAGTCTTCATGAGTTGCGTTCGCAGGCGCTTTCCCACAGCAGACGCAATGAGTGCGGTATCGGTTTTGGGATCGAGTTTGCTGAGATCGTTGACACTGGCAATCCGAATCAGCCGGCGGCCGTCCTTGGTGAGATGACGCGTTGCGGCAGGGACACCATAGCCGATGCTCGGTCGTTTGCCGCGTCCTTTGACACGCCTGCGGGTTTTCGATGATTTGCCTCGCGGGACACGCCAGCCGCCTTCCAGTCGCTTCAGAACATGGGCTTCCTGCTGTCGAAACGTGGGCTTTGCCCGTTGTTTCTTGTGCCGGAGGGTGAGTTGTTTCTTTTCCATATTACGCCTCGATTGGTTTGCATTTCTGAATCAAATGACATCCGTCCTGGAACACGCGCCGGTCGAACTTGTTAATCTTTGTTGCAATTTCAATGTTTGCTGCTGTATTCCCAACATCTTCGACATTTATGCCAGTGATAATCACTTCGTCCTTCTGGACCTTGACCTCTATTCCCGGAATCACTTTTGCTTTGCGAGGTGCTCGTTCACCAAGGAAATTACTGATGACAACGGTGTCACCTTCCACGGCAATTTTGATCGGGAAGTGAGAAAAAATAATCTTGAGGCGGGCTTCAAACCCCTGCTGGACACCAAGGAACATGTTCTTCATATGTGCTTGCCATGTTCCCATAAGGGTGCCCGTTCGCCGACGAACAAACTCCTCATCACCTTTCTTCCGAACCGTTGAGGCGTCTTTCTTGGTTCGGATAACGATCTCCTTCCCGGTCAGGGCGAACTCGATCTGGGTGTTCTCAAAGGTTCGAGTGAGCTCCCCTTTCGGTCCTGTGACTGTGAGGGCTGTTCCTTTGGCGGCGGCTGTGGCGCCTTCGGGAATGGGAAGGGAGTGTTCCATGCGGTTCCTCGCAAACGAGATCCTATATTGTCTTGCTGAAGGTTTATAAAGATCGAAAAGCAGAGGACTGCTGTTGTATAACAATGTTATAAAACAATACCTACTTCTCTTCTTCCGGCAGTTGCTGCGGAATCTTCCCGACCAAATCAAAGGCCCCGGTCCCGACCGGTGCAACCTGGTTAACCATGATGTTTTCAATGGTCCCCTTCAACAAGTCACACTCCCCGTGGATCGCTGCTGAGGTAAGGTGCTTCTTGGTTTCCTCGAAGGATGCACGAACGAGGACAGAGTCTTTCTCTCCGGAGATACCGTACCGGCCAATTGCTTTCACGTTTCCCTCTGTCGTCATCATGTCTGCGAGCAACATAATGTAGCGCGGGTCCACAACCAACCCTTGCTCATCGAGGGTAAATCGTGTTTGTTTGATGATTGCATTGCGGGCCGCTTCAACTCCAAGAACATCCAGGATCTCAAAAATGTTATTGCTTGTGGTCCGGGTTGCATCAACCCCTTCAATCTCAAATACTTTTTTCAGGTTCGAGCCAAGGGTGTTAATCACCCATTCGCCCTCTTCCTTCGTAACCAAGACCTGAGTAATTCCTTTGATTCCTTTCACGTGTGCTTCCAGCACGCCAAACTTAATCTTATGAATATTGGTAATATCCTTTTTCTTGGGAATGACATGCAGCATCTCACCAGCAAGTTCAGCAACTGCATTGCGCACGTTGACCAATCGGCTCAACTTCTTTTCGTCAACATCAAGAGCGTGCAACCGCTCAAGATCAAGTTTGTATTTGATCTTGAGTTCTGTCAGATCGAGGATGGTGGACTTCACGAGATCGCGGAGCTTCACCTCTTTGATATTTTCTGCAATCTTCCGCACACGATCCAAAGTCTGATGACTCTTCTCAATGTAAATCGTCATGGTTGGAGTCCGTGGCTCCTTCCGGGCATCAAAGATCTCCAGAACCCGTGGCAGCCCGAGCGTGACCTGGATTCCTGCAGTTCCTGCGAAGTGGTATGTTCGCATGGTCATTTGTGTTGCTGGTTCAGAAATCGACTGCGCCGCAACAACGCCCATGGGCTCCTGTGGATCGTAGGTTGACATCTTATGAATCTTTGTCACCGCATCAATGATTTGTTGCTGTTGCTTTTCTGAAATCTTGTTCTCTTCGGTATACTTGAGGATTTCCTCTTGGATCTTTGTTGGTAAATTGTACATAGCTCCTACTCCTTCACCATCATATCAAGTCGGTCTTTCCAGGCAATAGTTCCCCAGTCCGACTTGCTCGGATCAATGCCGTCTTCACCGGCAGTAAACTGAATAATGCGGCCATGAGCATTCCGCACTGTCCCATCATGCATGACCTTGAGATCTTGGAGCGCGTTGATGAGTCGCCGCTGCATGTACCCACTCTTTCGCGTCCGGAGACTCTTATCCATGAGCCCTTCACGCCCGTTCATGATGTTCCACATCATCTCGAACGGGTCAAGTCCTTGTTTGAAACTGTGAGCCACAAATCCGTGTGCTCCTGGTGTCAAATCACCTTCTTTATAATGGGCAAGGGTGCGCTTCTGATACCCGCGCTTAATCCGCTTCCCGAGAATCGTTTCCTGCCCGACAACAGCAGCCATCTGGGTTGTCGTAATCACCGATCCCTTTGATCCCGCAAGGTACATGTTTCGGATATCATTCGGTTTCATGCTTGTTTCAACAACATCAGAGGCACGGGATACACCGCTCGCGAGAGCATTCATGATCTGCGCTTCAAGCGACTCCTTCCTGGTCATGCCGGGAAGGGTGGTGAGTTCCTTTGTCTGATATTGAACAATTAACTGGTTCGCTTCCTCTTCTGCCTTCTGAATCTCTTCTCGTGTCTTGGTCTGTGCCTCAGGAGGAAGATCAAGGTCGGCAATGGAAAGTGAAAATCCGCGAAGCATGAGGTATGCGGCACCAAGCCGGCCAGCCCGGTCAATAAACATTTTCGCAGTTGTTGGGTTAGTCATACGCTCAAGCTTCTGAATGAGTTTTCCGTTTTCTGCAGCAACTGATTGTTTGTCAATAATACCACTGATCAGTTTTCCGTCCTTGATCTCGATCCATTCATCAGGATCCTCACCCTTCTTCTCAATCTTCCTGTTCTTGTAGAAGTTGGAACGATATCCGGAGATTGCGAAGTCCTCAGGAAGCAGTAAAGAAAAGAGTTCTTTCCCGGTGAGTTCCTCCTTTCCTGCTGGGAGCTCCATAGCAAACCCAGCCAGCCCGAATAAGAGCGTAGCATCACGTCGCGAGAGCTTCGTCTCTGCTTTCGTGAGCAGCGCAATACCAGAAATCTGATCCAGATCGAGTCCGATCACCGGACCCCCGAACCGCGGGGAAATTAAGTTGTTTTCCACAGCCATGAGCATGGCTGCTTCCACACGTGCTTCCTCGGTTTGCGGGACATGTACGTTCATCTCATCCCCGTCGAAATCTGCGTTGTAGGGGAAACAGACAGACGGGTTCATCCGGAACGTCTGATATGGCATGACTCGTACCCGATGGGCCATAATTGACATCCGGTGCAGTGACGGTTGTCGGTTATAGAGGACAACATCACCGTTTTCTAGCTGGCGTTCAACAATCCATCCCTCGATCAAGTTTTGAACGATCTCGGTTTTATTTTCTTCTGTAATCTTGATTCGCCGTCCATCAGGACGGATAACATAATTGGCCTTCTGATTCCGGATCAGTCGCTGCGCTTCCTTGACATTCTTTGTTGTGACGTAGAATGGCAGCGTCAGCTCTTGAGCAATGCTCTCGGGAACACCAACTTCGTTGATCGATAATCGCGGATCAGGAGAGATCACAGTTCGCGCAGAGAAGTTCACTCGTTTTCCGAGGAGATTGCCACGAAGCCGACCTTCCTTTGCCTTGAGTCGCTGAATCAATCCTTTCAGGGCGCGGCCTGATCGGTGTCGTGCCAACGGTGCACCCGTCAGCTCGTTATCAAAGTAGGTTGAAATATGATACTGAACAAGCTCCCAGAGATCATTCAAAATAAACTCTGGAGCACCAATGTCTATGTTCTCCTTCAGGGATTGATTGATACGGACAATATCAACCAATTTGTGTGTCAAATCATCTTCACTTCGTTCACCACCTTCGAGAGTGATCGACGGGCGCATGGTGACGGGTGGAACCGGAAACAAGGTCAGAATGAGCCACTCTGGCCGCCCACCATTGAAGCCAACCTTTGTCAATTCCTTGTCCGAGACCTTTTCAAAACGTTCTCGGATGTCCATTGGTGACAACTCTTTCTTCTCTTCGTAATAGGTGTACGGTTTCACGAAAGTGATTTTCTTCGATTTCGTCTTGCAGAACGGGCAGGTTGCTGGCTGGACAATGACAGAATCAAGGTCAATATTAGCCTCAACATCGCTTATCGTGATTTTATGTTTCCGTTTTGACTTCCGTTCCTTACCCTCTTCAACCATAACTTTCTGACACTTTCGGCAAACCATCTTGAGCAATTGATACACAACCTTCGTATACAGGACATTGATGACTGGTTTTGCAAGTTCCAAGTACCCAAGGTGACCAGGGCAATCGCCAATACCACCGCCACACGTCCGGCAGTGCAATCCCGGATCAATGACGCCAAGTCGCGGATCCATGACGCCACCTTCAACCGGATAGCCATCTGCATCGTACAAATCCGCAGTGACAACGCGAACGCGGGCAAGATTCTTCACCACATCCGGTGACAACAAACTGAAGTGAAGTTCGCTGATACGATAAACCATACTACATATCCTCCGTCACAATCTTCGGGTAGATTCCCATTGCCTTCATTTCATCAAGGGTGAGTTTGAAGGCGTATGCGGTTTCTACCCACACAATCTCTGTGTCCTTGCAGAGTGCGCAGTAACTCTTGTTTTTAATAACATCATGAATTGCAATCATCCCACATTTGGTGCACACCGGAATGACCGTCTTATCTGAATCAAACCGCTCCTTGAGTGTGAGGGCTGCCCCATGACCAACAAGACATTGCTGTTCCATCTCTCCGATACGCAGGCCACCACGCTTTGCCCGTCCTTCAGTGGGCTGCTTGGTGAGCAGGGTGACCGGTCCTCGACTCCGTGCATGGATCTTATCTTGGACCATGTGATCGAGTTTCAAATAAAACGTAATCCCGGTGAAGATGAGCACATCGTACTTCCGTCCTGTCCGTCCATCATACAAGGTCTCCTTTCCATCATCACGGAACCCGAGGTCAACCATGGCCTTTCGAATCTCGTCTTCCTTGACATGATTGAATGCTGATCCGTCATATATCTTCCCGCCGAGGGCACCTGCTTTCCCTGCAATGAGTTCCAGTAAATGACCAACGGTCATTCGGGATGGAATTGCGTGTGGATTGAAAATCAAATCAGGAACAGACCCATTCCCCGTGAACGGCATGTCTTCCTGTGGAACGAGGAGTGAGACAACCCCCTTCTGACCGTGCCGGCTTGCAAACTTGTCACCGAGCTCCGGAATTCGTTCATCCCTGATGCGGATCTTGATGAGGTGGTTTGCATCCTGGGTTTCGGTAATCATCACTTTATCGACGATGCCCTTTTCCCCATGACGGAGGGTCATGGACGTTTCCCGTTTGTTCTCAATACCAGCAGCGAATTCTTCTGCAGAAAGGAACCGGAGCGGTGAGACTTTCCCGACAAGAACAGAATCAGACTGGACTCTTGTTTCCGGGTTAATGATCCCGTTTTCGCCGAGATCCCGGTAGGCATCCTCGCCCCGGTGACCGCGAACAGCAGGATCAGGAATCGTAATATCGTCCTCCTGACCACTCCAGTATCGCTTCTTGATAGTCTCATATGTACGGAAGTAGAAGGACCGGAACAGCCCACGCTGGACCGATGATTTGTTGATGACAATAGCATCGTTCATGTTGTACCCATCGTAGCACATGATGGCAACAACAACATTCTGTCCCTCCGGATAGGCAATAAGCGGTCCGCTGGTGACGGTTTCGACAAGTGGTGCCTGTGGATACGTCATGATGTTGAACTTTGTATCAGAACGAAGCAGGTAGTTGATGGACGGCATGCCGATCGCCTGACCGACCATCTTTGCGCCGTAGTTGATACGGTCACCACGATTGTATTCAGGATATGGAATAAGATTTGCAGAAAACCCCATCATCGTCAACGGGTTAATTTCCAAATGGGTGTGATCTTTGGTCACGTCCTTCACTTCAAGGGCAATGTACGAGTTCTCCTCTTCCGTGGCATCGAGATATTCAATCACTCCGTGCTGGACAAGATACTGCCAATCAATCTTCCCTTCTTTGAGTTTTTCCGCAAGTGATGGAGTGAACTTCGATTTTCCATTCTCAACGATGACCAATGGCCGTCGAACCCGTCCGTGTTCTGTTGAAATGCGGACCTCGTTGAAAGCCGTGAGGTAGCTGACGTTCAGTTGGTGTGGGAGAATGCCGGCACGGCGCTTGGTTTTGATATCATCAACAAACGCCTCAGGGTTGGTGATATGGCTGAGATATCGTCCATTGAAGTAGACATCAACCTTTTCCTTCGTCATGCTGCCTTCTCCTGTGGCCCGAGGATCTTCTGGAGTTTCTCATCGTCTTCCTTGGTCAATCCCGTGGTAATCTCTGCTAACAACGCAAGGTGCTTCCGCAAGCCGATGCTTGAGCCTTCCGGTGTTTCTGCAGGACACAGACGGCCCCACTCTGTCGGGTGGGTTTGTCGTGCACGAAAGTGTTCCTGCGTACTTGTTAATGGTGAAATAATGGAACGCAAATGAGAGATTGTTTTCACATAACTTGAACGGTCAAGACGCTGTGATACGCCTGTTCGTCCACCGATCCAATTTCCTGTTGCGAGGGATGAGAGGATTTGTTTGGTAACGGCATCCGCTTCTACAATTCCTTGGACACTCGGGGTCTTTCCGCGCTTGATTAGTTTCTGGTAGTTGTAGCTCATCTTGGCGAGCAGGCCCCATCGGCCAAGGAGAATAGAACGGAACAGTTGCCCAAGGAGTTCACCTGACATGAGCAATCGCTTGTTCCCGTAATGATCAATATCGTCCTCCGGGATCATTCCCAGCGAGAGTGAAACCGTTTTCTTAATAACCTTGGCAAGCATCAATGCCTTTTCCTTCCGATGTTCCGGTGTCTGACCGATGTGCGGCAGCAGGTATCGGTCGAGAATCTGGCTGACGCGCTCTGCCCGATAATCTTCTTCAACACGCAGCCGGCGGCCGATTGCGTCAATCGCCTCTGCAATGGTTGTTGCCTCTTCTTGGTACAGGTTAATGTACAATTCATTGAGAATTTTAGGATCATCGGAAATTGCGGATGCGATGTCGCGGTCGGTTTCAAGGCCCAACGCCTTGAGCAACGTAAAAATCGGGAGCTTACGGATGTTTGCAAAGGAGATGGTAATCTCTCCGTCCGGTTTGCGCTCCACAAGATGGCGCTGTTTGAAACCGGCATTTTCCGTGTTGATGCGCACGGTGATTTCACCCTTGCTGCGTTCGAAGATCGGTTTGTTGGTGGTGATCTCTTCAATCAAGACAAGCACACGTTCTGTGCCGTTGATGACAAAGTACCCGCCAGGGTCGCCAGGGTCTTCCCCGCGATCGATCAGCTCAGCGTCCGCCAAACCAAATGATGAACAGAGTTGGCTCTTGACCATAACCGGCAGGTTCCCGATATGCACGCGCTCGGGTTTTTCCTGCACGCCGTTAATGACCGGCGTAATGTTGATATACATAGGTGCAAAGTACGTGAGGTTTCTGATACGCGCTTCATTTGGATAAATCGATCGCGTTGCGCCGTCTGCTTCTTTCAAGAATGGTTTTTCAACCTTCACCTTTCCGAAAATCAGTTTCAATTCTCCGCCTTCGGGATTCAGTGAAATTGTTCCAATCTCATTAATAATATTCTGAACACCATAATTGATGAAGTTGTTGTACGAATCCTTCTGGAAATTCACCCAACCAATGTCTTGTTCAAACGATCGAAGGAGAGGATCTTGCAACATGTTCCACGCTCATACTCTTTCTCGTAATGCGATCTTACTCAGGGATGACGAGCCTAAAATAGATCGCTGTACCTGCAGTTGATGATGTTCGGGTGATGCGGAGCACATCGTCTTTCTTTGCTCCAATCTTCTTGACAACAGAATCGGAATCGAGGATCTTGGGAAGATCATTCTTTGTAATATGAAGTTTAGTAAAGAGTTCGTTCTTCTCCTCATCTGAGAGGATTTCATGCTTTGGAACAAGTTCGTGTTGCAACAGATCCATAGACATCTTGTCGTACCCGTACATCATTGAGGCGCAAGCCGATGGACAGGGCTGGCAAATACCAAGTACAAGCAAAGTTGGCGGGATATACTTATAAAGGTTTCGTTCATTGCCGATCTGGCTAGTCGACTTCGAATTTCTCAATAATGGGCGATTTGGAGAGTTGTTTGAGGAGGTCATCCATCCGGTCCCCGCAGGCCGAGGTGTCTGCGATCAGGTGCCACTCGAGGAGTTTTCCCTTCCCTAGGGACCGGCTCTCACTCATAATCACATTCACCTTGTAATCAGCGAAGATGGACATGACCTTGACCATGCTCCCGAGGTAGTCAGGGAGCAGGAGCTTGAACCGGGCTGTCCGCTCCTTCACGAGGGGGAGGAGCCGCAGCTGCCCTTCGTCACTATCGTGGATCATGAGGATTTCTGTCCCTGGCCCAGCGCTCATCTGTTTTCGAAGGTGCTTGGGGAGGAGAATCCGCCCTTTTTCATCTAAGGTAACGATATTCGAATGATTCATTCAATTCAACCGCCAAACGACCGGTTGTTGACATCCACTACCGGCAATGTTCGACACACCCGACCGTACGTGATCGAGAAGCTAAGATAGGTCATACAGGGTATTAAAGATTCCTTTTTTCGGGAGTACAATCTCAAAAGGTGGGAACATACCAACAACTGGGAAGTGAGTCCGGAGGGATTTGAACCCTCGACCCGTCGGTTAAGAGCCGACTGCTCTACCAGGCTGAGCTACGGACCCAATGTTCGTGTATTCACTCTCCTGTCTATATAAAATACGAACTGTCCAATACTAGCGAATGGTAAAGAAACCCGAAACCTCACTCTTCGTCCCTGAAGTGAATATCGGGATGGTCGGCCACGTCGACCACGGCAAGACCACTCTCACCCAGGCCCTTTCCGGCCGCTGGACAGGAACCCATTCTGAGGAAATCAAGCGGGGCATCACCATCAGGATTGGGTATGCTAATGTCACGATCTACAGGAGTGGTGACACCTACTGGTTCAGTGACACACTCCCTGATGGAAAGAAGGCAGAGCCGGTGCGAACAATCTCTATTGTTGATGCTCCTGGCCACGAAACCTTGATGACCACTATGATTTCTGGCGCGTCCCTGATGGATGGTGCCATTCTCGTTATTTCTGCGAACGATCACTGTCCGCAGCCACAGACCCGCGAGCACCTGACCGCACTCGAAATCATGAAACTCACCAAGATCATTGTGGTGCAGAACAAGATCGACCTGGTCACGCCTGAAGAAGCGAAGAAAAATTACCAGCAAATCAAGGCATTCTTACAAGGTAGTGTCGCGGAACACGCCCCAATCATTCCGGTGTCTGCACAGCAGGGAATTAACATTGATGCATTGCTGGAGGCAATCCAGGAACAGATCCCGACCCCAACCCGTGACACAACAAAACCAACACGCATGCTGATCGCCCGAAGCTTTGATGTGAACAAACCCGGGACGCCGATTGCGAAGCTCAAGGGAGGAGTGCTTGGCGGGAGCCTGGTTGCTGGCGAACTCCACGAACAGGATGAAGTGGAAATCAAGCCGGGAATCAAGGTGAAGGATGCGTACCAATCCTTGACAACAATGGTTCGGGGGCTCCAGAAAGGAAAGGACAACATCTCAACAGCAGGCCCTGGCGGGCTGCTCGGCGTTTCGACCGGGCTTGACCCGTCCCTGACCCGGTCTGATTCCCTTGCCGGGAACATGCTGGCAAAGAAGGGAACGCTTCCTGATCCGGTGACCGTGCTGACGATCAAGCCGCACCTGATTGACCGGGTGATCGGGTCCAAGGAAGAACGCACGGTTGACCCCATTAAGATGGGGGATGTGCTGCTGTTGACCGCGGGGATTTCCAGGACCATCGGGTCAGTGACCAAGGTCGGGGGCGGAAAGGCGACCGCGACGCTGAAAATTCCGCTTGTTGTTGACCAAGATGAGCGCATTGCGATTTCTCGCCAAGTGCTCGGGCGGTGGCGCTTGATCGGCTGGGGCGAAGTGGCGTAACTACTTTTCGGCAATCAGTTTGATTTGACAGAGTTCGCGGAATCCGGCAACGCCGTGATCGCGCCCCATGCCTGACTGTTTATAGCCGCCGAATGGGTTGCATGGATGCCAACGATCGCCATTGTTAATCTCGACTGTTCCGGCATCGATACGCGAAGCAACGCGCTGTGCGCGTGTAGCGTCTTTTGAGAAAATACGGGCACCGAGGCCATAGAGGGTATCGTTCGCAAGCTCGATAGCCTCTTCTTCTGTCTTGAACGGAACGATCGGCAAAACGGGACCAAAAACTTCTTCCTTCCAGACGCGCATATTCCGTGTCACATTCGTGAGAATGGTTGGTTCATAAAATGCACCATCGAGTGTTGTCAGTGGTTTTCCGCCCGTGACCACCGTCGCGCCTTTTTTGATCGCGTCGGCGACCTGATCGTTCAGAAGATCGACCTGCCGCTTCGCAACCAAGCTTCCAATGTCCGTTTTCTCATCTGTCGGGTCTCCTACAACCTTCGTCTTGACGAGAGCCGTGAGCTTGTCAACGGTCTCGTTGAACAATGATTCGTGAACAATCACCCGCTTGAGAGCATCACAAACTTGTCCACAGTTCAGGAACCGGCCGCCGTACAGCATTGGCACGACTTCGTTGAGATCAACATCCTCGAAGATCACGGCGGGGCTTGAGCCGCCCATCTCAAGAACAGCCTTGATGAATTTCCGTGCCACGATTTCGTACAACAGCCTCCCGACCTTTGTGCTGCCGGTAAACCAGATAAGGTTCACAGCAGCTTCAGCGATTTTTTTGCCGACATCACTGGCGCCGTACACCTCTGAAAACACACCTTGGGGAAGCTTGTGCCTGTTCATGACGTCTTCAATGAACTTTCCCATCAACGGGCATTCCTCAGAAATCTTGAAGATGACAGTGTTCCCCGCGACCAAGTTTGGAATGACACCCCAGACAAACATAGTGAACGGGAAATTCCATGGGACGATGACCGCTGCTGTTCCGAATGGTTCGTACACAATCCGATTCAGTGCTGTACCGTCTTTCATGGTAATCTCGTCGGCTAGTGACTGTTCCCCGTTCTCCAGGGCCCACGAGAACTTGAAAAGCGCACTCTCAATCTCTGCTCTGCTTTCTGAAAGCGGCTTCCCAATCTCGTCCGTTGTGAGCACGGCAAGCTCGTCTTTCTTTGAGGCAAACTCCTCATAGATCGGCTTAAGCAGCGCAATCCGCTTCCTGATGCCTAGTTCCTTCCATGCGAGCTTCGCCTTATTGGCCATCGCAATCTTTCTCTCAATCTCACTGTCGGAGGATACCGCCACCTTCCCGAGAACAGCGTACCCCTTCGCGGGGTTTGTTGAGACAAGTTCACGTACCATGTGCAACAATTCATCCACAACTTAATAAGAGTATACAGGATTCCCTATGTTCGAACATGTACCCACACCTTCCCGATGATCTCCTTTTTTGGAACCGGCCCGAACCGCCGCGAATCAACGCTTTTTGTTTTGTTGTCGCCTTCGACGACAATACGATCGCCACGAATCTGAACAATCCGTTTCAACAGCCGCTTCGTTTCGTGCTCAAGAACAACGACGTCACCGACGCGGAGCGTCGTGACTTGCCGAACCAGGAGAAGATCCCCTGGCCTGAATGCCGGGAGCATGCTTTCGTCCTCGACACGGAACCGCTTGAGCATAGCCCTACAGCTTCGGGTACACCAGCTCTGCCTTCGTCGGATACGGCGCTGCCACCCGTGTTGTTTCCACACCCTTGGTCTTCCAGAAGATCTCGGCAATGGTGTTCACGGCATCGAGCAGGTTTTGTGCCGCCTGCTTGTCCGCGGTCTGCCGCGCTGCTGACCCTGTTTGCATGACCTTCCAGACGAGCTCGTGTAAGTTCGGGAACTGCTTCAGATGGTCAGGTTTGAAGTAGTCGCCCCAGAGGATGCGGACCTCGTGCTTCGCAAGTTCTGCGTGCTCTTCCTTGATGGCAATGAGCCTGGCAATCTTGTGGTTGTCTCCTTTACTTTCCTCGATCAGGGTTGCCATCCTGAGCACGGTGTGTGCTGCAAGCTGGGCAATGTGCGGGTCATAGACCCCGCAGGGAATGTCACAATGGGCGTAGACTGGTTCTGCTGGTGCGATATTTTCAAGGAATCGCAAAAGTGTTCGAATCATGATTGCCCTTTGGATTGAATCTTTTAAAGGGCATGTTGAATTCTTCGACTCGTGTTATGGCACGCAGTACACCCGCCAGCGGCCTTCCCCGGTCGCACTAATCGCCTTGTAGCGGATCAACCGTTCCAGATACTTCCGGATCGTTCGTTCATTAATAACGTCGAGCTGCTGTTCTTGGCTCTGCTGTTTGAAGAGCATGTAGAGCTCGTCCGGTTTCACGGTCTTCTTCTCCGCGATGATCGCCAGCAGGAGTTTCTGGTGGTCGTTCAGCCGCTCCAGTGCCTCCCGCTGTTCCTGTTTCGTAAACCACTCGTAGGCCATGCCAATCGCGCCCTCAGGAATCTTCGTCAAGTCCTTTCGTTCCGCGTCTTCAGCAAGCGACCGCAACGTTGCCAGGGCGATCCGCGCATCGCCTTTTGCCAACGCAGCAACGCGTCGGACCTGGTTGTGCGTCACAGTTTCAGGAAGCATTCCCCATTCTGCACGATCCCACAAAATGTCTGCCAATTCATCAATGCCATAGGAAGGAAAATCAATCCGGTCTGCCCCCATGAGCCGCGACTGTACCCGGTCATCGAGGTCACCGATAACGGTTTCGTGGTTCCCGATCAGCAGTAAGCAGACATTCGCATGCTGCACAAGGTCATACAAAACCCGATCGTCCTCGAGTTGGTCGATTTCATCAAGGATGATGACTGCTGTTTTCTTCGCAACCTTCCGCTCCAAAATTGCGAGCAACTCATCAACCGGCGTCCCTTTGCGGTGGACAGAAAGAATCTCCCCCATCTCCTGTAAAAGTGTGTAAAGAATGTTGAATCTCGTTGAATACGACCAGCAGTTGATGTAGCACCCGTACACTGAAACCTGTTTCTTGAGTTCTTCGAGGACATACCGTGCCATTGACGTCTTCCCGGTTCCCGGTGGGCCGAACAAAAACATATTCCTGGGAGGTTGCTCATCAAGCAATGGTGCAAGATTATCCCGGATGACCTTGAGTTGTCCATCCCGATGAATGATTCTGCTAGGAATGAACTGTTCGGTTAACACCCGTAAGTCTTTAATGATCGTTGCGTGCGTGTCCCACATACTGGAACATTCGTCATGCCGCTATAAAACCATTCAGAAGCATCGGGCCACCAGGGCCGATACCCCTTTATCTGGCATTCTCTCCAATTGGTCTCCATGCCGAAGGAGGCGTGGTACCAACGTTCCTCCAAAGAAACGCTCTCCCTCCTTGGAACCAGCCAGGACGGCCTTTCAGAGCATGACGTTGTGAAACGCCGGGAACAGTATGGTCCCAATACCCTGAAAGAGAAGAAGCCCCAAAGCGCGGTTGTCCTGTTCCTCCACCAGTTCAAAAATTTCCTCATTCTCATCCTCTTGTTTGCAACAGCCTTCTCAGCATTGATCGGTGAACTGACAGACGCTGCTATTATCATCACCATTGTTGTCCTTAACGCGATTTTTGGGTTTGTTCAGGAGACCCGGGCCGAGAAGGCAATTGCCGCGCTCAAAAAGCTCGCTGCACCGAAAACCATTGTCCGGCGAGATGGAACAGAAAAGGAAATCCCCAGCAGCGAGCTTGTCCCCGGTGATATCGTCCTCATCGAAGAAGGGACCAAGATTCCTGCGGATATTCGACTGCTCGAGACCGTGAACCTGAAGGTTGACGAAGCGTCCTTAACAGGAGAATCAATTCCGGTGACCAAAGATGTGGACCCAATTGTGAAAGCAGAGCTCGCGGACAGGACAAATATGTGCTTCATGGGCACCATGGCAACCTATGGCCGCGGTGTTGGTGTTGTTGTTGAAACCGGGATGAACACCCAGATCGGGAAGATCGCCAATATGATCGCTGAAGCCGGCGAGAAGCAGACGCCGCTCCAAAAACGGCTTGGCCACTTCGGCCGGTCGCTGGGCATCCTGATCCTCGGCATCTCCCTGCTGGTGATTCTGGTCGGGGTCATGTTCGGGTATGACGGCCTCCAGATGATCCTGACGGGCATCTCCCTTGCGGTTGCGGCTATTCCTGAAGGCCTCCCTGCGGTCGTGACCGTGACCCTAGCGCTCGGTCTCCAGCGACTCTCGAAGCGAAACGCAATCATGCGCCGCCTGGGCGCTGTTGAAACCCTCGGATCCACAAGTGTGATTTGTTCTGATAAGACCGGCACCTTGACCAAAGGGGAGATGACCGTTCGCTCAATCTGGGTAAACAATCGAACGATTACCGTGACCGGCAAAGGGTACGAAGCAACTGGTGCCTTCTTCGAAGAAAAGAAGAAACTCGATCCACGAAAGGAAAGCGTCCTCTATACTTTGTTACAGGCAGGCGCACTGTGTAATAATGCAACGTACCGAAACAATGCGATTTTTGGAGATCCCACCGAAGGTGCCTTGCTCGTGGCTGCAACCAAAGCGATGCGGCTGGACGTCTTACAAAACTCCTATCCCCGCGTTGGGGAAGTTCCCTTTTCCTCGGAACGGAAGCGGATGACTACTATCCACAAAACAGCACATAACAAACTCATTACCTACAGTAAAGGGGCGCCGGAAGTGATCCTTGAGCGCTGTACCCATGTCTTGCAAGGGAACCATCCTGTGAAGTTAACGCCGCTCCTCCGAAAGGACATCCTTGAGGCGAACAAGAATCTCGCAAACCAGGCGCTCCGCGTTCTTGCATTTGCCTACCGGCCTGTTCTCGCCAAAGAGCAACATAATGAAAGTCTTGAACGCCAGCTGATTTTCCTCGGTCTGCAAGGCATGATCGATCCTCCGCGGAAAGATATTGAAGAGAGCATTCTCCAATGTACCCGCGCCGGGATCCGGGTGATTATGATCACTGGCGATCATCAGAACACCGCTGTGGCAATTGCAAACGAGCTGAATATCAAGAGCAGCGGGGTTCTCTCTGGTGCAGACATTGAGGCGCTTTCTGACAAAGACTTTGTCAAGGCCGTCCGGACGGTCTCGGTGTATGCACGGGTTAATCCAGAGCACAAGGTTCGTATTGTGAATGCACTGAAGCAGCAGGGTCTTGTCTGTGCGATGACCGGCGACGGCGTGAACGACGCGCCAGCGCTGAAAGTTGCTGATATCGGCGTTGCCATGGGAATCAAGGGAACTGATGTTGCAAAAGAAGCATCAGATATGGTGCTTGCTGATGACAACTTTACCAGCATTGTCTCTGCTGTTGAGGAAGGCCGCGCAATCTACGATAACATCATGAAGTTTATCTTGTATTTGCTCTCGAGCAACATCGCCGAAGTCTTGATCGTGCTTCTTGCATTCTTCATTTCGCCGATGCTCGGTGTTTTGGCGATCCCGCTCCTCGCGGTTCACCTCTTGTGGATCAACCTGGTGACAGACGGATTACCGGCGCTGGCGCTCGGTGTTGACCCACCAGAAAAGAATATCATGAAACGACCGCCCCGTGATGCACAAGAGAATATCCTTTCACGGCGAAACTTCGCCTTCATCCTCGTGACCGGAATGATCGTCACGATTGGAACACTGTTCCTGTTCTATCAGGATCTTCCGAAAGGGATCCACCACGCCCAGACAACAGCGTTCACAGCGCTCGTGATCTACGAATTGTTGAATGTCTTCAACAGTCGGGCTATTCATTCCTTTGTCTTCACGAAGGCCATGTTTGCGAATCACAAACTCTTGCTCGCGATCGGCGCGTCGTTCACCCTCCATCTCGTTGTGCTGTACTTTCCACCCTTAGCAGCGGCCTTTGAAGTCGTGCCGCTTACGCTTCTTGACTGGGGAGAGATTGCCCTCTTTTCCTTGTCTGTTTTACTTGCTGGCCTGGTGTTTGGCTGGAAGAACCGGACGCCCGCATGTTCCTGAGGGAACAATTGACAACGACACAGTCTTCACACGCCTGCGCATCTTTCTCACAGAAACTCACGCGCATTTCGTCAATGGTCCCAGTACAAATAACATGGTTGAGTTCATCACCACAGAAGATACACGTTGACATATTGTTTTTCAACTCCAAAAGGATATGTCGTAGACGGGACGGGGATAAGAAGACCGTGTTGAAAATTCAACTTTCGGTTGATGGTGGTGTTTCGGTGATATCGTTCCGCCGTCGAAGCCAGAAGTACAAGCTCCCAATCACGATGATCGCAAGCAGCCCGACGAAGAGCCCGGAGACGTTTTGGGTGAGAAACCCTGTCACGGTCCCGAACGGTGAGGAAGCGTCTGTTTCTCCTTCATCACTCGTTGTTGTTTCAGGAATGAGACAGACGTCATTCTGGCACCCAGCTTCGCAGGTTTCGAGGAAGATGAGCTCATTGTTCTCACAGGTCATCAGGTCGTCTCCATTGCAGCTTGTCATTCCTTCATCACAGAAGAGCACAACAGGAAGGACAGGAAATTCGGGTTCAGGAGGTTGTGGGGGTTCTTGCTCTTTGGTCTCGTTCTTTCGCGTAAAGTCTAAGATGGTTCCACCTCCATTACCACCACCTCCAGAAGGTGGTGCGTTCACACTAAAGGAAATTGAGGTAAGAACTTCTGCGTTTCCTTGCTGGTCAGTCGAAAAGTAGGAGAGGAAATAGGTTCCGCCACTGCTCAGGGTAAAGGGCGTTGTGTAGGTAGTTCCCGGGGTGCAGGAGATAGTATTACTACAGTACCATGTCGTTGCGCAGCCGCTTCCGGTGCTGCCATCATCACAGGAGAGCTGAACTGTAACCGGGGAAGGATAGGATGCCCCATCACTGACATTGCTTGTCGTGGTTGGGGGGGTGGTGTCCTTGAGAATTGGGTTCAATGGACTTCCTCCAAGGTTCGTGTTGTTCAGATCTTTTGGACGAATGATGAGAATTGGGGTGGTTGGGTCAACCGGTCCCTCGTTCTTGGGATGAAAAATCAGAATCGGTGTATCAGGATCAACCGGTCCTTCATTCTTTATTTTCTCAACTGGATCAGTCGGATCAACCGGCCCTTCGTTGTGTATTTTTTCCACCGGATCGGTGGGATCAGCTGGTCCTTCATTATGGATCTTTTCAATAGGATCAGTCGGATCAGCAGGTGACGGGTTTGGTGGTGCGATCTTGCAAGGATCAACACCATCAGGACACTCGTTCGTGTCACTTCCACCAGTGAAATCATCAGTAAAGTCATGTGGCTGTGGCGGCGTTGGGGGAATCGGGGCAGTCTCTTGATACAGTTGTTCTGCCTCACCGCTCGGACCAGAACCAGGAACACTGGACATCGATGGTGGGATTGGTTCCGGTATTGCAATATCCGGTTCGCTTGCCGGACTCTCGGGAGAAGGAAGCGGTGCCTCAGGAGCTGCTGGCGCTGGTTCAGGGGACGGCGGGGACGGTGTTGTTGGTTCAGTAGGAACCGGGGTCGGTGTCCCTCCCACACGAACCGTGCCATCAATGTTCAGTTGCGCGTTCGCCAGCGTTGTGAAACTGATTTGGGCGAGCAGGAGCACGCTTATCAAAACCGGGATGGCAATTAGTCCAAGAACCTTTCCTTGCATGCGATCACGTCCAAATCGTGGAAAGCTGAGAATCTGAGTTTTAAATACCTTGGTTGAGTATGAAGCCGCCCTTTTTAAGCTCCTAAGGCAACATACGGCAATGCCAGACGCTCCTAATCAAGTCGTCCGGGTTCGCCTTCCCCGTGGGAAAGAGATGTTCGGAATCATTGAAGAACTCCTCGGCGCCAGCCGGTTTAGGATCCGCTGCAAAGACGGGAACACCCGGCTTTGCCGTATCCCTGGAAAGTTTCGGAGACGCATCCGCGTTTCTGTCGGTGATGCAGTCATCATCGAGCCCTGGGATATTGAGCCCAAGGACAAGGCCGATGTTGTCTGGATTTATAACAAGACACAGAATGTCTGGCTCCGCCAACGCGGCATGCTGGACTGGTAGGCGTTATGATCGAGGAAATTCTCGTCCCTGAGGAACGACTTGCGGTCATTATCGGCAACAAGGGACAGACCAAGAAACGAATTGAGGAAAAAACAAAGACCAGACTTTCGGTCAGTAGTGGGATCATTGTGTCAGGTGACACCGAAGGCGTGCTTGTTGCAAGCGAGATCGTGCGCGCGATCAGCCGCGGTTTCACTCCTCGGGAAGCCTTCTCGCTCCTGAATGACGATACTCAATTGCAAACGATCAGCCTTTGGAAAGAGACCGAAGCAACGCGGCAGCGCTTGTTCGCTCGGGTGATTGGGAGGAGCGGGAAGGTCCGCCAGAACATCGAGCGGTACACCCGCACAACCATTTGTGTTTATGGGAAAACGGTTTCTGTTATCGGGCGGTTTGATACGATGCGCATTGCCGTTGAAGCAATCAAAATGATTCTGAACGGCCGGTCAATTGTAGTCGTGTACAACTTTATTGAGAAGCAGATGCGGGAGCAGAATCCGTTGTTGCCTGATGAGTAGCTTTTTCAGTCTCTGAGTAGCCACAGCGGCCGCAGACCACGCGCGTCTTGTGGACGCCGAGCCACGTGCCAGGACCGCAGCGCGGGCAGCTTTTGTGGACCCGTTCGACGGTTTTTCCTTTCATGGTGTAGTACTTGTTTGCAGCAGCCGAACTGTGTTTCTTCCCGGTTCGCTTTTTCTTTTCGCGCCGTCGAATTTTCTTTTCTGCCATGGAATCACGAGTGCTATATATAACGGGACGGCCTATTTAAAGGCACCGTTGTATGAAATACCGCATTCGCATCGTCCTCACAATGGCGCTCCTGTTCTTGCTTTCGCAGGTGGTCGGCCTCGGATTGTTGTTTCAGGACACGATCGTCACCCAGATGACCGACGAGACCGGGTCGCTCGTGACCAGCGTTGCTCACGGAGAGACCGCAATCGGTCCCCGTCCGGACCTGATCGGGTTCGAGACGATCATCTACATCCTTGCGGGAGTGCTGATCGGGACGTCCCTGGTGCTCCTCTTCATGCGGTTTCAGAAGTTCGGGCTCTGGCGGGCCATGTTCTTCTTCGCAGTGTTCGCGACGATCTCGGTCGCCCTCGGAGTGATCCTTCCTCAACTCGTTGCTGTACTGCTGGGATTATTGTTGGCGATCCTGAAGATCAAGAAACAGAATGCACTGTTACACAACGGGACCGAGCTGTTGATGTATGCGGGGATTGCCCTCTTGTTCGTGCCGTTGTTGGATCTCGTTTCCGTGGTCGTGTTGTTGCTGGTCATCGCTGCCTACGACGCATTCGCGGTGTGGAAGAGCAAGCACATGATCTCGCTCGCGAAGTTCCAGGCAGAGAGCAAGGTGTTTGCCGGCTTGTCGGTTTCGACGAAGAAGCCAACAACAGTGAAACAAGAGAAGAAGACCCAGAAACTTGGGGTTGGCCAGGCGATCCTTGGCGGCGGGGACATGGCGTTTCCGTTACTGTTTGCCGGGGTGGTGTTCGAGTGGCTCGTGGTGTCCGTGGGGATCGCCAAGAACCTCGCGTTCCTGTATACACTGCTGATTCCGGTGCTGTGTACCGTGACCCTGTTCCTGTTGCTGGTCAAGGGAAAGCAGGGGACATTCTACCCAGCGATGCCGTTTCTGAGCGCTGGATGCTTTATTGGCTTCGGGCTGCTCTGGCTCTTTTTATAAAAGGCCGAACTAACTTCTCTGCACGCCTCCGTAGCTCAGTTGGTAGAGCGGTTGCCTCGTAAGCAACAGGTCCCGCGTTCGATCCGCGGCGGGGGCTTGCGTATAAAGGACAGTACCCTAACCAAGAATCGGAACATGATTGTTGAAAACTACCATGAACAAGAGACAGCGTCTGGAATATTATCTCAAGTTTTTGAACACGTTTTCTCGTGGTCAGTGGTCTGTTTCTTTGTATCGAAATCGCTCTTGCAGAAACTACATCTCCAGATTTTATCGTTCGTTCTCCCTTCTAATTCTTGATCGCAGTTTGGGCAGTTGGTTTTGAAATGCACACCTTCGGTTATGTCAATATTAATTTTGAAATCATTCTCACAGAAGGGACAAGTCAAATCAATCTCTCGATTGTTTCCCTCTCCTTTTAACTCCACATTCTTTTTTAACGTCAATCCTATCTCGCCTTCATCACTATGAGGAACCGTACCAGCCTGTTCATTTGTCCAATATTTAAATTTCATTCGATAGAATTCTAATAAGACTCCTCGTGAGGGGAGAGTCCCTTATCAATGAATCTCCCTAAGAGTTGTACCGTATGAAAACAGTGAAGCTTGAAGTATTTGGTCCTGAACCACCATGTGTGAGATGCCAAGCCGTGAAGAAAAATGCAGAGGAAGCAACAAAGAAGCTGAAGCAAAAAGGAATTGATGTCATACTTTCAAAGCAGAAGATAAACTCACGGCAGACGGTGAGCAAGTATGGAGTTCTCGTTTCCCCCGCTCTTGCAATCAATGACGTGATCAGGTTCATGGGGAGGATACCTTCTCCAGACGAAATAGAGAAAGAAATATTGAAGACGATCTAGATGGAATTTAATAGAATAATCAGGACTATTATATTAGTAATTTTCATAGGTGTTATTTTTTATCTGCTTATAGATAGTAGGATTCGGGCCTATTCATTAGCACCGACATTAACCCAAGCAGATATGAGCGGGTTGGTATGGTACGAGATTCCTGTTCATTACATGTGGGATTACGCGTTGCATGGATGGATATGCTTGCTATTTGCTTTTGTTTTGGCTGGGTTATTCTACGAGTTTGTTCCCAAGGAATTCCTTACAAAATATATGAGTAGCAAGAAAGCTTCTGGTTATCTGATAGGGATAATCATGGCACCGTTCTTTACAGTATGTTCTTGCACAATGGTTCCAATATTCGGGAGTATAATGTATGCCGGAGCAGGTATAGGACCTGCTATAACATTTCTTCTGATGGCTCCTGCTGCGAATATTCTTTCGGTGGTCGTGACAGGGGAAATGATAGGTTGGGATATCGCTATTATTAGGATATTGGTATCAATAGTGACTGCTTTAGTTGCCGGGATTTTCATTTCCAGAACATCATGGGGAAAGTCTATTGAGAAAAAGTTCAGCTCTGAATCATCAAAAAATATAAAGGGAAAGGTGGAGTTGGTCAAACCACAAATAGACGAAAGATTGTGGTCTTCCATAAAATTTAGTGGTTTTCTTGCGAAGAAAATACTTCCTTATTTTATACTGGGCCTTATTGCAGTGAGCTACGTTCAGGCATATCTTCCTGAGGACGTTGTTGCAGTTTACCTCACGGGAATAACAGGCATTCTTTTGGCATCTGTCATTGGAGGTCCATTATATACACCAACACTTGTTGAAATTGCTCTCGGGAAGGTTTTACTAACATTGGGAATGTCAAAGGCGGCTCTTCTTTCGTGGCTTATGGGACAGCCATATGACATACCAAACATGGTAGCTGTTTCAAGAATTGTGAAATGGAAAGTTGTAATAAACTATGCAATCATAGCCTTGTTTTCCAGTATATTCTTCGGCATGTTGTATGGAATATTTCTGGGAATTATTTAAGATGAGAGATAAGGAACCTTTCCCGTAGGAAACATAATCTAACAAAATCGTTTTTACGCCGTGTCGAGCCTAGAACCGAAATGCTAAACGGGAACGCTATACAAGAGAATAGAAATAATTCGAACAATTAGTCTACTTGACCCACAAACAATATCGTCCAGGCGCCTTAATTTCTAGAAGTTTCGCAATCTCTGATTCGTTCGGATCAACAACAATAATAACACCCTTCCAGCTCCGGGAAAAGTTCGCCTGGTTACAGAGCGGACACATGTCCCCTTTCACGAACACCTTGCAGGACCGGCACACTTTGTCTCGAGAACTCATGCTAATCACTCAACTTCTTGGGCGCTTGCTGCCCTTTCCCGCCTTTCCGGCGCACATGCTTTTCTTGGGATTCTTTCTCTTTCTGCGGCCAGCCTTCAACACCAAGGCCTGGCTGCCGCATGGTCAACCCAATCTTGTACTCTTTGCCAAGCGACACAGCAACAATCCGCGCCTTCGCCGTATCACCCTCTTTCAGCACGCGGCTCGATTCGCGACCAGTGAAGATCGCGTTCTTCTGGTCATAGGAAACAAAATCATTCATGATCTGGCTCACGTGGACCATGCCATCAAGCGCCCCGATCCGGACGAACACCCCGAACTCCGTGACGTCGATCACCGGCCCCTTCACGAGCTCGTGCAGCTCAGGAAGGTAGATCAACACCTTGAACTGGACAGGATAGTTGATCGATCCGTCTCCGGGGAAGATCCTGCCTTCACCAATGGAGATGATCTCGGTCACCGCGAGGATGACCCCGACCTTCCGGTCAATGATGCCCTCGAATGCGTCCTCAAGGCTAACTTTGATGGCCTCGTCTTGAGCAAGGCGGAACTTCACCGGGGGAACCCGGACTTTGTCTTCAACGGTCAGGATCTTGTACATATTCTCTCCAGAGTGGACCTCTCCAGGAAATGCTGGAAATAGAGTCTTTTTTTCTATGCGGGCGATGTTTAAAAAGGTTACTTCTGGAGGAGGTAGTCCCCCAGGACCATGGCGTCGATCCCGGTCATGAAGAAGGTCCTGAGGGCGTCCTTGGGAGAGCAGGCCATGGCCTCACCCTTGATGTTCAGGCTCGTGTTCAAGACAACAGGGACTGAGCTCTCATTTTCAAAGGCCTTGATAACCTTCCAGTAACGCGGATTCACGTCTTTTTCAACAGTCTGGGGCCGGCAGGAGTTGTCTGTGTGGACAACCGCGGGGATCTCCTTTTCCTTCCCCGGCTTCATCTGGAAGGACAGAATCATGTACGGGCTCGGGTATGCCCCCTCGAGGTACTCGTCCGCTGCCTCAGCAAGCATGCTCGGGCAGAACGGCCGGTAGGGCTCACGAAACTTGACATTCAGATTAATCTTGTCCTTGTTTTCTGGTTTCCCGGGATTCATGAGAATAGACCGGTTGCCAAGTGCACGCGGTCCCATTTCCATGCGTCCCTGGAACCAGCCGACAATCTTGTTCTGGGCAAGCAGCTCACCAGCTGCTTGTTCGATGTCGCTGACCTTTTCGTATGCAATCTTGTTGTTTTCAAGGAGCTGCTCGATCTCTTCATTTGTGTAAGATGGGCCAAGGTACGCGTGCTTCATGGTGTATGTTATCTTGGCACCATGCCGCCGGGAGAGTTCGAGGGCAGCACCCATGGATCCACCACTGTCACCAGAAGCTGGCTGGATAAAGATGTTCTTGACATTACTTTGTTGCAGGATCAGACCATTCATTTTACAATTAAGCGCCACACCACCAGCAAGACAGAGTGTGTCACCGATATCCCATTTTTTCAAGAGATGCAACACCGTGTCCTCGAGTCGTTTTTGGAGCGCAAAGGCAATGTCTCGGTATTTCTTCTGGGCATCCAACCGGTACGAATCTGTTGGGCCAGGGCCAAACCGTTTGACAAGTCTGTCCATGTCGAGCGGGAAGACGTTATGGCGTGCAACACGCGGATCAACCCGATACCCGTTCGGCGTCAGTTTGCAGAGATGTTCCATGTCTTGGTAATAGGATGACATTTCACCATACGGCGCAAGACCCATCACCGTTCCTTCACCGTCACCAAAATAGTATCCGAGGTACACCGTGAGACCACCGTAGAGCAACCCAAGACTGTTAGGAGCAGCGATCCGTTTCTTGTTCGTGAGGGTATCGCCTTCCCCACGGAACAGTGTTGTTGCATCGGTTTCTCCGACTGCGTCGAGAATCAAGACATCAGCTGCATCAAATCCTGACGGATAGAACGCCGTCGCGGCGTGCGCATCGTGGTGACGGATGAATCGGTACTTGTGTTTTGGGAATCCGAGTTCTTTCATCCCAAAGGGGTTCTCATTCCGCGACCATTGGTATGAATGATAGAGGAACCGCGTCATCCGGTGCCACATGGTTCCCTTGAAAATATACCGGGGCAGCATCTTGGCGATCTGCATGGAGTAATATTTTCCTGGGGATTCCTGGTCAACGGCAACGTAGTCAATCTGTTCGGGGGTGATGCCAGCATGCTCGAGACAATATTTTGTTGCGAGCACTGGGGTTCCGAACCCAATCGAATGCTTGATCCGGTTGAATCGCTCTTCTTCAGCTGCAGCAATGAGTTTTCCGTCTTTGACAAGCGCGGCAGACGCGTCGTGACCCTGGGAAATGCCCAAAATATACATACTCGTCCTTCACCAATGGACATATTAATATTTATCCCCATTCAATGAGTATGTTCGGCTTTCCCGGGAACCGAAAACCAGCTCCTCCTCTCACAAACATCACAGGCTGGGTGAACACGAAACCACTTTCGCTTGATGACCTGAAAGGGAAGGTTGTCCTGCTTGATTTCTGGACCTATTCCTGCAGCAACTGCGTCCGGACGCTTCCCCATCTCAAGAAACTGTACGCACGCTACAAGAAGCACGGCCTAGTTTTCATCAGCGTGCACACCCCGGAATTCGCCTTTGAAAAGGAGGAGACAAACGTTGCAGTTGCGGTGAAGAAACATAAGCTTACCTACCCGATTGCGCTTGATTCTGAGAACACGACTTGGATCCACTACGGGAACAAATATTGGCCTCGGCAGACGCTGCTCGATACAACAGGATGTATCCGCTGGACCCATACCGGTGAAGGCGGGTATGAAGAAATGGAACAGGAAGTCCGGACCCTGCTCAAAGAAGCCGGAGTGACAATTGAGACGATTCCTCTTGTTGCTGCCAAAGAAAAGGAGACTCCACTCCAGCACCGACTTTCAATCACGCGAGAGCTGTACTGCGGGTCTGCCCGCAATCCTGGGCTGGGTTCAGCGGGCGTCTGTTCGCCAAGCGGCTGTTCGTACATTGATCCCGGTGAACACGAGCAGGATCTTCTTTATCCCCACGGCGACTGGCACCAGACAGCCGAATGCCTGACAAAGATAGGAAAGAGTGCTGGAACACTTTCTTTGAAATATCGGGCCGCAGGTGTGAGTGTTGTTCTTGTTCCCAAGAACAAAGCGTCCATTGAGGTGATCCTCGATGGAAAACTCGTGAAGCGACTGACAATCACGCAACCTGATGTATACCCTCTTGCGAAATCTCGTTTTGATGTCCACAACCTTGTTTTGAAAACAAAAACACCAGAGCTTGCAGTGTATGCGTTCACATTTTCGTAGTCTCTCGAATCATTTTTAGAAGTTTTCTCAACAGTGGATGCTGAACCTGTTTCTCATTATCAGGAATGAAATCATCAAGTTTGATATCTCGGTATTTTTCCTGGTATTCAGCGACCTGGAACAAGGTCTCGAATTTGTCCAGTTGCTGCACAAAAATCGCTTCTTTCGTCGTTCCTTCCTCAAACTCCAACCACAGGGAAAGAAGTTCTTGGGAGCCGTTCAAGGTACTCAGTTCGATCATTGCTGCCTTCTCGCGGTCGTGCTTCTCTTCCTTGGGAACATGGTCGATGGGGGTGATGTCTCCGACGAGGGTCTCTGCCAGATCGTGAACAAGGGCGAGTTTCACGGCCTTGTTCTGGTCGATCCCCACGCGGGGGGCAAGCAGGAAGGCCATTACTATGGTCCGGAAGCTGTGATCAGCGACTGATTCTGAGTTGGGAACGTTCCGATGGGTCCAGCCAGTGCGTTTGAGGGTCTTCAGTTCCCCGATCCTTCGGAAGAAGGTGATGAGGTCTTCCATAGCCTTTCTCGGGATCAACACTTCAAATTTGTTTCATTCTGTTTCAGAAGGCACCTTCATAGGCGAAACAAACAAAAGAGAGTAAAGGAGGTGTATCTATGAAATACACAACAACCGGGACTGCGCTCCTGTCAGTTGCGCTCCTCGTGGCCCTGACCGCGAGTACTGCAGCTGCCCAACCAAGCCTGACCGCTGCCAGAGTCGGTGTCCAGACACCCACCCTTGCCACAGCAGGCAGTTCCCTAGACCACCCGTTGCCACACAATACCCAGGAGGCATTGGACAAGGTGCATGGCTCAACCCACGCCTTCGCGCTGTGGGACGACTCACAGACGTACGTGGTCCAAGGAACCTACAAAGACGGCTGGTTTGCAGGGTGGGTCAGCAAAAAGATGAACGATGGAAAGTTCCACAAAACCGGCCAGATCCTCTGGGGCGTCTACGAAAGCGTTGACGGCAAACCCTTTGGAAAGACCATCGGCTACCTCGGCTTGCCCCTTCCCAAGAACGGATTCTTTGGGTGGTACAAGAACGGCCACTGGATCCTCTCACAACTCGGCGATGCGGGATGGGTTACTGGTCAGTTCCTAACCTGGGAACAGTAAGGACATATGCCTGACAAACGGATGACGGCTACTGTTTCTTTCTGAAGTTCTGGAGGATCTTCTCTGCGTCCTTCCGGAAGGCAAACCCAAAGCTGATCCCGATCACGATCGCGACTGATGCAGCAAGGGCAGCAAAGGCGATCCGGAAGGCATCAACGAGGATATCAACACTGAAGCCAGCGGTCTGGAGGCCAACCACAACCGTGAAGAAGACAATCAAGAGCTTGGAGCCGTCGGCTACCAGTTCCTTGTTCATCATCTTGGAATCGATGATGGTCCGTTTTACATATTCCCCGATGAGGAGTCCGGCAAGGATAACAAGGATGGCACCGATGAAGGCCGGGACATAGAGGACGAGGTTCTGCAGGAAGAAGGTGAGGAAATCAAGGTGAATCAAGGCAACAGCCTGTGAAATGAAGACGATGACAATATACCATTTGAGGAGGGCCCCGAGGATCGCGGAAAGCCGCTTGCCGTACAGGGCCTGGCCGAGGCCGTGCCGTCTGATCCAGTGGTCGATCTTTACCTTGTTCAGGGCGTGGGTCAGAACAAATCCAAGACTCTTTCCAACAATCCAACCAATGATAATAACAATGAGCGCAGCGACAATGCTGGGAAGGAGGGAAAGCAGACTTGCGTAGATGTTGTAAAAGAGGTTCTGGAGAATTTCTGACGCCTCGACAAACACCTGTCCTGACAAAGAAGCCTCAACATGGGGCGGGAATTGCACCATGTTTGAACATTATTGATTCGCATCCTTAAATTTATAGGATGTGACACCACTAGAATATGGGGAAAACCATGGATTTGAGTCAGTATAGTCTTGCGTCAACGCTTGGAATTCCAGTGAAAAAATTGCTTTCAAAGCTCGAAATCTGGGATGCCCACAGTCATATTGGGACCGATAAAGATGGGCATGCCATTGGACCAACAGCCTTCCTCGCTCAGATGAAAGCAAACCACGTCCAGCGGGCTGTAGCATTTCCACTGAACACACCCGATGATCCGAATTTCACGAAGTCGAATGACCAGATCATCCAGATCGCCAAGAAGCATAAGGAGATTATTCCCTTCTTCCGGCTCGATCCGAAGAAGGAATGGGAAAAGGAGTTCGATCGAGTTTTGGACCAAGAATTTCAGGGAATCAAACTCCATCCATTGAGTCAAAACTTCCCGCTTAATGATCCTGAATTCCGGAAGATCTGTTCCCGTGCACAAGATGCGAAACTGGTATTGTTGATCCATCTTGGGTTTGGAGTAAAAAATACTGCTGATCATATTTTCCGCATTGCAACCGAGTTTCCCAAGCTCCGGATCATCCTTGGTCATGCAGGATTTGTCGATGTGGAAGAAGTCATCAAGGCTGTTGGGGATTTCGAAAATGTTCTGTTTGATACATCGGGGATCCGGGTTTTTGATATTTGTGAACTTTTCCAGCATCTGGATGATCGAAGAATTGCTTTTGGCTCTGATGTTCCTTACTTTACTTTGGACGTTGCAATCTATTCCTTACTTGATACAGCACTGCTTATGGGAAAATCTCAGAAAGCAATCAAGCGGATCTTCCATGACAATCTGGTAAGGTGGCTCACATGAAGAAGCTGTCATCCTTTGATGTCTTGGGTCTTCGTGTCCGGAACATGCTTCCCATGACCAAACGACGACGGGAACGTTTTCTCTTCTACATGAGAATTTACAATCACACCGTCAGGGCAAGCGCGAACTTTCTCAATGAAAATACGAAGCGAGGTGTCTATTTTCTTCAGATAATAAAGGAACTCACAGAACATACCACCGATTATATTGAAGAGGATCTTCGTAAGCAGATTCATGAGATTGTCAACAAAGTTCTCAAAGACAAAAATAACATAAATCAATTGATCAAAAAGCAGGATTTTCAGGGACGAATCAATACACAGTTGTTAATAATCGAGAATCTCTGTGTGCTCCGGCTGATGAAATTATTGGTGGAATAATGAAGGTTGTTGGTATTATTTATGGAGATGATGACGGCCTCTATGATGATAGACCATTCTCGAATAAGCACGCATTTAATGCCTATCATACGTTGACACGACTTGCACCAGAATACGACCTCCGTATCATGTTGGTGAAACCTGAATGGGTGACCGGAAGAACCTGTATGCGTGCATGGGATCTTGAACAACAGAAGATTGTTGATTCCATTTCTGTCGATGCGTATTGGGATCGAAACTGTCTGGTTCCACAAGATCTAAAAGCATTCAAAAAGATGCAG
Source organism: Nanobdellota archaeon (assembly GCA_018816245.1). Taxonomy (GTDB): domain Archaea; phylum Aenigmatarchaeota; class Aenigmatarchaeia; order QMZP01; family QMZP01; genus JAHIVW01. The sequence continues at coordinate 193,554 of JAHIVW010000003.1, forward strand.
GCCTTCAGAGAGAAAATCGCAACAAACGTCCCTTTCATGGATGATCCTCGGATTCAGAAAATCACTGGGGACAAGCTGGAAACATACCAAGTGTTCTCCAAGTTTATGCCACTAACATTCACCACACTAGTTGATGCAAAAAAACACCTTTCGGGGAAGGTTGTTCTCAAACCACAGTTTGGTGCTCATGGTATCGGAGTCCGTATCGAAGAACTCTCCTCAGTAAGTTCACTTCCGAGCGGCTATCTCGTTCAGCAGTTTGTGGATTCAAGCGCTGGTATTCCCGGACTCATTGAGGGAGTCAGCGACCTCCGTGTGATGATTCTGAATGGATCCATTTTTGATGCCTTCTTGCGACTTCCAAAGACTGGTCTGATAACAAACATCTCCCAAGGAGGGACAATGAAACGGATCAGTATTAAGAGCATTCCAATTGACGTTCTTTCCATTGTCAAAGAGGTTGAAACGAAACTTGCTTCTCTTGGACCACGGTTTTATTCGATTGATTTTATGATTGGTGTTGGCAAACCTTGGATCATTGAGATGAATTCACAACCAGGGATTCGAGGATATATGAGCCAAGGAATCGACCTCCCCTCTTTTGAAGTGCTTGCCCGGCGCATTCTTGACGCTTTGGTCACGCTGTGTAAAGAGGACACTTTTAAACATCGAACGAATAACGAGTTCTGAATGCTTATGGAAGAAAGGAACGAGAAGACCGTTGCCTGGCCGCTTGTTGGAATTGAGGCAGAATTCCACCTTATCGACATGCAGGGGAACATCACGAATCGGGCAGACCAGTTGCTTCTCCCCCTCCGGGAGAAGTATCCAAAGATCGGCTACCAGCAAGAAGTTGCGCTCAACATGCTCGAGATCGCCAACTACCCGCACATGAGCATTCCGAACACGATTGAAAACATCATCGATGCCATTCACGCTGCACTAGAAATAGGAAAGGACCAAGACGTCATGCTCTACCCGTTCGGGACCTATCCCGGGGCGTTCGAACCGCAGTTCCGGCCGAAACTCTACTACAAGATTCTCCAGCGGGTTCTTGGCGACGACCGGTTCCCGATTACTGGTCGGTGTGTCGGCTACCATTCCCATTTCTCCCTTCCGCCAGAGATTTATGATCCGGAAACGAGAGAGCTCAGACTTGTTGGCGACCGGAAGATCGAAGAAAAAATCGTCAACATCTATAACATGGCCGTGGCCTTTGATCCGATTCTTGAAGCACTCATGCAGTCGTCGCCATTTTATCAGGGACGGTTTCTCGGGAACGACTCCCGTGTCATCGTCGACTACGGAGATCCGCAATTCGACTATCCCCAAGGCCTCTTTACCAACCACCAAGAATTTGGGGGGCATCTCTCCTTTGCGAATAACTACAGTGATCTCTACTTCTCCATTAAAAACCAACAGAAAACCTGGAGTGATCTGGCACATAACGTTCTTGAAAAAAACGAATCCATCCCCCCAATTCATATGTTGAAGTGTCAATGGAATCCACACCGCATCAATTCTATCGGGACGATTGAGTTCAGGTGTATGGACACAAATCTTCCTTCGCTCCTTGCTGCTGCCACACAACTCACAAGAACAACGTTCGAAACATTACAGAATCGGGAACTTAAGGTTATTCCAGGCGAAACCGGCGATGAACACCCGTTCATCCTCAAAGAGAACCGGTTGTATGTTCCCTCTCTTGAAAAGATCAACAATGTCCTCATTCCTCGTGGTGCCTATGAAGGGCTGAAGAACGACTGCGTCTATGAGAATATTAAAGAGTTTTTTGCATTCCTCAAGCCCTTTATCAAGGAACGGGAACGCCCGCTCTTGAAGCCGTTCTATCAGATGCTCAAGAAACGGAGAACCGTTGCCGACGAGATCATGGAGACCGCAAAGAAGGTCGGGTACCGCACAGGAAAAGAATTAACCAACGATCAGGTGAGACGCCTCGCGTTATACGGCGCCAAACGACTGCGGCAGGATATTGACCAGACACGGAAAATTCTGCACATGAAATAGTTACGATATTCCAACAACCTGGACCTGCTGTCCTGCTCGAATCTGCAGCTGGTCTGCAATTCCTCCATTGATTTCCAGTACGTATTGGGCAGAACCGACTGAGTTATACAAGAAACAGGGATCTTCAATGCAGGGAAACGCATGCTGAATGGAATCAAGAGTACCGTTGCTTCCGATGAAGATGATGTCAAGGGGAATCAAGGTATTCTTCATCCAGAAGGAACGTGGAGTTTCATCAGGAAAGATGAAGTACATGCCTGCAGTCTCGGGAAGTGATTCACGAAACATGAGTCCCCGAGACCATTCGCCTGCATCGTCCGCGATCTCGACTGAAAAGGTGACCGGACCTGTTTCTGTCTGAATCGTGACAGACGGGCCTGGAGGTTGTTGAAAAAAGAGAAGAACAGCGACGATTAGCACAAGAAGCGCAATGATAAGAATACCACGCATAGCATCTTTTCACAAATCAAGAGTTAAATTGTGATTGCTGCTCGACGAACGCGGCGGAGCCGGAGAAAGGTGAACCCAATAATCGCTGCAAAGAGGATCACGAAGACGAGTTCATAGGTGAGGAATGATGTTTCAGCCACGTTCTCCACAAGCGGGGCTGTAGCCTGTTCAAGCGTTCCATCCTTTGTGGCAGCGAGGATGGAAGGTCCGGGAACAAGCCGCTGGAGGTAGAAGTAAAGAGCTCCTACAAACCCCACTGCCGCGAGGGCAAGGGTGATGTAGACCTGGGTCTCGCCGGGGTAGAGGACGCTTCGGCCCTTCCTCGTGAGCTCATAGTATTTCCATTTGTGGCCGTCATCGTGCTGCTGGATGAGCTCCGCAGCCACGAGCTGGGTCAAGTGCTCACTTGTTGTGGAGGAGGCCATCTTCAGCTCCTTCGAGAGCTCAGAAAGGGTCTTCCGGCGCTCACTTAACGCCTTCAGGAGATCGATTCTCGAGCCTGAGGCGAGTGTCTTGAAAGTCTCTCGGTCGAGGGTGATCTTCTCGTCCATGGGGTGCTCTGGTTCAGGAGGTAATAAATCCTTCAAAAATGACCCCTATTCACATAAAAAACTTCCTGCCATCCCCTGTTATGGTCGTTGATTATACTGATGCGATGATCGGCGAGGACGGCGTTCTTCTTAGAGAAACAGTCCGGGAAATTCTATCATTAACACCATATTGTTCCCAGCGTTTGCGGGTAGTTTGTGGGGCATCTCTGTCATATTGAGCTTTGTCAGAAGAGAGTTTTGTATTGGTCTCAACATCTGGCAAATCTAAGGTATAGATCTGGGCATAAGGTACTGCTTGGGCAAGACAAAGCGTGGTTAATCCATCGAAACGTCCAAATTCAAAAATAACTCGAGGGTTACGAATACGAGCGATTGAACATATTGTTGCCATTTCAGTGAAATCTACTTGTCCATACCTGCGATGCGGAACCAATGGAATACTAATAAGACCATCAGGATCTCCAAATCCTGGAAACATTTCATTCAACTCTTCATACCCTATACGATTTGGTGTTCTCATGTTCTCTTCTCCCTATATCCAAGGAATCGATACACAGGAAGGTCGAATCTACAAACAAGTTTGTCCATATCTTTATAAAGACCACCACTATATAGTGGTATTCTAAATAGCAATACTAGCTAACCAGCCACTTCGAAGCACCCCATTGACGCAGTCAATTTTATTCTCACTTTCCTTCATGCCTTCTTTCCTCTTCTTTTCTTAGGGCTCACCTCCCTCTAGCCTAAATAACTTCTTTCCTTCTTAGGAAATCTTGACCGTACCCTTCTTAGCTTCCAATCCCCACGAACTCTCACTTTCAGAAAACACACTCTTTTTCGGTCAAATTCCATACCAAAGGGAACCGTCAAAATTAAAAAAGATAACTCTAATAACTACTTATTATTATATCCATCTCTAAAGATATTTTAATTAATATCTTTTTCAGCGTCTTCTTCTTCCTTTTTTGACGGTTTCACAGCGTCGCTAGCTCCTGGTTTTCCGGATCGTGCGATCTCTGCAGCGAACTGGTCATCGTAGTCCTTGGCTATACGTTTTGTCGCTCTAAGGAAGCCTTGAACCGACGATTGGACCTTCTCAAGGAGCTGGTTGATCGTGGCTCCGGTGAGGACATAGCCCTTCAGATACTCTCCTGAGCCTGGAACCGGGACCCGTTCCATGGAAACTAGGTTTAAAGTACGCCATTTTCGGATCTCCTCGTAGGCTTGGGAGCTCGAAACGTTGAGCGTAGCGGCAATCTGCTCGATGCGCATGGGTGTATTTGCCCGCTTCTGCTCCAAAAAACGCTTCAGGAGGGTCGCGTGACGCGCTGCGCTCTCCTTTCGCTTCAATCCGAGGCGCTGCACCAGGACCTCAGCGAGGTCACTTGAGCTTATTTCCCGCTTGAAATCAGGCGGATTCACGTTTTTGAAGACAATGTCAGACAATTTTTTTTTCATACGAACCTCCATTCTTGACCATTGGAAACCGTCAAAATTAAACCCATTTTTCAGCCCAAAAATCGACCCAAAAAGGTAGGGTTCGGAGTCGAAAAAGAGGACGAAAATGAGTTTCAGAATTTACCCGGATTCCTTCTCATCAACCCCCCGTTTTGGACTTTTTCGTTCCATAAGCACGCCCCTTGGGAACCATGTTCTGGCCAAGTACTTTCTATTTACTCCTACTACTATAAATAATTATCGGTTTTGCTTGGAATAACTCAAAATATCAGATTTTTTGTTAAATGAGGTATTTGAAAATTCAGAATATTATAGGAGTTTGATATATAACAATGTTATGTAGAACCAAACAACCCATGTCAAAATACCATTAATTTTGACCGTTGGAAACCGTCAAAATTAGCGCTTTTTCCCGGTCTCTTGGATCTGGTCAAACCGCTTGGTGATAGCCTCAAGATTGTGAGCAATATCCCAACCAGCATTCGTGAGGGAGACTCGCTTGATTCGCCCACTCTTCTCAAAGCTCACGAGACCATACTTCTGGAATGTATTCAATATTTTGATTGTATGGGAATAGGTACAATTAGCCTCCTTTGCAAGCAGGGTTGCATAGATTGTTCCACCCTCTTTTCCGGTCTTCATTCCCAGGAGAATCAGGGCAGGTTTTTCCCGCAAAAATAGGCTCGCTAGCTCCTGGTTTTCAGTCATGAACTCACAATGCTCCCTTGTTAAGAACAAAAAGTTGGATTTAAGATTAATAAAGCTTCGCAAGTTTTTTTAGAAATATTTTCCGATAGGAGCTTCCAAAAAGAACTAATTTAACAGATATACAAGAATCTATATATTATCAAAAGTAAGTTTTCCAGGGAATAGAGAAATTTGACGGTTCCCAAATAGCCCTCTGGGGAGCCAAAACAGAGTACAAATTCACCCTCTCTGAGAGAAGTGAGAGATTGTGAGCAACATCATATTCACCAAGGAGGAGTCAATCTAGATATGTTTATTAATCAAGAGAGTAACCAGGGAGCATGGTGAAACTTGACGAAAGGATTCTGGTCCTTTCTGTCGATCGAGACAATGATCTTGGCCAGAAGGCAGGAATTAAAGGGCCTCTCGTAGGTCGGAAGACCGTTGTGAGCGCTGCCACAGAGTTTGCCCTGGTAGACCCCTCGGATTCTGACATGAACGCCATTTTCCAGGCTGTTCGGATATTTGACGAGGTCACGAAGGCCAATGAAAGTGAGGTTGCTGTGCTCACTGGTCATCAAAATGTGGGTATCCAGTCCGACAAGGAAATTGCCCGCCAACTCGATATCGTCCTGAAGAAGTTCAAGGCCACCTCAGTGGTTTTTGTTAGTGATGGAAGTGAGGATGAAAACGTCCTGCCAATCGTTCAGTCACGGGTCCCGATTCTCTCAGTTCACCGCTTGGTTGTCAAGCAGGCAGAGCAGCTCGAGAGCGCCTATTTTAAGGTCAAGGACTTCCTGTCCGATGCCTTGGAAAACCCCAAGATTGCGGGGCTGGTATTCGGTTTGCCTGCCATTATCTTTCTCCTCTTCGGGATCTTCGGAACCGAAGGGATCCGGATCGTCTTGATCCTTGTGGGAGCTTACCTCTTTGTGAAGGGGTTCAAGCTTGAGGATTATGTAGTCCGTCTCTTGGACGAGTTCCGAGTGACGTTGCAGAACCGTCGCGTGGCCTTCTTCTTTTACATGGTCGCGATTGCCTTCATTGGACTGGGAACCTTCCGTGGTATTGTTGGTATCCAGGACTGGCTCAATATTGGCCTGTTTGAAACAATCGCTGCGTATATCAGTACCTCGGTGTACCTGTATTATTTCGCCGTCTTGTTCGCCTGGCTCGGCCGGAACATCAGCGTGCGGACCCGGAGCAACCGGCGGGTTGCCGGCCTGGCTATTTTCGGGTTTGCCGTCGCCTTTGTTGTGGCGAGCGCCGCTGAGCTGATTTTGACCCCAGAAGCAACGGTTGCGAGCCTGTTGCCGACCATCGCGCTGGGGTTCGTTCTGCTGGTTATAGGGTTCGTGATTGAGTATAAAGGGTAAACGAGAACATGGATGCAGTGCATTTATTGTTTCCTTGCAACAGGGATTATGAAAGTCCTCCAGCCACTCTACAACGCGCTCATAGAATTCGAACATGGGGACCGCTTTGCGTGGGACGACCACGGTTTTCTCTGGGTCCGCGCTGCTGACGAACTCTATATTTCTTCCCAGCCGATCCCAAGGGACGAGCTTCCGGAACAAGTCTATGTCAATTCCGCTGGAAAATACACTGATGATCTTTCACATCATCGGAAGCTGGTGTGGGAAGAGTATCGACTCGAGGAGCGAGCCGATCAGTCATTTCGGGGGAACGGAGAACAGAAAAAAAAATAAGATCACTCAATTTTTTCTGTTGACTGAGCAACCCCGCATATTTTAATCTTGCCTCCAACAACCCTCCATGGAAACCTTTGACGAGATGGTGAAACTGATTGCCAAGGAGGCCAAGCTCGAGGAGGCAAAGGTCCGGGTCCTCGTCGAAGAGAAGCAGGATGAGCTCTCCGGACTCGTCTCTGCAGAGGGCGCTGCCTACATTGTCGGGCGCGAGTTGGGGGTCAATCTGCTCCCAGAAGGCAAGAAGACCCTCGATATCAAGAGCCTCCGTCCTGGGATGGGCTCTGTGACTCTCACGGCCAGGGTGCTCGGCCTCTCCGAGAAGCGGGAATTCGAGCGCAAGGGAAGGAAAGGCGCTGTCCGGAACATTACACTTGGGGATAGTACGGGAACGATTCGCATGTCCCTCTGGAACGAAGAACTTGACCTGATCGACAAATTGAAAATTGTCCGAGGATCTATCGTCAAGATTAAGCGTGGTATGGTCCGGGCAGACAACCGCAACAACCCCGAACTCCGGCTCGGGCGTGGCTCGCTCGAACCAGGTGACCAGAAAGCTGCCCTCCCGAAGGCAGAAGAGATCGGGTTCCAACGCTCCTCGGGAAGGGGGGTGTACGAACGCAAGCATATCGGTGACCTAAAGGAAGGCGACTTCGCTGAAGTCCGGGCCGCCCTCGTTCAGGTGTTCAAGCGGAAGCCCTTTTACGATTCCTGTACCCAGTGCATGAGGAAGGTGACCGAAGAGAACGGTCAGTGGGTGTGCAAGGAGCACGGTCCTGGTAAAAAAGGTGCTGCCCTGATGGTATCTGGTGTTCTGGATGACGGCAGTGGTTCCATCCGAGCGGTCTTCTTCCGGGACCTTGCTGAAAAGGTCTGGGGAAAACAAACCGCGGATCTCGTGAAAGAAGCTGAAAAAGAAAGTGACCAGACGGTGGTGTATGCGAGCTTCGGTGGCTTGGTGAAGGATTTCATCATCCAAGGAAAAGTCGGGAAGAACTCGTTCTCCGGGAACCTGGAGATGATGGTGGCACGGGTTGAAGATATCAATCCGGTGCAAGAAACGAAACTCTTGCGAGCAAAATCAAATTAATTAGGTGTAACTCGAAAGCTTCTGAATCCGCTTCACCATATTCGGATGCGTACTCAATATCTCAAACAACCGGTCTCCAACAGATACGGTCACTTTCTTCTCCCGGAGCGCTGCTAATTCGTGCTTGTCGATGTGCCCGCTCAAGTCGGTATCAACCTGCTTCAATTCCAGAATCTCCCGGTGCGCCCGAGACGGATCGCTTGCAAAGAACGCCTTCATGCCCTCGATTTTTTTGAGCTCCTTCTTCGATACCTTTGCGTTTCCGTACACGAGCTTGTACAACGCTGACGCAAAATGGTGTGGTTCTTCTCCGAGCTGGACGGCCCCTTTGTCTGCAGCGTATTCCCGGATCCGGGATCCATATGTCACGAGTAGGTTCGTGATAAAGTAAATAACAAATGCAGCAATGCCCAGCAACGCAATGCTCCCGGAATTGTTGTCATGTCGAGAAAACATAGTGCTGTACGCAATGTACCACGCGATCGTCGGGATCACCGCGATCATGGTCATGATCATGACGTCCCGGTGTTTCACATGGGAAATCTCATGCCCGAGCACGGCCTTCAGTTCTTCGTCAGTGAGCAAGTCCAGGATCCCCTGGGTGACGCAGATCCGGGAATCTGACCGCCAGCGGCCGTACGCGAACGCATTGGGAATCGACACAAGTGAAATTCCAACCTTTGGTTTCGGGATCCCTGCCTTCTTAGCAAGGTCCGCAATCATAGCGTGCAGTTTTGGTGCCTCCTTCTCCGAGACATGTTTTACCTTCATGCTGAACTCGACCAGTTTCGGGCCGATCAAATACTGGAGAACCATGAAGAACGTGGCCAGCCCACCGAAGAAGAGGAAGCTGCCGATGCCAAGGAGCGTTCCGGCGATCACAAAGAGTGCGTACAAGATCCCAAAGAGAATCAAGACGAGGAAATACATCCGGACTTGGAGCCACATAAAGGGAGGATAGTGGAGAGGTTAATAAGGATTCGCCTACGTCTGCGTCTTCCGTCGAACAACCAGCTTCACAAGGATTGCGGAAATGAAGTACCAGAACACAAAGTCAAGCAAGAGGAAGTGTTCGATGACGCTCCACGTTTCTGTTGGTTGGCCTTCTACATGAAAGAGGCCCCCGCCCTGAGCATATTCAAGAAATGGTAATGGGAAGCCGCGATCGAGAATATAGACATCTGTCACACCTGGTTCAACTGCATACAACAACGAAGCAATGGTCAGAAGAATTGCCACGACAAGAAGCTTCCAGAAATGATGTGAAATGAAGAGACCGAGTCTTGAATTCCGCGACCCTCCCACCAATGTTGCTGAGAGTAAGTAAGAGATAACCACAAAAACACCAGCGAGGAACAGTTCAAATATCTGACACACTGACTGGAACTGCTGTGCCTGCTGAGTACAAACCTTTTCTTCTACATTGAGTGGACAGGCAAATCCCTGCATCTTACAGGGCAGGAACGGGAGAACAAAGATAGCGAAGAAGATAAAGAGGATAATACATAAGGTTACCTTTCCTCGACTTGGTTTGAGGACGTTTTTTACACCCATCTCCTTTCCATATCCCAACGGAGATTAATAAGCATTAATGGGTTGAGTGATAACGAGGAGATGTTAGACTATTACATGAAAACAAGAAAGATGTCTGAAGGTATGTTTGACGCTACTGGGTTGAGGCCAAGAACGTGGGAGAATTATAGGGCTCTCTGGTATCTAACTTTTAATAGAGAACCTCTTAACGGAGTAAGAACTCCTTGAGAGAAGACTTTCGCGACTTAAAGCAGCGCATACGCCACAATCAGTGGAATCGCAATAATCGCGATCATATTCATGACTTTGATCAACGGGTTAATCGCTGGTCCAGCCGTATCCTTGGTGGGATCACCGACCGTGTCCCCGACAACCGTTGCTTTGTGGACAGCACCCCCCTTCCCACCAAGATTCCCGTCTTCAACATACTTCTTGGCGTTGTCCCAGGCAGCACCACCGGTCGTCATGAAGATCGCAAGCATGAATCCCGAGAGAATCGAGCCCATCAACAACCCACCGAGTGCCTTGAACCCAAATAACAGACCAACAATAATCGGCGCAAGCACCGCGAGCAATGCCGGGCCGACCATCTCCCGCAATGAGGCACTGGTCACAATATCAACGGTCTTGGCATAGTCAGGTTTCCGCTTGCCTTTCATGATCTGGCCGTCCTTGAACTGGCGGCGCACTTCCTCAACAACAGAAAAGGCGCCTCGACCAACTGCGGCCATCGCCATGGATGAAAACACGAATGGAATCAGACTGCCGATCAACAATCCGGTCAAGACAAGTGGATCGGATAGCGTGAACGTAATCACACCAACAGCACCAGCAGCCTGTCGTGCAATCTCCAGATCCTGGGTAAATGCAGCGAACAACGTTAGCGCTGCTAAGGCAGCGGATCCAATGGCATATGATTTGGTCACTGCTTTTGTTGTGTTCCCGACCGCGTCCAACGCGTCGGTTACCTGCCGGACATCCTTCGGGAGGTTCGCCATTTCTGCAATCCCACCGGCATTATCCGTAATCGGGCCGTAGGAATCCATGGCAATAATCATCCCGGTAAGAGAGAGCATCGCGGTTACGGCAATGGCAATGCCGTAGATCCCGCCGATCCAGAACGATGAGAGAATCGCGGCAACAATGACCAGGGTTGGCATCCACGTAGAACGTAATCCAACCGCCAAGCCGTTGATAATGACCGTCGCGGGTCCTGACTGCCCGGATTCAGCGATTTCCTTGACCGATTTTGAACGCAGCGACGTGTAATGTTCGGTGATGACAAAGAAGAGCAACGCCGCAATAATCCCGACAACTGCATTGTAGAAAATCATTTCTTCAAGCAAAAGATAAAAGATCGCAATCGCCACGATCGCGCTTGCAACCAGCCCCTTGTACAGAGCCGCCATGATGCTCCGCTTGCCGCGGACAAACATCATCCCAATCAGCGATGCGATCACTGCACCACCTGCAATCTGCAATGGGTACATGACCCCTTTCGGTCCAACAACGAGGGAACCAAGCAACATGGCGCCAATGAGCGTCACGGCATAGGTTTCGAACAAGTCAGCTGCCATGCCAGCACAGTCACCAACATTGTCACCCACGTTGTCCGCGATTGTTGCAGGATTTCGGGGGTCGTCTTCAGGGATGTTCTTCTCGACTTTTCCAACCAGGTCAGCACCGACATCAGCGGCCTTGGTATAGATCCCACCACCAATTCGCGCAAACAAGGAAATTAAGGAAGCGCCGAACCCGAATCCAATGATTTTGATTGGATCCCCGTACCATAGGTACATGCCAGTCACCCCGAGGAGTGCCAGCCCAACGACGAACATCCCGGTCACCGCACCACCCTTGAATGCCGTATCTAAGGCAGCTTGGATCCCGTGCTTCGCTGCTGCTGCTGTCCGAACATTCGCCCTGACAGAGATGGCCATACCAATAGCACCAGCAAGCGCAGACAACACTGCACCACCGACGAAGGTCAATGCTAAGGAGGCTGACTGAAATCCAAAGAAGAAGATCAGCGCAATAATCACGATGAAGATCGCAATGGTTTTGTATTCTCGTTTCAGGTAGGCAGAAGACCCTTCCTGAATTGCCCGGGCAATGGCCTGCATCTTCTCGGTACCTTTGTCACGTTTCATGACGGAGATAATGAAATACCCCGCTGCCAAGAGGGCAATCAGTCCGGTTACGAGCGGGAACAGCACATTCTGAAGGATCATACGATCACAATTGCCTACCATTCCGCGGGAAAGTTTAAAAATAGATGGGAAATCAGGACCCTTATATACATAGGAATCAAGACGGGCCTATGGATCTGAGCACGCTTCTGGAGTTCATTGATCGGGAGCATGAGCGTCTCAACGACTACTACAAGCACACCCTTGATTCAGAAAAGATGCTGCTGGCACGGTCGGTGAAGCTCGCTGAAGAAGTTGGCGAACTGTGCAGTGCCGTATTAGCGCACAAGTCAATCCAGCGGAAAGAGAAACTCGACGGCTGGGACAAAACAAAACTCGAAGAAGAAGTTGCTGATGTTGTGTTTACCACCTTCTTGCTCGCAAAGGCGCTTGATGTCAACATCGAAGAGGCCATGGAACAGAAGATAATTAAAATCGATCAGCGTTACGAGCGTTGAAGCATCACACAACTTTCCCTGATAGTTCCTCGTTTTACTGTTCGTCGTTGCAGTGCATACCGTTCTTGTAACACACCAATTTCCTCTATGGAAAACCCGATCTTTTCTGCGAGGAAGGACAGAATGAAGTCAACCTCGACGTGCTGTTCCAATGGTGCGAAGTAGGCGTTCCCGACAACCAGGGCAGCACGACCGCCAGGGACGAGCGCCTTGTGCATTTCCTTCAAGACTGTATTCATGTCCGAGAAATAGGCGTGTGCAGCATATGGAAGGTCGAACTTTTTCAATAAGGGGAGTTGTTTTCCTTCATTACCAATCCATGATCGAATCGGTGTCCCGGTAGCTCCAAGGAACCAGTTCTCAACTTGATAGACCTTGGTGTAGTCAATATTATTGAGATACGGCGGCGAAGTGATAACGTTTTCGTAGCGGCCTTCAATATGTCGCGCGTCCTGGGCAACAACCCTCGCTGGGGCACGGAGGTCCTGTGTTCCCAGTTCCTTGATCCACTTTCTAACGGTTCGTTTGAACAGCAGCTTCACTGGAGCAACCGGGCGCTTCTTGACTTTCAAGACACCGCCGTCCTTGAACAACCAGCTTCCTTTCATGGCTGCGGTGATCAAGGCAAGGAGAAAGAAGTTCCGGCAGGCAGGATTCTTGACCTGGTCTACCTGCTTCTTCCAAAACAAAACATCAGCGAGGTTGTGTTTTGAGAATGCCCGTTTCATGATTGGTAACACGGGGCCTGGTTCAGGAACAAATCGTTCGCTCAAGAGCGCATCTGCAATAGCTTTCAAGGTGTCGCGATCGTACGGGGTTGTTTTCACGAGACTTGCCAACAATGCAACTGACTGTACATCATACCCAACGGAAGGGATTCCCCGCTGGGCGCAGGCGAGCAAGGTCGTTCCTGAGCCACAGAACGGATCAAGGAGCGGGCCGTTGAGCTTGAATCGATCAAGAAGCGTCCACACCAGATCCCGCGCATACCCTTCTTTGTAATACAACCAATTGTAGACAGGAAGCTTCCGGTTCGGGGTGAAGGTAGCAAGCTGGCCATGGCGTCGCCAATCAGCAAGCGGATACACTGGAACATTCATACAAGAACTCCCTTCTGAGAGTATAAAAATCCATTCCTGTAACATCTGGCATGATCGTTTTGGGATGCGACTCCTTCGCTGAGGCCGTTGCCCATAGCCTCGGCGTCAAATCCCTCCGGTTTGAACGCAGAACGTTCCCGGACTGGGAACAATGTCCCCGAATTCTCGGCGAGGTTGAAGATCATGTTGTGTTAATCAACCGCATGAAGTCTGAAGAGTTTAATACCAATTCCTATCTCATGGAAACGCTGTTGCTGACAAGAACACTTCGTGACATGGGTGCAACGAAAATCGAACTCGTTATGCCGTATCTCGTCTACTCTCGTCAGGATCGCGTGTTCCGGCACGGAGAACCCTATTCATCTCGGACGGTCCTTGATTTGCTCCGCGATGCCGGTGCCACGAAGATCATTACCATTTCCCTTCATTCAACCAAAGACATCGATCGCCCTGACAGCATTCCTGTGGCGAATCTCGACGGGTTTGCTCCCATCGTCGAGCGAATTAAGCAGCTTAATTTGAAGAATCCTATTATCACTGGTCCTGATCTCGGAGTCACCAAAGCAACAAAACTTGTTGCAAGTGCTCTTGGATGCGATGCTGTTGTCTTGAAGAAAACCCGTGACCATGCAACCGGGGAAATCAAAATAACCGGGGACATCCCGACCCAAAACAAGGATATTGTTATCGTTGATGATATTATCAGTACTGGTTGGACCATGTCCGAAGCAATCAAAATCTGCAAGAAGGCGCATGCACGGACAATTTCTGCCTTTGCAGTTCACGGACTGTTTACGACACCGACATACATACAACTCCGGCGGGCGACAAACAATTTTGCGGTCACAGATACGATCCAAACGCCCGTATCATCGATTCCATCGTCGTCGGTGATTATCAACCATTTCCGTTCATGAACTCGACGTGCTCATCTTCCTGCAGGAGTGTTTTCAGGTCCTCGGCATGCATGGTGATCGAGAGTTGGTGATCACCAATGTTGAAGTTCACATCCTCATTATCGAAGACCGCACGATCAACATAGGTCTTGATCGGTTGCTCAAACCCGAACGGCGGCACGGACCCAATGGTGACCCCGGTTCGTTTCAATACCTCTTCTGGGGTTGCGAGTTTCACTTTTTTCGTGCCCTCCAGAGCGGCGATTTGTTTCATGTCAACCTTCTTGTCTGCAGGAAGGAGTGCAAGAATGAGCGTCTCTTCTCCTGTTTTCAGAACCATTGCCTTGACTCCGGAGTGCAGTGGTACTCCCCGAACTCGGGACGCTTCTTCACTGGTAAACACTGGCTTGTGTTTCTGAACCGTGAACCAGAATCCCTGTTCCGTGAGAACCTCCTGAATGTGGTCTGGGAGCGAGAATCGTTTCTTTGGCTCTGCTTTCTTTTTCCGGTAACAGGAATTGCAGTAGATGGGTTTTCCCGGGGGCGTCTTGATTCGGACAGCGGTCTGGCGTCCGCACAAGGCACAAACAATCTTCTTTTTCTTCGGGATCGGTTCGAACCGCTTCTTCGGTTGCTTGTCATATAATGGCATAAGCTATCGCAACGCCTTCTCGAGTGCCTTGCGCACGGTGTTTGCGTCAACCGTCCCCTTGGTTTCTTTCATCACCATCCCAATGAGGAAGTTGAGTGCTTTAGCAACACCGTTTGTCACATCTCGAGCAGCTTTAGGGTTGTTCTTGATCACGGTTTTGATAACCTTGTCGAGGTCAGTGCCTGATCCCGTAAGCTGATGCTTCTTGATAAGTGTTTCTGGTTGTCCCCCTTCAGCAACAAGATAACGAATGAGCATCTCTGCATTCCGGTCTGTCAGTTTCCTGCTGTTGAAGAGCTTCAAGACAGACACAAACGACGCAACAGTAATATCGGTTTGTTCCAATCGTCGGTTGTTCCAGTTGAGCGTCTTCTTGAGCGGGCCGGCGATCCACGTTGCTGCCAGTTTGGAATCGATCTTCTTGCTCGCTGCTTCGAAAAGCACCGCAAGCTGCGGATCTGCCAGCAGGGCTTCTGCAAGTTTTGGCGCAACTTTATAGTCCCGTTGATACCGCTTGTACTTCTGGGCAGGAAGTTCCGGGAGCTGCTGCTTTTCTTTCAAAATGATCCGTTGTTCAAGGGTGATTGGTGTTAAATCCCCTTCGGGGATGTAACCATAATCCTCTTCAGTTTCCTTTGTCCGGAGTTCTTGGGTGACCGAAAGCTCAGGGTTCCATAAGCGCGTTTCCTGGATCGTTCGCTTCCCTTGCTTGGAGAGGTTCTTCTGTCGCATCATCTCAAAGCGGAGCGCTTCAAACACTTCCTTCTCACCGGTGATGTTTTTGATTTCAACACGGGCGCCCCCTTTCAGGGAAATGTTTGCGTCGCTTTTCAGGACGGCTTTCGTGGATGGATCATACACACCGAGGTACTGCAATACCTGGGTCAATGTTGCAAGGTAGGCGCGCGCTTGCTCTGGACTGGTCATGTCCGGTTCTGTAACAATTTCAACGAGCGGCGTTCCCGAGCGATTGTAATCGACCAAGACGTGACTTCCGCCCACACCACCAATATGCACCAGGCGTGCAGGATCTTCTTCGACATGCACACGAGTGATCCGAATTAGTTTTCCGTCAACAAGGAGCTTTCCATGTGACCCGAGCGGAATGGTATGCTGGGTAATCTGGAAGTTCTTTCCCATGTCCGGATAGAAGTACGTCTTCCGAGAAAAGGAAAAGGTGTTGTTTATTTTACATTCAAGCGCAAGGGCAATCCGTGTTCCGAATTCAATAACCTGACTGTTAACCTGTGGTTTTGCCCCTGGCAAACCGATACAGGTTTCGCAGGTGACTGTGTTCGGTTCTGGTTCTTTTTCAAATGTGACAATATTCTTGCAGCCACAAAAGATCTTACTTTTCGTAGGCAATTGCACGTGCGTTTCAAGGCCGATGATGACGGTCATACACACTTCCCTAGGGAAAACACCGTTGCTTCTGTAAGGTGATCCCCAATGATCTGAATGCCAACTGGCATATTCTTCACGGTCCCGCACGGCACGGACAAGTGCGGCAGTCCTGCGAGGTTCGGGCCAACCGTCAAGACGTCCATGGCATAGTGCTGGACAGGAGACATTTGCTCGATCTCTGCGAACGTCGGTGCAATCACCGGCATGGTTGGTGTCACCAGTACAGAGACGTTCTTGAACACTTTCTTGAAGTCCTGAATCACGAGTGTCCGGACCTTCTGCGCTTGTAGAAAATACTTGTCCCGGAAGCCGGCCATGCGAGCAAAGGTTCCCAACATGATCCGGCGCTTGGCTTCTGATGAAAAATACGTGCTTCTTACCGCAGAGAAATACTCATTCATCTCCCGCTGTTCAAGTGGTGCTGCCTGACCGTACCGCATGCCACAGTATTTTGCGAGATTGGTGCTCGCTTCTGCTGTGGCAATGATGTAGTAGGCAGCCAAGGCATACTTCGTTGCTGTCAAAGATACCTTTTTGTACGGGATTCCCGCTGCTTCAAGCTTCTTGATGGTGTCCCAGACCGCAGCGGCAACAGCCGAATCAACGGTTTCAAAATACTCCTTGGGAACACCGAGGACAATGCGTTTCGGGACAGGTGGTATTTTTTTGTCAAGACTTGTCTGGTCACGGGGATCGTACCCCCTGATCACGGACAGGCCCAGTTCTGCATCAGCGACCGACTTCGTGATCACGCCGATCTTGTCCAGAGAGTTCGCGTAATCGATCAACCCATACCGCGAAACCAGCCCATAGGTGGGGGTCATCCCAACCACCCCACAGAACGACGCAGGGCAGGCGATTGAACCACCAGTGGATTCAGCAAGCGCCAGATGGGGAACAGACAAGGCAGCGGTGAGCGCCGCAGCACCCCCAGAACTGCCCCCACAGGATCGTGTTGGATCGTGCGGATTCTTGGGAACAATATTAGTGTTTACGGAGAAGGAGCCGAAACCGAATTCGTCTTGAGCAGTCTTTCCAATGATTACCCCACCAGCGTTCTTGACCTTCGTGACCGCAGTTGCATCAAATGGTGGGATGTATCCTTTCAGGATCTCGCTCCCGGCTGCTGAGGGAACATCTTTCACACAAAGACAGTCCTTGACCGAGACCGGAATGCCGGCAAGCGGTCCTGAGCCAGTGTGCGAAGGCTCGGTTCTCTCCAAGAGAACATGATACTTCCGGTTAAGTTGGTCGAGTTCCTTCGAAAGCTTCGCGTAAAAGGAGGAGCGGTTTCCCTTCTTGAGCTCAGTCCGAAGCTGGACGAGTGTCTGCGGCATTCCCATTGCCCCTTATTATCTCCTACCCTAAAAAGGAGCTATGAAGCTCCGCACGAAGCCCACTGCCAGGCCGTCCCAGCGGTATCTGTTCTTCAAGGTGCATGCCGAGGAACCGGTCGCATTCGAGAACCTTCAGGGGAGAATCTTTGAAGCACTTGAGGATTATCTTGGAGTTTCTGGAGTCTCCCAGGCAAACCTAAAACTCATCAAGAATCTCTGGGACCGGCGGGCAAAGACAGGAGTGCTTCGCTGTACTCCCAAGACCGTTGACGAGGTGAAGCTGGCACTTGCGCTGATCCACCAGCTTGGGGACCAGCCGGTGCTCATCCAAACGCGTCGGGTGAGTGGGACGATTGCTGGAGGGAAGCGATCACGGCTTCGGAATCACACCGCCTAAAATATCACTTCCAGAACCCGAAGATTTGATGCTCGTTTGGGTGAGCAAGTCTGAAAAGATCCGCTTGAGATTGGCGATCGCTTCTCCTGAATTAGTCCCAATGTCGACCAATAATACAATGATAACAAGGAATGCAATGACAATGGCAATGATCACCACAAGCGTCCGTATTGAAAACTCCATAGCATCACCCTGGCCAATTTGAATCTCCAAGTTTTTCAACAACGTAGTCTAACCCAAGGGAGACTCCCGAAAGAGCAAGGCTGAGCCCTCCGGAACTCGGTGCTGCTCCAAGAGCAACGCCATCGAGGATATTAACAATTGGTTTTCCGATAACGATCCACCAACTTGTTTTTGAATAACAGAAGTTGTGCTCATCCTTATAATTACTCATATCAGGTGAGACGACGATGCCCCGGGTCGTGCATTCTTCTTGCATCAGGGTATCTATCTTTCCATCAGCGTCATAGTCATCCATAGAAAGTACCTGTGCTCCTTCTCCGGGAATGGTGTATCCTTGCAACTCAATGTTTTCCCATTCTCCGTCTCCATCAATATCTTTGAAGGTTAACAATCGGGATGAATCAAACTGGATAACCTGTGCAAAGAGTCTGCTATATATATTTCCTTCAAACTTGAGCACTTTCACGTCTGTTGCCGGCGCAAAGAAGTCAGAGAGAAGAGGAAGATCTGCATCCTGCATCTCACACACAAACGGCTCTTGTTTTCTTGACGTAAAGAATCCACAGTTGAAACGAATCCGTGGTTGCTCCGCGAGGCGGAGACAGAGATAGTTTTCCATGTTGGAATCTCCGCAATTACTAACACTTCCAGTGGTTTTGAATATTCCAGTATTCCATCCCAAGGAATTAAAGGGAATGGTTTCCTGAGGAACAAACCGATAGAAATCTCCTTCAAAATTGTCGTTTTCGTGAAATGTTGTTATGATCTCAGGAATCTCATCAATGAAAATTGTGGCATGATTACTAAGGATCTCATTACAGGTCGCTTTTTTCAGATTCTCTGAATAGTCATAGACAACAATATCGAGTCCGTTCTTACATATCTCATCAACCCGATAGACGTCAATTGCCATATCATTGGATCCCCAGTTATCGTCAACTGCATAAATATGAAGGACGTAAGGGACGTCCTCCTCAAGGAACATGTCTGTTTCATAAACAAAGTTTCCAGAGGTCACGCTTCGGAGGATAGCTGGTTTAGGTTCCGTTGATTGAATTCGTCCCTCATAAAAATGGTAGATTTTCTGTTCAAGACCTGGGAAATAGTTTGATGTTCCTTCATTAATTTTTGTGATATGGTCAATCCAGACGTCGTTAAGCGGGATCCCTGTGCTGGTATCTCCGAGATAAGGGAAAGTAATCTTTAACAAAGAAGATCCAAGAAGCGATTCAACGATTTCTTCATATTCCTTCTTGCTGAGTGTGTCGCCGACAGCTTTAGTTATTTCTGTCTGAACAAATTCATTTGACGTTTCGTAGGTAAACAATGGTCGATAAGAAAGTCCAAACAGGGCTTCGAGATCACTCATATCAATTGTCGATTTAAGAGAAGGTGTCTCACTAGAAAGTAATTCAAGATTTTTTTCGATATCACCGCATTGTAATTCATTCGTCGAACTCAATTCTGGGTTTTCGCATATGACCGATCCCTCTTGGGTAACAACATATTTGTCACAAACAACGTTGTCTTCATACACAAAGAGGTCAGCACGGCAGGGGGATGCAAGATAGAACTGAGTGTCATCATCTGTTGCTCGTTTCTTTAATATAACAGGTTTTTCATTATTAGGTGCGAGATTATTGAGTGCCGTTGTTTCTAAACCAGAAAGAGGAACAGTTTTGATTCCTGAATCATCACACTGAAGCGCTTTCTGGAGCACAAGGGTATTCGGTCTATTTAGGGCTTTTGAATGTTGGCATGCCGCCTGTTCAGCAATAATAGTTGCAATTGAGACATCAAAATAGTTTTGGACTGTTTTAATAGATTCTTCGCCTTCAAGAACAACGGCATCGGTGATGCGATCCTTTTCGTCCTGTTTCAAAAACTGGAACAGATCGGGAACACCATTCAAAAGTGACTGGTCGGGGTTTTCTTCTTCTGCTAGAATAAATGCACTCGTTACTTCTTCTTGGTTTATACCTTTTTCAGTTACTTTGAGATACGTATCAACAGAATTCCCGTAGGTATTTTTGATCACTTTGTTGATCTTGTTTTTTGCAACATTATAGACAATCTTTCGTGCTTCTCCTGGTGTTGTTGATGTATCTGTCAAAATCATTGTCCCTCCTGTATCTTTGCCGGTTTCTACTTGATCAAAGACATCTTTGAAATAGACAACAGCAGCAATAACTCCACCAACAATCGCAAACTTTCCGAGCTTTGTTTTTGTGAGATATTTCAATGGTGAGGTAACAAGTTTTCTTGCCTTCACTCCAAGGAGTCCAGCAGGAACAGCATAGGTGCCTACACGAACAATACCACTGTAACTCACCCAGAAACCATTCCATGAATAATCTTCTCCTAACGGAAAGATTGTTTGAAAAATAAGATAGGTTGGATCACCAAACCCCCCGATGTATTCGTTAAAATCATCCTTGAATAACTCAGGAGAAAACCGTTCAGGAAGGTGAAATCCCTTGAGAAGGCATGTTACCTGTCCCTCTCCTCCTGGTTTCTTTTCACAGGTGAGACCAAGTTCGGATTGTTTGATGGCATCTCCTATTTCACCAATTTTCCCAGCTGGAGAAAGCGGAGGAAAAACTTGGTTCTCTTTTTCTTCATATTGAGGAGCTGTCTTGATGCAGGGAAGCGCATCATTTCCTTGTGCAACAGCACTCAATGCGCAGGCGAGCGAGGCTGTTGACTGGTATGCGATGATATTGTCTTGGGAAAGCTCTTTTTGATCACACCACCAGTACCAACTTGGTGCATCTTCATCACATGCTAAGAATCCTGCAATCCCACTTCCTCCTGACATGAGGATTGCCATAACCATGACAGCAAAAATGACAAAAGCGAAAACCCCCATAACTTCGATAATCGTGAAGGAGATACCCTTCCGTGAAGAGGAGCCAACACCCATCATTTTCTTTTAGAGTCCAGCTTAAAAAGGGTCAGGAAAGTGGCTCTGTGTGTCGGATAAGAAAGCGGAGTTCAAGCGGCGCTTCTTTTATCGTAGACCCTTTCTTAACCGGAACACGCTCTCCTGAAAGAAGGGTCGAGGTTACAAGAAACTCAGCTGTTGGCTGCAGAACAAAATCACACGTTAGTTCAGCCGTCCCTGCTTGTATACTTGACGAACAAGATGGAAGTAGCTTGACCGTTGCATGCTCAAGGGTGATGTGTGTTTCAATACCAGGGAGAATCGCTGTGTCGATTCCTTCAACAATCAACAAGAGAGACGCCTGCAGATCACTTGTGAGCGTTTCTTCTATTTCAGAAAGTGATTTGCTGTATTGATTTTCGGTAAAGAGGGAAGCAAGATCTCTCTGATTTGTTGGAAGATCTGTTCCGAGATCAATGGTTATTGTTCCTCCTTCTGGAATCGTGAGTGTTGGGTCCGGTTCCCACAGATCGATTCCTGTTTTTGTTGTCGGTCCAAGACTCGAGGCAAGTTGCGATCCAGCTTCAATGAGCGAAAAACAACCTGCAGGAAGGACTCGTTCAAACGAAAACGTTTTGCTGACCTGAAAAACAAGATCAGAAGAAGGTGCTTCTCCAATTCCTGTTGCTTGTCTTGCTATTGCTGTAATGGTTCCAGTTGTATCAGGTGCTTCAACATCAAATTCTGGAAGAATGTAGGTAAATGAGAAAAAACGGTTTATTCTCCCGGTATACGATTTCATATTGAGCTCTGCCTTTTCAGTTATTACAGCAAGGATAGTCTGCTGAGAGGGAGCCTTGAGTTCCTGGTTCCACCAGACAAGCGGAGAACCAGTAAATCCTGTTCCTCCACCAACGTACAGGGTATCGAAGCACGCCTGTCCTAGTGAGAAGGTCAATGCTGTGTTTGCAGTAATCTCTGCTGCATCAAGAGCATGGAATGCGCTAAATGTTTGGGCTTGAATATGAATATTTTCGGTTTCACCTGTTCTCAGATCTGGCAATATTACAAAATTATAGACAATAACACCGATAAACAGGAAACTGAGTGTGATCGACAATATATGGATTGCCATTCCTTTCATGTTAAGCACCGTCACTCTTTTCACGAACACGATAGGTTGTGTAACCACCACCAGGAACAGGAAGATCGATAAGGGTGTTCCCCTGAAACGTTGCTTCCACTGGCTCGATTGCTATACCGACCAGATCAGTCACTTTTACAAGTGTTTCCCCTTTTGCTGCCGACCAAATCTCTGCGCCTCGTTCTCCGAGTAATTGGGCAATCGGTACACGGTTACTTGTTGTTTGTAGTACGGTGATGGTTCCGCTGCCAGTATCCTCAATTTGATAGAAGAGGTTCACAGTCGATTTGATACCAACAATATGACCGATCAACCCTCCTTTCGCGAGGAGAACAAGAACAGTAATGATCGTTGCTGCAACGATTCCTAAGATAAGCAGATCAACAAATCCATGCTGCTTTTTAGATTTGAACAATAATTTCACCGACATGCACCTCTGTTCCACGTTTTATTGCTGTTGGGATCGTGTATTGTTCATTTAGTAATCCCGCTGAACCAAAACTCCATGTTGTCTTCCCTTCTGTTCCCATCTTATCAATCACAACAACGCGACCTTTAGGAAGGTCACATAATGTAGTTAGTATCATCTGTTCATTATCAGTAAGAAAGGTTTCATCAATAACCGCTCCACCTAAACAGTGTCGGGCTCGGTGTGCATAGGAAGCAACCGCAATCTTCCCTTCCCCATAATCTGAGATAACATCACTCTGAATAAGATTTCCTGTAACAATCAAGACCATGACCGCTAAGGTCATAATGTAAATAACAGCCGCTGCCATGTGTTCGACTTCGAAAGTTCCTTTCAACACGCTTCCACCATCGCAAGTTTTTCTTCTTTTTTCTTCCGAATACACACCTTATTGACATGTTCTAACGAAATAAGCACGCTTTGTTGCTTCTTTTCAGGATAGGTGAGAATCATTGCCTGTGCTTGGTGTTTCTCCTCTGGACTAAGGGAAACGACAAAGAAATGTTTGCTATCTTCATAGATTACGGATACATTGGCGTATGAAAACAACGAGAGTGTTGCAAATCCCTCATCAATCCCGGAAAGTGCAGAAATATAAAAGGCTCCTGTTTCTGCGTATTTTGTAGCACTCACAGTTAGAGATGCAGCAGGTTGCAAAACAATGAACATAATAAAGGCTGCAAAGGCCGCAAAGACAAATGCCAGGAGCAAATAAAGAAACATCTCTGGACCGGTAAGTGCACTCATAGAATCACGTTAATGGTGTTTCACAGTTCAATTGACTGGTTGTATAGTCTCCTTTTACAGTATACGCATCGGCAAAGCCGGTATTTCGAATCAGGGTAATGCACACATAGAGCTTCTTTGTGTCACTGTTTGGATTGAATTCGGGGTTGTTCAAAAATTTTAATGGGGAACTATACGCAACAAGATCAGCGAATTGCTGTTTTGTGTAATCTTTAACCGTCTCTGCTTCTCCTGGCGACAGTTTTCTTCCCGCATATTCACCGAGTCCGGGATTCTTTGGAACAGCAATGATACAGCCTCCGCTTGTTGGACAGACTTTGCATGCATTAAAACACTCCTCATGATCTGGATCATATCCTTCAATGTTAGCATCACAGATCGCATTACATGTTGCCCGGTCTGCGAAGACAACACCGAGAACACAGGTTTTGTCGAGTTTAAGTGCGAACTTCACGATGTCTGCACCGAGCGTATTCTGTGATCCATAAGGACCTATTCCTGAAATTTCATCAAGAGGGTCGAGGGTTTCTTTCCAACACGTTGAATACCAGAGTGTCCCAATGTCGCTTCCGAAGACCGCGATGATGATGACTGCAAAAACAGCGAGAAAAATGATAAGCATAAAAGTCGAAACTTGCGTTTCGCCTGTTCGATAACTCCCCATAGAGTTCTATGGGGGAACAGAAAATAAAAGGTCCTATCGAATTCCGGAGAATTGTCCATAGAGGTACAGACTCATGAGAATGACAATTGTCACCATGATAACTTCAAACCAGACGTTGAGTCCGGTGAAAATGATGTATCCCTTTTGTTTCATGGCAGCGACCCCACAAACTCAAAGCGCTGAATGAGCGCAACAATAAGGAGCATAACAACAAAAATCGTGAGGAAAATGAGAAGCGTATTCATTCCAAAGCCTTTTCTCATCATCCTTCACCATGAATCGCCCTGGCAAATTTCCGGATCGCCTCGACCGAGCCCTCCTGCTCGATCTTGGTTCCGATATGAATACAATTCGCGCCAGCCTTGATAAGGTTGCCAGCTTGCTCCGGGGTCTTCACCCCGCCCGCAATCACGAGTTTAATGTCAGAAACCTCGCGGATCGCTTTTATGATCGGAAGCGGTACGTGCTCCGGGGCACCGGATCCGGCCTCAAGGATCGCGAAGCGCATGCCCATGTACTGCGCTGAGAGCGTATACGCAATCGCAAGGTCAGGCTTCTCTCGAGGAAGCAGGTGTGCTTCACCAACCCATCCTGCGGTCTGGCCAGGATCAAAAATGAGATAGGCAGTCGGAATTGGTTCAAGTCCAAGCTGCCGCACCACCAATGATCCCAGGGTCTGGGCACCGGTGATCCAGTACGGATTTTTGGAATTCATGAGACTCATAAAGTAGATGGAATCAGCATAGGGCGTTACGTTGCTGACGTTTCCCGGGAAGATGTGAAGCGGAACGGAAACAGATTCCTTGATCCGCTTGGCTAGGTCGTCCAGAACCGGCCCCTGGGCACCAATGGACCCACCGAGCATAATCACATCAGCCCCACCTTCTTCAAGTCGCTTGGCAAGCTTGGCTCCGTTTTCTGGAGGCTGTTTTGCTGGGTCGATCAATCCCATAAAAACACCCTTGCCCTGGTCATTGAGACTGTTGATGCGGGCCTCGGTTTTTCCGATCTTCATACCCTCTAGAGGGCTGTTTTGTTTAAATACGCTCTCCGTAAGAAGGGCATATGATCCTGATTACCGGAGGAACAGGGTTTCTCGGGAGCGCGGTCACGAAGCAGCTTCTGGTTGCAGGAAAGCCTGTCCGGATCCTTGTCCGGGATGGTATTGCCGCCAAGAAGCGCTTTCCCAAGGTACAGGTAATTCAGGGAGATATTCTTGGGAACGGGTTGCGTGAGGCACTGAAGGGAGTTACCACGGTTATCCACCTCGCTGGCAAAGTCTCCTACACAGCACCAAAAAAGGACCTCTTTACAGTCAATGTCCAAGGTACCCAACATCTCTTGGACGCCTGCACAACGGTCAAGCGCTTTCTCTTTGCTGGAAGTGTTGGTGTTTATCCTAAGCGGCATGATATGATCACGGAGGCAACGCCTCTTCAGCCCAAGACCGCCTATGGCGAATCAAAACGCGTCGCTGAAGAGCTCATCTTTGAACGCTTTCCGGATGCTGTTTCTCTGCGAATTGCCCCGATCTACGGTCCTGGCAGTCCGATTTGGGGAACCCTCCTAGATGCCCTCGCGAAGGGATTCCCCATTCCAAAGACGAAAAACCAGACTCACGTGGTTCATGTGAATGATGTTGCTCAGGCGTTTTACAAGGCACTGACCAAGGGAATTGGCCCCTACCTCGTTGCCGATAAGGAGCCGGTTCCGTTCGTCCAGTTTGCAAGTGCTTTGTGTCGCCAGTTAGGTAAGGAACCGACCTTCAAACCTGTCTGGCTCCTGCGATTGGCAATGCGACTCAAACGCTTAGGGCCGTCTCTCGATACCTTGATCATGCAACGACACTATGACATCAGCAAGGCACAGCACGACCTTGGGTATCACCCAACGGTCTCCTTGCAAGAAGGCGTCAAAACCATGGTCGCGTGGTATCAACAAGAACATTTAAAGAAACAGCACTAGAATCGTCAAGGGGCTTTTGAAATGCGACTCTTACTCGTGCATGCTGATCATATTGCCTGGACACCAACAAAAAAGGCACTTGCGTCTGCAGAAAACGTTGATAAACAAGAAACTCGAATCAAAGACGTCCTTGTTGTGTTTACGGCTGTTGAAAAAGACGACGAGGGAAACACAGAAACAGTTGCCGCAAATGGCGTTGCCGCAGTACTCGACGTGTTGAACCAGGTGAAAGAAACGCGCGCAGTTCTCTATCCCTATGCACACCTTTCCTCAACGCTTGCTTCACCGAAAACTGCGCTTTCTGTTTTACAGCTAATGGAGCGCGACCTCAAAGCAAAAAAGATTACTGTCTCACGTGCCCCCTTCGGGTGGTACAAGGCATTTGACCTGAAGGCAAAGGGCCACCCGCTTTCTGAACTTGCTAGGACCGTGACCGCAGGGACAAGCAAGAAAACGACCGGCACCACCCAAGCTGTTTCCGAAGCAGTGAAAAAAGAAGAACAGTTGCAATCAAGTTGGTTTGTTATTGATACAACAGGAAAGCTTCATCCAATCAAGAAGGAAACGAAAGGGATTGAGGGGTTCTCGTTTACCAACTACCCAAACCTTCAGAAGATGATCGCCTACGAGATTAACAAGGATCGGTCGGTTACCACTGAACCGCCGCACATTTCGCTGATGAAGCGGCTTGGGCTCGTTGGATACGAACCCGGCTCTGATCCCGGCAACTTGCGCTTCTTACCAAAAGGACGGCTTGTGAAATCGCTGTTGGAGCAGTGGACCACAGACAAAACAATTGAGTACGGGGGAATGGAGGTGGAAACACCGATCATGTACGATACCGAGCATCCGGCACTGAAGAGTTACCTGAACCGGTTTCCTGCACGGCAGTACAACATTCAAACACCGAACAAGAATGTGTTCCTCCGGTTTGCAGCGTGTTTTGGCCAGTTCTTGATGACCAAGGATGCAAACATTTCCTATCGCAATCTTCCGTTCCGGATTTACGAACTCACCCGATACAGCTTTCGTTTGGAACAGCACGGCGAGCTTGCAGGATTGCGGCGCCTCCGCGCGTTTACCATGCCAGACTGTCATGCCCTTGTCAAAGATGACAAACAAGCGAAGGAAGAACTCCTCCGACGGTTTGAACTGTCCCGAACCATTCAAGAAGGATTTGGCTTCTCGATTCCCAATGATCAGGAACTCGCCATCCGGGTCGTGAAAGAGTGGTACGACAAACACAAAGACTTCATTACTAGCCTTGTCAAAGCGTGGGGCAAGCCCGCGCTCCTGGAGATGTGGAACCAGCGATTTTTCTACTTTATCATGAAGTACGAGTGGAATTTTGTTGATGCACTTGGAAAAGCAGCTGCCCTGACTACTGACCAGATCGATGTGGAAAACGCAGAACGGTACGGCATTGAATTCACCGATGCTGACAATAAACGAAAATACCCGTTGATCCTGCACCTCTCCCCAAGCGGCGCGATCGAGCGTGTCATGTACGCACTCCTGGAAAAATACGGGATGGAACAAAAGAACGGCGGAAATCCCGTCTTCCCGCTCTGGTTGGCGCCGACACAGGTTCGATTGTGTCCGGTAAATGATTCGTTCATTAAACATTGTGAAACCCTTGCTGATACGCTCGCGAAGAAACAGATCCGAGTTGACATCGACGACCGGGCACAAGCGATCGGCAAGAAAATCAGGGAAGCGGAAATGGAGTGGGTGAACTTGATTGTTGTCGTGGGCGAAAAGGAAAAGAAATCAGGCAACCTCGCAATCCGCATCCGGAAGACAGGAAAGGTTGAAACCTGGACACTGGAGAAACTCTCATCGTTTATTGAGCAAGAAACAGAAGGAAAACCCAAGAAAGCACTCAATCTCCCGAGGCTGCTGAGCACTCGCGCAACCTTCGCAGCCTAACCATATTAACCTGTGAACCAATTCAGACCTGTTGTGAAACGAATCCCGTTCCTGCCGCTTTCTCCTGAGAAGGCACTCAAGACTAGCAGACACTTCCTCGGGATCGGGGAATCCCTCTCAAAGTTCTTCCCGGGGATTGGCTGGCATCTTCAGCAAGCAGAGATCAATCTTGAAGAACGGGAGTGGCTTTCCATTGCCTTCTATGTTTTCCTCTTCTATACCATTCTCCTCTTCTCCGGGTTATTTGTGATTTTCCTTGCCGCAAAGATTGCGTTGCCGACAGCATTTGGCTTTTCCTTTGTGATCGGATTTGGGCTCGGGATAGTCCAACTCGTGTATCTGGCGAATTACCCAAAACTTGTGTCACGGCGGAACATTCATGACATTGATGCCAACTTGCCAGCTGCACTGCATCATCTCCTCGTTCATGTCCGGTCAGGGGTCCCACTCTTTAACTCGCTCGTCTCTGTTGCCGCAACAAATTATGGCACTCTTTCCCGGGAATTCCAGCGTGCTATCAACGAGATTGAAACAGGAAAATCAGAAACAGCAGCGCTTGAAATGCTTGCCCGAAACAATCCGTCACTCCACTTCCGCCGGATCATGTGGCAGATGATCAATTCCATGAAGAGCGGTGTTGACATCGGGCAAACCCTGAAAGAAATCGTCAATTCCATTGCTGCCGAACAGAAGGTCGCTATCAAGAAGTACGGAAGTGAATTGAATCCGCTTGCCCTCTTCTATATGATGCTTGTGGTGATCTTTCCAACCTTAGGGATCGTGTTTCTCCTCGTGTTGACCTCCTTCGTTGGAACAGGATTGAACATTGAATTTGTCTTGATTGGTATTTTGATTTTCTTATTCTTGGTCCAGTTCATGTTCGTCGGGCTCATGAAAAACAAGCGCCCGGTTGGTGTGTAACATGATCGCGAACTATACCCCTTTAAGTTACCGGAGGAAAATCCGTTCGCTGCTCGCTCTTACTGAAAGCAAACGGACAGCAGAAAGTTTCATCGACCGGGCAATCGTGGTCAGTGTTTTGATCGGTCTTGGTGCAGGGTTTCTCGTGCTTGATCTGTTCCTTCCTCTTTTTGCAGTCGTTGCAGTGGCAACCTTTGGGTTTTTCCATGGGTTCCTGTATCTTGCCATTGAACGCAGGATCCACTTTGTTGAGGAGATCCTTCCTGATGCGCTCCAACTCATGGCTGCCAACAGCCGGGCAGGCTACATTCCGAGCCGGGCGCTCGTCCTCTCTGCCCGAAAGGAGTTTGGCCCTCTCGGCGACGCGATCCGAAGAGCAGGAAAGGAGATTATGACAGGAAAATCGCTTGAAGAGGGATTGTTGACTATCAACAAAAAGATCAATTCTTCCTTATTGGAGAAATCCGTTAGACTTATCATTGAAGGAACACGGGCAGGTGGTCGGTTTGCACAGCTCTTGTTGGAGAATGCTGAGGATATCCGAAGAATGCAAGAAATTAAGAAAGAGGTTCATGCAAGTATCATGATGTACATTATTTTTATCGGATTTGCCGGGGTGGTCGCAGCACCGGGGTTGTATGCCCTTTCAGGATTCCTCATCGATACGATCTCGAAGCTAGGAGCATCGGCAACCTTGCCAGAAACCGCATCCGCTGCCGGCAAGTTTGCTTCGATTAGTTCTGTCTCGATTGACCCGATCTTCCTCTTCTGGTTTTCCCTTGCTGCAATTTTGATCACAGTCACATTTGGATCCTTGATTCTTGGTCTCATTGCAACCGGAAAAGAGAAAAGTGGTTTGCGGTTCCTCCCGTTTTTTGTGATTGTGAGTCTTGCTATCTTTTTCGTTTCCCGAATCGTTATCGGAAGCATTTTTGGCGGGCTTGTTCCCGGTTAATGAATTTGACCCCGCACTTGAGGCTTATATAGGATCGTAGCTATACTGTTATATCAGGTGCAAACTAATGCAAACACGAAAAGGTCAGTCGGCGATGGAGTACCTGATGACATATGGCTGGGCTATTCTGATCGTCATCATCGTCGCTGCTGCACTGTTTGCTCTTGGAGTCTTCAATCCCGGCACATTCACCTCATCAACCGCGACCGGGTTCAACGAATTCCAGGTTGAAACTGGGGGTTGGCAGCTCAACACATCGTCCAATGATGCTTTCCTGATTCAACTGAAGAATGCTGCAGGATCACAGGTCACCATCACCAATATTACTGTGACCATCGGAGCAACGACCCTGAGCAACACAACGGACATTGGTGATGAGGTGCTTGCAGCGAATGAGGAAGGAACCTATGCTGTCTCGTTTGCTAACTCCTTCTCATCCGGCTCATCCTACACAGCAACCGTTGAAATCACCTACACCAACGACAATACCGGATTCACAGGCTTCAAGGAAACAGGCACAGTTACAGGTACTGTGGTGTAAAGCTTACACCTCTTTTTCTTTCTTTTTCCTTCTTGAGAAGAGAGACTATTCAACGACCGTGATATTTGCCCCGTTCATTAAGGCATCAATCTGGAGGGTATAGGTTCCTGATTCAAGAGGAATTATTCCGGTCATGTTCACGTTCGCAACAGCGACCACATCCGTGCTCCCTGTTCCCACCCGAACGCGGATTTGTGCTGTTTTTCCTGAGAGGTTCGTCGAGATGACCCCATTTGGGATCTGAACCATGACATTGATGCGGGCAGGCGGTCCCTGCCCTGCGACAATATTCACAGCATCAACGATCCTGTTGACGGTCGTATCTGCATAGGCGAGGGCGAGCTGTTCGTTCGATACCTGTTGTACGGTTGTTGTGTAGGACCAAATGGGAAGCAAGAACATGAGCACGAGACCCACGATAATGAGGTATTCAACCGCGACCTGACCCCGCATACTGTCCTCTTCGAGATTCGTCCATATAACCATCAAGGGGCGCACCAAGAAATTGGATGACATCAAATCGAGTTGATTGACAGGGAATTTGATGCCGAGGCACGCCTTAGACTATCCTCTTGTTGCGCTTCCTCATAAAGAGAGTGGGAGGAGTGGGAAGTCAAAATTCAATTAACACTGTTAACCAAATTTGCAAGTCTTAAATAACTTACATCCCAGTTTTTCTCCAGTGCCTGGAAGGCACAGAACTTGGGAGGAGTGATTATTCATGGCTACTCGAGCACCAGTAGAAGAAACCGTTCCAGAACGCCTTGCGGCACGGGAACGAAATCCGCAGGTTGATGAAGAACTTCGTTCGATTCTCGAATCACGACGAGCAGAAGTCAAAGTTGTTGGTTGTGGTGGAGCCGGCGGCAACACCATTTCGCGATTAATGCAAGTCGGGATTGTTGGTGCAGAAACCATTGCGTTCAACACCGATGCACAGGATTTGCTCTACACTGATGCAGACCGCAAAGTACTGATCGGGAGAGAGCTAACCGGCGGCCTTGGTGCTGGTGCAGACCCCAAGATTGGGGCAGAAGCAGCCAAGGAATCAAAGGAAGAGATTAAGCAAGCACTTGAAGGTGCTGACATGGTTTTCATCAACTGCGGTCTTGGTGGGGGCACAGGAACTGGTTCTGCTCCCGTGATCGCAGACATTGCCAAGAAATTAGGCGCCTTAACCGTTGCCATTAGTACGCTTCCATTCAGCATGGAAGGACGACTCCGCTATCGCAATGCCCAGGAAGGTCTCGAAATCTTGGAAAGTGTCGTTGATACCTTGATTGTCATTCCAAATGACCGACTCCTTGAAATTGTGCCCGATGTTTCTGTGACAACTGCATTCAAGGTTGCTGATGAAATTCTAGTGAATGCAGTCAAAGGCGTTGCAGAACTGATCACCAAGCCAGGACTGGTCAACCTTGATTTCGCGGATATCCGCGCTGTCATGGGGAATGGTGGCCTTGCTATGATCGGTATGGGTGAATCCGATACCGATAACCGGGCAATCGAGTCTGTTGAAAAAGCACTTAACAATCCGCTGCTTGATGTGGACATCGATGGCGCATCCGGTGCACTGGTAAATGTCTCTGGTGGTGCGGACATTACCATCAAGGAATGTCAAGAGATTGTCCAGGGAGTATCTTCCAAGATCAACCAAGATGCGAAGATCATCTGGGGCGCCCAGATTATCAAGGAACTTGGAGATACGATCCGAGCCATGATCATCGTAACCGGGGTCAAGAGCTCCCAACTATACGCAAGTCCACAAAAGGTTATGGTTGGTGAGAAGTCCCGGGAAATTGAGCGCGTGCTCGGTATTGATTTTGTTGGATAAGAGGGATTTCCCTCCCCTTCCTTTTTATTTTCCTTTAAAAGGTACGAATTCGAATCTCTCTGGTATGCTTGAATACTTCCAAATTACTGGAGAGAAGATCAAAGAAGTCACGAAACCAGTGAAACATGGTTGGGTCAATGCTGTTTCACCAACCCTGGGAGAACTTCAGGAGCTTCAGAAACTCGTTCCTGTTGAGAGTGACCTTTTGAACGAACTTCAGGACATTGATGAAATTCCCATGATTTCACGAAACCGGAATTTCGTGTTCATCATTCTCCGAACACCACAGAAGAATCCCGGTAATCAGGATCTTGAGTATTCCACCATCCCACTTGGTATTATCATTTCTTCGAATTATTTCATCACCATCAGCTCTATGAAGAATGATGTTATCGAAAGCTTCAAAACCATGCTCCTTGCCTTCAAAGGAATGCAACCGGTTCTGAAACTCTTCCTGGCAACATCAGAAATGTACATGAGTTACCTCAAACAAATCAACAAGAAAATCTACAGTATTCAGGGCAAGCTTGAACAGACCGCGTCGAACAAAGGTGTGCTCCGTCTCTTGAGTCTTGAAAAGTCCCTTGTCTATTTCAGAACCTCCCTAAAATCAAACGAATTCTTGTTTGAGCGCTTCGCCCGGAATGGCGACTTCATTCACCTGAAAGAAAACAAGGAGCTCATGGCTGAGGTGCTCGATGAGAACCGGCAGGCAATTGAGATGACAAGGATTTACTCAACGATCTTGAGTGGGATGATGAATGCCCTCTCCTACATCATTTCCAACAACCTCAACACTGTGATCAAGTTGCTGACCTCGGTCACCGTGATCTTGATGATCCCGACTCTGGTTGCCAGTCTCTATGGAATGAATGTTGCCCTGCCGTTCGAAGACTCCCCCAATGCGTTCTTTATTATCGTCATCTTCACGCTCCTCTTCTCCATTATCGGTGTCCTGGCGGTGAAACTCTCGGACAAACAGCCCACGACCCTATAAAAATATCCATGCGCAACTAATTCCATGCTTGGGCGGTTAGTAGGAAAGAACACCCCAACCCGGGTGACCTTTGTTGCAGAAGCAAAAATCAAGAAGATGGACTACATTTCCCTCAAAGATCCGGAGGGACGGTCCATGCTCGGCATCATCGATGTGATCAGCCGAGAGAATGACCAGATCCTTGCCTCGGTTGATGTGATTGGGAGCCGGGATGGCCGCGGCTTTCTTCGCGCTGCACGCGTTCCCTTCAAAGAAGGAACCCAGGTCGATCAGGCAGACGAACCTTTCATCCGGAAAACCCTCGGCCTTCCCGAAGAAGGAATCTACATGGGTACGCTTGACGGCTACGGGATCAAGGTCAAGCTTCCTCCTGAGAATCTTTTGCAGAAGCATGTTGCTGTCCTTGCCAAAACAGGTGCGGGTAAGAGCTACGCGACTGGCGTCTTACTTGAAGAACTGCTCGAAAACAATGTTCCTGCTGTTGTCATCGATCCGCACGGAGAGTACCATACCCTTCGGATCCGGAATACCACAAAGGAAGAAGTCGCGCTTGCCAAACAGTTTGATATTGTTCCAAAAGACTATCGTGATCGGATACGCATCCTGAACATCTCAGGAAAACAATCACTCAAACTTTCTATCCCTCAAACTGCACAGGAGCTCTGGCAGATGCTTCCTGCCAAAATCAGTGCTGCACACAAAGGCATCCTCTATAGTGCCATCAAAGCATTGAACGGTCATATCACCATGAAAGGATTGATCGAAGAAGTCTCAGAAAATGCTTCGAACGCTAAATGGAATCTTGTGTCGCTTCTTGAACACTTGGATGAGACGGGGATCTTTTCAGAAACACCGACAGACAAAACAGAATTGGTCAAAGCAGGCCAAGTTTCGATTATCAACTTAAGTAGTGCAGCACCAGATGTGCAGAGTCTCGTTGTTCAGCGCCTTGCACAGGACCTGTTTACTGCCCGCAAGAAAGGGGCTGTTCCTCCGTTTCTCTTCGTTGTTGAAGAGGCACACAACTTCTGTCCTGAACGCGGCTTCGGGGAAGTGGTCAGCTCGCGCATCCTTCGGACCATTGCAAGCGAAGGCCGCAAGTTCGGTATGGGGTTGGCGATTGTCTCCCAGCGTCCTGCTCGTGTTGACAAAAGTGTGCTGTCGCAATGCAACACCCAAATTATCCTGAAGGTCACGAATCCGAATGACTTGAAAGCAATTGTGGAATCAGTTGAAGGCGTCACGCCGGGCTTGAAAGAAGAGATCAAGGATCTCCCTGTTGGCGTGGGGATTGTTGTTGGCGTCACGGAACAGCCGCTTGTTGTTGATATACGCATCAGGCGGACGACGCATGGTGGGAGCAGTGACCAGCTGGTTCGCGAGCTCCCAGAAGAAGGTGATGAACCAGTTCCTGAGCAAGGAGAACTCTTCCAGTTCCCGGCAACAATATCAGAACAGGATGTTGCTTCCCTGTATCCCGGTGCCCAGCGATTCGAGCGCCTCTCCTATCCTTTCTGGCGCATTACGGATATTGCCGGGAAGCACACGTTTATCGACGGCATTCTTGGAGAGGTTGTCTTCCATCAAGAAGGGATTTTATCCCGTTCTACTGGATTACAAACGCTTCTCGAGCTTCCTGAGATAGCCCGTGGCATTGTGCTCCATCTCGTGACCTATACCTATGCAACTATTGAACGCCTTGCCGACGTTCTGAAGGTGCCAGTGAAACAGCTCCGACTCCAGATCAGGGAACTCATTAATGAGAATATTCTGGCGACCGATGGATTTACCGTGCGGAACCGTGTTGCCTACGATATTCCTAAATTACCGGAAGTTCATCTCCCTGAACCGGTTCCGGGAACACCGCCGCGACCCGCTCGGATACACATTACTGAAGAGACTGCCAAGGCGCTTGCGAAACTCACGGGAACTGACGCTGCAGTGGCGACCGTGGTTTACTATCCGTACTGGCTCGTGGAACGCGATGAAAAGCGCTTTATCGTGGATGCCCGCACACGGGAAGTCGATCTCCGGGCCGCAGGGGCATTGGAGAACATATAAGCATGATGCCACTAGTTTTAGGAATGCCGGGGTAGCTCAGTTGGTTAGAGCGCTGCTCTCATAAGTCCCGCTGGGATCGCTATGAGATCTGATGCCCGAGATGATGGGAGTGAATGGCAGAGGTCGTGGGTTCGAAACCCACCCTCGGCATTGGGCGAATTGTGCAGTACCCGCACGAAAGAAACAGTAGTCAACGTTAAGTCAAAGGGTCTCCTGCTCACCCACAGTTCACATTCTTGACCTGGTTTTCAACGACTTCCCCGGAACGGGAAACATTGATCACCACATCCCAGGTGCACTGGCAGCCGGGATTGACGTGGGCCTCGAAGTGTGCTTGGTACAGATATCCCGTATAGTTTTGGAGGTATTCCTTTTTGAGAATGGGCTGCCCCGGGCTATCGATCCAGTGGATTGCAGTTGGCGTGTGCTCCTTGACTTTGCTTGGTTTCTTATACGCATCATCACACATATCTGTCCCGTTGTACGGACAGATCGAGGTGCTATTTCTCTTGTAGTCTACATGGCCTGCATAGACAGATGTTCTTCTTGCCGTCTGGCCCTCAGTGCAGAGCGCTGCATTGCTTCCCGGGACAAGGGAAGCGTCTACCTCGAAGAAGTTCATGATGAAATATGGTCCCGGAGCGCTCATGTTGATATTATCCCTGGGACCCAAGGTGGTGTTGTCTACCCCGCGGCGGCCCAGCAGGGGGTTCGCGATGTCCGCTGTCCCCGTGTTCTTGATTGTCATGGTCTGGCAGGCGCAGAAACTGCTGTTTGTTGTGTTCGTGGTGTTGGTATTATTGACCGTGACTGGAATATAGTCATATGAACATTTGTTTGGTGAGTAGGGAAAGTTTCCGAACGCAAATCCCACATAATACTGACCATTTGGAAGCTTGGATGTATCCCAGTCCGCTTCCCAGTAGCCTGTCTCCCCGAACGCCGTCCCGTTCTGGACAGGATAGGACGGGTCAGTGGAAAACCAGCTCACGCCGTCAGGGCTGAACATAAAGAAGACCTGGTCAGTGTCCTTCGGAAGCACGCTCGGATTTATGTTCAGGCCAAAGAGGCGTTCATAATTATTGATAACCGTCCCGGAGCGGGGGAATGCAAGTTCTGCCTTCATTGGGGAAAGCGTCGGAGTTGTGGGAAGCTGCGGACCGACAGGAGTGAACTGTGCGTTCGTGTATGGAAATAACAGAAGAAAGACCAACCCAACTATTCCTACACCGGCAAAGAGATCACGGTTCGGCATAGACCCCTCTTCACTCTAGCGAGGTAAAATTTATAAAGCCATCAGCCTCTGCCTGCCAAGGAACTCGCCAACTGGATTAAATTTCTCCAATCTGGCCGAGAAGGATTTCCTCGTTCGTTCTCCAAGAACAAGCTTGAGATACATGATCTGTATAGTGTTGTCTCAGAATTGGATACGCTTCATCGGGGCCGAGGTGCCATCCTATCCCGAGGGCACGGGCCTCCCAAAAAGAAGGCTGATATGTATAAACATCTCTACAGGTGGCTTGTACACCACACGTTACTTGTTCTGGGTTTGTGCAATACTCCACGTCTGCACCTGGACAGTTATTCCATGTATTTGTTATCTGGAGGATCCCACCATAATCAGCACACAATCCTGATGTATCGATATTCTCGCATCGGCATTCTCCATCGCTGCTACCGCCAAGTTGTCCCGCTATATAATCACCCTGAATACTTTGGTTAGCAAGAACGAAGGCAACAGCAACGATTGCAATAACGAGCAAAAACAATGAAGTTCTATTTTCCCAAGCCTTTCGCATACACTATTATTCGCTCTGTTTATATAAAAGCTAGAAGCGTCTCACGACAATGATATGGACTGGTCTTCAGCTATACGTTACATCTTCACCGCTGCTTGCTTCAACTCGGTTGTCCTTTCTTCCATGATCTTCGCCGCTTCGGTGACGACTTGTTCAGGACCAAGCCCGCAAACAGACTCAACGCGGAACCGGAACGCAGTCGGCTCGGTTTTCACCGGTCCCTCTTTCGGAGCAGGAGAGTAGTCGTATGCAGCAATCGCTGCCTGGTAGCGAGCATGATCTTTGCCGAGACCGAGGTGTGCAACAGCTTCGAATTTTAATGAATGCCCTTTCAAGAGTTCAACAATCGGAAAATCCGGGCTTGTTGGCTGGACATCCTTGTTGCTGCTCTTCAAATCACCGCTGGTCACGATACATGGTCCGGTCTTCTCAAGTGCAAACACGACCTGATTCTTTGAAGAAACATCCTCTGTTCCAGGGGGAACAAGGTCGAATTTTCCAACCGGATAGGTCAATGGAATCATCCCAACACGGTGGGAGATGATTTCATCGAAGAGTGCAGAGGAGTTCTGCTGGAAATCAATATACGCAACTGCCATGGTCGGCACGTTATTTATCATGATTCGGCGGAGTGCATTTGCAAAGCCGATGGTTGTGTCTTCAAGAACAAATTCAATCTTCTCTGCCTTTGTTTTCACAGTTTTGATATTCATGGAATCACCTTCTCATATGTCTTTTAAAAGGTTACCGGAGCCGAACATCCGTGATACCGAAATGCCGCTTCAAGAGCAGCTTCAGGATGTTGATGTTCGCTCCACCTTTCCCAATGACAACAGAACGGTCCTTTTGCGGGATCGTCATGACAATAATAGTACCAGTTCGCTCAACGGTCTTCACACTCGCAACCATGGACTTCACCAGTTCTTCCGGGGTTTCAGCGTGGGCAAAGACCTTGACTGGTTTTCCAAGCAACGCACTGACCTTCTTGATGATTGCTCCCTCCTTGCCGATGGCGAGGCCGACTTTCCCAGCATCGACGAGAAAAATGACACCATTCTCCGTAACAAGACAGTCCCGTGCGTGCACCTTGGTAATCTTCTCAAACGCAGCGATAATCCGGATGTCGTCCGTAGAGAGTTTCACACCCATATTGTTTGTCACCTATGCATCTTTGGTAATCCCAATGACGAGCACCGTAAACGGTTTCCCGCAGATCTCGCCAAGACGAATTGAATTTTCATCGACCTTTTCCAATGAAAAAAGGCCATGGGAAGCAAACCGCGAGAATTCCTCGAGCGTCCGCTGCGGACAGTTCGAGGCGGTGTACGCAGCCTGCAAGCGGCCTGCAAGTGCTGCCCGACGGACCGAGTTTGTTCCAATCAAGAGGAGATTCTTCTTTGCCGCATCCTTGATGGTTCGCGTTACTGTTGCCATGGAATCGCCTTAATACACATACCCAAGGAGTTTTCCGCCAACTTCGAGCTGCTCTGCTTTCCGCTGGTCCATAATACCCTTTGCTGTGGAAATAATGAGAATCCCTACTTTGTTGGCTGGGAGAAAGCGTTTTTCCCAGTCAATGAAATCGCGCTTGCCAACAGAGAATCGTGGCCGGATGGCCCCGCAATCATTAATCTTCCCGTTCAGGGAGATCGAGAAGGTTCCGCTTTTCCCGTCTTCAGTGAACTCAAACGCGCCGATGTAGCTGTGATCCTGCATGACTTTCAGGACTTCTCTCACCAAGCCATTCGCTTTCGTGGTGCAACTGTGTTTCCCGATCAGATCAGCATTCTTGATGCTTGCGAACACATCGGAAAGGAGGTCGTGCTGCATGGAATCACCTTTAGTTGAATTTCTTGAAGCCGAGATTCGTGGCTTCTTCTCGGAAGCACTGCCGGCAATAGTTCAGGCCGTACTTGTGCATAACTGATCCTTTCTTCCCGCAGCGGCGACAGGGTGCAGTAATGTCGCCGAACTTCCGCTTCTTCGACGAATTATGTTTGATATAACGGGCAAGTTTTGCTGGCTTGTTCGCCAATTGTTTCTTGACACGTTCGTACGACATACCAATCACACAATCGTTACTCCAAAGGTCTGTTTCATGTATTCTTGGGCTGCTGCCGGAGTAATGCGGTGTTGTTTTCCGATTTTTCCTGGGCGGATCCGGCGGCGGGAAACGCGGTACCCGGGTCGTTCAAGGGTTACTGCCACCTCGAATCCAACGATCCCGATTTCAGGATCGTACTTGATTCCCGGGATGTTAATGTACTCATGAATCCCAAAGGAGATGTTTCCTTGGGTGTCAAATGAACCGGCCTTGAGTTTCTTTTCAACTGCTTCGAGAAGAGTAGCAAGGATCGTTGTCGCCTTCTTGCCGCGGATCGTAACCATGGCACCAATGGGACGGTGTTTGGCAACGCCGAAGGTGGTTCGTTTATGTGTTTTCGTGATCACGGCAGCCTTCCCGGAAACGCGATCCAAGATCTTCTTTCCATTCTCAAGCTTGGTTCCTGCCTCGCCTGCACCAAAGTTCAGGGTTACTTTGCTCAGACGAATGGTTTGCATGGGATTGGTCATAAAGATCACGTCTTGGAAAAGCTCCCTGCCATCACATATTCCTTTGGTGTTTCAATGACCCCTTTTTTTGTTTCAATTATTATGGTACTTCGAACGAGTGCATTGTCTCGATTCTTCACGGTCTTGATCGTTCCGATTGTTCCTTTGTTGCGACCGGCGAAAATAATTGCTTGGGAGCCAGTTTCAAGCTTGATATGGTTCTGAATCTTCTGATCGGGAAGTGAAATGGTGAGTGTATCACCAACGTTGTATGACGTTTTCTTATTGGAAAGAATGGTTCTGCCATCATGAAGTGTCAGTGCTTCCTTTCCCCCCTTTACTGTCCGTTTCCCTTGGATGCGGCATTGCTTTGTCTTCGTCTCTTCCTCTTTAATTTCATTCAACGTTAGACCGCGTTTATTGATAAACACACGGAAATATTGCTTCATTGCTGGCAGTTCAATGACATCCATCAAACCGGTTGGGAATGTGTGATTCTTGCGTACTTTCTTGTCCACAAGAACACTCTCAGCGTTCAGGATCTTTTTTACCTCTTTAGTATTTTGTGCCAATGAAAGATAATCACGGAGCAGCACGTGAAGAGGGATACAATTTGCTTTTGTGTGTGGTCCTGGTTTTGGTGAGACAACAAACACTTTTCCTTTTCGCTGAACTGGCCAAAACATTGGCATTTGGGAACGTTTCATGTGAGTCATAGAATCACTTCGGTGTTGCCTGCTTACCTCGTTGAATCATGGCAAATCGTGCCTTATCTTCTCCGTGGAGTTTGACAATCATCAGATTGGAAGGTTGGAATGGGCGAAGGACTTCAGTCCCGTTCACCTTTTTTACCCGCACGCCGTCAAGGTAGACTTTTGTCTTCTTGACACTCACCCGTTCGACGGCCTTTTGTGTTCCTTTCAGCGGCCCTCGCGTGATTTTCACTTCGTCACCTTTC
This sequence comes from Nanobdellota archaeon, assembly GCA_018816245.1. Lineage (GTDB taxonomy): Archaea > Aenigmatarchaeota > Aenigmatarchaeia > QMZP01 > QMZP01 > JAHIVW01. The sequence goes on from JAHIVW010000003.1 coordinate 234,097, forward strand.
CGGAGGGGGAGACTGCGACGCTTATGAATTGTGCGGAGCTCCAAAGAAAGGTGGGCAGCCAGGAACTTCTGGCGAACGTGGAGCGGTGCATTGTGTCGGTACTTCCGCTGCTTGCGGGGTTGCACACTTCTCTTCCACTTGGAGGACCAATTCGTTTTCATACGAATTCTCATATGCTAGGACAGATGGTTTATATAGGTTCAGTGGACCTTGGCTCCCGAAGGAACCTCCTGATCAGGGCGGAGCAAGACCGGCTCACCGTTGACATCCGCTGCGAGGAGCATTCCGTTGCTCTCGATGCCGCGGATGGTTTTGGGAGCCAGGTTCGTGACCACCACGATCTGGCGGCCGACCAGGTCAACCGGGTTATAGGTATCAGCAATACCCGCGATCAAGTGGCGCGTCTCCTCCCCTATCTCCACATCAAGGCGGAGGAGTTTGTCAGCATGTTCAACTGGTTCAGCAGCGGTGATTGTCCCGATCCGGAGATCCAAGCGAGCAAAGTGGTCATAGGAGATTTCCATACTAGACAACCTGACTCGCTATCTTGCCGATCAACGGGAAACGCTGAACCGCTTCTTTAGCCACAGGACCCTTGATGAGGGTTCCCTTTGGCTCATTCTTATCACCATCAACGATCACTGCTGCATTATCTTCAAACGCAATCCGCAATCCACTCGGACGCCGGTATTCCTTGGTTTGACGGACGAGAATACAAGTAAACATCTGCTTTCGAACCTTTTCATTTCCTTTGTAAACGCGGCATTTGATCAGTGACGCAACCCCTGCACGGGGTTTCTGCCGACGGTGACCCTTGTATTTTTTCACTGAAATAATTTGGAGGATTTTGGCACCAGAATTATCAGCACAGGTCAGGTACGACCCAGAGGAAAGTCCTCGTGAAATAGATGCAGCAATGGCTTTCATGAAATCATCCAACCACCACAAACGCCTTGGTTTTTGACAAACGGCGGCATTCGGCAATCGTGACCAGTGTTCCTTCGCTCACCGGGATACAGGGAGGCACATACGCAGTAACATGGGAGGACCGGCGTTCAGAACGGCGGTACTTGGGGATGAGCTTCGTATAGGACCATTCGACGATTGCGGTGTTCTTGCTCTTGGCAGCGGTGACCTTTCCAGAGAAGACGCGCCCTCGGACCGAGAGCTTCCCGTGCCAGGGACATTTCACGTCCTCACAGACCTTTTCAGGAGCTTTCACAGGGATGCCAATCGATTTCTTCATAGAGGGTCCTCAGGGCTTTTTCTTAGGGGATTGGCTATTTAAAGGGTGATTTGTGGCTCTTTGGTAGGGTGATTTTCGACCCTCTTTCAGGCCGAATGATTCAGGAGTTACGGGAGATGTGGCCGATGAGGGCTTCCGCCAGTTCCTTTGTGGCTGCGGAAACCACAGGTACCTGAATATCGTGACCGAATTCCAGGTATGGGCAAGGCCCCAAAGATCGCCCGTCTGCTGTCACCATGACGCCACCTGACTCGGTTTCTAACCCGTACGCAATGGCGATTTCCAGGTTCCGTTTCCGGGTGCATTCAAGGACCAAATCAGCACTGCCGCTCGCAAGATCAGCATAATAAACAGCAGAAGAACCGAGGTACGAGACGTGAAATCCCTGCAGTTTTGCTGAAAAAATCTTCCTATTGGTCTCAAAATATTCATCAACGTAAATTCTTGTTTTTTCGCTCAGTTCTGTGCTCTTCGAACATGCAATTGTTTCCGTCTTCCCGTTGGCAATCAGAAAACTCCCTTTCCCATTTACTGCATAAAACAGTCTTCTTGTAGCATGTTCCATGATCCCGCTGAAGAGGTAATCATCATACCGTGGATCGAGGGAGGAGAATATGCCGAGCATGGTTCCGTACCTTCCCTTCGCCCTCGCTTTTTTATAAACAGACGAACCATCGAGTCCGTCAAGCAGCCCCAAATACTGCGGGTTCGTTCCAATGTCGAGCGTCCCGTGTTCTTCAGAGAGTATCCGTATCGGTACCATCGCTTTTTCTATTTCAACATCACCTCGTAATGCCGTTTCACCAAACTGGTTCTTCTGCAGGAGTTCCTCACCTACCTTTCCAAGGTCCTGGTGAATGTTGTATGCTTTTTCCAATGAGGCCAATGCTGTTTTCACGACATGCTCCTTTTTCATAAACATCCTTACGGATGGAACATAAAAAAGGAAGAAAATGGGGACAAACGCCCCTTGAAATTTACGCGAGTTCGGCGTCAATGATGGATTTGAAGACGGCAAACGGCTGTGCACCCACAACACCAACATAGCCATCTTGATCATTCCCAATCAGGAAGCTCGGTGTTCCTTGGATACCATACGATGCGCCATCAGCAAAGTCCTTATCGACCTCAGAAGCCATGGCACCACTCTCGAGACAAGTCTTGAAGGTCTCGACATCGAGTCCCAGATCCGCTGCCCAGGTTTCGTAAATATCAGGTGAAAGCAACGCTTGGTTCCCGAAGATGGTGTCGTGATATGCCCAGTAGGCCTCGTCACCGCCCTGATCCTTGGCACATTCAGCTGCCTCTGCTGCCATATGTGCGTTCGGGTGGAACGAGAGTGGGAAGTCCCGGAAGACGAGCTTCACCTTGCCGGTGTCAATGTACTGTTCCTTGATTAACTCGTGTGTTTCGGTAAAGAACTTCTCACAGTATGGGCATTGGAAATCCGAGAACTCGATGATGGTTACTGGTGCATTCGGGCTACCCAGTACTGCGTCATCGTCAATGCTTGCTTGAACGCGTACAGGTGCTTCGGGTTCATTCGGCGCAGTTGGTGCAACTGGTTGTTGGGTTGCTCCTTGATCAGCAACAAACAATCCGCTTGTCTGGAACATAACAATGTTAACAGCGTAGGTTCCGACAATCACAGCAAGCAGCACAACAATGAAGAGTTTCACCATGGAAATTGATTCTGGGTGTGCTGTTCTCGGTGCTTCCGAGGAGGGCCGTTCATATCGCTCTGGTTCTTGGTTTTCAGACATAAAGGTTCTCCTCTTTGGTGGATATCATTCTACTGTTAACTATAAAAAGGGAGGCTATATTGCCCCTGTTGAATGAGTAAACTCGCTGTTTATGATTCAAAGAGCTCGTCTTCTCGGAGTTTTCGGTGTCCAAGGAGCAGCGCAACGATAATGAGGATGACAACGAGGGCGACCAAGAGTGCAGGATTCTGCTGCAGCAGGGAAACCGTCTCAGCAACCCACATTTCAAGGTTGTCCCAGAGGGTTCCTCCTTGAGGACCGGTTCCAATAGAGACAAAGACCGGCACTGTCAGGGAAAAGGTTCGTCCTTCGGTCAGTGCTCTGACTGCTATACTGAGATCCTTGGTTCCGGTGGCATCCGGGAGGACGTAGACGTAGACAGTATCAGCCCTCGTCACGTAGATTTGCTTTGGATATTGGAGCCAGTGATCAGGAACGCCCGTGATTTGGATGCTGAAATCCTGGGGAACATGAGAGGTAATGTCAAGTGAGAGAAACCCGCTCTGCTGAACAGGAATGTCAAGGGATTCAGGAAGCAGGGTGACGGCGGTTTCTTCAGGTGGTGGGGTAACCACGGGAAAGGTATACGGTGTGAGATTGCCGAAGACCGTCGGTGATGCAGGGACGCCGCTCACGATTGCTGTTACTGTGTCCGTAATCCCACAGGTTGACGTTGCCTTCAGGAGAAGAGTGTGCCCGCTTGTCGTTGGGGTATAGTAGAGAAGCAGGGTTTTTGATTGGCTGGTTGGCACTGAAACCTTGTTTTGGCTGATCGCGGTATTGTCAAGCGAGAGTTTAACCGTAATCGAGGTATCGATCTCGCCGGTGTTTTTCACCGTTACCCGTGCTGTTTGCTGTTCCCCAATGGCATAGGTTTTCGAGAAGTCAAATCCACTGATTTCAATATCACAGCCAGGCGTCACGCCGCCAGGCAACGATGGTGCCGGCAAGCACGCATCGTCCTCGCATCCATAATCACATTCAACAATATCGATCATGGTCGAGGTGCAGTTCTGGTATTGGAGTTCTGCCCGCAAGATGTTGCCGTCGCAGGAGAAATCAAGGTATTTTTGCTGGCAGGTACAGTCTTGCCTGCAGTTGTTATAGGTTTCGAGGCAGTTGCAGACACCATCACCGCAGGTGTTTGGACAGTCCTTGCAGTAGGATGTCGTGACATCATCAACGGTTTTCCAGTTCTCTTCGGTGCAAATGTAATAGTTTCGGGTCGCGTAATTGCAGAAATTCTCGTTGAGAAATCCTGGCGGGTTGGTACATTTATAATTTTCAAAAACAGTGTGGATGAAGGTCTCATTGTCCGTGTCACCACACATCGCGACAGCATGCGTGAGGATCTGATATTCTCCATGTTTGAAGGTATAGGGGACAGAAATCGTTGCGGCCTGGCTTGCATTCAGTGTGTGCGTCTGGTTGAATATACGTGACCCGTTTACGGAGATCGTCAGGGTAATGTTTGTTGCAAGCGTCCCTGTGTTATTGACGGCACCTACAATTGTGGATGCCTGTACTGCCATTCCCTTTACATCGACCTGGCACACTGGCTGGGCAACAGCGAAGGCCTCGGAAAGCGTGATGGGTTGGTGATTCGGCGCACTGCAGGTGACCGTAAAGGTATGATCTCCAGAGGTCAGGAATGTCTTGGTGAATTCGTAACGGGTTGTATTCGAATTATAGGAAAGCGTATTCGTGCTTCCGGTAATCGATTCGATGATGGTACAGCTCGCGTTGAGGATCGGGGCACCGGTGATTGCATCGTAGTAGAAGGCGTGAAACAGGAGGGGGGTTCCCAGAACGATGATCATATTGTCTGAGGCATCGCCGATGGCGAGGCCGGTCGCGTTCTGGATGGTGCTTTTGAAGCCTTCGGAGGGAGCTGGAAGCAGGAGAAGTGTGACCCCAAGCAGTGCCACGAGGAAGAATCGCATCCTCATATAAACTCCTATTAAGGGGTAAAGAGAATATAAGGGGCATGGATATGACCCAGAAACAACTTGAAACAGAAACAAGGAAGTGGCTCGCCCGTCTTGAACAGAAATGTTCGAAACTACAGGCTGCGAAGACGCCTTTGAAAACGAAGGTCGAGGAAACCGGGCTGGAGAATATCCATGCTTATGTTGCTGACTGCAAGCATTTCATGAAACAGGATGACTGGGTGCTGGCATTCGAAGCAGTTGTGTACGCCTGGGGGATCTACGAGACCCTGGAACGATTACAGCTTCTTGCACCCTAATACAAAGTACTTTGTACTACAAAGTATATAAACCTGTTCATCCTAAAAGAAGGCATGGCGAACCCGATCGACCTGAAAGCCCTGGAACACAAGGCCTGGACAACCTACTTCCAGGACGGCCTCTGGGACCTCTTCTTCGGGATCATGGTTCTGTCCATGGGTCTCCGGGGCCTGACGGACAACCCAGTCTTCACGATGGGGGTCATGCTCGCGCTTGTTGTCGCCATCTTTGGGAAACGGTACATCACCATCCCCCGGATCGGGGTCGTGAAGTTCGGCCCGGCACGAAAAGCGAAGCAGCGACGGATCGCCGCTGCCTTGATCATCTCCTTACTTGTCCTGGTCGGCTTCTTGCTCCCAGAATACTGGCTTCCGCTTGCTGTAGTCCCGCTTTCCCCGTTGATTGCCCTCTGGCTAGCGGTCTTCTTCGCCATTCTGGCGCATGCTCTCGAATTTCCACGTCTGTACCTCTACGGCCTCCTCTTCGCAGGCTCGGAATTTGTGTGGGGCGTGTACGGCCTCCCCTTCGGTCCGCTTGCCCATGTCCTTTCCGGGACCCTCATCATCGTCATTGGGATCGGGGTCTTGCTCCGGTTCCTGCACCAGTACCCCCAGGTAACGGGCTATGAAACAGATTGACCGGCTGGTCCATGAGCCAGGTCGCCTGCAGATTCTGGCGCACCTCGCTGTTGTTGAAAGCGCTGACTTCCTGTTCCTCATGCGGCAGATCGGGATGACCTTCGGCAACCTGTCGTCACACATGAGCACGCTCGAGCGAGCAGGTTACATCACGGTCAAGAAGACGTTCATCGGGAAGCGTCCGCACACCATGCTCCAGCTCACGAAGAAAGGGCGAACCGCCTTCGAGATCTACCGGAAGACTATGAAACAGCTCTTCACGCTTTGAAGTATTGAGAGCGCTTCCGCTAAGTTGTGAAAGAAAAAGAAAGAGGGGAGGGTCTAACAGACCCTAGTTGTTCAGGCAGACCCAGTTGTTGTTCCAGATGCAGGTTGAAGATGGATTGTACCGATCGTCTTCGTTAAGCTCGATCCAGTACCCGCGACCAGCGTACATCTTGTCGACTAAGTCGTTGTTATCGACTAAGTCGTTGTTGCAGGTTCTAAGATCCTGCCCACCTTCATCGAAGTTCCCGCAGTTCTTGTAGGTCCAAAGGCCGCTCCACAACGGGAAACCGTTGGTTGTATCCACAAGTGAGGATAGGGAACACAGGACAGGTCTACCAGTTACGTTGTGATCACCACAATACGGATCAATAACGTCTGCTTCTCCATTGCTTGACTTGTAGTAGCCGATCAGGTTCCATCCGGCAACAAGGTCTCGTGATGGTGGGGTTATCGGTCCTTCACTGAAGGTCTTTCCACCAACCAACAAGTTGTCCTCGTCTGCTGCCATGACCCAGTAGCCGTAGCCAGGGTCAATGCTGCCTAGATTGTCGTTTCCTGCATAGTTGTCTGGGGTGTAGACAAACCACTGGTGAGTTGCGCCATCGTAGGTCCACACGGAGCTGACGTTTTCTGTTTCTTCGAAGACTGCGTCAGGACTGCTGTTCAGCAGGACGAACGGCACGGAGATGAGATTCCATTTCTTGTGGATGGGGATCTCAAACAGACCGCCATCGACCTTAAATATCTCCATGTCGACCGGTCCGCGGTTTCCAAGGACATCCTCGCAGTAGAAGCTCAGGTTGTGGTAGGATTCCTCATGGAAGTTGCCAGTAATCGGTGCCGGTCCAGTGCAGCAGTAGCCTTCGTCATTGACGTAGCCGTTTGCTGTTCCGTCACAGTACGATTCAGTTTGGTCTGTTCCGTCAACCTCGACCATGTAGCAGACCCTTGAAACGTTGACCGGATGTGGAAGCTGGTCAGCACAATCCATGGTGACCGGTGTGTACTGGGTTACCTTCCAGCAGTCAAAGTCGTTCCAGCACTGCTCGGTGAGGTTCGGATACCAGGCCTGGGATGGTTCGTCGCCGTACCACTTCACCTTCGGGGTGCTTACGGTCTTGTTCGGGAGCGGTGCGGTCAGATCCACGTAGACGCACTGTTTCTTGAGGTCCTCGGTTTTGTTTACGTGGTCAATGCTCTGATACTCGATCAGGTGGCAGGATTCCTCAGGAACCTGGAAAGGAGCTTCATAGATGGAGAAGTCTCCTGTTCCTGTTGCTGTATTGCAAGCCTCGATTGTTTTACAATCGTCGTCGTTGACGCGAGTCACTCGATACGAGGTGTAGTCAACGCCCGATGGGTGCGGACCGAGATCGTAGCTCACGAAATTGATCCACGTTGTGTTGCTGATCCATTGCGGGATCCAGTGACCAAGGCGTCCCCAGACTTCGACATTGTCAAGCTTGCCGTAGTCAAAGTAGCCATTGTCAAGCCAGAACCGAATCTGGACAACTGGTTCATTTGCTGCTCCTGGAAGCTCCCAGGTTTCGTTTTCCCAGGTTGTCGAGGAAACAGCTTCAAGCTCTGTCCATGATCCTGAATTACCGATTCGGTAGGAGATACGGAAGTAGTCTCCAGTATCAAGACCAAAGGTTCGCCGATCGTAGCTGAGCTCAACACTTCCCATACCTGTTGCATCAAATTCTCCAATGATGTAGGCGTCGTTCTTGATGAACAAGTATTGGTTTCCTGGGTTCACTGGAAATGCCGTACTCAAACCAACATCGTCGTGGTGGGATACTCCAAGGTCATGAACTTCCCAGTTTGCATGGACCTCGGTCATGGTGTCACTGAATGTATCTCCGAAGAGGGAGACTTCAGCTGCTTCGCTGCCGCTGAATTCACAGTAGGTGTCGAGGCAGGCTTGGACATCTCCTCCGTTGATCGCACACCAGTTGGAGCAGGAGAAGTACGGTCCATCGAAGCTCTTCGTTGTTTCAGGCTTGGTCTTGTCCACGTAGACGCACTGGTATTGTGGCAATTCAACGTTGTTCAAGTTATCCTCTGAATAGTACTCGATCAGGTGACAGGATTCCTGTGGAATACCAAAAGGACCTTCGTAGGGACTGTAGACACCGCAGCCCGGATCGCCTTTCTCAACACATGGCATACAGGAGGTTGGGTCTGCACAATACTCGTCAGACACCAAACTCACGCGATACCAGGTATCCTTGACTCCTGATGGATGTGGTACTGGATCAACTGCAGTGATCTGGATCGTTGAAGCAGTGTCAATGTATTCTTGTATCCAGCAGCGGGTTCCGTTGCCTTGTGGTTCACAGACTTCTTTTTCGTAGTACGGACCAAGGTAGGTTTTGGTGGTTACTGGCGGAACGGTTTCAACAGCGAAGATTTCTGTGTCAGGGATGTTTTCGTTTCCGAGCTTGTCAACGCACTTGTAGGTGAGTTCGTGCATCGAATCTTCCCGGAACTGGAAAGTGAGCGTTTCCTCTGAGGCAACACAACACCATCCTCCCTCGTAGGTATCACACAGATCGCTGTAGTTTCCTGTGAGGTCATCACCACCGACATAGCTGATCTGGAAGCACACGTTTGAGTGATCAACGGGGTGCGGCTGCGGATCAGTGCACGTCAGCGAAATGTCTGTATTCTTAGTCACCCACCAATCAAGGGTTTCGTTGCCGATGAAGATGGATGGGGTTCCAACATCCTTTGTTCCGTTTGGTGAGGTATTGTCTACAAAGACACATTGATGGTTGTATTCTTCGTCATGACCAAACAGATCCTCACTGTAATACTCGATCAGGTGGCAGGATTCTTGTGGAATAGTGAACGCATTGGTGTAAGGAACAAAGTCAGAACAGTTTTCCGTACAAGGGATGCATTCTCCTGCATACTGACAGGAGACGTCTGGAACAATGGCGCTTCGCCACCAGGTTCCTGAAACGCCAACCTTCTCATCCCATGCTGAGAGATTGATTGGTGTCTGGGATGTAATCCAGTGCGGGTAGGCAGCCTTTGTGTTTTCATCGTATCCGCCGCAGGTTTGCGAGACGCAGATGTTATAGCATTCCTCATCGGAATCACATGCTTCATCACAGAGTCCTGAGCAGGACACGAACGGTTCTCCATACTCCTTTATCGTGATTGGTGGTTCGCCATCAACTTGAAATGGTTCAGTGTCACTGACTGCGTTCCCGATTGCATCTTCACAGTAGATCGTCAAGTTGTGTTGCGAATCTTCATGGAAGATGATTGTATAGGGGAAGTCACCAATCTTGTACGGACCGTAGGTATCTCCATTCCAGTCGTACGACCATTCGCACCAACTGTGGTCAATGGCATGGGGACTGGTACCGTCATCGACATCGACAACGATCTCAGTCACATCTTGCTTGATGTAACAGGTATCACCAGCACCAGGGGGACACGTTCCTTCCTGCGGGCCGACAATCGTCTTGTTGATTACCGGGGGTTCTGTGTCAACCTTGTCGATTTCAGTATGGACACCGTCAGTGTTGTGCAGGACGTCCTCACACCAGTACTCGAGTTCGTGAACTGAGTTTTCAGGGAAGGTGAAAACAACTTCTCCTGTTTGCTGGGAGAATTCGCTCCAGTTGCCATAGCCGACTCCCTCGTCAACACGGTATCGCCAATGGATAGTAACGTGGTCCGAAGGGTGTGGTTCCCCGTCCGTGCAGGTTAGGGTAATGGGTGTTTGGGTCGTGATGTAGTAATCACAGGTTGTGTCGTTCATTGCACTGCACAAAACCTTGGGGTCGCCGACGGTCTTTTCAACGACAGGCGTCGTGTTGTCAACGTAGGCGCACTGCCATTGGACGTCCTCTTCATGGCCGATGTTATCGGTGCTGTAGAACTGAATACGGTGGCAGGACTCCTCAGGGATGCTGAACGGTGTGGTGTATTCCGTGTACCGACAGTGACATTCAAGTCCTTCGCATTCAAGGTCGTATCCGACTCCACACGGGGCGCAGAGCTTGTCGTCTGCACACCAGCTGTCATCGACCAGGTCGACTCGATAATAGGTTTTGTTAACGCCGGATGCATGTTGTGGTTGTGGATCAGTAGCGTTCAGCGTGATCAAGGTGCTTGAATTGATCCACTCGGAATTCCCGTCAGAAAAGAAGGGTGTTCCGTAGATTTTTTCAGTAATGGGATCTTCGTTATCAACCTTGAGGGTTTGAGTGTGTATTTCCTTGTTTCCGGCGTTGTCGTAACAGTTGAATTCAATCTCGTGAACCGAACTTTCATTGAAGTGGAATGTGTACGGGAGATCGTTGGGATTCACATGCAAGTAACTTGTCCATGAACCACCGTCGATCCGATATCGAATTTCGCAGTAGTTGACTCCGCTCGGGGGTTGACATTCTGTCAACGGATCGAAAACTTCGAATGTAATCTCGGTTTCTGGGGTGATCCAGTAGTCACAAGTTATATCGTTCAAGACAGAGCACGCAAGCTTTGGTTCGCCAACGATTTTGGTAATGTTTGGCGCTTCACTATCGACGCTGGTGCTGTCATTAAGATATTGAATGGATCCTGTCTGGGGAAAAGTCAGGTCCCGGGTTTCGAATTGCCAGACCAGATTACATCCTTCATTGGGGACAGTTGCTGAGAAGGTGAAATTGGTGGAATTCCCGGGAAGAATGGTATCAGGATCTCTTACATAAAGACATGCTTGCAGGGAAGAGATGAACAATTTTTCCCAGCCAGGTTTTTCATCACACATGAAATTCGTGTAGCTAGGATTCTTGTAAATCCTCACTTCACCGACGGTATCTGGTCCATTGTTTGTGAATGAAACGGTGTAATCTACATTCTGACCAGCTGCAGACCACTCAGGTTGAAGTTCTGCAGAACTCGTATGGACGGCAAACGCGGCCGAAGAAACAAAGGTTAAACAAACGAGAGTGGCTAGTAAAACTAACCCCCCACGCATTCCAAATACTATTGTTCGGTTTATAGTATCACCAAGTAGGTCGAGTTAATAGAACAAGTTTTAAATGGATACCGGCAAACGCATTACGCTTGTAATGCATTCTTGGGAGAGAAGAACCTTTTTTTTGTATTTTGACCCCCCTAGATAGCAATTTATACTTTCGGTCCATCCTGAAGGTATGATCCCGGTCCAGATCCGCGTCACCAGGCGAATCCTGGAAACCATCGACCATTTAGTCAGAGAAGGGATCTACCTGAACCGAAGCGAAGTTGTCCGGGATGCGCTCCGGCATCACCTTGAAACCGCTGAGCAACGATAAGTTACTTGGCTCGCCGCTTTCGCAAGCCAAAATAGAGCCCACCAATCAGAACGATGACCACAATACCGAGGCCGGCACTTGCAGCCGGGTTTGCCAAGAAGAATCCCGTGATGGGAAGTGGTGTGTCAGGCCCTTGGCCGCACCCGCGAAGATCCTCTGGTTTTGCATTTGTTGTCCCGCAGGTATTCAGATCAGTGCAGACCCGGGACTGAGAACCGAATTGACACGCAGACCAGTCACTACATGACCAGTCTTCAACGCAGTTTGGGTTTGCAACAAAATCGCAGGTCCGTTCTTCAAGGGGCATGTTTTCAACTGTATTGCATTGGTTCTTGTCAACACACAATCGTTGTTGTTTTCCATTTAGACAAGCAAACCAGTCAGTACATTCCCATTTCTCTACACAGGATCCGGTGAAGGAACCGCCACCTCCTCCGCCGCCAGTGTCACCGCCAGTATCACCACCTGGGGGACTTGTGGCTTGCGTGATACTCAAGTCAAGTGTTGTTGTTCCTCCATTGACGAAGGTGAAAGATGTTGCAAAAACACCGTTAACATAAAAATCAATTTGCTTTCCATCATTGTCTCCTTCGGTATCGGGAACATAGAAAATATGTGGGGCAATCCCATACGTGCCTGCCGAGGTTGTCGTGGCTGCTTCATCAAGCCCCTGAATTCGTGCAACAACTAGAGAACCATCAGGTGCAGGTGCACCGTTGATTTGGACAGCACCATAAAACTGGTGCGGAACACCGGGAATAGCAGCAGCAGACGCCGCTGTCAGCATGAGGACGAAAAAGGTAATGAGACCGAATTTTGCCTTCATACTCCTGCCACCGTATTCTCTGAGGAGGAGTAAGAAATATAAAGGTTCCCGGATCTCGGATTCCCCTTATTATTTCATAGAAGGACGTCGTGCCGCTTGATATGGGGAGGATTGCGGAGAAACTGGTCGAGGACAAGGATAGCTTGTTTGACATCAGACATTCTTGCGACTGAATGGGTTGTATGGATATTCCTGACAAAGACAGACAAAACAGATGCAGGAACCCCGGTCCTGCTTGAGAGGATCCGGGTGGCGTCTGTCGTTCCGATGTCGATCACGGCCCGCTGGAGGTTCACCTTTGCCTGCTTTGCTGCTGCTTCCAAGGAATGATTAATTCGGGGATCAGAAAGCAGCTCGTCGTCCTTGATCACAATCGCAGGGCCGTCTCCGATTTTCCGGCTGGGTTCTTGGTAGGAGTCGTTCGCATCAACCACGTCAACCGCAACTGCAAAATCAGGGGAGATGTCAAAGGTCGCGGTTTCAGCGCCGTAGAGGCCGACCTCTTCTTGGACCGTGAACACGAACTCGATTGTGAACGGGTATTTCTTCTTTTTGATCTTGCGCGCCAGCTCGATAAGAATATAGCAACCGATCCGGTCGTCCAGGGCTTTGCCGAAAATAACGTCATGAGAAAGGCCACTCGGACACCCCGCAAATTCAACAGGCAAGCCAACGCGAATATTGTATTTTTTCAATTCCTTCAGAGTCAGGCCAGTATCGATAAAGAGATCCTGTGTTGTCGGGACTTCGGTGACGTCATCACCGGCATTCATTTCTTTTGTGGTCACGACGCCCCGAACCGGTTCCCTCTTGGTCGGGATGTGGACTTCCTGGTCGATCATAGAAACCGGGTCAATGCCGCCGATCGGGGAAAAGTACACGTAGCCTTTTTTGTCAAATCGCTTGATAATGAGACCGATCTCATCCATGTGCGCTGCCAGCATGATTCGTCGGGTCTTTCTCCCCCTTCCTTTCGTGCAGATGAGATTCCCGAGGTTGTCGATACGAATTTTATCGACGAGCGGCTTCATTTCCTTCTTGATGACTTCACGAACTTTGTTCTCCCGACTTGAGACTCCGTGAAGCCGAATAAGTTTGGTCAGCAGATCCATGCTGAATCTAGTTGGTTGAGATAGCTTTTAAACTTCGTTTCCGGGAAACCCAGAAAAGGCCGAGTGCCAGAACAAAGGTTGCTGCCAAACTTTCCGGAAACAAGAGCCATTCCCAGCCCGGAGGGATTCGTGTAACGGTCCCTAAACCATAGTCCATGATGTCCCCGCTCAGGAACCAGAGGAGCACAAGTGGAACATACCACCTGATCACCCGTAATCGGGGAATGAGAAGCATGCCGAGCATGATCATCCCGGCATGGAGCGGGAAGTTGATGGCACTGGTGACAGGACCGATTGCTGTAAACTGCGGCCAGTACAGCCAGAGCACGAGATCGGTCCAGAACCCGACTTTGATCAGACCGATAGCTGTCACAAAAACGAACCAGGAAGGTGGTGTCCGATGCAGGAGCAGAGTAATGCAAATCAGGGAAAAGAAGAGCACATATAACGGACTGTCGATGGTCACAATCCAGAGCAGCGGATTCGTTGCAGCAAGTTGGAACTGATAATACCAGAGTCCGAAGAAAAATCCGCCGATGGTCAAGATGGTCAGGAACATCAGCCAGGAACAGCGTGTCAAAAAATAATCAGAGAATCGCTGCAGCATAACTCACCCTCGGCATTGCAACATAAATGTTTAAGTCTGAACGGCTCCAAAGAAGGCCCTATGACAATATCGCTCCCAGGAATTGTCTATTTTGGTCACGCGAGTCTCATGTTCAAAGAGGTTGGCAAAGAGAAGAAGACCCTTTTTATTGATCCCTATAACTTGGGAAGGGTCCCGCGCGCGAAAGCAGACTTCGTCTTCATCACCCATCCCCATTATGATCACCTGAGTCCGGATGATCTCAAAAAGGTGATCACAAAGGAGACACTAATCGTTTCTCCGTCAGGTGAGGTTGACAAGCTGGGCTTACCAAATCCGACGCAGCTCGTTGAACCGAACAAGACGTATATGTTTGGTGACATTACAGTGAAAACGATTCCTGCCTACAATATCAACCCAGACCGACTCAAATACCATCCCCGTGAGAAAAATTGGGTTGGCTACCTCTTCGAATTCAATGGAAAGAAGATCTACGTTCCCGGGGACACGGACTTTGTTCCTGAGATGAAGGAACTCGGGAACTCGCTTGCGCTTGCTTTCCTGCCTATAGGAAACATCTACACCATGGATGTACTCGAGGCAGTCGCTGCTGCAAACACTATTCATGCCAAGGTCACGGTCCCGATCCACTACAAGCAGGTTCTGAACGAAAAATCAAAAACAGCGGAACTCCAATTCCAGGAAGGAGTCAAGAGCGAGATCGCGATTCTCAAAGAGTATCGCTGACGGTTTTATACCCGCACGACCAATGCACAGCACTGGCCCTGTGGTGTAATGGCAGCATTAGCGCTTTGGGAGCGCTCGATGGGAGTTCGACTCTCCCCGGGGCCATTTAACCGCCAATGCGGAACATCTTCGTACCGCACTTGGGACAGACGCCCTTGGTTGCTGGCTTCCCGTTCTTGAGGGTCACCTTCTTGGCATCTTTGATCTCTTGCTTCTTCTTACACTTTACACAATATCCTTGAGGCATACACTACTATCGGTGAGACCTGTTTTTATACGCGATGTTTGGGGGAGAAATTCTTTTTTCCACTTTAAAAGGAATATTTTCCCTTCTTTTCGAATGAAAAAACCTTATATATCTTTTTTCCAAGAAAGGAGGCTATTATGGCGAAATTACCCCTTGCAACATTTGAAAAGGTCTTGAAGGCCACAGGAAATGTGCGTGTTTCTGATCGTGCCACGCTCGCGTTTACCGAGGCGATCGCTGAGATTGCTGAGGCGATCGCACGAGATGCAGCACAGCTCGCCCTGCACGCAAACCGCAAAACCATCATGGAACAGGATGTCAAGCTCGCGTACAAGAAACGCACCTAGAGCGCGGTGTTCCACGGAACCGTGAAATGGACGATGGAGTAGCTGAGAATACGATCCCCTTTCTGGACGCCCACGAGCACGGCGAAGGTGTAGTGATCATCCTCAGCAGTGAGCACGGTTGCATAGGTTTCACTCAATCCCTCTCCTCCATCCTTGAACGGCGCGTCCTTGGCCGCAGGACCGCCTGAATCACGTTCCATTGTATCATCGATGTAGGCGAAGACATGTGTTGAGACCTTTGTCACAGGGTCATCAGTGGTCACAAGGTAGGTGATATTGAGCTCATAACCTTCCTGTGTAATGCCTGTGATCGATACGTGCGCACCGTCACGCGTATAGACTGCAGTATAGGGGAGGGTTGTGGTCCAGTTCGCGATTGCAGCCCAGCTGAGGCCTGCCAACACAAGGAGCAACACAACAAGGACGATCACTGGTCGAAGGTTCATACGCATTCTAGCAGGGGAAGCATAAAAAAGCTTACCATGAATGCCGGGCGAGCTTCCCTGACCGGCGAGCATACTGGAAGATGAAAAAGTAGAGCGGCACGCCCACAAGCAGGTAGCCAAGACCAACAAGTCCCTGGTACAGGAACAAGATCCCGGAGACTGTTCCCGTTGCGATCAACTGTTGAATCGCAGCAAAGGTGTAGGTGAACGGCATGATGCTCGCGAGTTCGTGGAGACCTGGTGGGAAGGTAGAAATTGGGTAGAAGGGCCCGGAGAGTAGAACGAACACGAGGATCGCTGACCAAGCAATAAAACCGTATTCCTTCCCGAGTGCGAGAATGATTGCTCCCAGCATGATGGCAACACCGACTGCGGCAACAATCGAGAGACCGGTCAGCACGATCAATGCTGAGAGTGCAGTTGCAATAAGGACAACACCGAACACGAAATAGCTGACTGCAAACATAATGCTAGTAAGGATGCCAGCAGTGATGAGCGACGTGATAATTCGTGCAAAAAGATATTCTCCTTCACGGATCCCGGAGAGAAGTAAGCCGAGAAAGCTCCCGCTCCACGAATCAGACATCATGGAAATGTTGACTGCGTGTTGCGTTGTTGACACGAGGCTGATGAACACGTTTGCCAGGAAGACGAGGATGCCTGCCTGAAGGGCAAACTCCTGTGCATACAAGGTGAACATGCCCCACATGGCGAGCGTGACCAAGGGGAAATAGTAGTATTCGATCATCATGAACTTGGCACGATACATCACCAGGAAATCACGGCGCATGAGCGCGAGGATGCGGTAGAATTTCATCGTTCTCGACCTCCTCCGGTGCCAGCTTCGGGGTCATCCTCTTCGACCTTCTCCCCGAGGACCCGGATGAAATAATCTTCAAGTGACGGTTCAATGGTGTTCACCTTCACGAACTTGAAGCCGTGTGCAACGAGTTTTGCAAGCATCCGACCGACATCGTTTTTGTCTGTCAATGATTTGGTGATGATTTTTCCTTTGGTAGTGAAACCCAACTCCTTGAGGATGCGGCGGTTTTTGAGTGCGACAAGGGTCACCTCAAGGGTGAACGACAAGAAATGTTTTTGTTTCACTTCTGCAACAGATCCGCTGTCGACGATGCGCCCCTTGTTGATGAAGGCAATCCGGTCCGCAAGTTCCTCGACTTCCCGCATGTAGTGGCTTGTTAGCAGGATCGTAACCCCATACTGGTTGCTGATTCGTTTGATTTCTTTTCGCGTCAGCACACTGATGTGTGGATCAAGTCCCAAGGTTGGTTCATCGAACAAGACGGTCTTCGGATGGTTGAGCAGGGCTTTTGCAAACACCAAGCGCATGCGTTCGCCTGTTGACAAGACAAGCACACGTTTGTTCATGAACGATTGCATATCAAAGAACGCAATGAGTTCTGCAATGCGTTTCTTTCTCTTGTCTTTCGAAAGACCGTAAATCCTCCCAAAGAAATCAAGCGTGTCTGATGCAAGCAAGGACCAGTGGAACTTAATGTCTGGGGAGACGAAGTTCACGTCCGTCAGTACCTGACTGTCTGTTGAGAGGCGTCCGTTAATTCGAGCGGTCCCGCTGTCTGGTTCAAGGATACCGGCGATAATCTGCAGCAAGGTCGTCTTCCCGGCACCATTCGGACCGAGCAGGCCGAAGATCTCGCCTTGTTTTACCTGCAGGGAGACGTCCTGCAGGGCGTGGACGATCTTCTTTCGTTCTTTGTACTGTTTTGACACGTGCCGGACGTCAATGGGATACATCTCCATATTTGGTCCGGGGACTGATAAAACAGTATATAAACGCAGAGAGTAATACAAAGCATATGCCAAGTGGGAGAAAACGCAAGCGGAAGAAAATGAAGACGCATAAGCTGAAGAAGCGCCGACGAAAGATGCGTCATCGCAGCAAATAGGTGACTATGCTTTCAGATACCAACAAGGCACGGGTTTCTGTTCTTGTGCATGCGCTTGTTGGCGTTGGTGTCGGCTATGCCTCTCTCTTTGTTGGCCGCGCTCTCTTTGCGTTCATTCTCATGATTATCGCGATGTTGGTGATGGGACGCATTGCCGAGCGGACCTTTGCAAAAGGTAAGGGTCGCAGTTGGTGGCTGGCGAACGGCGCGCTGGTCCTGGGCTTTCTGTGGTTTTTGAGTTGGGTCCTGTTCCTGAACGTGGGAGTATGAAATTCCTCCTTGACACAAACTTCCTGATGATTCCAGGACGGTTCAAAGTTGATGTGATTACTGAACTGCGACAGTTTGAGGGGGAACGGGAACTGTACACAATTGATTTAGTTGTTGAGGAGCTGGAGCGGCTCGCGGACGGGACGTCCAAGGATGCACGGTGCGCGGCACTGGCGCTGCACCTCATTCAGCTGTACAAGATCGAGGTCATCCAAACACAGGGTCAGAACGCTGATGACGAACTGCTCCAGGCAGCACAACATCACCAAGTAGTTGTGTGCACGCAGGATGCGCCGTTGCAGAAGCGATTAACCGAGCTGAAGCTTCCCTTTGTCCATCTCCGACAGAAGCGCACCTTGGTGTTGGAAAACTACCCAACGTAGCTCATTTCCTTTGCTTTCTTCCGCGGCTCAATGTCAACTTCCTTGAGCTTGCCGCTGATCTGATCGTAGAACTTCAGGACATCCGGAGTGACGGAGGGTCTGACTTCTTGCTTCGCTGCTTCCAGATGTTTTTTGTTGACCTGTTTGACATCAAAGCTTTCCCGGAGAGCTTGCAGTCCTGCTTCCCGGATCAATGCTTCAATGTCTGCACCCGTGTAGTTTTCGAGTTCTTGTGCCAGGGATTTGAGATCAATATCTTTGGCAAGTGGCATGTTCCGCGTGTGGATCTTGAGGATCTCGAGCCGGGCTGCTTCGTCAGGAACCGGGACCAGTACTTGCCGATCGAATCGTCCTGGACGCAGGAGTGCCGGATCAATGATGTCAGGGCGGTTGGTTGCCGCGATGACAACAACATCGTGGAGTTCTTCAAGACCAGACATCTCTGTCAGGATTTGTGAAACAACGTTTTCCGAGACATGGCTTCCGGTTCCAAGACCGCGACGCGGAGCGACAGCATCGATTTCATCAAAGAAAATAATTGCAGGCGCGACTTGTTTTGCGCGACGGAAGATTTCTCTGATTTTCCGTTCTGATTCACCGACCCATTTCGTGAACACTTCCGGTCCTTTCACGGAAATGAAGTTGGCACCAGCTTCGTTCGCTGCTGCTTTCGCGAGCATTGTCTTTCCGGTTCCCGGCGGACCGAACAAGAGGATGCCGGTTGCCGGCTGGATGCCGATGCGCTTGAATGCTGCTTTGTGCATCAACGGCCATTCAATCATTTCACGAAGCTTTTCTTTCACATCATGCAAGCCGCCGACATCCTTCCAAGTCACGTTCGGAATCTCGATCATAACTTCGCGCATGGCACTTGGTTCGACCATCTTCCAGGCTTCATTGAAATCAGCTTTGGTCACCCGGAGTTTTTCCAGGGTTTCCGGAGGAATCTCTGCTGTCTTCTTCCAAGAAATTTCTGGAAGATTCCGCCGGAGCGCGGCCATAGCTGCCTCTTTGGCAAGGGCCTCAAGGTCAGCGCCGACGAAGCCGTAGGTTTTCTGTGCAATGCCGTTGAGATCAACATCATCAGTGAGTGGCATGTTCCGCGTGTGGATCTGCAAGATTTCTTTTCTTCCCTTTTGGTCCGGCACGCCGATTTCGATCTCACGGTCAAACCGGCCAGGACGGCGAAGCGCTGGATCAATGGCGTTTTCTCGGTTGGTTGCCGCAATCACGATGACTTTCCCACGAGATTTCAACCCGTCCATCAACGTGAGAATCTGGGACACCACACGACGTTCAACTTCGCCGGACACTTCTTCCCGCTTCGGCGCAATGGCGTCAATTTCGTCGATGAAAATAATCGAGGGTGCGTTTTTTTCTGCTTCTTCGAAAACCTTTCTTAAATTTGCCTCACTTTGACCATACCATTTACTATTATGTAGCGGCAACATTGGAAGACCACCAATAAAGTTGGCGTGCTTCTTGATGCCAAAGTCGTAGAGGGTGTTGTTTTCTTTCGGAGTGATTGTCGCGATTTTCGTGAACGTGATGTCTGCATCGGCCAGTTTCTCGAGGTGCGCAAGCTCGGCTTCCTTCGCAAACGGCTTCATCAATGTGAGGATCTCTTTGAGTTTCCGGCGGGTGAGGGGTTTTCTACCAGAAAGGTACGGTTCGATTGACGACTCCTTCAATTCCTTACCGTACCGCATCCCTGCTTTCAGTTTTAGTGTTTTGAGGACAGGGGCAACTGGAATCATGTCCTCACCAAGCGCTTTCCCGGAGAGCTTTCCTCTCAGGGGGCGATTCGAGTATGGGAAGATCTTTTTATAGAATGCTTCCCGTCCGTCATTTCCTTGGACAACCAAGGCCCACATCATGCTGAGCGGCGTTTTCCACGGGGTGACCTTTGCCGGGATGCCAATGAGCTGCAACGCGCCGCCCATCTGTTTGAGGAAGTTCTGGTGTGCGCTATAGAGACGTGGCGTTGGATAATTGTTTCCGACACTGACTGTTCCGTCTCCGTCGAAATAGCCGGACACAAACGCCGCGATGTTGTCGTCTCCTGCGGAATACACATATGCAGGAACATCGAGATTCTTCTTTTTTCCAAGTGGAAGATTGCACACCATGTTTAAGAAATGAGCAAGGGCTTCAGAGTACACGAACACACGCATCCCATCATTATCTTTGATACGCGATGCGTCGATACCGAAATAGTCCGTGAAGTACTGTTTCATTTCCTCACGATACGCCGGATTTGTATTCGAGAAGCACACTTCGTCCATACGAGCGGTAATCGAGCCCTCGGCGAACATCGAACCAAGGAACCGCATGAACTCGGGCGTCAGTTCTCTGACAGGTTTTATCCACTTCGCGCGCGCTCGATTTGATTTAATTCTGGCGAATTTTATCGCTTCCGTCTGCTTCTCAATTTCGTCGAGGCTCATTGATTGTTTTGCATCAGCGAGACGAACCGTGTCGCCGTTGAGTTTCAAGAACGTTGTCGTTGGATCGAGCTTGTTTGCCCAGCCAATTGATTTGGTTCCAGTGAAGTGAAGCTGTGAAACGGATGCAACATGATTGCCCTCCTGTAGCTGGTCAGCGCGGATCCACTCGACCTTCCCGTCATCACCGAGGACCGCAAGCGGCTGGTTTTTCGAGACGAGAAGTACTGTCCCCTCTTCTGTTGTGATCTCGAGGCTTTCTTTCACTTTGAGTTTTGTCGCTTCGGTAATCGAGTCGTTTCCGATTTTGAGGTCGGGATCCATCGAAAAGACCCCGATACCTTTCGTTGTCACAGTTGTACGATTCTTTGTTCTCTCGGCAACCGCGCCCTGGGCCTTTGCCAATTCGTACAGCTCTTCGGCCGTTCTCAGGCCGGTGTGTGTAAGGATCGGCGTTTCCGGCCCTACACACATGACTTCTGGACCGTTGATCACTGAGAAGTTCGCCTCTGCTTCGTTTGCCACTGCCTTCGCCAAGAGCGTTTTTCCCGTGCCTGGCGGGCCGTACAACAGCACGCCTTTCGGTGGTTCAATTCCTAACCGGGTAAAGAGCTGCGGATGTCGCAACGGGAGCTCCACCATTTCGCGGATCTTCTTCATCTCGTCGCCGAGGCCGCCGATGTCTTCGTACGTCAGCGTCGGGATGGTCTTCTCTTCAATATCAACTGCTTCTGGTCGCAGCTCGATCTGCGTGTCTTCGGTCACCCGAACGATTCCTTCTGGAGCTGTGTTCACCACAATGAATTTGATTTCGCCGGGAATGGGAGTGAAAAATATTTCCTCGATGTTCATCCCGAAAAACTCGTCAAAGGGTGAGCCGCGTCGCTGTTTCACGACCGGAAACGGGGTGATAATATCACGCTTTGAAACAGGACGCATGAACAGATTTCGTTTCAGCAGTTCCGGATTCATCTGCACCACCACGCCTTTTTGTGCGGGTGCAAGGACAATGCGTTTTGCAGCTTCAACCTTTGGCTTTGACACGCGGATGGTTTCTCCGACACCAATGCCAGCATTGCGCCGGGTGATGCCGTCCATCCGAATAATATTCAAGCCAATGTCAGCCGGGTAGGCACGAACGGCAATAGCGCCGGACTTGCGCGATCCCTGCACTTCAATGACATCGCCTTCCCGAACGCCAAGCGCGTTCATAGTCTTGGTGTCAATGCGGACAATGCCGCGGCCGAATTCTTCCCGGTTGGTCAGTTCGCCAACCTTTAACATGACCGGTTCTGTCATAGTGATACTCCTTATGATTGTTCCTACTTATTCTTCCACGACGTGCGGTCGCATGCGGACCACAATTGAGTGGCGGGTCTTGATGACCTCGATTGTTGGTTCGTGCCGGACGATCTGGATGATCTGGAGGTACCGGCGGACCGTGATGTTGTGCATCCCGGTCTCATGGGCCAGCTCGTTCACCGAGAACGGGCGGCCTGACTCAAGGGCCCTAAACATGGCCTCGATGATTTTGATGGGATCTTTTCTCATTCTGACCTCCGGAGGTCCCAGGCGCCTGGGAAAGGAGGGACTATCCGATATAGCGTAAGTCTTCGGGAGCTGGCTCGTAGGTAGGGGGCTGTTGGAAGTGTTCAACGAGGGTGTACCAGTCGGTCTTGCCGTCGTTTTCTTTGCGGAGGTAGCCCTTTTCCTCGAGCTCTTGGAGGAGGTGGATCATGTCGTGGGGATTGGTGCCGATGGCTCGCATGAGCTGCTGCTGGGTGAAGAGCTTGCCCGAGTGTTCGGTGAGGTAGCGTAAGAGCCGCATGGTCTCGGAATCCTCCTGTTCTTCACTTTCTTCGTCTTCGAAGAGCACGTTGATCACCTCCATGAAAGGTTTGTATACTTTATTATATAGACCTGTATTATGGAGCGTAATCTTTAAATAGCTGACGGTCGGGGGGGGCTTTGTGTCAAATGTAGCTTTTGTGTCAAAAGTCTGATTTCTGTGTCGGAAGTAGTCAAGATACAAGAAATGTATACTCGAGTATAGGCATGTTATAAATAACGTCTCAAACATACCGTCTCCGACATAGGAGGTGATTGAATGAACGTTATGTGTTCGGAGTGCCGAGATCCTGACAATCCAGTTATGGGATTTACTAAGAAAGATGAATACTTTGAATTCATTTGTGGGATCTGCTTCGATGTCCAAGAGAAAGAGAAAAGACCTACGACATCAAGGAAGCCACCAGCAGAAGAGCTTGCCAATCTCCCTAAATTTACTACTCTTATCAAATTGTAATTTTCCATTATAGTGCCAAGGAGGATCAGCATATATTATGTCAAACTTTCTATTCGGCAGCTTAGGATAAAGACTTGGTAATGGATTTTGTTTTGTTCGTTTTTTAACATCTTCATTATAGATAGAATATCCAGTTATCATATTTTTTCTATTCATTTTGGCTTTGTGTCATATATACCTAAATTTGCCTACTTTTGGCACAAGAAGGAAACTTTTGACACAGAGGTCAAGATTTGGTTTTTTCAGAGATGTATTCAATGGCCATTTCATAATCCATAGAGTTAAAACAGCGCCTCGAACTGCTACGTCCCATAGGCTCATGACCGATGCATAGAAGAGTTCCTTTTCCTTCTTTCAACTCTTTGTGATAGAGCTCATTCAATATTATGTAGATTTCAAAACCACCTTCTTTGCACGCGGTGTTAGAGCATTGTATCATAGAACGGAAATCGTTCTTACTGAGTCTTGTGTTGTATTTTTCATAACGGTGCTCGTTTGCTTTCAAAACAATATTCTTGATTCTTGGATAGGCTTTTGAAAAGGTATCGTAAGAGGGTCCTGCGAAGACTCTCTTGGACGGGTCGAATGTGGTTCCCATGAGAATGTCCTAATGTACAGGTTTAAATTGGCAAGTTCCTGTCCTTCAGTTCGCACATCTCCTGTATCAAGACACAGATGTTGTGGCACAGGATTTTCAGCAATACCTCGTTGTATTGGGCTGTTTTGGTTTTGCTCTTTACCGAGTCCCCAAACTTGGTCTTCACCATGTGGAACACGGTTTCCACATTGGAACGCTTATGGTAGTGGGCGAGGAACTTCTCCCGATTGAACACTTCCCGAAGCACTTCAAACCCCCGCTTTGCTATTTAAAATAGTCTTTTAAAACTTCGGGCTCACGTTTTGAGCAGAGCGCCATAGAGCGCAGAATCACAAAGGGGTGATAACCATGAAAGGAATACTATCGGGAGGAGCTGTAGCGCTGTTAATTCCGGCACTTGCCGTCGTTGCAATCGCAGCATCAGGCACATTGCTTGATACTGTCGGGCTCCCGGGAAACGTAATTTCAGTCGCAGGAACGTTTGATGGCACATACTACATGACGGTCCCGTACCTCGGGATCGACCAGATCGACATCTATCTTCCCCCAGCACCAGATGCCGTGCCAGGGCCGCCGGCTGATCCCGCGACCGTGATCGCAAGCAAGAATATTGTCGACGCCGCTGATGGCGTGACCCCGGTCCAAGTGAGCGCCTTGGCCTGGGACCCGCTCAGAGAAGAACTGTGGGGCGCCTACCAAGACAAGGTCTGGCTCATTGACCTTGGCGACCCGACCGTAAGCGACACGGTTGAAGCAACATTCCAGTTCAGTCCGTCCGTGCAGGCACCGGGCGAAGTCGGTCCTGGCTTGTTCAGTGATCTGCCAGGGGTTCCGATGGTTGATGGCCTGGCCTACGATGTGAGTGACGACTCCATTTGGTACAGTCCGGATATCCATGACAACGTCTACCATTTCGCGTCAGACGGGACGTATCTCGGCAAGGTGACCCCGAAGAACGCAGCAGGCGTTGCTGATGGCGACGTCAGCGGCGTGACCATCGGGTCGAACAACACACTCTACATCGGCCGAGACGGGAATTCAGAGATCCGACGCATCGACAAGACCACGGGTGCCTTCATCAGCACCTTCGCAACAACGTCTGACCGCGTCGAGGACCTGACGTGTGACCCCGTTACCTACGCACCGAAGGAAGCAATCCTCGCGAAGGACGCCTACTACCAGCTCTACGAAGCGTTCGAAGTCGAGCCAGGAACCTGTCCGCTGCCAGAGAAACCAAAGACCGAGAGCGAGCTCATTGCCGGGCAGCACATTGTCGTTGGCGTGGTGACCGTGACGAGTGACCTCGACAACGTGTACGTGACCTACACCACGACAGGTCATTGGGTCATGGACGAAGTGCACCTGCAGCTTGGTGACGAGCTCGAGGACATTCCACAAACCAAGAAGGGCAACCCGAAGGTCGGCCACTTTGAATTCAATGTTGAATTCAATACACCTGTAACAACGTACTCGGTGACCAAGCCGATCAGCGAGCTGAACCTCGACGACAACGATGTCGTGGTTGCAGCGCACGCGGTCGTGACCGACACCGTAACCGGACAAACAGAAACCGCATGGGGTGACACACAAGGACTGCAGTTCCCGGGAAAGAACTGGGCCATGTACTTTGTGCACGAGTTGTAAAGGGGGAACGCCCCCGCTTTTTCTTTTTAACCTTTGAATGGAAAACCGAATCGAGAAAAGGCTTGCTGGTGTATTGCTTCCATGCTCATTTCTCGGTATGTCATGAGTTGATTTATGTATTTTGCTATTGCGTATGCGGTCTCATGATCAATGTCCAATAGTTGGGTAAGTGTACGTGATTGTTGATAGTTAACCTCCTCAATAATAACCGATCCTTCTATTCCTCTGATGAATTCTGTCGAAGGTGGAATGCGACGGAATCCTGTTTCTTCAGCATACCTGATGTGACGTCGAGAGTGTTCTGGACGAAACCCATACGTTACAATTCCTGTATCGTCGTCGGAAAGAAGGGAAGCAGTGAATTCAAGAGGCGGGTCGAATGTCATTCCAGCAAGAAATGTTCGGTTCCCTTGTTGTTGAACTGGTTGAAACTCCATTTCCTTGTCAGGATACTGTTCAGCGAAGGTTGGCAAAGAATTTTGATAGATACCTCGCACTGCCTGAACGCAGAGATCACCATACCGCCACGTAACAACGCTGCTCTCAATCGATCTTTTTCGTGGCGATTCTGCCATGGAAAGGCCTAAGAGAAAAACATTTAAAAGAACACTACAACTGCTCCCGGATCTCTTTCCGGAGCTTGTTGTATATCTCTTCCACGGACACCGGTTCCAGATTACAGAGTTTCTCCCGCTCCTTGAAGGTCACCACCGTGTCCTGCAGCAACACGCGAAGCTGGTCCAGTTCCTTCTGCGCCTCGTAGAAAAGCGTCGGGTCTTTCTCTGCGAAGTCTGCCTTGAGTTTGTGCACGAGCTTGGTGAACAGGTCGTCAGCCCTGTTCTCAATCCCCTCAGCCTGGGCAAGAAACTCCCGGTCGTGCTTGATGAGCTTCACCAGCAACCCAGCTTTCAGTGGGCGGAAGCGGCATTGACGCGACTCGATTCGGTTCAGGAAGTGCAGGAGATCGTCTTTTAGGCTGCCAACCGCATCACCAAAGGGGTGCTTGATCTGGAGTTCGAACAAGAGGTGCTGGACATTGAACAAAATCGTTTCTCCGTGCCGGAAGAGGCTGAGCGCACGGTTGCACAGCTTGGTATCGGTCTCTGTTGCTGACACCCGGTCTGCATACAAGTAGCGAGGGACGCTCTTTTGAATTTCCTTAATAGCAGAGAACGTTTCGTTCTTTGCTTCCCGCCAAGCACTGTCGAATTGGCCAAGCTCGTCGATCTCGTCGGGCATGCATATATTTGGTCGTGCAAACGTAAAAACAGCAGAAGCATAACGCTGTTATGGAACGCCAAAACATCCGTTTTGAACGTTTATAAACCCACCTTGCATAACATAGTCACCTTCCTATAGTATTATATAGGAAAAAACGCGTACCGCAAAGCGGTTTTGCGCTTTTAACAGAAATCCAAAAGGAGTGAAGCACTATGGCAGACAAGCCCCACATGAACCTGATCAGCTCTGGACATGTCGACCACGGCAAGTCCACATTGATCGGGCGACTGCTCTTCGACTCGGGGAACGTTCCCGAGCAGGAGATGCGAAAATTAGAAGCAAAAGCAAAGGAATTGAAACGTGAGACCTTCGAGTTCGCCTTCGTGATGGATAACCTGAAGGAAGAGCGAGAGCGTGGACTCACCATCGACCTGATGTACAAGGGTTTCGATACCAAGAAATACTTTTTTACCTTGATCGATTGCCCGGGCCACAAGGACTTCATCAAGAACATGATTACCGGTGCCAGCCAGGCCGATGCAGCAATCCTTGTGTGTTCCGCAAAGGAAGGTGTCCAGGAACAGACCAAGGAGCACCTCTACTTGGAGCGTGTTCTCGGGATCAAGGACATTATCGTTGCCGTGAACAAGATGGACGCGGTCGGCTACGAGGAAGCGAAGTACAAGGCCATTAAGGACGAGGTTGGCAAGTTGCTCGCTGGTCTCGGCTACAAGATTGATACCATTCCGTTCATCCCGACATCCGCATGGAAGGGTGACAATGTTGTCAAGAAGTCCGAAAACATGGCATGGTACAAAGGTCCGACCTTGATCGAAGCACTCGATTCTTTCCCAGAGCCACAAAAGCCAGTCGACAAGCCGCTGCGCATGCCGATCCAGGACGTGTACACCATTACTGGTGTCGGTGCTGTGCCGGTTGGCCGTGTCGAGTCTGGTAAGATGAAACCTGGCGACAAGGTTGTCTTCATGCCTTCTGGAGCGCAGGCTGAGGTGAAATCCATTGAGATGCACCACAAGCAGATTCCAGAAGCAAAGGCAGGAGACAACATCGGGTTCAACGTGCGTGGTGCAGGCAAGGGCGACATCCGCAAGGGTGACGTCGTCGGCCATGCGAACAACCCACCGACCGTTGCCAAGGAATTCACTGGCCAGATCATCGTGCTCCAGCACCCGACGGTGATCACCAAGGGGTACATGCCGGTCTTCCACATCCACACCTCGCACGTTGCTGGCAAGATCATTGAGATCGTGAAAAAACTCGATCCCAAGACCGGTGAAGTCCTGCAGGAACATCCGGACATGTTGAAGAGCGGCGATGCTGCCATTATCAAAGTCCAGCCTGCAACACCAGTTGCGATCGAGAAGCAAGCAGACTACCCGCAGCTCGCCAAGTTCGCCATCCGCGACATGGGCAAGACCGTTGCGGCTGGGATCTGCATTGATCTTGTGCCGGTCGAGAAAAAAGCTGATAAAAAGTAATTTTGAGGTTCTTCCCCTCTTTCTCTTTTCTTCAGGGGTTAGCGGAAGCTTGATTTAAAGTTTAGACTGTTACCCAAGTGCATGCTTGATCCATGGATCCGAGAAGAGTGTGGGGTTGCCGCGATTGTTGGGAAAGAGAAGCATTACCCTGCAGCTCGAATGGTTCGGGAAGGCATGCGATATCTTGGCCATCGGGGTCATGACGGATATGGAGTTGTTACGTTCCTTGGTGAGGACGGAAATCCGCCACTCACCCGTGCAGTAAAACTTGGTCCTGTCGGCGATGATTTCTCAGAATCAAGTTATCGCCGCATGCGAGGATCATCAGCAGTTGGTCATAACCGCTATGCAACCTCAAATGCAAGGGGAAAGAAGTCGCTCCAACCGCTGATGGACGAACTTGGACCTGGCTATCTTTCACTTGCGCATAACGGGACAATTGAGAACGGGATTGCCCTTGCACGACGGATGCTTGAAGAAGGAGAACGATTCACAACAGGACGGGCAACACAGCACGCTCCGTATGAAACAACCGTAAGTGATTCTGAAGTTTTTCTTCGATTGATTGGAAGAAGCGATGATGTTGTTACAGGAATCCAAAAAGCCTCACAAACAGTGCGGGGTGGGTATGCAGCTGTGGTCATGGACCAACAAGGCGTTCTCTACGCGTTTCGCGATCCACGCGGCATTAAACCACTCTGCATGGGAAGGAATGAAGACGCGGTCGGTGTATTCTCAGAGAATGTTGTTTTCAATTCATCGAATCTTAGGATGGAATTCGACCAAGATCTGGAACCAGGTGTTATTTACCGCATGAGCCGAGACGGGATTGACACCTTTGATCTTCCGGACAAGGGAAAAGTCCCTTATGCAGGCTGTCTCTTTGAAAACGTGTACTTTGGTCATGAAGGGAGTACGATTGACGGTGTTTCAGTTCACGGAGTCCGGGTCGCTGGTGGCCGCATGCTCGGAAAGAAAGCAAAGGAAATGGATCTGGCCGTTGAGAAATACGTTACTGTCCCGATTCCGTTTTCAGGGATGAGTTGGGCAGAAGGATTTGCTGAAGAGACCGGACGACCATTCACGTCATTCCTCCATCGACAACGCGAGCAGCGGTCATTTATTCTTGATCGCGATGAATACAGAAAGCGGGCAGCAATAGAGAAATTCATTCTGCTGAGAGAAGCAATTTCACAACATCCTTATGCACTCGTGGTTGATGATTCCGGGGTCAGAGGCAATGTGTCACGGCAGGTTGCGCGACGTCTTCGCGACGCTGGTGTCAAGGAATTACATTACTTCTTTGGGTTTCCTCAAGTCATTGCAGCATGCCCGTGGGGTGGCATTGACATGAAAACGTCAAATGAGCAGATGGCAAATGCATTTCCGCAAGAAGAAGATCTCCGAAAATTCCTCAAGGCAGATTCAGTCACGTTCAATTTTGTTGGGGATCTTGTCGCAGCTATGAATAGTGCTCTTGTCAGAAAGCCCCCGTGGCGAAAGGAAAAGAAGATCGAACTCCATGATTTGTGCACACACTGCATCAGTCGGATGAACCCGTTTCAGCTTCAAGAACACGAATTATACCCTACAGACACGTAGATGCACATAAAAAGATTTCTGACAATACTATACAGCATGACGTTGCCAGTTGAGCGAGTGCAGCGTATGCTGCTCGGATGGTACGCCAAGAACATGCGCGTTCTCCCGTGGCGACAGACAACCGATCCGTACCATATTCTCGTCTCCGAAATGATGCTGCAGCAGACACAAGTCTCCCGTGTCATCCCGAAGTACGAAGCGTTTCTCAACACCTTTCCTACAGTTGAACGCCTTGCAGCAGCACGACCTGGCGCTGTCATTGTCGCCTGGAAAGGGCTCGGGTACAACCGGCGCGCCATCAACTTGCACAAAGCAGCGCAAGCCATCCGGGACACGTACAACGGGGAATTCCCACACAAACCAGAACAGTTGCGAACCTTGCCCGGCATCGGTGAATATACCTCTTCGGCGGTTGCCACGTTCGCGTACAATCATCCGGTCGCGGTTGTTGACACAAATGTCCGAAGAATCATCCAGCGGGTGATGGGCTGGCCAACACCAATCGAAGAACTCATTGCTCTCCAAGCACAGCAGCTGTTGCCGAAAGAAGCACGACGGTGGAACAACGCGATCATGGATTTCGGCGCCATGATCTGCACAGACAAGCCGTCCTGTTCGCTCTGCCCGATAGTAGAACATTGCCGTTACGAGAAGCTCCCGGCAGCTGAACAACAGCACTTTACATACGCGGTGAGAAAACAAGGAACTTTCAAAGGATCGGACCGCTACTTTCGCGGGCGCATCATCGACCTGCTTCGCTCCAATGGAGAACTCACCACAAACCAACTCAAGAAGATGCTCACCCGGTTTGGCACGCCGCAAAAACCCATGGCAGCGCTCCTCTCGGACTTAGAACAAGACGGTCTGGTAAAGCGAGTCGGTACAACAATCATGCTGCCGTAGCTACTCTTCCTGCAAGTGTTTCAACCGCGGGGTTTCCGCAAGTTGCTTTGCCTTCTCTGCAGCGAGCTGCGCAGCCGTACTCTCGTCGACCTTCTCGAGATCATTGATGACAAGGAGCATTTCCTGGGTTTCAGCATCCGCAGGCATCTCTTCCTTGGCAAAGGCCCGCCTCAAAGCTTCCCTGACGTGGTCGAGCTTGCCTTCCTCGATTGCCTTCTTCAGGTCCTCGTTGAAGAGGATCTTCCGGAGGTGATCGAGATCGGTGTTCAGGACCTTTTCCACAAACTTGTTCTTCTCGTCCTTCTTGTGATGCTCCTTCATGGCCTCGATGAGTAAGAGAACCTGGATTTCTTTCAAGTAGCCGTCAGCTTCCTGCATCTTGGCTGCTGACTCCAAACGGAGCGTCTTGATCTTGGAGATGTTCAGGAGCTTGACCGGTTCGGGCTGGCCCTTGCTCGCGAGCATGAGGGATTGAATCTGTTGCTGGATGTCCTTGATGTCGTCGGAAATACCTTCGATCTTCTTTTCAGCACGCATTCGCTCTTCAAGGATGTCGTCTCCCTTCAGATGGGTGAAGAGGTCCTTGCCGAAGCGTTCCTTGAGGAAGGATTTAAGATCCATAGTTTTCTGAACGATGCGGAGATTTATAAAGGGAATTTGAGCCCGGGGGGATTCGAACCCACGACCTCCTGGTCCGA
Source organism: Nanobdellota archaeon (assembly GCA_018816245.1). GTDB lineage: Archaea > Aenigmatarchaeota > Aenigmatarchaeia > QMZP01 > QMZP01 > JAHIVW01. Next base: position 265,366 of record JAHIVW010000003.1, read on the forward strand.
AGCCAGGCGCTCTATCCAGCTGAGCTACGGGCCCTTGGCTGGTAATAGGGTGCGAGATGTTAATATATGCACTTAGACTAGTTTTGCGGGGGGTTCTGTTGTTTCTGCCACGGCAGAAGGTGGTGTTTCGTCTTCAACCGGCGGTGCCAGCGTGTTTGCAAACGTTGGCAAGTCAACTTCGTAGGCATCTGCTTCTGCCTGCCGGACAATCCGTTCGTCGCCAGCAGCGTTCAGGAGAATGACGCATTTGCAGGAGGCTGCCTGCGCTGCACGAATGTCCGCGACCGTGTGTCCGACGTAAACTGCTTCTTCGAGCGGAACACCGAGCTGCGAACATAATGCAGGAAGTGCGTCAGGAAGCGGCTTGTCGCTGGTTGCGGCAAACACATCTCCAAGTTTGGTCATGTCTTCTTGAATTGATCCAAGCGCATTCCCGGTCCAGACCGCAAGCTTGATGCCAGCTGCAGCAAGTTGCTGGAACACCGGCTGCACGTTCGGGGTGATCGAAAAAAGCGGTGCTGCCTGTTCTGACTGCAGGAACTCATTGAAGGTGGTGGCAATCTTTTGGAGCGATTCGGTGTCGTATTCCCGGATCCCCATGGACACGAGTGTGTCGAGTTGCCGTTCCATGAGTTTTGGATCAACATTCGCGAACCGCATGCCCTGTTTCGTGAGCGCGTAGAACACCTTAATGCAGGTCTCCATGGCATGGAACTTCTCGAAGCCGCGGACCGTTCGAATATCTTTTTCACTATAACGGAACGGGAGGTCAATTGCAGAAAAGCCCTTGGTCAAACCCGTATGAATCGCGGTCGTGGCACTGCGGAGAATGCCGTCTGCATGAATGATCACCAGTTTCATAGAACTCACTGCTCGAGTGTTACCCTTGGGGTATATAAGCTTACAACTGGTCTTCGAAGGTCCGGTTGATAATGAAGCGGGTGTAGTAGGCAATGTCCATGGTTTTTATTTGCTCGAGGGTGAACCAGCCGACTGCTGCTGCGTCATCCTTGGCATGGGGTTCTTCCTTGAGGGTGCCACGGAAGTAGTGGCATTTGAGTCGTTTGCCAACGCGGTTTTCTTCGACCGGATTGATGTCAAAGGGTTCTGGTTCTATCTCAGTTTCTCCGATTTCTTCCTTCGCTTCGCGGATGGCGGCGTCGCGAGGTGATTCACCTTCGTCAACATGACCGCCGGGAAGTGCCCAGGATCCCTTTTCCGGTGGAACACCGCGCTTGATGAGGAGAATCTTATCATCACGCTCAATCAGAATCGCTACTGACATCTTCTGTATCATCATCAACCCCTTGTTCAAGGGTCTTAAAAACGAGATACTTGAGCACCTCACCGTCCTGTGCTTGAAGTTGATAGCCATGATCTGATGGTGTGATATACGGTTGCAAGAATGGATCATTTCGCAGCACCAGCATGAGTTCTTCGATGTCATTGTCCGGTCCAACAAGCCGCTCAACAAGGACACGAAGATTGAGCATGTTGTCATCGCCAGCGATTTTCTGAATAGGAGACGCAACCGGCGGTTCAAGACCGAGAGAACGATAAACCGTACTCTTGAATTCTGTTGTGTCAGAGATTGCACAAAAACTATCAAGCTGAGTGAATGCGTCATAACTGTTTCCGTTGCATGCGGCAAGCTGGCTCACTGCATGGTAAACAGATGCATTTGCTGGATCAGTTTCAGCGGCTTCTTTCAGGTATGTTTCCATCTCTTGGATGTCACCAAAGGTACGGATATCCTGCCAGAGCCCCGCAACCGTTGCTGCCCGGTAGTCAGGATCAAATCGTCGTGACCCCAGGAGTTCAAAGGCGTAGTCAACGGCCATGCGCACGAGATCGGGGCGTGGATCCCCGAAATCGTCATGTTCGTTCATAGCACGGTATGAACCGGCAGCTTTAAGTGGTAAAGTAGGCTTGTTTCTTCTTTGAGATAACACTGTTATCCACAGAAACCTTTTTAAACAATAAGAATATATATTCATAACGTGATCCTGTGCCTCGACCGCAGCGCCCCCGAAACGTGTGCCGTGAACCCAATATCACCTACTTCAAACCGAGAGGGGTGATGATCCAGGAACTCGAGCAGGTCACCCTAACTGTTGACGAATTCGAAGCGATCCGCTTGAAGGATGTTGAAAGAATGGACCAGATTCCCGCCGCTGAACAGATGACCATTTCACAACCAACGTTTCAGCGGCTCCTAACGAACGCGCGGGAAAAGATCGCTGATGCACTTGTGAATGGGAAGGCGATCCGAATAGAGGGTGGGCACTATACAATAGAAAGGAGAGGTGGTTTTATGCAAAATAGAGGAAGAATGGGAGGAAATGCTGCTGCTGGCCCTTTCGGGGAATGTGTCTGCACAAAATGCAAACACAGGATTCCACATCAGAGAGGAGTGCCATGCTATCAGATGAAGTGCCCAGAATGCGGAACCCCAATGACAAGGGAATAGGAGGAATAATATGAAGATAGTCGTAAGTGCTTCAGGTCCGGATATTGAAAGCACCGTTGATGAAAAGTTTGGCAGATGTCCCTATTTTATTGTAGCAGAGATCGTGGACAAGACCATTGTAAGTCACAAGAGTATTGAAAACACATCCACAAAACAAATGACTGGCGCAGGCACCACAGCGGCACAGCTGGTTGCTGACATGAACGTCGATGCAATCATAACCGGTAATATGGGTCCAAGGGCATTTACTATCTTTCAGCAGCTGGGTATAGCGGTGTATGAAGGCAGAGGCATCATAAAAAAAGCCGTGCAAGACTTTATAGCCGGGAACCTCCGAAAAATGGAAAGTGCAAAATGTCCTAGACATATGTTTTCTTGAAGACAAAATGGGAGACCTGGATTATTGTGATAGGGATGCACACAATTGCCGTGACCGGAGGGAAAGGAGGAACAGGAAAGTCAACGATAGCGTCGTCATTAGCGGTGGTTCTGTCAGAACAGAAAAAGGTTTTGTTGGCTGACGTGGACGTCGACTGCCCAAATGACCATCTCATCCTGGATGTTGAAAGAAAAAAGCTTGTTGATGTCTTCCAATCTATCCCTCAGTGGGAATTCGATAAATGTACAAAATGTGGTACGTGTGCCTCAGTATGCAAACAAAATGCAATTGTAGCTGTGAAGGGAAAGAATCCGGCATTTGTTCCAGAACTTTGTATAGGATGCAAGGCATGTATTGTGGCATGTCCTGTTAAAGCCATACAGGAGGGCAGAAAAAAAATAGGCAAGATTTATTCAGGGGATAAGTATGGGGTTCATTTGGTTTCAGGGGAGCTTAAATTAGGAGAACTGGCGTCAGGAGAGATGGTTGTGGAGACACGGAAGGTCGCTGATGACCTTGCCAAGAAAAATGGTTTTGATATCGTTTTGGTTGACTCTGCGGCAGGAATAGGATGTCCTGTGATTGCTTCTCTCCATGGCACTGATTTTGTCGTGGCCGTGACCGAACCCACTCCATCAGCACTCCATGATCTGAAGCGTGTCTTATATCTTGCCGATCATTTCAGGATTCCACGGGGCATTGTCCTGAACAAGGCTGATATGGATACGGGATTTGCCAAGAAAATAGAACAATTCGCCAAGAACCACGGGATTCCGATCCTGGGGAGGCTCCCCTATCGGCAGGATGTTGTGAAGGCAACAATAAAGATGAAACCCATTGTCATTTATGATAAACGTTACAAGAAAACTTTTATTGACATTTCCAACACAATATTGAGGGGGCTATAGCAATGAAAAGGAATGTTCTTTTCGTTTTCATTCTTACAATCATTATCTCACTTAGTTTTTCTGTTATTGTTCAAGGAGCACCCCTTCGGGTTGATTTCTTCTTTTCACCGGGCTGTCCGCATTGCAGCATCGTCAGTGAGGTGCTTGCAACCTATAATGTGTCTCATCCAGGACTCCTCGACATCCGGCAACACAATGTCGGGAACGAGACAGAACTGTTCATCCAACTGCAACAAGCGTATGGTGTTCCTGTCGAAGCGTGGGGTGGTGTTCCGAAGGTCTTTGTTGCTGACTACTACTGCATTGGCTCGATCCAATGTGACGAGGAACTCCGGGAAACACTTGATACCCTACTTGCTGCACCGCCAGATCACGAACCACCACTCGAAGAAGAAAATGATATTGTTTCCAACAATGTCTCGATTAATCCGTACCAAATCCTCGGCCTTGCTGCCGTGGATGCGGTCAATCCATGCGCGCTTGCTGTCCTGACCCTGATTCTCGTTGCGATTCTCATCCAGAATCCAGAACACCGACACAAGGTCCTGACCGCAGGGTTCGCCTTCACGCTTGCCATTTTCATCACCTACTTTGCCTACGGGGTGATCATCGTCCATCTCTTCCAGGCAGCGCTTGAGGCCGTTGCTGGCGTGGGTGGGACCCTTTCCGCGATGCTCGGTCTGTTCGCGATCGTCTTAGGCCTGCTCAACCTCAAGGATGTCGCCAGGTACAAACCAGGCGGGCTTGGTACAGAAATGCCCATGCGCATGCGGCCGGGTGTGAAAAAACTCCTTGCCAAGGCAACTGGCGCGCCGGGAGCGTTTCTCATCGGGATCTTCGTGACGCTCTTTTTGCTGCCCTGCACCATCGGTCCGTACATCATTACTGGCGGGATCCTTGCCGGGCTTTCCTTTGTCGAAATCCTGCCATGGTTGCTCCTCTATAACATCATTTTTGTGCTTCCCATGCTTGCCATTGTCCTGATTGTCTATGCTGGCTTCACGACTGTTGAGAATGTAAGCGGCTGGAAAGAGCAGAACATCCGTTACCTGCATCTGGTTGCAGGACTGCTCATGCTGGCGATTGGTGCTGTGTTGGTGCTTGGCTGGGTGTAGGTTCCGGGAAGAGGGCAACAACGTAGACGTACTCGAGATTCTCTGTCCCGTTGTTTACCACGTTGTGCTTCTGGCCTTCCTTGATGTAGTGAGTTTGTCCTTTGGGTACTGTTGTAACCGTTCCTTCGACATGAACGGTTGCGGTTCCTTTCAAGATAACGAGAACTTCTTCCCGCTGGTCAGTCACGTGCTCGCCGACAGTCTCGCCTGGGGCTAAGGTTACGCGACCTGCCTTGAGGAGCTTTGTTGTCGGTGGTTTGAAGAGGGATTTGGAGTTCATGATGATTGAAGCCCCGGGTGGGGATTGAACCCACGACCTCTGCCTTACCAAGGCAACGCTCTACCAACTGAGCTACCGAGGCGTACCTGAGACTTATTCCAAATCGCATATAAATAGCGACTGTCAGAAGAAAGATCCACGGGGTCGTAGTCCAACGGTAAGACGGCCGGCTCCAGTGTGGTTCCACTGGAACACGGATGCCCTCGGGCGATGACGGAGCTACCGGTCGACCTGGGTTCGACTCCCAGCGACCCCATAGCGCTTAAATTATTTTGGAGCATGTGAGACGTATGGGGGATATGATCTCACAGGAAGGGGGGTTGGCACCACCAGCCACGGAAGCCCAGTTCTATCAGATGCTGTACAAGGACCACTGGGACTGGTGGCTCGGCTACCTGCGGAGCACGGATGAGACAGCGATCCTGGCAGCAGCGCTCGCAGAAATCATCATGGAATACGCAGGAGGAAAAGAGTCTATCTCCATCCTTGACATTGGCTCAGGGGAGGGGAGTTTCCTGATCGCCTTACTCAAGGAACTGGTGAAGGACATTCCTGAAGTGAAGATCGACGCCATTGAACCGACAGCAACCTTCTACAACATGCTCCGCAACAGGATCAGCGCAAGTCCCTACCGACGCCACGTTACCGCATACCATACTACGTTCGAAGACTTTCCTATGGAAAAAGAATATGACATTGTTCTCTCAGTCAACAGCCTCTTTGGATTCAACTTGTCGCAGCGACCGAGCCCGCTGGAAAAATTCAAGAATGCAATAACAGAGAAGGGCCTGATTCTTGTGGTGCTCCCGTCTCCAGAAGGATCGTACCTGAAGATTCAGAAAGAGTTGCATCATGATCGGTATCCCATGCTTGACGCCGAGACTGCTGAACCAGTCTTGGACAAGCTCCTCTTTTCTATGACCAAGCAGGATGTCCGGAGCCAGGTCCGATTGGGAATCCAGAAACACGAAACCGACACGCGAGCAGAGCTACTCTCGCTCCTGCTTCGGGAACTGTTTACAACCGCACCTGCCGAGCGCCGGGAACGACTGGCCCAGCTCCTCCGGAAGTATGTTTCAGAAACCGATGGAATGCGGACCTTGTCAATCGTGGACCGGATTTTCGTATTGCAGAAAGGGGTGCCGCGCGTTGAACCAGAACCGCTGATCAAAGAGACACTCGAACCAACTGAACAGGATGTTGAACAAGAAGCAGACAACGTGCTTGCTATGCACACTGAAGAAGAACCAGAAGAACATGTTGTCGAATTTGTGCAACCAGAACAGATCGTTCAAATTACGTCAGACCCAGACGTTCCGGAATCACAAGAAGAACCGCCCACAGAACAACCTGAACCAGAGAAAGAAACACAATCGAACATTCCAGAGATTACCCCAGCAGATACCCTTGACTTGGATCTTGTCATGGAAAACAAGGAAACCCCACACGAACACAAAAAGAAGGATTAACGCTTTTTCAAGCCGAACACATCATCGAGTTCTCGGGCAATCCCGCGAATCGTTGCAAAGGTTCGTGACGCGTCTTTCTCCAGTTCATCAACAACGTTCTCAAGGTTGGTGTGCCGGAGTTCATATTTGTTTCCCAACCGCTGCACCAGTCCCCGGGCAATGAACTTGTTCAGATAGTAAACGGTTAACCCGCGGGACAGGTCATGGTGCTCCATGAGTTCTTTGGTGGTGAGCTGCCTTCCTTCCCGGGCCGCGTCAAGGAACTCGTGAAACAGCCGGATCGCGACTTCGCCCTTGTCGCGGGGTTCCTGAAACCCGAAGGCGTGGCAGAACCACGTGAGATCGGTGTCCAAGTGCTTCTCAGCAGGAGGTCGCTTGTCCCGGAGGATCAGCTCCCGATGATGCATAATATATCTTTGTTATGACTCACTTAAATGTATTTAACTAGCCAAGTTGGTTATAATTATTCTATATTTTCCTAAGTAAGTCAAAATACGCCGAGACTGGGAAGCTCCCAGAAACCCGCATCCGTCGGGCGCGCTTTGCCCCGCTTGCCTACGCACTACGTCTCCGTGCACTCCAGACTTAATAAAGCTGACGGATGCATCGGGCCGGTGCGAACCGGGCGAGCGACGCGCGCAACCGTCATCAACTCCGGCAACGATGCTCGGTCATGCAACTTGACAGACTCGACCAGCGCCTCGACTCGCTCCTGATCGCCGTGGGAAGACTTCAGGGACGAACCGACGAGCACACGCGCACGCTTGCGCGCCTCCACGACGCAGAGCGACAATCAAAAACCACCAGTCAATCCACAGCGTCCCGATGTTCCCGCTGCGTATTCTCTGACCCTGAAGCTCGATCGCGAGCGCAGCCTCATTGGCGAAGCTGTAGGCACGGCTCAAAATGGCCTCGTCGGAAGCTGTGCCCTCGTGTCGTTGCTGCTCTGCCATTGAATGTCCTCCTGAGACCGCCCGGAAATGAATCAGCATTTGAAGCGTCACCGGTCCGAGGCCGATGTGCCTATCGTGGTTGGAAACCCGGATTCCCGCAACCTCCGCATCCGTTCCTCGTGCGACAACCGCTTTCCAGAAAGCCCGGACTTGGTGGCCCGCTGCATCTCCGCTGCGCTCTTCCCGCAGTTCGGACAGCTCCCCTGGTATTCCACGGATTCAGGAACGCGGTGGTACGTGGTCTTCGCCCCCGCGGAGATCCGCGACGTCTTGCCCTGGAGGTAGCTCGGCTTGACGAACGCCGTGACGCCTTCTCCCCCGCACAGCGGGCACTTCACCGTCTGCTTTCCCGCGATCATGCTGGAAACGGCAGCGTGCCAGACGCGATGAGGGAAAAGTAGATCAGTCCGAACGCCGCAGCCAGTAGGAACATGACGCTGCCTGCCTTCTTGAGGGTCATATGCATGATATGCCATCGAAGATTGAAAAAGGCGCGGTTACGCTGACCTGGCGTACACATGGTGGTCCGCGTCCAGGTACGCCTCGAACACGTGCTGGTAGACCTGGCTGCACTTCTCAAGATAGATGTCCGGCTCGAACCGCTCCGGCAGCCGGTCCAGCACGGTCGCGCCCTGCAGCTTCTCGGTGGTGGTGTGCTTCCGCTTCTCCTCGAACGCCTTCCGCAGCGCGTCGAAGTCGATCTGGCTGAGGTCGACGATCCGCTCCTCCGCCTCCTTCTCCCTGATGACGTACCCCTCGGAGCCGATCGACCGGTCGAGCACCTCCTCGATCCTGCCCATGACCCGCTGAGCGAGCGCGATTCTCTCGGGAGTGCGAAGCAGGAAGTGCTGCTCGAGCAACGCGTTGCTGCCGTGCATGTTCTCGGCCTTCTCGCCCCGGTAGAGCCGGACGATGTTCGCGATGAACTCGATCTGCTGCCGCTCCACGAACCGGGCGCTCTGGACGAACATGCCGCCCGACCCGCAGGCCGGATCGAGGATCCGCCCGTGGCCGAATGCTGCGGCGATGTCGCCCCGTACCTTCACGTAGATCACCGGCACGATCGCGGGCCAACAGAGCGACCCAGAACGCGTGACCTCAGGGCGCCGAGTCGAGCGAATCATCATCCGATCTATCCCCACCACTTGCCGGAGACAGAGAACCCGAACTCTGCCCCGACGTGTACCCCTGCTTGGTCCAGGGGGCCAGCTTCGACGATTCAAGCTTGATCACCGCGTCCCAGATGGAATCCGTGCTCGCCTCCCGGAACAGCCCGGGCATGAAGGACCGGTTGAACATGAGGCAGTGCTGGAGGAGCTTGGCCCGACGGGGAAGCGAAAGCCCCTCCGCGACCAGGAAGCGGTCGAACGCGATCAGCACCTCCTTGTTCTCCTCCGGTATCCCGGCCTTCCGGATCTGCCGGTACTGCCACTCGAGCCGCCGCTCGTAGTCGTGGATGACTTCCCGCTGCATGTCCCTGCTCACCTCGTAAAGTTCACGTGCGTTTGCCGCGGGGACAGCCCGATTCGCCCAAGGGGTGCGGATTCGAAGAATCTCCGACGCCCGGACGCCACGGATTCGGAAAACCGATGTACGCCGAGACTGGGATTCGAACCCAGAACCCTAAGAGGGACACGCTTTCCAGGCGTGCGCTTTAGCCGTTCAGCCATCTCGGCCCGTAGCTCTCTTTTCGTCAGAACCTTTTATGCTTAGTACTGCTCGAAGCGGACCGCACACCGGGAACAACAGCCGAGATTGTGCTTGAAACAGGAACTGCAGACCGTGATCCCACAGATATTGCAGGTCTGGATGGCTGTATCCGCCTTCTCACAGATCGCGCAGACACCGGCTTGCTGCATGACGTCTCTTTCGGGAAGCAGGCTAATAAGCCGCTAATATAAAAGAAACTCGCGAAACTGATGCTATATGGTTCTCATTGACCTCCATACCCATAGCAACCATTCTCGCGGGCGGAAGATTCCGACCGAGGCCCTCCCAAGGCCACGGGACATGATCCGGGTCGCCAAGCAGCGGGGACTCGCTGGGATTGCTCTAACTGACCACGATTCTATTGATGGATGGAAGGAGGCAGCGGCAGAAGCGAAGAAACAAGGAATGATTTTCATTCAGGGCGAGGAAGTCTCAACAGCAAGAGGACACATCCTTGCCTTGGGAATCACCGAGCACATCCCCCGAGGGCTCAGTGTACAAGAAACCATGGACCAGATTCACGAGCAAGGTGGAATCGGTATTGCGTCACATCCCTTTGATATTGCAGGCCAAGGCGTCCGGTATGACGCCAAATACACTGACGCCGTGGAAGCGTGGAACGCCCTGTCCATTGACCGGTTCTCTAATTATCTCAATAACAGAAAGGCAGAGCGCCTTGGAAAACCCAAGGTATCAGGATCCGATGCCCACACCCTGGACATGATCGGCACCGCACCCATCAGGACTACAGCAACCACTCTTGACGACATTTTGAAGAGTATTCTGAAACAACAGGTCACGTTGACGAAACAGTACGTCTCTATTCGATCGATTCAAACATGGTCGCAGGAACGGTTTAAGCGCTCATATGACCATGTCTGGAATCATATTGCAAACTACTCTCCGCCACGCGCCTGGATTTCACGGAAACTCTTGAACCGGTTCGTCACTGATCGGAGCAACTGGTTGTTCACTGGCCTAGCCCATGTCGGGATCTGCAGTGCTGCGGTCTACAGTGCCTGCCTGACTGCAGCGAAATATTGATTGTTATGTACAAACTCGCGTTCCTTTTAATTCTTGTGTTGGTCGTTGCAGGTTGCACAACAGAACCGCAGCCGTCGCTCAGCCAAGAAGAATTGGTTGTCCAGCAGTTTGAAAGTCTGGTTGCTGAGGAATTCCGGCCAGCACGGCCGATCTTCTCTGTTGAACAGGATGCTGAGGTCTGTCTGGGTCAATGCGACCAGTACAAAACAACCTGGGATATAAACGTCACCAGCGGCCCGTACACCGGAACGCGAATGCAGGGTGATGTGACGCTCTTCTTTTTCAATGAAACATTGATTCCTGGTCTGGCATGGTTTTTGCTCAGCGGCAACGTCACTCTTGTTGATGACGGAACCCACCCCTTTGTTGAAGATGTTTTCCAGTTTCATGGAACAGCCTTCAACCTCTTCAAGGATGAACCTGAGTTCCAGTTGCCGCTCTATTACGGAGAAACTGATGATCGTTGCCTCTATGTCCGGGTCAGCACCATCAAACAATGTCCTGAGGACGCGTGCATGGATATCAGTGACACCTATACGTACTGCGACAACAGCCAATGTTGGGGAACGTTTTCGATCAACGGAAAACTGTCAATCACGAACGACATTAAAGTAATCTGCGGTGTTGACAAAGAAGAAGCTATTGCTTCTGCATAATGGCAACAAGAAAGTGTGTTTTCTTTTTGGTTTTCTTATCAAGAACTGATGTTTCAACAACGTCTTGCACATCAAAGTGTTTGGAAAACAGTTGCTGAATCTTCATTTTCGTGAACTTGTTTGGATCCTTTGATTGTGGGGAAAGCACGACGAGCTGGTACCAGCCATGCGGTGCCAACACACGCGCAATGGTCTCGATGAACTTCTCTCGGTTTCCATTTCCGAGTTGGTTGAAACAACCACGATCGAAGACAAAATCAAAATACCCTGTTGGGAAATTCAGATGGAGCGCGTCCCCAATCCAGAACGTGCAGTGCGTTCGGGCACGCTTGGCATTATCCTTAGCGAGGGCAATCGCGCTGGGCGAGCAGTCGATTCCAATGACGTGGAAGCCGCACTTGGCGAGCATAATGGTGTTCGATCCTGTGCCGCAGCCAACGTCAAGCGCACGGCCACGGGGAACCAGACCCATCTCGAGGAAGGCCTTGAGCTCTGTGGCTGGGACACCCAGATTCCAGGGAATCGTGTCAAAGTTCCGCTTGGCGTAGACCTTTTCCCACTCCTTTTTGGAGCAGGGGAGCAGGGACTTGAGAACAGGCTCCCGTGCGACAGATTTCTTGATTGCTCGTTTCTGTGGGATCTTCTTGGGGCGGACCTTGAGAACCTTCTTTTTCCGGATACGTTTCTTGGGTTTCCCTTTTTTGACTGCCATAGAGTCAAAAATGGACGCTCGACTTAAAAATTTGACGGGTCCCTTTATAAAGGAGGCGGAGGTTTCAGCCAGTCATAGCCTTGTTTTTCGATGGCTGCGACCAGTTCAGGCCCGCCGCTTTTCACGAACTTGCCGTTGATCATGATATTAACCGTGTGCGGCGTAAGATAGTCGAGGAGTCGCTGGTAGTGGGTGATCACCAGGGCGCCGAATGCCGGAGAGACCAGGCGCTGGACCCCCTCTGCGACAATTTTGACTGAATCGACGTCAAGGCCACTATCAACTTCATCGAGGATGGCAAGCTTCGGCTTGAGCATGAGGAGCTGGAGGATTTCTGTCTGCTTTTTCTCACCACCAGAGAAGCCTTCGTTCAGGGCCCTACTTGCGAATGCAGGATCGATCTTGAGCGAGGCCATGGTCTCCTTGAGGAGCGCATGAAACCGAACTGGGTCAGGGTGCGTTCCGGTCACAGCGCCGACCGCCGTCCGGAGGAAGTTGGAAACAGAAACCCCAGGAATTGCTGCAGGATACTGGAAGGAAAGGAACAATCCCAGTTTGGCGCGCTTGTCCGGAGCCAGGGTAGTGATGTCCTTTCCGAGGAAGGTGATCATTCCCTTGGTTATTGTTATTGTAGGACTACCTAGGAGGGTTGCGGCGAGCGTGCTCTTTCCTGAGCCGTTCGGTCCCATGATCGCGACAAGCTCGCCCCGGTTCACGTCGAGGGAAATACCCCTGAGGATGGGCTGCTTGTCCACGGTGACGTGGAGATCTCGGATTTCAAGGTCTGCCATATAATTCACCGGAGTCCTGCTGTCCCGTTCTTGACCGCGACCAATGCGAGCATGGCGCATTTCGTTCGTGCAGGGCTGATGGAGACCGTTAACAAGGAAACCATGTCGTCGCGGGAAAGGTTCTGGGCTTCTTCGATTGTCTTCCCTTTCAAATGATCGGTCAGCAACGATGCAGCTGCCGTGCTGATAGCGCAGCCGCAGCCGTTAAACGAAATGTCGGTAATGACGTTGTCGGCAATGTTCAGGTATATGGTGACCACATCACCGCAAATAGGGTTTTGTTCTGTTTGTTTCACCGTTGCATTCTCAAGTTTTCCTTTGTTGTGCGGATGCTTGTAATGATCGAGGATCACTTCCTTGTAGAGTTCGTCGGTCATGAGAATAACCTCACTGCTTTTTCGAGCGCATCATACAGCACAGGAAGTTCGGTTTCCTGTGAGTAAACGCCGAAACTGGCACGTGTTGATGCCGGGATGCCGAGATGGAGGTGGAGCGGCATCGCGCAGTGGTGGCCCGCGCGGACCGCGACACCGACCTGGTCGCACAGCGCAGCAACGTCGTGGGCGTGCGCACCGTCAACGGTAAAGGAAACCAGGCTGCCGCGCTCTTCTGGACCAAGGACCGTGATCTTGTCCATTGTTTTCAGGGAATCATAACAGGCTTTCGTTATTTTGTGCTCGTGCTGCGCGATCTTGTCCATGCCAAGCTTCGCGAGATACTCAATCGCTGCTGCCAGACCAACACCTTCGGCAATGGGTGGCGTGCCTGCCTCGAATTTCCAGGGAAGCCGGTTCCAGGTGCTCGTTTCATAGGACACTTCATGAACCATCTCGCCGCCAAACAGGAACGGCAGCAGTGCCGTCAAGGCGTCTTTTGTCCCGAACAGGACACCAATGCCGGTCGGTCCGTACATTTTGTGCCCGGAGAAGGCGAGGAAATCAGCACCAAGTTTTTTGACACTGATTGGAAGATGAGGAACGCTTTGGGCGGCGTCAACAATCATCGTGGCGCCAATCTGGTGCGCCCGGTCGGCAATCTGTTTCACCGGAACAACGGTTCCGAGGACATTGGAAACATGGGTTGTCGTGACGATCTTCGTTTTGTCGGTGATAACCTTGTCAAGTGCACTGATATCGAGCTCGCCTGTCGGCGTCAGCTCGAGAAACTTGAGGGTCGCGCCGGTCGCCTTGGCTGCCTGCTGCCAGGGAATCAGGTTGCTGTGGTGCTCCAGCCGCGTCAGCACGATCTCGTCCCCTTTTTTGAGGCGGTCGCGAAGCGAATACGACAGGAGATTGAGAGACTCGGTCGTTCCCCGAGTGAAGATGATCGATTCCATGCCAGGAGCGCTGATGAACTTGGCCACGGTTCTGTGCGCCTGCTCGTAGGCTTCAGTCGCTGCCTCCGCGAGCGCATGCACGCCGCGATGGACGTTCGCATTGGTGTGTTCGTAGTACTGATTCATAGCGTCGAGTACGAGGCGTGGCTTCTGCGTTGTTGCTGCGTTATCAAAATACACCAGAGGTTTTCCATGGACCTTCTGGTTCAGGATAGGGAAGTCAGATCGACGGTTCATAGGCACCTCGCATGGTTTCTTTGACAAGCGTCGTCACCGGGTCCCGGAGCGCCGGCGGCAGCGGGGACAGGACAGCCAGCAGGAAGCCCTCGATGTAGCGTTGCTCTGCCACAGCTCGCGGGAGACCGCGTGTCATCATGTAGAAGATCGTGTCTTTATCAAGCTGTCCCACAGTCGCCTTGTGGGAACAGCGGACATCATTCTGATTGATTTCCAGAATCGGCGTCGGCTCGGCGACCGCGTCCGGGCTCAGGAGGAGGATGTCCGCTTGCTGGAATCCCTGTGCCTGGATCGCCGCGGGCTGGATACGGATGAGCCCGTGGGCACGTGCCTGTGCGCGGTCATGCAAGACGCCCCGTAACCGGAGCGTCGAGGTTGTGTGGGGCGCGTCGTGGCGCGCGGTCAGCGTCGAATGATGCACTTGGTCCTGTCGCCCGGCAAACACCGCAATGCTCCGCATGGACGCGCCGTGTTCCGCAAGCACGGTTTGCTGGTCAACGGTTGCGGTCTTGGCGCCGATCTGGCAGTCAAGCCAGCGGACCGCAGCATCCTGCTCCACGACCGCCCGCTTGGTTGCGTGGGACGATGCTGTCAGCGGCAGGGTTTGCAATGTTGTGATATGGACGCGCGATCCATGCTGGGCGCGCACCTCAAGCGCGGTCGTGTTCCGGCTCGGCCGTTCGAGGAAGGAAACCGCACTGCCGGCACCGACATCAAGGACAACATGATCTGCATCAGGAAGCAGGATAGGCTGCGGCACCACGGTCTGGGGAGCAACGCAGAGACAGTACTCGGTTCCTATTTTTGGCAGCAACGGCCTTGCCAATGGATACGTCGCCGCCTTCGTGATGCCGGGGGGAAGGGTTGTAGTCATCCGATCGCATTCTCCATTTCAAGGTCAATGAGCCGGTTCAGTTCAATTGCGTATTCAAGCGGCAGCCGCTTGGCCACCGGCTCCATGAACCCTTGCACAATAAGTTTGAGTGCCTGCTCTTCGGTCAGGCCGCGGCTCATTAGGTAGAAGAGTTGCTCTTCTGCAATCTTTCCGACCGTTGCCTCATGGACAACGCTCGCTGTCTGCTCGTTCACCTGCATTGTGGGCACGGTGTTCGAGATACTGTGCTCGTCAAGGATGAGGGCGTCGCAGGACACGCTTGTTTTGGTGTCTGTCGCGCCTTTTGCAACCGCCACCTGGCCGCGGAACGTGGAGATGCCGCCGTCAATGCTGATCGACTTCGCCTTGACCACCGAGGCGGTGTTCGGCGCGCGGTGGAACACCTTTGCTCCAGTGTCTTGGTGCTGTCCTTTTCCTGCGAACGCGATCCCGAGGTAATCGCTTCGTGCGTTTTCGCCGAGCAATACGGACGCGGGGTACAACATGGTCACAGCGGAATTATGAACAAGAATACCGTTAGCAACAAAATTATGAGATCCTTCAACTTCGATATCATATGTTGGTTCAATGTCCAACGGAATTATTTCGTCAATTCGTGCAAAGCCAAGATGATCGCTACATTTTGAACAAAAATGTAACCCATGTGAGGAAGAAAAACTTCTTCGTGTAGTTAAACTTTTTAGTTTTCTTTTATAAGTTGCACTCTTTGTTGGAATAAGGAGAACCCTTTTTCCGTTAAGCAGAATGCGATATGAGTTGTTTGCATGAACAATATAATTCAAAATCTTCATGTTTCGTTCTTTTCTGTGAACAAAGATTCGTGAGATGCCTATTCCACAGGATAGTGCCAATAGTCGGACATCTTCAAGAAGTTCCTTACTAATACTCGTGAGATACATTCCTCCTTTTTCAAGATGACCGTCAGAATCCA
This sequence comes from Nanobdellota archaeon, assembly GCA_018816245.1. Classification (GTDB taxonomy): domain Archaea; phylum Aenigmatarchaeota; class Aenigmatarchaeia; order QMZP01; family QMZP01; genus JAHIVW01. The sequence continues at coordinate 281,252 of JAHIVW010000003.1, forward strand.
ACAAACCAGCAAGTAGTGACAGACGTTGACTTTCTGGGAGCGAATAAACCCAAGTTGGAAGTCTCTTAGTTTTTGCTGTTCCTCGGAAACCAGTCTTCTCGAGAAGTTCAATAAGGATATTGGAGTTAATGACAATAAATCGGTCTTTTTGATAGCGAACAACATAGTTGAATAATTTTTTAATTGTCAAAATGAGTTGTTTTCTTAGGTCGCTTGTTTCAGGAATTGCGATATTTATTTTTCCACCACCTCTTTTAGGTTTCCATATGTTTCCATCACCAACAAAAATACCGAAAAACCACATCAGATCATTTGTTGTATAAGGTGGATATGAAAGATTGGAATAGAGATGATCTATTTTCATTTCGAATTTATTGTATTGGTTCTTGCTCTGTGTTTTTCTATTTTTTGAAGATATAAGGGGCAATCGATAAGGCTTTCCTGAATCCGGCAACGACTTAGAGATCGCAATAATGTCCCCTTTTTTTAAATGATCGAGTTTTGTCCATCTTGTTCTAAATCTACCCTTCCGTAGGTGGTGGGGAATTATGTCGCGTTCCATTTTGAGGAATGGGTGATTACCGCTGGCTTTGAGATCACGACCAGCAACCTTGATTTTATATACCCTTTTTCTCTCTGAATAAATGGTATTGGTCACCGTTGAGGGGACAAATCTTTTTGTTTTTTCCTCAAGTGTGTAGATGCTGTCACCGACTCTAAGTTCGCTAATTGGAATTGGTCCTCTGAGATTTGTGAATACCTTGGTATCTCCGGTGAGGCAACCCATGTTGCCGTTGACCCATTCCATGATCCCGGCTCGCTCGACAATGGCCCGCTTGGTATTGAGATTATAGACATTCTTGCTCCAGTTTTCAATAGAGGAATAACGCATTCGGGCATTCGGTTTAACATAAATTTCAACACAACCTGCATGAAGTGCGGATGTTGTGTATTGTACAGCGGAACAGCCTTCAACATAATGGAGTTCTGCACCTTCATCAACAATGATCAATGTGTGTTCAAACTGACCGCCGCGTTCTGCGTTCATGCGGAAGTAGGCCTGCAGCGGCAATTCGATCTTTGTGTTCTTGGGAACGTAGATAAATGAGCCGCCAGACCAGACTGCAGCATGTAACGCCGAGAATTTATGCAAGGCGATCGGGACGCAACGGTTCATGAAATACTGTTTTACGAGATTTGGATGTTTGTGTACTGCTTCATCCATATCGAGGAAAATAACACCCTTTTTCTCGAGATCTTCTCGAAGTTTGTGATAGACGACATTGCTTTCCAGTTGCGCTCCTGTTCCTGCGAGGACGTTCCGCTCGGCTTCAGGAATACCAAGTCGTTCAAAGGTTTCCTTGATTTCATCGGGAAGGTCATCCCAGTTGTTCGTCTTCTGTGCACCCGGTTCTGCGTAGAAGATAAGGTTTGTCAAGTCGAGTCCAGAGAGATCAGGTCCCCACGTGGGCAGGGGTTTCTCGTTCCAGAGCGCGAGGCCCCGCAGCCGGATCTTGAGCATCCACGCCGGCTCGTTCTTTTTCTGGGAAATCAGCCGGACCGTCGCTTCCGTGAGGCCGGGCGCGGTCTTGAACCTGAGCCGTTCCGGGTTCTTGTGGTCGAGCTGGGATTGCATGGTCATTTCTCCTGTGTGTGGCAGCGCCGGCAGGTTTTGGGCAGGGTTCCGTGCTTGGCGTGCTCGCAGGGATCCAAGTCCCTGCGGACATGGCAGTAATCATGCTGGTGCTGCTTGCGTTCGGTGAGCAGGTCGCGGTGCATGGCCAGGTTGAGGAGGCCCTCCTTGGTCCGGTGGGTTCCCTGGGTGATCAGCCGGACGCTCTCTTTCCAGGCGTCGAAGTGCCGCTGCCGGGTCTCGGAGAGGAAGCGCTGGCCCTCGAGGAAGGCGATCAGGTCCTGGGCGTCCGCGAGCTTGGTCGCCTTCAGGGTTGCGCCGGTCGCAGTCCGGTAAATGTGGCCGATCCTGAGCTCCTGCTGGATGGCTTCGAGGAGCGAGACCTGGGCGAGCGGGACCTTGACCGAGAAGTCCGGGATGACCTGGTAGCCGAGGCCGGACGGGATCTTCTTGAAGACGATACTGAAGGAGCCTTGGGCTTCCAGGAAGCCGAGGAGCCAGGGACGGGAGAGCATACTTACCAGATGGTAAGACTGGTTTTAAAAAGGAATTGTTGTTTCAAAAACATAACAGTGTTATTCATTCTCTGCATCACCGAAATCAATATAAATCGAACCACCAACCTTCGATTGGCGGCCAAAGCGGAAGGGCACACCCGTTCCCATTTCGAACACGGAAGTTAAGCCTTCCTGCGGTCTGGAGAGTACTTCCTCCGGGAGGGAAATCCAGATTGCTGCCAACCCTCCAACCTTCATTACTCGCCTATGACCCCTCGTGTTGCGCGCATTTCGGGACCAGGCGAGACCAACACACACCAGACGAACGTATTAATACATTGGACTAAGAAAATAACTCGCGTGCTGTGTTGGTGTAGCGGTTAGCATAAGGCCCTGTCACGGCCTTGACCCGGGTTCGAATCCCGGACACGGCGTACATCGGTTTTCCGAATCCGTAGCGTCCGGGAGTTGGAGATTCTTCGAATCCGCACCCCTTGAGCGAATCGGGCTGTCCCCGCGGCAAACGCACGTGAACGTGGCGAGGTGAGCAGGGACATGCAGCGGGAAGTCATCCACGACTACGAGCGAAGGCTCGAGTGGCAGTACCGGCAGATCCGGAAGGCGCGGATCCCGGAGGAGAACAAGGAGGTGCTGGTCGCGTTCGACCGCTTCCTGGTCGCGGAGGGGCTTTCGCTTCCCCGTCGGGCCAAGCTCCTCCAGCACTGCCTCCTGTTCAACAGGTCATACCTGCCCGGGCTGTTCCGGGAGGCGACCACGGATTCAATCTGGGATGCGGTGATCAAGCTTGAATCGTCGAAGCTGGCCCCCTGGACCAAGCAGGGCTACAAGGTCGCGGTCCGCAAGCTGTTCAAGTTCGTGACGTGGGGGAACGAGGCCCTGCGCCGCCGGGACTACCCGGAGATCGTCGCGGGCATCCGCATCGGGGTCAAGCGGCGCGACCAGGTGCGGGTCCGAACGGGGGACATCAGGCGCGCGGCCGCGTGTACCGGGGTCCAACTACGAATCGAGGCCATCGGGCTTCCGTACGGCGAGGCCTTCCAGCGGTTCATCGATCCATCGTCGCCGCTCGACATCGTCGTCCTCGACGAGCCGTGGCTCCGGGCGTTCGGGGACGCGGCCGACGGCACTTTGTGCGCGAACCCGCCCATCCCGTTTAGCGCGAGCGTTATGGTCACGGCGTGGAATCCGGAGGCGTTCCGCCTTCTGCAAGAGACGACACCTGTCAATACCCCGATCACGTTCGATCAGATGCTCAAGTACGCCGTGGAATGTAAAGAATCGCCCCACGGCATGGTGATCTCAGCGCAGTCAACCGAGCGGCTCGCCAACATGGTGCTTCAGAGCGCGCTCGCAGCGGGAGTTTCCCCGATTCGGGCGGACGCGACCGTGAACCCAGCCGCGACCAGCAACGCTTCCGAGCTCCTCAAGCAGAGTCTCCCCTATCCAACGAGAGTGTCGGGCGCGGACGCTCTCCGGAGAGTCGTGCAGGGTCGTGCCGGGTTCACTCCCACGTGGCTCTCGAACGTCGCGATGTTGTGCGGCGTGGACCCAAGGGCACGGGCGCTACGCATCGTGCCGATTGCCGGAGGGGGAGTGGACGGGACCTGGTACCTTGGCGTCCGGCACCGGCCCTCGGTCCCTCCGGGTCTCGCCGGCCGGGTCGCTCGTCTTCTCGCCGCGACCTGCGACATCAACGAGCGTTTCCTTCTCGGCGCGGTCGATCCAGGGATCCTCACGGGGAAGCGCGAGCTTTCCGGTGGCGACCTTGGCGAGAGTCTCCAGCTCGACCCGGCGCGTCTTGCGTGGGCGAACCGCTGGCAGCGGCACACGAACATGGAATTCATGAGCTGGATCGACCGCCAGGGCGGCCGCCTCGCGAGCGCCGTTCTGGCCTAGAGCTGGCATAGCGTTCCATGTGTCTGTCGTGGAGCAAGGCCCGGTTCAGTATCCGGTGCTGCTCGCTGGCCAAGAGGTCATAGAACCAGCGCCTCCCTGGGTACACGATGTCGCCCTCGTGGCGGGGCTTGCCCTCGATGAACCGGTAGCCGTGCCTGCTGAGGAGGTCCTTCATCTCCTCGGGCCAGGGAAGCTCGAGGAAGTACCAGTCATGATAGGGCCGCCCGAACAGCCCCTTCTTCTCGACGTAGAGCACTGGGACGTCGTCGACGATGCCGCCCCTGCTGTCCCACACCTTGTAAGTGGCAAGGGGGAGCCGAACGGATCTATGATTTCCCTCGATGTAGAAGTGCTTGCCGAGGGAGTCGTACGAGAGGGTCCCGAGGTGCCACTCATAACTCCAGGGACTGAGGTCGTACAGTCTCTCCCGGTCCAACTTCCGGGACCGCCTCCATGGCCTCTCTTCGGGACGAACCGCGGCAAGGGAGACGAGCTCCACCCTGTGGCCGTTGTACTCGCGCAGGCCTTCCTCGTCGATGAACGGCTTCGGACGCATCGGACTTCACCGATACGCTGTTCACCGAAAGACGTAAAAAGGTGACGGGTAGCAACTCGCGGCAAGATCGCCTACGAGAGGAGTTGATCAAGTCGCTCCACGGCTCTTGTCGGATCCGACGCGACTCCGGGTGACCTGGAAGGAGCGAAAGGAGTGGTCGGACTGGGCCCACCTCAGCGAGGGGGCCTACGTCCTTCGATCCAATGTGGCGGACTGGACTCCCGAGGAACTCTGGCGGACCTACATCCAGCTGACGGACGTCGAGGCGGCGTTTCGCGCCCAGAAGAGCGATCTGAATCTGAGGCCGATCTGGCATCACTCCGACGAGCGTGTCGAGGGCCACATCCTGGTCTGCTTCCTGGCCTATGCGCTGTGGAAGACCCTGGAGGGCTGGCAGACGCGTGCCGGACTCGGCAACAGCCCCCGGACCTTGTTCGATGAACTGCGCAAGATCTCGTGCGTGGACGTGCTGCTACCCCTGACAAATGGAAAGGAGATGAGGCTGCGCTGCGTCGCGAGACCCGACCACGACCACGCAATGCTCCTCGACCGCCTCGGCCTGAGGCTCCCTCAGCGTTTGCGGTGTCCAGCGACTCTGCAGTCTGAAATGTAGTGAAAACTCGGGGCCTGAAACGCCTCTGTCGGCCGATTCTCGGCGTTCTACGCCTCCAAGTGTCCAAGTTGGGTTAGCGCACGCATTGCGAACGACGCAATCTATTTCTGCACGTGCGATCCACTTAATACATGGATCTCTTTGGGTACGCATTGTACTCGTCTTGGAAAGGAATACCTGCACCACCATGTGCATACGAAAGAGATGACGGCTCACGCGCACCCTGCAACATAGGCGATTACTTCACGGTAAGTGCCGAGGACAAGCAAGCGCTCCGCCTTGCAAGAGGACGAACACTCGATATTGGCTGTGGAGCTGGATCACACGCGCTACTCCTTCAGCGCAAAGGAATCGAAGTGCTCTGCATCGATACTTCGTCGCTGGCCCTTCAGGTGTGTAGAGGTCGCGGCTGCAAGCGATGTAGGCAGATGAACATCTTCAGACATAAGCTGCATCCGAGTTCGTTCGACACCATTCTGCTCATGGGGACGAACGTTGGCCTGGCTGGGACTTTGGACCGATGCAAAAGGCTCTTTCGGATCTGCTCGGAGCTTGCAAAGCCCGGAGCACGCCTGATTGTGACGTCCAAGGATGTCAGGACACGTACCAATAGACAACAGGTTCGCTACCATCGCTCCAATCTAGAGGCAGGGAGATTCATTGGAGAAAGGCGTATCAGATTCACCTATGGAAGAAAAACGGGAAACTGGTTCAAATGGATCTTCATCGACCCGGTGACCCTGCGAACCACAGCTCACGCATCTGGCTGGGAGGTTGAATCGATAATCAACGCGCAACGCGGCCGATATTCAGCTGTGCTACATCTTGCCAGCTTGACGCAACGGACTCTACGGTAGTCATGATCACTGCCCTCGCTAGTTTCTGTTGCGTCGCCGACGAGAACAATGCGATTCGGCGATTCTCAAACAGTTGAGGGCGAATTGGCTTGAGATGACAAGAGGCCTCGCAATGATTGCCGGTAATCAATCCAAAGCAACCAAAGGAGACCTCTTGATGCGAACCAAGATCAATACCCAGCCCGAGTTCGACTCTCAACCCTCGAATCTGCAAGTCACCAACGAGTACTTCGCACGGTACGAAGCAATCTCCCAGATTCTCGATCAGAATCCGGCGATCGTGGGTTTCGCACACCGGGATCTGGAGGCCGCCCTGGCCTCGTCGGACGAGGAAGGGCGCGATGGAAGTTGCCGCTTCAGCTCCGACTCGATCCTTCGCATTCTCATCTGCCAGATCCTCGAGGGCGAGACCCTTCGCGGCACGGTCATTCGCGTGGACGACATTGCCGATAGCGCGGGCAGGAGCCAGGACCCGATCAATCGTGGCTGCGCTGACGCGGAGGAGCTTCTCCCGAACCACCTCGTCAAGCTGAAGGTGGCCATGGGAGGCGAGCTAGCGGCCTTTGTCTTTGGGGCTGGGCAGAGCTCAGTGCCTCTCAATCCGTACTGCCACCTGCAGGTGAATCCAGTAGTCCCCGGTGCGCTGGTCGGAGTCGCGTTGTCGTCTGGAGGTCCTGGAGAGGGGTCTGCAGAGGTCGGCGGAACAGTTCCCATTGGGATGGGTCCGAGTGACGTCTATGTTCAGGTCCTGATTCGGGACACGACGAGTCCGATAGGTATGTCGTCGACGAAACCGATGAGGATCCATATCGCGCCTTGATACAGGGCCGTGAGGCACAGACATTTAAGGAGCGTAATATAATTAGTCACGAGGGGAATGTCTGCGGGGAGGGTCTTTCCATTCGCAGTTGTAGTCAGTTCGCTCTTTGTCATGCTGACAGTGGCGATATCGATCAGTCCAGTGTCAGACAATGCTGCGGGCGAGCTTGCACGAGCCGGTGTAGTTCAGGCTGGTGCAGTCCAGTCTCCGAAGCACTTCCTAGCCGTGGGTTCTCCGAGTTTCAATGCAGCAGGTGATTACGAGGGCAAGGCATACGCATTCGACAAGGGATCAGGTCGGCTGATGCGGTCGTGGCTCGGTGTATCTGTGCACGGGACCTATGGAGTGAGGCCAGAACGTCTTGGTCTCAGTGTGGCGGTCGTCGGCGATATCGATAAGGATGGATACGACGACATTCTCGCGGGGGCGGCTGCACCGGAGATCTACGGGAGGGCGTATCTGTACTCAGGAAGAACAGGAAGGGTCATCTTCTCGTTCGAAGATGATCCTGGACAGCCAAGCGACTACTTCGGTTCCGCGGTCGCGTGGGCTGGTGATGTGAACAAGGATGGATGGGATGATCTTGCAATCGGTGCGAGTGAACATCTCGATCCGGTGAAGGGAACAGTGGGGAAAGCCTATATCTACTCAGGCCGGGACGGATCGGAGATTCGTTCGTACCTGGGAGAGCAGCCGTTCGACTTCTTTGGATGGGCTGTTGCGAATGCCGGGGACGTGAACCAAGACGGCTGGCCCGATCTCATTGTCGGTGCGAGATGCTGGGATCCGGTCGGGGAGTTCTGGGCGTGTGACGGGAAGGTCTATGTGTATTCTGGGAAGGACGGACAGCTCCTGTACGAGTGGACAGATGGTGCTGGAGGCTTCGGTGGAGCAGTCTCTGGTCTCGGTGACGTGAACGATGATGGTGTCGACGATGTGATCTATGGGGGAAACGGGGCTGACGGAGGTCGGGGAATCGTGTACGTGCGGTCCGGACAGGATGGGAGCGTATTGTATAGCATATCCGGAGCCGCCGACTACGAGGCGTTCGGACAGGCGGTATCTGGTGTCGGCGACGTGGATCTGGACGGGAGTGCAGACTTCCTGGTTACCGGTCCTCAGTACGAGGTGCCGGGCGGTGCATCCGATATTGGGAGAGCTGTCCTGTACTCAGGGCGGGATGGGAGTGTCATCCATAGCTGGACAGGGGAGGAGCAGGCGGATGAGTTGGGACATGCTGTTTCCGGGGCCGGTGATGTTGATGGTGATGGCGTGCCAGACGTTCTTGTCGGGATCCGGGATCAGCTGACAGGAGGTTGTCGCGAGTGCACATTCAACGGCTGGGCGTATGTTTTCAGTGGGGCAACAGGACAGAAGCTGTATGAGTGGGAGGGAGAACATGACCAGAGCCTTTTCGGGACAGCGGTGTCCGGCAAGTGGTGGTAGTGCAATCAAAGGGGTATTCCAGAGAATCGAGACTGTCTCTGGGGCTTGTCAGGGGCTGGAAGTGCGTTGGTAGGCGTCGGAGAGGGGTGTGCTTCTCGCATTTAGCAGGTGTGGCGACGTGCGGGTGTCCAGATTGCAGACCGGCGTAGGCGCGTGATTCTCGCGCCGCGAGAAGAACGGAGTTGAAAGCGGGGTGCCATCCGCTTGAACAGGAACATCACAACAAGCCTGTTCGGGAGGGCAGCGTCGTCGTGAAGAACTCGACGATTGGGTCTACTCCCTCGCTGAGGCCGCGACTTTCGTCGCCGAGATCAACCGATTCGCCGTCGTGCGGAAGCTCGACGTTCCCGGCCTCTTCCTCACGAGACACTTCCGGGTGCGGGATTCAGACCGCTTCGCGGAGATCATCCCCGACATCATCGAGCAGCTCCCGTCGCACCCGAACCTCATCGTCGGACGCAAGCTCGGAAGGAACATCCGGTGGTCGCTCTCGTCCCCCGCTGGCTCAAACCGCGAGCAGCGCTTCGTGCAGCCGGACCATCGCCAGGGTGTCCTGCTTGCAGTACTCCCTGAGCAGGCCGAGGAGCCGCTTGGCCTCCTCCTCCGGGTACCGCCCCATCGCAATTCGTGCAAACACGGCGGAGGCGGCATCGCCGTCCCCGATCTCCATGCCCTCGTCCGGGTACAACATCGCGAGTCGCTGCAGGCCCGTGGCGACATCGAGAAGCAGATCATGAGACACTTCGGTCGCCTCCCACACCTCAGGGAGGGTTGTGACGGTCAGAGTCTTCGGCCGCTTCGCCGCGCAGCGCCTCCGGGCGTGATCCAGAAGGATCCGACCCATGGCCTGGGCCGCCGTTGCCATGAAATGTGCGCGGTCCCGCCAGTCTTGCGCCGACTGATTCCTGAAAAGGCGTAGGTACACTTCCCCGATGAGTGCTGTCGGCTGGAGCGTGTGGGACTCCCGTTCCGATCGCATCTTCTGCCCAGCAAGCCGCCGCAGCTCCGGGTAGAGGAGCTCAAGCAACCGCTCCTGGCCTTTCCGGTCGCCAGCGCGAATCGCCGCTAGTGCCGCGGTCACGTCGTCATGCACCGTCATGGTCGTGTTGGGTCAGGGACTAGGGACTTGCACAACCACGTCCCTGTATCGCGCTCCGGTTCGTCACGATCGACGCTTGTGAAAAGGATGATCGGGCTCGAGGTGCAGAATCGCATAGATGCCGCCGTTCGATGTCTCGATGACCTCCCTCTCGGGCCCGTAGAAGCCTCGATAGAACTCTAGCCGCGCCTCGCGCTTGAGGAACCTGTTGTCCACACAGTAACCGAAGATCTTCTCTGGCATCTCCGCCAACTCGTCGTCAGCAGCCGTCATTGCCCCGATGAGGTACGCCACGGAACGCATGAATCCTGTTGTTTTGGGTATAAATACCTTTTGCGTCGACATTTGGCGATGTAGGGGGCAGGGACCTCTGGCCGGCGGCTCCCATAGGGACAACTTACCGACCCTCTCCGCTCCGCTCACGACTCAAGCCGACCGGTCACGGCCGGAGCCAGCCAGCGCGCGATGAGCGCAAGGTCCTCCGGCCGGGTCCCGCAGCACCCACCGATGATCCGCGCTCCCCGCTCGACCCATCGCTCCGCGTAGTCCGCGTAGGCTTCACTCGTGAGCGCCGGATCACGCGAGTAGCCGCTCGGGTGGCTCGGATCTGCTGCTTCGAGGTTGGCGTAGGCACCCGCTACGATGCCCGCATCGCCCGTCAACTCGATGACCTCACCGTGCCGTCCGGGAGGTAGCGCACGATCCCGTCCACGTCCCAGTGGTATGCGGTCTCCCGCACAAGTTCGCGGAATCCGTCTCGCTGGACCCTGCCGCTGACGATCGCGGTCATCCGGATGGGCCCCGCCATCTGCTCACCGGCGCCGGCCGCCGCTCGCCACCACGGCCTTGATGAGCTGCTGCATGTCCTTGCTGGACTGCCGGTGCTCGTCCCGAAGTTCCTGGAGCGCAGCCTCAAGGGTCTTCGAGATCTTCCCGTAGTTCCGGTCCAGCGTGTCGAAGTGCCTGGCGGTCTGCTGCGTGAGGTTGTCGACCTTGGTACCGACGCCGCGAACGTCCGTCCCAACAGCATCCACCTTGGTGCCCACGGCCTGGATCTCGGTCCGTGCGGCGTCGACCTTCTCACCGACACCGCGAACCTCTTTGGCAACGGCATTCACCTTGTCACCGACACCACGGACATCCTTGCCGACGACATCGACCTTCTCCCCCACGGTGTCCATCTTCGCTCCGAGATCCTGGTTCATCTCCTTCACGTACCGGAAGCCAACGTCGAGCTTCTCCAGGATCCCCTCGTTTCCGGACCACAGGACCGTGAAGTCCGTGAACTCGCCGGTCGCCTTCTCCTTCGTCGAGGAGAGGTCCTCGATTTCGACCGGTGGAGGTACCTCCCGGACAGCCATCAGGAACTTCTGCAGCACCGGATCCGCCGCCTCGGCGACGATGCGAACCGATCCGTCCGCCTCGTTCTGGACTGTGCCTCGGACGCGGTGCCGGTAGGCTTGCTGCTGAACAAAGTCCCGAAAGCCAGCGCGCTGAACAAGGCCCCGCACGCTGACGACCATTCTGACCGTCATGCCACCCTCTTGGCGTCCGGGCTTCTTATGCCTTCCGCGAGCAGAGGGCCGGGAAGCCCGAACCCCCGAGCGTCGGCCCGAGGGCCCAGCCAACTCACGCGTCATCTGCTTCGCCCCGTTCCTGCATCTCCTCGGGCGCGATCTCCCGCAGCACCCCTGACGTCGCGGACCGGGGCCGACGGATCATCCGGCAGGCGTGCCTCAAGGCCGCAGCGGTGGTGGTCGGGCCGAGCAGGGAGGACCCGGCCGGGGACGTGATCCAGGTCGCGGAGAGGCTGGAGTCCTGGGTGCTGGGGGAGGAGCGATCCTCCTTCCTTCCGCCGGGAACGAGAGGTCGTCCGGGCTGCAGAACCGCGGAGGCGCGTGCGCATGACATTTAAGTCCGCGGAACAACAGGTGACCATGGTCCGACAAGAGCAGCTCTTGGCGCAGGTCCGCAGCGTCCAGCGAAGCGTCGTTGAACTCCGCGCCGAGGTCCACCACCTCCGTGACCTGGTGAACGACGCGGTCCTTTCGCCAGCGGAGAAGCGCCTGGTGGATCACACTCTCCAGAGCATCAAGAAGGGGGACACGCGGGACTTTGTCCCGTTCCCTTGAAGCCATGTCGCGGTTCTCGATCCAGATCCACCGGAAGGCGCAAGGGTACGTCCAGGGGCTCCCAGACGCCGCTCGCCTGCGAATCCGCCGTGCTCTGGACCTCCTGAGGGACGAGCCGTTCCCGCGCGGCGCCGTGAAGGTCATCGAGGATCCGGTCGGTGGCCCATCGTACACGGGACTCGATCGACAACAAGTCCATCAGAGTTCGGTCCACGTCGGCATTGTTATTTTTTATATTTTTGGGTAAAGGATTATTGAAAGGCCAAATCTGAAAATTCTGGCTATTCCGGCTGATTTTGGCTGAAAGTTCCAATATATAAAGCTTCCTTACACCCGAAGAGAATGAAAGATTTTGAAATAGTATCAATAGAAATCCCCCTAGAAAAAATTCAACCAGATCCCAACCAACCACGGAAAGACCTCGGCATCGATGAGGAGAACCGACTTATCAACTCAATGAGGGAAATAGGCCTTCGATCACCAATCGCTGTGGTCAAGATTGGTGAAAATAAATACAGGCTTATCAACGGTCATCGGCGCTTTGCATGCGCTAAACTTTTGGGATGGAAAACGATCCGCTGCGAAATACACCCCGAAACTGAGGAAGGCGAGATCAAACGCCTTCGTTTCGACTTGCAGAATAATATTAGATCATGGAAGCCGCTTGAACGCTCTCAAGAGGTCAAACAAATCAAGGAATCGAAGAAATTTAAATCGAATAAGGAGCTGGCAAACTATCTCCATTACCCAGAAAATCTATTGAACCAATCTCTCTTTCTTCAAAGAAGAAGAGAGAAATATCAAAAATTAATGGACGAATTCGGATTAACGGAAACATATCAAGTTGAGTTTGTCCGGCTCGAGCCAAAAATCAGGCCGATTAAAGAATTCACCTATGAACAGATCATTCTTAACTTGTTTGAACGGGTCAGACACCAGGTCATCCGTAGTGCGAAGGGTTTCCGCAAGTTGGGAACCGTTTTTCTCCGTGCTCATACGAATGAAAAGGAATTATATCGTTTTCTAAAAGACCCCGATATGACTGTAGACGAATTGACTCAAAAAACAACCCGTTCCGGTTTTATTCGTGATGCTGAAGGTCTCACAAAACGAATAACAAGTAAGTTCAATCAAGGCCTCAAACTCCAACCGGAAGATGTGTTTGTGTTGAGACCGCTTCGTGATGTCCTGATCAAATACTTGGGCGATAAATAATGATTCTGTTTCATCCGACTAAAGGCACAAAGAAGGCTGTTGCCTATTATCGACATTCTGATAGGGAAAAACAGGAAAATTCTATTTCTATTCAACGTGATCACGTGAAGAAATATGCTGCCCGATTTAATATCGAGGTCATATTTGAAGAATTTGATAAAGAAACTGGTCTCGTTGGTCCCGATGAAAGAATAGGTTTTGGGCGGCTTTTTGATAACTGGATTAAAAATCACAATGCTCCGCATTTTGATTTTGTATTGGTTTTCGATGAATCGCGATGGGGACGTTTTCAAAATGACAATGCTGCTCCCCATTATGAATATCTTTGCAACGAACAAGGAAAGTATGTCATTTATGTGGAGAATGGTATTTCTCCAGAAGACCAGAAGACGCAGCTCGGATTCAAGTTACATAAGTCAATAAAGAGACACATGGCAGCGCAATTCAGTCTCGATCTTAGCAATAAAGTATATCACGGTTGTGTAAAGGTTTCACAACAAGGGTTCTCGGCGGGAGGCTCAGCGTGCTACGGGATGGTCCGCGTCTTACTTGACGTAAATAAGAATCCTGTAGGGGTTCTCAAGAAAGGTGAACACAAGGCGATCTCCAATGCCCGCGTTACGTTCAAGCCAGCTGATGATAGGACATCGGAAACGGTGAAAGAGATATTCTTCCTCTTTGACAAGGGCATGCGTCTCGGGGAGATAGCTAAGCTTCTCAATGAGAGGGGAATCCCTTCTGCAAAGGGAGGTAAATGGAACGGAGAAAAGCTCCTTCGGATTTTGACAAATGAGACCTATACTGGCACGAGAATATATAATAAGACGTGGAGCCGCCTCAGACAAAAAACGAGATCTAATCCACGTACCGAGTGGGTTGTGAAAGAGGAGGCATTTCCGGGGATCATCGATCGGGAGCTGTTCTTTCGCGTTCAGGAGCGTCTTTACTGGATGATGCCTTCTCGATGGAAACAGGGCGTTTATGCTATCAGAAAGGCACATCGGCTAGTTCAGGATGACCTAAGAAAACTCTTGAATGAGTATAATGTTTCTGAAGACTATGTTTGCTATTTTCTGAGACAATTTCCAATTGTTTATGCTGTTGGTATTTCTCCAAAACCTTCAATACAATGTTGGTGCTTCACTATCCCAGATGAGTTGCGGAGATACCAATTCATTATAGGGATTGGTGTATCATTGAATCGTAAAGACCCTGTCGATAGAATATTTGTAATTCCATCACACGAATTGGGTTTGAGTAATATTAGTGTGTTTTCTGAAAACGATACCGAGTTTTCAAAATATAAAATTGAAGAGGATAAGATCAAAGAAAAAATTTCACATCTTGCTCAAGCAGTTTTAGCTCAATGAAAGAAGTAGCAAACGTTTAATCAGGAACCACATAATAACTAAGAAAGGAAAGAATGTGATTTTAGTCTCTCAGTAAAACTCGTGCTCCGGCTTCCCGGTCTGCCGGATGATGCACCGGATCGCGTGCGGCACGATCGTCGGGCAGTGGCTCACCATCGTCGTGGCCATGCACTTGCCGCCGTCGTATTTTTTCATCTTGAGATGCCGCCCCTTCACGTGCTTGACCTGAACGTAGCCGTTCTTCTTCAGAATGCGGATTACCCGGTCACGCGGTAACGGGCGGATTTTTCCTTGTATGGGACTCACCTTGGTTGAGCGGCAGCTTGAACGGGACGGTCTTGATGCCGACCTGCATGTTCACGATCTGCCGGATCTCCGGCTTCTTCGTGTCCGGGTCGGTCATGTAGTCGTCGATCATGCCCTTGAGGCTCTCGATGGCCTCCTCCTCAGTCTTCCCCTGCGCGCACACATCGATGACCGGGGTGCTGGCGACGACCCAGCCCGCCTCCTTGAAGGTGATCACCGGGAAGGGGACGGTCATGGCGGATTCCAACTGGGCCTTAATGAGCCGCCGCGCCGCTGGGGGGAGGCGCTGGAGCTGTGGGTCGTGCTCGATCTTCTTGATGACCTCTTTCACGGAGGGCTTGCTTTTGGCCATAGGGTACCTTTACTTCATGAGCTTTAAAACAGGAATGGTCACTCTTGAGGGTGAGATGAGATCTTTCCTGAAACAGATAAAACCCTGAACTTCTAATAGAAGAAGAGAGACAGAGAGGAAACCACTACCAACGTAACCGCCTTCTGACATTCGCTCGCCGCCCCGGACACGGCGTTGACCGGTTGGGGTTCGCCCTGTCGCTGTTGTCGAGAATCCACTGCTGTACAACCGCTACGTAATGTATCTGACGTACACCCCGAAGAATTTACGAAACGTCTCCTTGTATTTCGCCAAGAGGAACCGTTCCAGCGTCTGCGGATGGCCCTCATCGAAATCTTGTAACGCGTTCAAATACGCAGTCCGCTGTGTCTTCCGGATTATCACCGGTGGATAGTTGTTGTTCACAAGCATCACGTTGAAGAGGAACCGTCCGACCCGACCGTTCCCATCTTCGAATGGGTGGATCCGCTCGAATTTTCCGTGGGCCAACACCGCCAGCTGGAGGGGATGGAGTTTCTGAGGATTTGCAGCGATCCAGGAGAGGAGTGCCGCGATGTCGCGCCGAACACGTTCGGGCGACGAAGTCTGAACATGGCTCCCGGCGATGAAGTTCGGTACGTGCTTGAACCCCGCGGGGATGTTCATGTCTTTCACGAGCATTCGGTGCATTGTGATGATTTCCTTTTCACTCACAGAAAGCCGCTTCTTGAGGATCAGGTCGACGACCTTTCGGGAATTGCGGGTGTCGTAGACCTCTCGGAGATCCTTGTCTTTCGGCACGACATTTTCCCCGATGATGATCGCGACATCCTTCAGGGTGAGCGAATTGCCCTCGAGCGCGTTGGACTCGTACGTGAAGTTGACCGTGAAACGGTCAAAGAGGTCCTGAAGCTGCCGCTTCGTCAGTGACCTGATGATGCGCCGATAGTCGATCCGCATTCCTTCTATTTTCGAAATCTGTGCCGCCGTGAAGACGCTGCCGGTGCAGTACCGCTGCAGTGCGTCTCTCGTGAAGAGGTCTTTCTCCTTCTGCAGGAGAACCGCACGTACGCCGCTGCTCGTTGCCTTCTCGCTCTTCTTGAGGATCTTCTCAACCGTAGCCACCCTCCCATCGGGAAGGCGAACAGATCGGGAAGCGTACCGATACCGCTTTCCGTTCACGACTTTCTCCTTTAGTGAGACCATGGAAAACTTTAGACCTACATATATATAAAAGCGCTGTTTTGTAGGTATAATTGTTCGAGACTACAGAGAGAGGCAGCGCACACCCGGCGGCAGATTGGGACGCCCCCGGACACGACGTATCAGGATTACGTTCTACGTATCAGGATTACATTCTTATAGGAAAGAACCAATACAGAAGATCCACTCATTCTCAAGGGAAGAGTCTTGAGAAACCAGTGAAAGGAATATCCCCATGGTCGCAATCCGCGTGTCGCAGCTTACCAAACAATTCAACGGTCTCGTAGCAGTTGATAATATCTCCTTCGACATCCAGGAAGGCGAGATCTTCGGCCTCCTCGGCCCGAACGGGGCAGGAAAGACCACCATCCTCTCCATGCTTGCCACTATCCTTGAGTCAACGGCGGGTGAGGCCGTGGTCAATGGTATTTCTATTGCCGCTAATCCTGACGCTGTTCGGAAGTCCATTGGAATTGTCTTCCAGGACCAGAGCCTGGATGAGGAACTTACTGCATTCGAGAACATGGACTTTCATGGCCGGCTCTACCGGATCCCGAAGGCAGTCCGACGCGAGCGCATCAGCACCCTCCTTGAGCTTGTCGGTCTTGCTGACCGCAAGGATGACTTCGTGAAAACCTTCTCCGGCGGGATGCGGCGGCGCCTGGAAATCGCGCGCGGCCTCCTTCACGAACCAAAGGTCTTGTTTCTCGACGAGCCCACGCTCGGTCTTGACCCCCAAACGCGCAATCATCTCTGGGAGTATATCGAGCGGTTGAACAAGGAGAAGCGGATCACCATTATTTTGACAACACACTACATGGACGAGGCGGACAAACTCTGCGGCCGGGTAGCGATCATCGACAAAGGGAAGATCATCGCCATGGACACCCCACAAAACCTCAAGAACCAAATCGGCGGTGACGTCGTGACCATCACTTCCACAAAAATCGCGGCGCTCGCAGATGCAATCAGTGGTTCGTGGATCAAAACCAAGGAACAGCACGACGGATTCCTGACGATCCACTTGGAGAACGCTGAGACACACATCGCAACGATTGTAACCGCTGCGGAGAAACAGAACATCCCCATTGCAGCGATCTCGATTCACAAGCCCACGCTCGAGAGCGTGTTCCTCCACTTTACCGGGAGGACCATCCGGGAAGAGGATGCAAGTAACAAAGACCACATGCGCATGCGGGCGCGTCTGTGGCGGGGAAAGTAATGGATATCATTGCCACCATCTGGCTGCGGAGTATGAAGCGGTACATCCGCTCCAAAAGCAGGATCATCGGCAGCCTCGGCATGCCTGTCTTCTTCCTCGTTCTCCTGGGATTCGGACTGAATGCAGTAGTGAACATCCCCGGAACCGAGGCAAACTATGTTGGCTTCCTCGTGCCTGGCATCGTTGCCATGAGTGTGCTGTTCACATC
Organism: Nanobdellota archaeon; assembly: GCA_018816245.1. Lineage (GTDB taxonomy): Archaea > Aenigmatarchaeota > Aenigmatarchaeia > QMZP01 > QMZP01 > JAHIVW01. The sequence continues at coordinate 298,677 of JAHIVW010000003.1, forward strand.
CGTGTTCTCCGGCATCCAGATCATCTGGGATAAGCAGTTTGGGTTCTTGAAAGAGACCTTGGTCGCCCCGGTCTCGCGGCTGGAAATCATGCTCGGGCAGACGCTCGGCGGCGCCACGACCGCGTTCATTCAGGGACTCCTGATTCTGGTCTTCTCGCTAATCATCGGGCTGACGATTGTATCTGCCGGTGGGTTCCTCATCGCGTTCGGGTTCATGATCCTCATCGGGATCGCATTCACGAGTTTCGGTATTGCCATCGCATCGCGCATGGAGGACATGCACGGGTTTCAGCTGATCATGAACTTCATCATCTTTCCGGTATTCGGCCTCTCGGGTGCGCTGTTCCCGATCGACACCCTTCCTGTCTGGCTCCGGTCCCTCACGCTTGCAGACCCCTTGACGTACGGAGTTGAGGGCATCCGCTACGGACTGACAGGAACCTCGCAGCTGGATCCACTCCTGAGCTTCGGCGTCCTGACCGCGTTCACCGTGGCTATGATCGGCGCTGGCGCGCACCTGTTCAGGAAGGTCCAGATTTAGAAAATCTTATTTTCCCAACGCCTGCTTCAAATCCATCGCGTGCTCTTGTTCCTGTGCAAGGATCGCCCGGAGATGCTGCGCGAGCGCGAACTCCTTCAGTGTTTCTGCCTGGTCAACTCGTTCCTTGTACCGCACGATCGCGTCTTCCTCACCAGCAAGGTCCTGCTCCAGCATCTTCACGTTGTCTTTCGCGATATGGATCTTTGCAACATCCACGCTTGGCACACCGCTAAGGAAATCAATTTGATCAGCAAGAAGAATCGCGTGTTGGATCTCCTCGTTCGCATGCACCCGGAGCTCCTTGATGATGTCACCGTACTGCGCTCCGGTCATCACGGCCGCGTGCTGGATGTACTGGATTGCGGCTGCATATTCCAGGGCCAGATCCTTGTTCAATAACTCGATAAGTTTTTCTTTGGTTACACTCATACCATCACCCCATCTTGCTTTCACTATTTGGTTTTAAAAACATTCCCTTGAAGGGTTCAAACGTCAATATTTACCTCAGGTGCGACTTCAGCACCAGGGGTAATGGTAGCAAAGTAGTCTTTCTCAACAAACCCAAACCACTGGGCAATAATATTCGACGGGAAGAACTTCACTGCTGCGTTTAAGTCACGAACAGCACTGTTGTACCTCGTCCGCGCAACCGAGACCATGTTCTCGGTCTCTGCCAGAGAATCCTGGAGCGCAAGGAACTGTGCCCCCGCGGTCAAGGTGGGATAGTTCTCGGAAATCAGCAACAGTTTTGAAATCGCGCTCTCGATCTGGTTCGCAGTCTGGACCTGTTCCTGTGCTGAACTTGCACTCTGCCATTGTGATCGCAGCTGGGTGATCTCGGTCAAGGTTTCCTTTTCAAATCCTGCAAACCCTTCGACCACGTTCACCAAGTTGGGAATCAAATCAACCCGACGCTGGTACTGGACCTCAACGTCTGACCACGTCTTGTCAACGTTCTGATCAAGATAGACAAGCGAGTTGTAGGAACCCCAGATCGTGCTGACAAGAATGAGTATGATCAGGACAACAACACCGAGCGCGATCCAGAATTTCTTCATAGGCTTTCCCTTGATTTTGGGTTATTTAAACTAACGCCCGGCGCCGCCACCGCCACTTCCGCCGCCGCCGAAGCCTCCGCCGACACCACCACCAGCGACAACAAAGACGCCGGAGCGCCGCCGGCGCTTGTCAAACTTGCGTTTACAGCGCGTGCAGACACATTTGTTTCCTGTGCAGACAACCTTGCCTCGGATGCAGTAGGGGCAGCGGGTTGATGCGATGATACCAAAGGCAATAATGAACACAAAAACAGCGATGAAAATAAGGAAAAAGATGAGTCCTGGTGTGTCCTCCGGCCGTTCCCCGGGAACATAGGACGTCAGCTGCGTTTTCAGACCAGCAACAATGATCTCAGCCGCAGTCTGGTAGCCACCTGCTTCATACGAGGGGAGCGCGTCGTCAAGGATCCGCCCTGCTTCTGCGCCAGTGATATAACCCTGGATGCCGTACCCAAGTTCGATTCGCATCCTCGCGCCTGGTGCGCCGTCCTTTACCAAGAGTACGAGGATTCCGTTGTCCTCGCTTTTCTTCCCAATTCCCCATTCCTCGAAGAGTTCAACGGTATAGGTTGCTGTGGAATGCTCAGGCGGCAGCTCGCTAATCGTCACAATAGCGATCTCAATCGTCGTGTTCTTTTCGTACGCCGCGAGTATTGCCTCAAGAGCACCGGCGTTTGGAAGGATGCCGGCAAAGTCGTTCACGTACCCAACAGAAGCAGGAAACTGAGCAGCCTGAACCATGGGAACAACAAGAAGCAGGACAAAAAGAGGAAGGAGCTTCATATCCATTTCTCTTTGTTTCGTGATTTAAGTGTGTTGAGAAACCGGCTCATCACAATGACGTCTTCGCCCTCCACGAAATGATTTCGTAAGGTTCCTTCCGAAACAAAGCCGAGTGATTCGTAGACCGGAACGTTCTCAGGAAGAGCGAGCGAGTATACCTTCCTGTTGTTTCGGGTTTGCGCAAGGCCTAACAATGCTGCAATCATCGCTTTCAAGGTTTCGCTGTCCGGGGCAACCTCATCCCGGATTTCCGCAACACCACTGATGTCGGTTACCAGTGAAATAACACCAATAATGGTGTTTCCCTGCTTGGTGCAAAAGAATTCATCTGTCGTGGTTTCTGTGGCGTGCCCTTTCTTGAGATAGGTTGTCACCCAGTGTTCATCAATGACAAGGCCGCGTTCTTTCCAATAGGCAAGAAGCAATGGCGCAACACGGTCCCGCTGGTGCGGTGCCACGAGTTCAAGCTCCATATCATTTCCAAGGATGCCGCGGATTTCGGGGAATGATGATCCACGCAATAAGGTACACGAGGATCCCGCTGCCGTAGATAAGCGCGAACAAGACCCAGAAGAGCCTGACGATCACGGGATCAAGGTCGAAATATTCTCCAAGACCACCGCAGACGCCACCAAGCACCTTGTTTTTTCCGGAACGGTAGAGCCGTTTTGCCATAATGCTCCTCATTGGGAACAGCACCACTTAAAGGCTACCGGACCAACTTGACCGCAGTCCCGTAGGCCAGGACCTCAGCAGCACCAGATATGACTTCCGCGGTCATGAACCGCACGTTGATCACTGCATCTGCCCCGAGCTGCTTGGCGTGCTGCTCCATCCGCTTGATAGCTTCCTCACGGGACTCGTTAATCATTTCAGTGTAGCCGCCGAGCTCGCCGCCGATGATGGACTTGAGACCAGCCGCAATGTCCTTGCCTATGTGCTTGGCACGGATTGTGCTGCCGCGTGCAATGCCAAGGATCTCCTTGACTTTCTTCCCGGGAACAAAATCTGTTGTTGTCAGTAACATGAAAGATACTTGCATCTGAGAGATTAAAATATAAAACAAAAGACGGAGAAAAAGAAGAACTCTCCTCTGTTAATTTAGGACTTACTGACGTTTCTTCATGAAACAATCTCGGCAAAAAACGGGTCGGCCATCAGTGGGCTTAAACGGTACTTCGCACTCGTTCCCGCACTCGCTGCAGGTCGCCTTGTGCATCTCGCGGGGACCACGACGGAACCCGCCTCGGTTTTCATTCATTGATTTTCCTCCTACTCGAGAGCAACGCAGAAGAAGCTTCTTCTGGGCTACTCGCTCGTAGAGAATCGTCTCATGGCTTTATAAGCGTTCTCCTGCTTGCTGCGGCGATCGTGATGGCCATGATTACGATTGTAAGGTAGCGGAGGCCGATCTGGGTGAAATAATCAGGAAGCGTCATCCCGGCCATGGGGGCGAGGACGATCAGGTCCAGGACGATATTCAGCACGAGCCAGGCAACCCCCACGATGAGGCCTTCCTTGAGGAAATTGCCCTGAATATACGTGAAGTACTTCAGGAGGAAGAAGGCACCCACGAGGGCTCCCAGAACAACCATGAAGGACTTGAAAAGTTCGACATCGATGAGTGGCTGTCCCTCGGGGGTGAAGAGAAAGAAGGAGACAACAAAGGGGATGAGCCACGTCAGGAAGCCGAAAGTGAGAAGCCGGGAAAGATTCACTTCACCATATTGTTTTCCGGATTTTTATGGTTATACTTCTCAAGGATGTCCTTGGCGACGAGGTTGAACGCGTCTTCGATGTCCACGCCAAGTTGGTTGGCAAGGCGGCAGAGTGCGAAGAACAAGTCGCCGATGCCGTCCTGGAAAATTTCTTTGTGTTCCTGAACGAACTGGATCCGCTCTGCTTCGTTCTTGTAGCGGAGGTGTTGCGACATCTCAATGAGCTCTTCGTGGAGGTGGTCGAACTTGTCGACATTCGGCACGTCCTTCCAGTTGTTGCGCTCGGCGAAGGACTTGACCAAGGTTTGGGCTTCTTTGATTGTTGTAACAGAACTCATGGAGATTTCTTACTGAGAGAATTCTTTAATGTTGTTGAGGAAAGATAACACTGTTATATAACATAAAAGATGAGCCCGAGGGGATTTGAACCCCTGACAGCCCGGTGTCTTCACCATCTGTCATTACCGCAGGCGCGGTTCAGCACGCTTTTAACGCATGGCTTAAAAGCCGGGTGCTCTACCAGACTGAGCTACGGGCCCGATATATGTAGTTTCGTTCATTGCGTTTAAATTGTTGCTTTCGGAACGAGGCAAAATTACCTCGCAATCGGACGACTGTCGACCGGACTGGTGAAACTGCGACCAGTTCGAGGAAGAGGTTGCGCGTATTATAGACTGAATAGTCTCCCCGTTTGCTTGGAAGATCCTTCACGAACGGCAACGCGAGCAGTGCCACTGCTGACACAGCAGCAGAGATGAGAAAAATTAAATGAAGGTCCGAAAGGAACCAGCCTCCGGAGAGGAGCACCAATCCTCCCACGAAGGTTCCTATGACAATCGCAGCTTCGCTTGCCATGGTATGCCGCGCTACAAAAGTGGTTCGCCGTGTGTGCGGACTCGTCCCAAGCAGGAGAATAAAGGACGCAAGCCCGATGCCGGCGAGCGCAAAATTGTCCACTGCAACGAGAAGGAGAATCGCGAGACGGTTCTGGGCAAGAATCCAAAACAATGGCACAATTGTCGAGAGAATGCACGCCACCGCAAGAATCGCGCGTGGACCAAAGCGGTCTGCCATCTTCCCCCAATACGATTGAGAAAGGATTCCTGCAAGGAACCCGACTGCGACCGCAATGCCGTACCAGTCAAACCCGATTGCCAGTGTATTTAGCATATAGACCGCATAGTACGGGCGGGCAACGAAATCCCCAATCGTGAAAGCCATGGTGAAAACCGTGAACCAATAGAAATTCCGGTTCACCGCAAAGGATCGCTGCGCAGTTACCCAAGATACAGAAAAGGTGGGTCGATAGAAATATCGCCTCCTCAGTTTGAGATCAGGGATGGAAAAGGTGATCACAAGACTCGCAAATCCGAGGACGAGCGCAAGGACGAGAATGGGTGCAAAGCCCCAAACAACAAGGAAAGCCCCTATACTCAGCACCACGACTGTTGCAATGCCGCTGATGGTGTTCCGGTGGCCAAAATAGCGCCCGCGGATCTTCAAAGGAACGAGATCAGCGACAAGACTGGTCCAGGCCGGTGTCTTCAGCATGGTCATGAACTGCGCACATCCTGATGCAATCAGGATGATTGTGATTGGTTCAGGAAGGGGAAGGAATGCCACCAAGATCAAGGGAATCCAAAACAGCCGTTGGCCCGCTGTCCCGATGAGCCAAATCGCCTTGCGCGAACGAAACGTGTCGACCAGTTTGGCCCCCGGCAACTGGGCCAGCACGCTCGCTAACGACTGAACCATAGTGAGGAGCCCGATCTGATAGCCTGTCGCCCCGCGGGCGAGTGCAAGCGCAGGAAGGTACGTTCCAACGAGCGATGAGGAAGAATTTCCAAGAGCCCCCTGAAGGGTAAGCGCGCGGAGGACGCGCTGCAACGCAGCATTCATGGAGATCGCCTGCTATCTGCGTTTCCAGTAAGAACGAACATCGTCGGTGAGCTCGAAATCCGGACGCATAGTGTAGTCTGTCTCGTTCACAAATGCGCGGACCGGGTGACCGTCGCGCATCATCATAACTGTACCAGATTCACTGAGCACAACCGTCCCATAGACCTCGGGAGCAGCCGAGAGATTGACTGCTGCTTTGTGCCGCATCCCGCACCCTCCTCGGATCGCCTCGATTGACCGAAAGGATGTGTCTGGGAGACGTGGACGATACACGACCTCCCGCTCGACACCAACCAATTCACGGCCACGATTATGGAAGAGAGCAGCACCATCATACCCGCTTTCTCGTTCATGTTCGTAGCGGGTGAGAACATCAAAAAGAAATTCCATGAACGCAGGATCTGAGAGCGTCGGATCGCGGGCACGACGAAGCATGGAGAGGAGCTCTTCTCCCCGGTTGAGTTGGCTTGTGATCTGAGGATCAAACATGGCGTCCCCTCCATATGCCATGATCGTTCCGTGTTGTTTTCCAACTCTTCCGGGGTAGTGTATTGAGCTCCAATAGAGTGTGTTCAATGCTTCATCGTCTTGGGGTGTTCTGGTAAGGTCTTCAACACAATCAAGCAACACTGCTCCCCTTGTCCATGTTCGAGACATGGACATAACTATATTGATTTCCTGTATAAATATGTTTCTTTATTCAAACAAACCTTTTCGAACTGTATACATTGGGAAATGATGATCCTGAAACTGGAGTCAAAAAAGGAAAGTTCCAAAATGTTTAAAAATCTCACTGTGAAAAAGTATACATGACCGAAGCCAATGACGAAACAATAACAACAACGATCGAGGTCAAGAAAGAGCTCTTCCTGAAATTTAAGGCAATGTGTGTGCTCAAGGAGCTCAAGCTGTCCGCTGAGATCGAGAAGATGATCGCCCGCGAGGTTGAGGGCTACGCAAAGAAGGACGACTTCATCACCGCTTAAGAGTCTCCTCTGCCAAGAGGCTCCATATGGATCTTGAAGAAGCCCAGAAGAAGATTATGGAGTTCGCAAACCACCGTGAGGCAGCGTACGGCTTTACCAAGACCCCTGAACTTATCCTCATCCACCTTCTTGAGGAACTGGGCGAAGTCGCCCGGGAGCTTTCAAATAAAGGATTGAAACGAGGGGTGTTTGACCAGGAAAAACTGAAGGAAGAAGTTGTTGATGTTCTCCTTGAGACCTTGGTTCTCGCAGGACATCTGGACATTGATCTCGAGCAGATGATCACGAGGAAAATCGAGCAGCTTTACCAGCGAACGAGCGCTGACAAAAAGGCAGACACTGGAAGCGGTTCAAAGAAGCGGAACTATTTTTAATCCCGGTCAATTGCGAACAGTGCCGGATCGTTCAGGTGGTCCTTGATTGTTTCCAAAAAACGGGACGCTTCTGCCCCGTCCACGACCCGGTGGTCAAAGGTGAGCGACAACGGGAGAATCTCCCTGATGACGATTTTTCCATCTTCAACAACCGGCCGCTCATGGATCCGGCCGATTGCAATGATTGCGACTTCAGGAAAATTGATAACTGGTGTTGCAAAGATCCCGCCAATCACCCCGACGTTCGTAATCGTGAACGTTCCCCCTTTCATGTCACCGGGATCGAGTTTCCGATCCTTTGCCTTCTGCGCCAGTTCCTGGATCTCCTTGGCAAGATCGCGGATACTCTTCTCATCCGCTCCTTTGATCACGGGGACGAGCAATCCATCGGGAATGTCAACTGCCATGCCGATGTTGTAGTACTTCTTGAGAATAATATCATCGTGCTCCTCATCAAGCTGCGCGTTCAAGACGGGGTGCTTCTTCAATGCGTGCACCACTGCCTTGACAATAAACGGCATGTACGTCAAGTGAATCTTTTCTTTGGAAAGTTTAATCTTCCACCGTTCCCGGAGTTCCACAAGCCGTGTCACGTCAACCTCATCCATGGTTGTGACGTGGGTTGCAGTATACAAAGACTGTACCATTCGTTTTGCTGTTAGCTTTCGGACACCTTTGAAGGGAAGGTGGTCAATGTAGCCGTAGAAATCATACTTCCGCATATGTATCATGGCCGATGCGGGTGCTGCGCGCGGTTTCCCACCGCCCGCTTTGGTCACATCCTCTTCCGTAATCCGCCCGCCTGGCCCGGTTCCTGTGAGCTGTGACAAATCAACCTTCTTTTCTTTCGCGAGTTTTCTCACAGACGGCAGCGCATGAAAAACACCAGGTTGTACTGGCACAACAGCTTCTGGCTCCGGTGCTTGCAACACTTCCTTTGATTCCTCAAGGTCACCAACCACCGACGTTGTTTTCCGTGCTTCCGGCGCTGCTTTCTCTCCTTTCTCACCAATGGACACCATCACGGCACCGACGTGCATGGTGTCGCCTTCATTGAAATGAAGCTTGAGAATCGTGCCCGCCTGCGGCGCAGGAATCTGCACAACTGCCTTGTCTGTTTCAACATCTGCCAGTGGTTGATCTTGCTTGACAACATCGCCGACCTTGACCAGCCACTTTCGCAGTTCACCTTCAGTGATTCCTTCCCCCACATCCGGAAATGCAAACTCAAGGACCATAGTCAATCTTTCCTTCCAATATTAAAATTCCATTGTTTTCTTAATTGCCTTCACCACTCGCTCCGGCGACGGGAGATAGGAATCCTCCAACCGTGACAACGGCATGACGGTGTCAAATCCAGTCACCCGGGCAACCGGTGCTTCCAGAGAGAGTAACGCCCGTTCATTGATCCGGGCAATCACTTCAGCGGCCAACCCGCAGGTCTTCGGTGCTTCCTGCACGATCACACATCGTCCTGTTTTCGTGACCGAGTTGATCACGGTATCAGTATCAAGGGGGCTCAAGGTCCGCAGATCGATGATGTCAGCATCGACCTTTGCCTGCACCACGGCCTGCTCAGCAGTCCGGACCTGCGCGCCCCAGGCGATCACAGTGATATCATGACCCTGCTTCACCAGTCGCGCCTTGCCAATCGGGATCGTGTAATCAGTTTCTGGGACTTCTTGCCGGAATGCCCGGTAGATCTTCTTCGGCTCAAAAAAGAGGACAGGATCAGGATCGCGGATTGCTGCCAGCAGCAGGCCTTTTGCATCATAAGGTGTTGACGGAATCACTACCTTGATGCCCGGGGTATGGACGAAATAGGTCTCCGGGCTTTCAGAATGATGTTCTGGTGCATGGATTCCTCCGCCGTAGGGGACACGGATCACGAGCTGCGCATGGAACCTTCCCCGCGACCGGTTTCTGATCCGACCGACATGGGAGATGACCTGGTCGAAGGCCGGCGCAAGGAAACCATCAAACTGGATCTCGGCAACTGGCTTGAACCCGTTCACGGCAAGACCGAGTGAGACACCGACAATTCCTGATTCAGCGAGAGGCGTATCAACAACCCGCTCGTCACCAAACGCCTGCCACAACCCCTCGGTTGCACGGAAGACGCCGCCATTCTTACCGACGTCTTCACCGAGGACCATGACAGTAGGATCGCGCTTCATCTCCTGCTGCAATGCCTGGTTCACGGCCTGGATCAACGTCAAGTTCGTCATGAGGTCAGCTCCTGTTTTTGCTGGACGAGTTCCTGGGTCGGTTGCGCGTACAAGTAATCGAACATGTCATTGATTTTTGGTTTGGGGAATGTCTCGTATGCCTGCACGATCTTGTCAAGTTGCGCTGCGGTGTTGAGCTGGAGTTGTTTCTCCTGGTTCTCGTCCCACATGTTGTTGGCACTCAGATATGTTCGAACCCGGTCAATGGGATCCTTCTTTTTCCAGGAAGCAACCTCCTTGTTTGTACGGTATCGCGTTGCATCATCACTTGTTGTATGGTCGCCAATGCGGTACGTGAAACATTCAATCAAGGTCGGGCCTTCTCCAGCGCGCGCCCGGGCGATTGCTTCTTTGGTTGCCACGTACACAGCAAGCATATCATTTCCGTCAACCTGCATCCCGGGAATCCCGTATGCGATCGCTTTCTGCGCAAGCGATGCTGCAGCAGTCTGGCGTTCCCGGGGAACAGAAATCGCCCATTGGTTATTCTGGCACAGGAAAATCGTTGGTGTCTTGAACACCCCCGCGAAGTTCATGGCTTCATGAAAATCCCCTTCACTCGTTGCACCGTCACCAAAGTACGTCAAGGCAATGGCCTTCTCCTTCCGGAGCTTTGCTGCCCAGCTCGCCCCAACCGCATGGAGCATATGTGATCCGACCGGGATAGAAACTGGGAAAAGGTTTTTGTCAGCAGCACATTTGCTTCCCTGTTCATCGCCGCCCCAATACTGGAGCAGGCGTTCTGGTGGAATGCCGAAGGCAATGGTTGCAGCTGCTTCCCGAAACGCCGGGAACAGCCAATCCCCTTTCGTTAATTGAAGTGCACTGGGAACCTGGCATGCTTCCTGACCTTTCACCGGTGCATACGTTCCGATTCTGCCCTGCCGCTGCAAGGCAATGGCTTTGTCATCGAAGACGCGCGCCAAGACCATCAAGGAATACATTTGCTGCAGTGTCTTGGCTGGGAGCTTCGGGTCAAGGTTCGGATCAACCTTTCCGGCTGCATCGAGGATAGAAAGGGATGATACACGGAAGGTTGCGAGCGTTTTGCGAGGCACACCACACCAAGGTGGTATTGGTGAGCCGTTTTATAAGCTATTGTTGCTGCTTAAACATCTCTCCTGCCCGGTAACTTGACCGAACAAACGGAGCTGATGCCACCCGAAATCCGAGTTTTTCCCCTCGTTTCTTCAGTGCCGCAAACACATTAGGATGAACATACTCAATAACAGGGAGATGCTTCTCAGAGGGCTGCAAGTACTGTCCAAAGGTCAGGATAGCAACACCAATCGCTCGGAGATCACGCATCACCTGCTCGATTTCTTCCTTTCTCTCTCCCAAGCCCAACATGAGCGATGATTTTGTTGTGATACCTTGTTGTTTCACGAAACGCAAGACGTCAAGTGATTGTTGGTAGTTTGCACGCGGGTCACGGACCTTGGATTGCAACCGGGGAACTGTCTCAATATTATGGCCGATCACATCTGGTTTTGTGTCAGTAATCAGCTGCATGAGATCTGTTCGCCCGCTGAAGTCAGGAATCAGTACCTCAACGTGCATCCCCCGTTGTTTGACTGCTGTGATGCACGCAGCGAGGTGTGCTGCTCCCTGATCCTGAAGGTCGTCCCGGTCAACCGACGTCAGCACAACATATGATAGATTCATCTGTGCTGCAGCGTCTGCGACGCGGGTTGGCTCCATGAAATCAGGAGTGTGGGCAGGAAACCCTGTCTTCACAGCACAGAATTTGCAAGAACGCGTACAGGTATCACCAAGCACCATGAACGTCGCTGTCCCCAAGCTCCAACATTCCGCAATATTTGGGCAGTGTGCCTCGGCACAGACAGTTGTGATCCCACCAACAATTTCTTTTGTTTTCGCATAGTCTTGTTCAGGAATTGGAACACGTAACCATTCTGGTTTCGGCGTCGTCATCTATCTATTTAGGCCTTTCGACTAAAATCCTTGCATGGAGGCGCGGGTTATTCCTCTTGATGTCGTGTTTCCCGTACACACGCTTGTTGTTCGAGCCAAGCGTCCTCACGAACAGTTAGAAAAGCAAGGCTGGACAATCCTTCCTGGAACAACACGTGATCCGCTTTCTGCATCTGATACTGCATTGTTCGATAACCTTGTTATGCTCTGCAGTGATCCCGGTGACGCGTGTCCTGATGTGTTGCTACAACAAAAGGATTCTTTCCAGTACGGATTCTTTCCACCAACATCGCCCCGAAAACTCCTCTTCATCTTACTTGCAACACACGCACTGGCGATTTGCCCGGTTGTACTTATCAGTACCAAAAAAGGAGCACAAGAACAGCTTGTTCCTGAAACGCTGCTTCGCGCGATGATCCAACACCCTGCGGTGCACAACCGGCATCGGAACTGGCAGGAACTTGTTGCATTGGAACGGCTTCGCGCACAGCTCTTTGTACCGGAGACAGAAGCGGAAGCACGACAGTATCAAGAAAAACGTGACCTCCTCGAATCTGTGACCACACCGTGTGATCTGTTCCGTTCCTGGCTCCGGCGGAACCGAATCGCAGGCAGAGATATCATTGAACAATTTAAAGTTCAGTATCCCACGTCATCTTATGAGTTTGCCAACGATCGAACAGGTGGAAGCAACGATCAGGACAATTCCCGACTTCCCGAAACCCGGGATCCAGTTTAAGGACATCACCCCGATTCTCCAGGATCCTGCGCTCTTTGCGAAAATCATTGAGGTATTTGTCGAACGGTATAAAGCAGAAAAGATTGATGTGGTCGTTGGAATCGAATCACGAGGATTCATCATCGGTGCCGCGCTTGCCTATGCCCTTGGTGTTGGGTTTGTTCCGATCCGAAAGAGAGGAAAACTCCCCTTCACCACAAAACAGGCGTCCTACGACCTCGAATATGGGTCTGACCAGATCGAGATCCATGAGGATGCTGTGCGGCCCGGTCAACGAGTGCTCCTTGTTGACGATCTCCTCGCAACCGGGGGGACTATGGCTGCTGCGGTCAAATTAGTGAAATCATTAAGTGACATGGTTGTTGGGATCTGCTTCCTGATCGAACTCACAGACCTGAAGGGACGAGACAAATTACAGGGGCTTCCGTTGTATTCTCTGTTTCGAATGTAGCGATCTTTTAAGTCGTGTCGCCTAAAAAATGGTATGGCACAACCATTTCTCGACCGGGTGAAAATGGTACTCTTTGACCCACACCGATTTTTCAAGACCGTTGACAAAGAGAAAGGAGTCGAACCTGCTTTCAAATACATTGCCATGGTTGCGTTGGTGCCGTTCATCATCTTTCTTGTCGCTGCGGTTGTCTTTCTCCCGTTTGTCACCTCATTCCTTACCATGATGAATCCGCAAATGGCATTCCTTACGCCGTTTCTCACTGGATTCGGAGTTGTGTTCATCATTGGATTTTATGTTTTCTATCTCATCTCGACGTTCATTAGTGCATTCATCATGCACATCTTCGTATTGATCGGTGGTGGAAAGCAAAAGTATATTGCAACCTACAAAGCAGCAGTATACGGCACAACACCTGGTGTCTTGTTACTTTGGATTCCCATCATCAACTTCATTGCAGGATTGTGGTCGTGGTACTTGCAAATTGTCGGAATTGCAACACTCCACCGAGTGAGCATGCTGCGCGCATTCGGAATCACCCTGATTCCCATTGCCATTCTTGGTGTGCTCTTTCTTCTTGGCCTCGGTGTTTCCCTAATTGCTTAGCGAAGCAGATCAGTTTTCGTGACAATGCCTTCAAGCTCACCGCGACGAAGAACGAGCGCTGCCTGATTATGGGCAACAAGCGGGAGTACGGACCGGATGGGGGTCTCTGGACCAATAGTCGGGAGCGGGTCATCCATCACATCTTCAACCGGCAACCGGGAGAGAAGCTCCATGGAATCGCCGGTGATGATCCGGTCGAAAATCCCCTTTTCCGTAAGCTGGCCAACCACGGCCTTTCGCTTCAGGACCGGCATCTGGGAGATACCATGCCGCTTCATGAGTTTGAGTGCTTCTCCAACCGAGATGTTGGATTCCAGGGTCCGGACGTTCTTTCGCATCACGTCTTTGACCTTTCGCCCGTTCGTATCCTCATGCTGCTCCAAGGCAGCAAAGATGGCTGCGGCCTTCTCGTAGGCAGGCTGGAGCTTGCCAGATTCGACCTTCGCGATAAAGGACTGGGAAACCCCGGCCAGGCGAGCGAGCGCTGGCTGAGTCATGCCGATCGTCTTCCGGCGGCGGCGGATTTCACTCAGTTCGGGAAGCAACGGGGACATAGGAGAGGAATAGATTCTTTCCTTTTTATTCTTTTCGGAATCTCCTCTGGGGGCAAGCTTTATAAGGGGAAAGGAAAAGGTGGGAACAGTGGGACTATGGACGAACTACCAGAAGAGACACGAACCCGGCGACGACCGCAATATCTTACAGTTGTCTACGCCTTCAGAATTAGAGGTTCTGGTGTCCCGGAATTCCCGCTACCAGATTCAAAAGAGTGGCCAGGAAATAAAGAAGATCGAAGGATTCCGTTAGTTCTTGGTCCTGCTGAAGAAGAGAGACTTTGTATTGGAGACGTAGAGTACCGCATCTTCCGCAGTGCGCAACCACTTACAGCCCGGGGAGAATATACTGAAAGAACAAAAAAGTTCATGGGTGCAAGATCATATCTTCAGAGAGGATTACCATACCGACATCGGAAAGAAGCTTCTTTTGTTGATGCAATTGCAGAGGACACAATTCGGTACGTTGGAGAACCAATCTCTGATAAAGAAATCTGGCATGCAATGGAATTTGCACTTGAACATAATGTCTCTATTATTACTCCCGATGGGATTCCACGACCTGAACGGCGACAAGCAAGACTGTTTGGATAATTGCTACCCGAGAACCAACGCAAGCAACGCCTTCTCAGTATGCAGCCGGTTTTCTGCCTGATCAATCAGCACGGACTGCGGTCCATCCATGACGTCGTCAGTCAGTTCCAGGCCGCGGTGCACGGGCATACAATGCATCACAAGGGCATCATGTTTTGCTGCTGAGAGGAGTTTTTGATTTACCTGATAGGGGCGGAACATCCGTTTTCGTTTCGCCGCTTCCTTTTCTCTGCCCATGGATGTCCACGTGTCTGTATAGACCACGTCCGCACCTTTCACCGCGTCAAGTGGTTTCTGCACAACACGGATAAAGGAACCAGATGGTTGTGCATTCTCTTTCGCCTGCTTCACGATTGCGGCATCAGGAGCATAGCCGCGCGGCGAGGCAACAGAGACATTGACACCGAGTTTTGATCCTGCAATTAATAAGGAATGACAGACGTTGTTTCCATCACCAACGTAGGCAACATTGAGACCATGGAACGTGCCTTTCTTTTCTCGGATGGTCAAGTAATCCGCAAGTGCCTGGCATGGATGGAGGGAATCGGTCAACGCATTCAGCACAGGAACCGATGCATATTGTGCGAGATCAACAAGGTCTTGCTGTGCGAACAACCGCGCAACAATCGCGTCAACATAGCGAGACAATACATATGCCGTATCTTTAAGTGTCTCCCCATGACCAAGGTGACTTGTCATCTGGTCCATGGTCACGACTGATCCGCCGAGATGGTGCGTTGCGACTGCAAAAGAAATCTTCGTTCTCGTGGATGGTTTCGAGAAGAGAAGCAGCACGGTCTTGTTCCGCAACTCGTTGCCAAATCGTTTCTTCTTCCAGTGCGCTGCCTGGTCAAGGAGAAAGCGAATTTCTTCGGCTGAGAAATCCTGAAGCGCAAGAACATCACGGCCACGAAAATCCTTCGCGCTCACCATGCCACCTGATTGGCGCGAATCCTTAAGAACCTATCAGAACTCGCGTCCGCGACGGAATGATTTTCGTGTTTCCTGTTGCCGCCAGCGGAGCCAGCGGAACGCGCTGTGGATCGCAAACATCCCTTCACCATGGTGGCTCGCCTGGAGTTTGTCGTAACATGCCCCGCACACGGTGTCTTGGAATTCGGTCCGGGTTCGCCGGTTTTTAACGACAACCGTAAACTGGTCATCCACGATTTCTTTGCAGGTAATGCAGAAGTTCATAGGCTGGTTGATTTCCAACAGAGGCCCCACCACGAACAGCTGTGCCCATTCCGTTTGATGCAGCAATCACGGCAGATCATTGCATGCTGTTGTTCGTGCTTCATGCAATGGGCACGTTTTCGTGTCAGTTTTTCCTGTTTGCAGTCAGGACACTCCATACAGGTATCTTTTCTCTCTTGTATTATTTGAGAGGCAGACCCCATCATCCCACAAGTGGGTTCTTACTTTTATAAAGTTTGGAATGTGATGAATCCCACATGATTGACCGCCTCCCGGCGAGGAAGGTCCGGCTTGCTGATATTGTCTCCGGCCAGTGGGTGCAGCGACAGGGAATGGAACCCAGCGTCGTCGTGACCCCCTCTGGTATGGAGCTTGGACGAGTTCGAGTCCTCGGAACCGTTGTTGAGACCTTCACAAAAGAAGACCAGTCGTTTGGATCCCTCACCTTGGACGACGGCACAGAAACCCTCCGGGCGAAGGTGTTCAAGGATCTCTCACCAATCAGTGAATTCGCTGTTGGTGATGTGATCGATCTGGTCGCCCGCGTCCGTGAGTTCAACGGAGAATTGTACCTGAATGCGGAAGTCGGCGCAAAAGTGACTGACCCGAACATCGAGATCTTGCGGGCAGCAGAACTTGAGACACGTCCCCCAGAGGTGACCCTACAGCCACGACCGAAAGAACAAGTAAAGGACGCGGTTCGGGAAGCCGTGTTGCAGCTCCTTGAAAAAAACAAAGACGGGCTTCGTTTCGAAGACGTGTTTTCATCGATTCACGAACCAGAAGCTGCTGTTGAACAGGTTGTGAACGATCTGCTTGCAGAGGGTGTGTGTTACGAACCCACTCCCGGGCGGATCCGAAAAATCTAGGTCTTCGCTGGTTTGGGGGCTGCTGGTTTCTTCTCGACCTTGAACGTGACCGTCTTGATTTCAGGAACCTGCTTCTTGATTAGCTTCTCAAGATGCTGCTTCATATGATCAGGAACGTCAGGACCAGCCACTGTTGCTGTGTCATTCGCTGCCGTTGCCTTGAACGGAAGGCCGAGTGCATCCACAACGCCGCTCACTTTCTCGTTGAGGTCAGTCACCTCTTTCACGATCTTCACCGTGCACACCAATTCCCTGCCAGCAAGTGGGTGGTTGAAGTCAATCCGCACTCGACCGCCTGACACAGAAAGCACGCGGGCACGCTGTCCTTCGATCTCCATGACATCCCCGGGCGACGGATCAATCTTGTTCTTCCGGAAGTGTGTCATGGCAATAACTTTCACGAGCGCCGGATTCCGCTCACCGTACCCGTCCTTGGGAGCAAGGGTGAGTATCTGTTCCTCGCCGACGTTCATCTTCAGTAAAGCGTCATCAACACCAGGGAGAATCATGCGTTCCCCGACAACCACGAATGTGGGTTTCTTTTGGGACGTGTCAGCGAACGGCTCGCCACTGGCCTTGATGATTCCTTTGTAGTCAATCAGGACAAAGGTGCCCTTCTTCATCCCGACTCCTTCGACCTCGATCTTTTTAAAGGGCCTCGTAGGTGTACGTAAAAATAACCATGTCAGTTGCATCTGCAATCGTGACGGTGTCGCCGTTGTTGTTCCAGATGGCCTTGCCTGCGTTCCAGAAGAGATCAGTTTCGTTATTTGCACCTTGTCCTGAATGCAACGTGAAGCTTGCATCAGGGTCGATGGCAACTACAGGAAACTCGTAGGTGTTGTCTGATGCGTCCCGGAGGGACCAGCCATCGAGATCAAGTGGTTCTTCGCATCGATTCCGGAAGACGAGATATTCGTCGTTGAGATTCTCACCATCATTTCCCGCGGCATTCGCATGTTCTTCAATAACAGACAAGCAGAAGGTGTGAACATCGTATCCCCAAATGCCTCGTCCCTCGGCTCGTGCCTGTTGTTCAAGGTCCTCGAACAACGTCGTATACGGGCTGTCTGAATCAAGGTACCGGATGCGACCAAGGCCGTATTTGATCATGATGGCGTTGATATTCGTATTTTCAGCGAACACATAGCGTAGGAGGCGGCCGTACTGGTCTGTATCTGTTGTCCCTGATTCCAAATCAACTTGCTTCCCTTCAATCAGTTTCTTGAGTGCGGTGGTTGCTTGATCAGCATAGGGTTGCCCGCGTTCCGGAGTATCGATTCCGAGCAGGCGGACGCGTTCGCCGCTCTCGAGTACAATGGTGTCCCCATCAATCACCCGGGCAACGTGTGCAGTTGTGTCTGCAACGAGGAACCCACTGACACCAAGTGATCCGAGGACTGCAAGACAGGTGCCAAGGACAACGAGGAGCTTTTTGAGCGGGATCATACGTGTTTTGCGAGCAGGTCGACAATCTTGCGGATTACCTTCACTGCTTGTCCTTGCGTTGCTGCGTTCCGCACCAGAATGGCCCCTTTGGCAAAGACGAGGATCGTGAGCGGGCCTTCCGTGATCTTGGCTGCAAGGAAGGTGTCGGAGAAGCGGATCTGAGGGAAGGCTGCAGCAAGCGCTTTAATCGCCTCGTAGGAATAGGAGAAGGTGGGTATTGCCCGAACAAGGTAGCGGTCTGGATCAGTTGGGCAGGAGCGAACTGTCTTGATTGTGAAGTGCTTTGTCTTGATATGAACCATCTCACCACGGAGCATACTCATCGATTAACGAATCGTGGTTAAAAGAGAAGTGTTGATTTTGCCGGTCTTCACGCCGTTATATTTATAAAGACTCTGTTCATTGTTTCAACACTATGGCAAAGACGTTCTACGAAACCATGGTGCAAGACGTGCTCCCTGCTGCCCGAGCCCAGATCGCCAAGCGTATGATGGAGCACGGGTTGTCCCAAAAGCAGGTTGCTGAGCGCCTGGGCGTCTCCCAGCCAGCCATTAGCCAGTACAAACGGGACCTGCGCGGGTACAAGAAAGGCATCTTCAACGACCATCCGGACCTGCTCGATTTCATCGATAAAATCGCTCAACGCGTCGCCGGCGGCGACCTCGATATGAACGGTGCCATGGGTGAACTCTTCGATGCCTGTGAAAAGGCAATGAAACATTAAGCAAACAATAAGTGGAGTTTCCCATCGTGGAATCTTTTCTCGAGAAGTGATGTATTATTCGGCTTTGTAAAGATCCGGAAATACATGGTATCACCTGCAAGCGCTTTCACTTCAACAGATGATTCAAGTTCGTTGATTTGAATATCAGTTTCCTTCACTCCCGGGAGTTCCACGTCAACGGCAATCCTGTTCCCAACACGCCGGACGTTCGCAGAAGGTTCTCGCGTCTGTTTTGCCTTCGCAAAGCGCATGTCTTCTTTTTCTGGCCTGGTTTTCAGTTTGGTTCCGGTGTATTGTTCAACCTGTTTTTCAATTGCTCGTGGTTTGACGTCTCCGAAGGTTTTTACCTCGACTTGCGGCTTCCTTCCACCGTGCTGATGAATATTGATCGTGAAGCCACTCGCCTTGGCGTTCCTAAAAAATGGAGTCAGATCGAGTACTTGGATGTTCCGATTTTGGTCGAACTCCTGTTGCATCCGCTTGGCCATTTCATTGATTTGTTGAAAAACATGGGAGAGATTGGTATCAAAGATATCACTAAAGCGTTCATCCTGCTGGACAAGTGACACACCACACGCCGAACAGAATGTCCATTTCTTCTCGATCTTGGCACCACAATGCGGACACGGCATACGGCCCTTTCTTTCCCGTTCTCTCTTAAATATTCATTCCTGAATCTCGGTATGGTTGCCGTCCCCGAGTGTCCGATGTGTGCTAGAAAGCCCGATCCTCTGTAATAGTCTGTACGTGTTCCCCCAGCGCGCATGCGTAACCCAACCCCTTATGGTTTCTTGAGAAACAGAATCCTGCGAGAGCCGACGCTTCCACGTTCGTACCGTCGTTTTCTTGAGTAGCCGATGGTGCGGGAAGACGCGGAACCCTAAGAGTGATATTCCACCGTGGAGCGGTCTCACCTTCGATTTTTCTGGATGCAAGCGAAGACCGAGAGAGATCAGAAACGTATCGATTTCTCGTTTCCATTGTTTGAGAACAGATCCCGATAGGTGAAGGATGACAAAATCGTCCACGTAGCGGATATACCATCTGGCGCGGAGCTCATGCTTCATAAAATCGTCGAGCTGGCCTAAGTAAGCGTTCGCGAAAAACTGGCTCGTCAGGTTTCCAAGCGGGAGTCCCTTTCCCTCCGGACGCGCGGCTTTGAGAATGGTCTGGATAAGTGCAATCGTCCGCGGATCGTCTATTCTTTTGGAAATGAAATTCATCAGTAACCGATGGTCGATGCTCGCGAAATAGCGGCTGATGTCCGCCTTCAGACAGAAGCCGGAGACCATGGCCGAGTACAGGGCGTGCGGGACGAGGCGGTTGTTTTGGCTTGCTTTTCTTTTGAAAACATTGAACCTCGCGAGGGCTTTGTGCGTCCCAAAGTTCTTCCGGTTTGCGTAGCTGTCGTTAATGAACGAGCGCTCGAAGTGTGGAGCGATAACATTGCAGATCGTATGGTGGACGACGCGGTCTCGGAAGTCGGGCACAGCGATGCGGCGGGTCTTCGGGTCGCGGATCACGAACTCGCGGAGCGGGCGAGGCCGGTACGTTTGAGATTCGAGTTCGCGCTTCAGTTCAAGGAGGTTCAACTCAACGTCGAGTTCAAAGGCGGCAACTTCTGGATGAGCGCGTTTTCCTTTTCTTGCCTTCCGGTACGCTGATTCCAGATTTCGGAAGGAGCAGATCTGTTCAAAGGTTTTATCCATGCGCCCCCCCCCCGTCTGGAGCAAGTGACGCATCTCCTCCAGAATGGAACTTGCGTGCTCGTACTGTTTGAACGAGAGGAAAGAGAGGTCTTTACTCAAGCGCACGAGCGTCTGGAGCTGCTGGATGCGCACCAGGATCCGGTGGCGGACAATCCTGCTATCCCGTTCTGTTAAGCCGATGGTCGCTTCCAGAATCCCTAACCCGAGCGTCTCCATCCGGTTGCCGAGCACGAATCGCTGGGACTTCGGCATATGGTTGACCGCAGGATACAGCCAGCGGAGCAGGTCGTAGTTTTTCTGGAACAATTTCGTGTACATGGGATCATGCGGGTCGTCCGGTCTGAACTCTTGGAGAGAACAGCACCGATGTTGTCGTTCCTGTTGTCAGGACGGTTGTTGGTGTTGACGTTCCACGGTCCGTTCCTCTCGTTCCAGAAGTTCCGGTGGACGGCTTCGGATAGCCCCGCCACTGCGATTGCACTGCGAGTTGATTGCTCTCCTCGCTGTAGTTCATGTCATCACATTACCCAGCTGCGGATGATGTTCACATATGGCGGGACGTGGAGTTCAAACACACTGTCGTTGGATCCATGAACCCATCGAATCGGGTGCGGCCCGGACGGCCCGGAAATAACTGGGAAAGAAAATTCTTATACCTGCTCTGGTTTGGCTGTATCCACGAGACGCACGTATGCTCTGTTTGCTGTTTCCACGAGCTGCTTGAACTCATCGGTCGCCTCTGCGCTCGCTCCGCTCGCGGCCTCCTTGGAGAGAACAGCACCGACGCTGCCGTCCCTGTCGTCAGGACGGCCGCCGGTGTTGACGTCCCACGGACCGAGCCTCTCGTTCCAGAAGTACCGGTGGACGGCGAAGACGCCGTCTACGCCATCGCGGCGCCAGGAGTAGGATGTTTCTGCCTTTGCCACGTCGGCTGCTATCTGCTCGTCGAGGCCGAGTCGCTTGAAGTAGGCTGTCTGGGATTCGATCGCCTCGGCTTTGTCGTTTGTTGTCGCGTGGGCGAAGCCGAAGCCGTTGTAGAGGTTTCGTTCAGCGGGTCTGAACAAGGTGAAGCCCGCTGGTGGGATTGATGTGTTCCCTTCACGGCCCCCGATACTCTCCGTTGGCTTGAGTAGATATATCCCCGTTTCGGGATCCTTCTGGAAATCGGGAAACTCGACGGCTCTGGCCGCGTAGTTCGTGCCCTCGGCCTTTTGGTCGATACCGGTGGCCATCACCGTGCCGTAGCCTTTGTTCGCGTGAACGAAATCATAGAGCGCGACGCCCTGGTGGATCCTATCCTCCGAGACGCCGGGCAGCTCGTGACCGCGCTTCCACAGGATACCCAGTTCGTAGAGGGCGCGTGCCGTGCCGAGCGGGAGGGCTGTTTTCCCTGCCAGCTCGTCGAAGCGGCCGCCGAGATCGGCAAGCTCGAAGTTTATTTGGTAGCGGGACATGGGTGTGGATACGAGGCTAAGGTTTATAAGCTTTTTGCTATTTTCGGGTGGCAATAGATGAGAAAATGGATAACGGTGTTATAAATCTGTCCTCTGCCGACATATTACACTCGTTCTTCTAATTACTGCTGAACCATGAACGATTTCCCGTGCCCGGGAACAACAACATCCGCAATGGCAAGGATGTCTTCCCTGCTCTTTCGCAAGCGTTCCTTGTCTGCTGCATACGGGTCATGATGCTGGAGCAGGCTGTTCTTGTCTGTCTTCTGTTTCTCGTCGTCCCGCCACCAGAACACGTCGCCGACAATAAGATATGCCCCCTTTTGTGTGTTCACGGCAAGTGAGATGCCGTCGTCGCTATGCCCCGGTGTCTTGATGATTTGTGTGTTCGTTGTTGGAGCAAATCCTTCCTTATATTCAAGACGCGTTCCGGATGTAATCCCCCAAGCATCAATAACTTTTGCATTCGGAAAGAGGGCAATGTTTTTGCAGTGGTCAATATGTTTATGAGTCAAGAACACGTAATCAATAGATTGAAAAGAAAGGTTGTGTCTCCCAAGCATCTGTGCGAGTTGTTCAGGGTTCACTGTTCCCGGATCGACGACAATTGTTTTTCCTTCATCCTGAACGAGTGTTGTGGTTGACGTTGCTTCTTCAAGGCCTTCCTTGATTTCCCGAGCAAACCCTTCAATCAAGATTGACACGTTAACCATCATAATCTAGGGGAGTTTCGTTTAAAGAGCCCGTGAACGTTTCTTTCTGAATGTCTCAAGGAATTCCTCTTCAAAGAAGTGAAGCTCCCCAGGAACAACCAGCACGGCCGGCGTCCGCATCCCGAGTTCGGTGTCAGCACGAACCTCGGAAAGTGTCCCATACCGGATCACTGGATTGCCACCGAGATCGGCTGCCCCGACAATCTTTGTATCGTTGGTGAACAATCCTGCACGTTTTGCCTTTTCTGCGTCAAGCAGGATAGCAATTGCATCCGGCACGGTCATGTAGCGGTTCGCCTCTTTCTTGATATCCAATAACACGAGCGTGTGCATTCCGCGGTTCTTGTTCTGCCGAATCACGTCGTAGAAGCTCACGGGAACATACCCCTCTTCACCATACGCCAGCGTCACGGTCCTGCCGAATTTGTACGGCTGCAATCCGGTCTCCCCGATTGCAGAAAAAATGCTTGACCCGTGGATGGTGTGCACGGTAATCCCCTGGCGCCGCGCTTCAAGGACCAGTGATGCATGAGTCGTTGCACAGAGAGCGTCCCCGCCAACGAGGATGCCAATATTGGCCTTGAATGCCTCACTCAGGATCTTCCCGCTCTTTTCCTCAAGGTCCGATCGTGTCACCTCAAGGACGGGCCGACCCAGGAACCGGGTAAGTTGCTCTGCATTTGTATTCATCTTCATGGTGTAGAACTCAACGTAGAGCTTGGCGCAGGTCTTGGCTGCAGTCACAGCTCGAGTACTCATGTCCTTCTCGTCGTGGAGGCCCATGCTGATGAGGTAGAGCATGGTATGCAGAAGCCTGGCAAGCTTTTTATCCCTTTTCCCAAGCAGATTCATGCTCATTCGTGCGCTTGTGCTTGCTGAATCAGCTGCGCTGATTGTCTTTGCCCTGCTTCCCAGCAGCTCGGTTCCTCCTGGCGATCCCACTGGGGGCGGCTACCTCTTCCATTTCCTCGCCTATACCATCTACGCAACACTCCTCATCATCCTCTTCAGGAAATCCTCATCACAGAAGCGATTCTTCTTCACGCTCGGTATTGCCGTGCTTATGGGTATTCTCACCGAGGGGATTCAGAGTATTGTCCCGACCAGAAGCGCAGATCTCACAGACCTGCTTGCTGATGTCATTGGGGCGCTTGTAGGTGCCGTGGCTACGAGCGCACAAGCTCGATATCGAGGCCCATCACCTGCTTCGCGATCTTCTTGATTGTCACAGACTTCAGAAGCAGGGGTTTTCGAGAAACACGGACACGGAGCTGCTGGCTTCCTTTGGTATAAAGCATAGAAACTTGTTCAACAGTTCCTGGTCGAACCAGCGTCGTGAGCAGCTGATCACGGTCGTTGGTTTCCGGAACAAGGTGTACAGGCTTGCCAATCTTTTTTGAGAGTTCCTGGACCTGTTTTCCACCGCGACCGACAAGCAAGTGCATGCTTGATGGAGAACAGACCAGTACAAGGGCTTCAGGATACTCAAAAACACGGTTAATCTGCACACGCCGGAACCGGGGAAGGGTCTTGCGAAGGCGAGTCACTTCTCTGAAGAGAGCAAGCTGCACCCGGGAAATCGTCCCCTTCTCAACTGACGCCTGACACGCACGGCAGAGCAAATCAGATTCCTGACAAAAGGCACAAAGCATATCACTTGATCGTTGCTCAAGATTTATAACCTCCCACGTGAAGAGAGAGGTATGGCCAATTACGAACAGCTCCTCAAGGAAGCCTTCCATTTTGGAACAGACTATCGCCGCTGGGGACCGTTGTTTGTGTTTCAGACCGTGCTGCTTATGATTGCCATTGTCTGGTTCTTGCCCTCATTTGTCATGCTGCTTTCTGCAACAGAAACAAGTGCTGTAGGAGGTATTCTCAATGCCCTGCTTGGCTTGCTTGGTCTTGGGATTGTTTGGGGACTCGGGACACTATGGTTCTCCCTCGCACTGACGAAGCAGGCGGCGGGAACGAGTTCTTGGGGAACGAGCGGCCGGTTCGCTGTACGAAAAATCCCGTGGGCAATCCTCTTGTTCATTCTCGTTATGGTTGTCGGCACTGCGGCATCGCTTGTGTCAGCGATCTTTATCCTTGTTCCACTCCAGTTTGCGGCCAGCATTGTCCTTTCTGTGCTTGTTGGGCTTGCCTTCTTCGTTGCCATCCCGTCGCTTGTTGTCCGGAACACAACTGGTATTGCGGCATTCAAGGAATCGATATCTCTCTTCCGGAAACACAAACTTTCCGTGCTGGTAGGATGGGCACTGATTACCTTCATTGGCAACTTGATCACAGGCATTGTCTTCCTGATTGATGCAACAGTGTTGTGGCAGCTCATCGCTCCGGTGTTCCTCTCTTTGACTGACCCTGCGGTGATGGCGAGTATCTTTTCTTCAGTTCTCACCAATATCCCGTTGCTGGCGGTTCTTGGCATCATTACAATGATCGGGTTTTCGGTTGCAACTGCCTTCTCACTCGCTGCAACAACATTCTTTTACAAACAGCTGAAGAAGTGATTATTTCTTCAGAAATAATTCGAGTCGTGATTGACCTTTTTTTATTTTCGACAACTTTGCCAGTGAGCTGGAAACCCGTTCCTCAGAAAAGTCGTGTTCATGAACCAAGAGCTGTTTCACAGCGTCAAGGTCTTGTTTTCCTTTCGGAATGGCGTACTGTTCTGTGGGCGGATGTTTGAAGAAGTCAAACAAGTCCGCAATACTCATCGGGAAGGCCCACTCAACTGCAGCCTGCAGCGCTGTCGGTGTGGGGTGTTCCTTTACTGCTTTCAGTGCTTTCTTCGGACCGAATCCCAGAACACCGCCCGCATTATAATCTGTCCCAATTAAGATGCCAAGAAGGATGAGCTGGTCATGAGAGATAGTCAATGATTTCAAAACATGGGACAACTGCACGAGCTCGGGAACAACCTCGACGTATAATTCCTTGCGCGGTACTTTCTTTCTTCCGGACACGGTGAGATTGCGGATGAGTCGCTCAGCACCAAATAATAATGAATCCCAGTCCTGTGACCCAACTGCCCAGACTTTGTTCTCTTGTGCCAACCGGACAGCTTGTGCTTCTCCTTCACTCGGTGCCTGAATCCACGCCACCCCAAGAGCGCTCAAAAGTTTCTTGGCTTCGTCTGCCATCTCTGGTGTCAGGCGGCTTGTCGCTTGTGCGTACATCCGAATCTTCTCAACATCTCCTGTTTTCCGTGCGTGTTCAAGCTGCTCTGCTGCTGCTTCTTTGATCTTCCGTCGCTGGTTGAGGGTGTCCTGCTTCCAGGCGGGGGGTTTCCCGTCGAACACGTAGACCGGGGTCACCTCTGCTTCAAGGAGCCGAAGTGTCCGGTTAAAGAGTCCGGTCAGATGACTTGTTACCCTCCCTTCACGATCCCGGAGCGGTTCACCAGTGAACCGATCGCGAATCGTTGCGAGAAACTGGTACATTGTATTGTAGGCATCAATGGCAATGGTGTGACCACGAAGGTCGTCAAAGGTGATCGGTGTTGCTTCGATGAGTCCTGAGAAAGAGACTCCCATGAAGTCTCCTTACACTCCTGAACTTAATATTGGTATATCTATGCACGCCACCAAAATGGGGTTATGCACATCAGTTTGCGTTCCAATTTCAGGACACAGAAGCTGGCCATATTCATCGTCAGTGCGATCATTACAGTTGTGATCATGACGACTCCCTGGTTCCAGGAGAGCTTACTCTCGCTCGGTGATCTTGGCCACATTGGTGCCTTCATCATCGGCTTCTTCTTCTCCTATGGCATGACCACCATTCCTGCCATCGCTGCTTTTACTATCCTCGCCAAGACCATGAATCCATTTCTCCTCGCGCTTGTTGGTGCCTTTGGCGCAGTCCTCTCAGATTACCTCATTTTTCACATTGTCAGGGACGATATTGTGACGATGGCCAAGATGAAGGCCTGGCGCATCCGAATCCATCCGAAATGGCACCTGATCCTGCACCTCCGCAAGCTGGCCCCCCTCCTTGGCGGGTTGATTCTTGCCTCACCGCTTCCGGACGAGGTTGCCATGGCAGTCTTCGGGGTAGGCCACCTCAAAAACAAGATGTGGCTTGCAATCACCTTTACTGCGAAATTCTTCGCCATCCTCGTCATTGCGCTTGCTGCTCCCTTCTTCTAAAGCTTTTTGTAGGTTTGCACCCAAACAAGAAGGTATGAGTGCGTTTATCCAGATCCTCGGGTTCATTATCTTCATATTGGGGATTGTTGGTGTTGTGATCGGCAGTGTGGCAGGCTTTGCTGTTGAGGGTGCGATTCAGGAACTCTCAGCAAACCCTGATTTCCAGGAGTTCTCTTCTGTTGCAGAAGGTGTTGCAGGGTTTGCAGGTTGGATCTCCTTGCTCATCCAAGTCATTGGAGCAGGAAACCTCCTCGCTGGGATTGCGATCATTGCAATCGGGCGGCGTGTCTAAAGGAGTTCACTAATCAGGCCTGCCAGCTTCACGTCTGCACTTGTCACCCCACCAACAGAACGAGTCCGGAGCCGAAGCATGACCTTGTTGAATTGAATCGTCATCTCTGGATGGTGATTATATTCAACAGCGAGCTCTGACACCTCTTCAACAAAGACCATGGCTTCCTTGAAATCGTAGAAGGACACGGTCCGGGCAAGCGCGTTCCGTTCTGCGCGCCATCCCGGGACCAACAGAATCTTTTTCTTCAGTTCTGCTGGGGTGTATTTCTTCATGCTTTCTCAGGGAACTGTGATTTCCGGAGGATTTTCCCGGCCTCCCGGATGAACTTGCGGACATATTCCCGCTGTGCCAGAATATCGTTCTTGGGAATCGACAGGATCTTCCCCCGTTTAATTAACTTCCGCATCTTGTCGAGGTTGGTCAGAACCTCGAGATAGTGTTCTGGAACCGTGTGAGTTGTTATCAGGTGCTTCTTGAAGGTAAGGTTGAATGACTCTGATGCTGCCGGTCGTTTCCCCATGGATCGCATCAAGGTCATCGCTGTTTCGGTCATAATTGCATATGATTTCTGGACCATGCTCTCCCGTTTCAAGATCTCGATCTTCACAATCAACGATCTCATTTTGGAGACGAACTTGTCTGCAACACTGATCCATTTGTCGAGTTGTGCCCCTGTCATGAACTTAATGCGCTTGTGTTCAACTCCCTTTCGAATCTCAATCACGTCTTCGAGTTGTTTGACATCATGCTCGGTCATGAGCTTCATTGGAACGAGGATCTTGCGGAGTTCTTTGGGTGCGTCAACAGGCCGTGGTGGGGTCTTGCCCAGAAACATCAGGACAGCTTGCGCACTTTCGAGCATCGCATAGTAGAGATCCTCCACAACCATGTACATTTTTGCGTTTTTGACGCGTCGGATTCGTTGTGGACCGCGATCGATGAACTTCTCAACCGCTTCCTTGCTTGGCCGGATCTCGCCCATTTGTAAAAGGCGCTTGATGGGAAGGAAAATATCCTTGTCATAGACCGGCACGCCTTCCCGGATGAAATTAAAGACGATAGGGTGCCCTTCGCGAACGAGCCGCCAGAACTCGGTCAGGGTATAGGGTTGTTGAATCGAAAGATGCTTGGAACACGCTTTTGCAATATCCTCGATCTCCCATTCGATCTTGTCCCGAAGGGCTGGGGTGAGGCGCTGCCGGGTATCGTCAATAATCATGAAGACGTCAATGTCAGACTCGCCTCGCTCTGTTCCCCGGGCAGTCGACCCGAAGAGGACAATCGACCGGATCACGGATCCGTGTTTCTTCAGGACCTCGGAGGTGAATTTCTTGAGAATTTCAATGCGTTTTTTCTTGTCAATTTCGTCTGGTTCCTTCTTCTTCTCTTTTGCATCGTCACGAGGCTTCCGTTCCAAGGCCGCATTAATTGCCTTTTCTTCCGAAGAGCCCGCTCGTTCAGCTGCCTCCTCTAGCGGAACTCCCAGATCTTCAACCTTCTCAGGCTGGTCAGGTCGGTCAACCCGCTCCTTGGGTTCATTTATGAACTTCTTGCGAGTAACCATATGGTACTCCTTCCGTAAGGAGACATAAAAGGCTACCGGAACTCGCCGCGTTTCCACTGTTCTGGCTTCTTTCCTTTCTGCAACACTTCTCGGGAGAGCATGGTCCAGTCCTCCTCGGGGATCTGCAGGAGATCCTTCAGTGGCTCCCATGCCTTATCGCGAATGATTGCCCGCTGGCGCTCAATGTCACCTGCTGTCAATCCTTTCATCCCAAAGAATTCCATGGGGAGATTTTCTGGTTTCACGAGTTTCTCGGCATACTTTGCAACTTCCCGGAGGACATCAACGGATTTCTGAAAAGGATCTTGTGCCCCGCCGCGTTCGAACATAAGGAAGGCGGTTTGTTTCTTTCCCAATCCTGTCTTGCAAAGATTGTAAATCAGTTCGTACAGTTCGATGTCGCCAATCTCAAGCGGGTTGTGTGGGTGAAGAGGATTTGGGTGGTTCGCATGCACGGAGATTACGATTTCACCGAAATCTGGTCGCGTCAGCACGTCCTTTCGGCTTTCGACGAGCACATCAACGCCTTGTGTCGCAATATGTTCATTATCCACTATCATCATCACATGGTTCGTGTTGAGAGTCTTTTGCAGCGTCTTGATAAGCGCATACATTTGTTTGGGACGCCAGATGAAGTACAAACCAGCGTACTGCGCTTCACGCGCATCGGGGTTTTCGAGACCAATGATTAAATTCCGCGCGTTTTGTGTCAAGGTTTCGATTTCCTTTTTCTTTTCCGTGGCAGAGAGGTTCGTACTGTTCACTGCCTCGGGGATCTCCTTCTTAATAAGGACATGTTCAATCCAGTGAAAGGCGTCCCGCAAGTGCCCTTCAATAAATTTCGCACAAATGGCTGCATAAAAGAATTCCTTGAACTCTCGGTCGTTCGTGTCTTCTGCCTTCTGCCATGCATTCTCAAGCCACCGTTTATCACTATAATCGAGTTTGTATCGCTGCATCAATTCTGGGTATTCCTTAGTCATGGCAACCCATTGCGGATCCTTGGTGTAGAAGAGGTAGTGTCCCATAATGTGGTACCCGTCCAACATCCCAACCGGTGCCCGGCGGAGCTCTTCGGATTCCCAGGGATCTCCCTCCATGAACTTCTCCCGAAGGAAGTTGTCAATCTCCTCCTTCTGAATTTCTGCATTCTTTTCAACCGTGGCCTTGCGAAGTCGCTCAAAAATATCCTCAACAATTCGATCGAGCTTTGCGTGCCGTGTTTTCCGGGGGATCCCGCGGATGATTGCCGCTTCGATGAAGTCTTCAACAAATTCTTCATAGTTCAGATTCCTAGTTCCGCGAGGACTGGAAATTTGAATACCTTCGATGAGTTCTTTGTACGGCGCAAGTTCGCTGCGAAGGCGGTGGTCGGTCTCTTCCCGCTTCCACCGATCTTCCCGCAACTGATACCGACTTGAGATCACTGTTTGTTCCTCACGGTTGACAATATCTCCATAGTAGATATCGCCTTTCTTCCGAATGAACCATTCCCGGAGATCTTCGTTCTCTTTGAGGATGGTTTTGATAAACCGGCCCATGTGATCACAAAAACTCATGGTAAGTTTTCGACCGGTATAGGTGACGAGTTCAAGCCAGATGTTCAGACATGCGTGAAAATCAATATACTTTGCGCCAAGGTAGACAGCAGACCGCAATGACTTGTATACTCGATCTTGTGCATCACGCCATTCGCCTCGCTCGGGGATTTCAAACGGAACAGTCAAATCACCATGGAATGCGAGGGTAACACCCTGTTTTTTGGCAATATGTCGGATCTCGTAACCTTGGGTGTAGGGGACCTCGTGGGCAACGTCTGCTGCAAGTTCCATAGAAGAGGTTCCTCGGGTGAGGGTGTAGCCGAGCTTCCGCATGATCGTGGAGAGTTCTTCACTCCGAGCAGCGTAATAGATGCCGCTCGTCACACCGACTTTGAGTGCCATACTACTTGATCCTCATCCATCCTTCAAGCAGCTTGACCACATCACTGTAAATCGGTCCCATCTCACGAAAATACATCTTCGTCATCCGCTCGTAATAGATGGACTCATAGGGACCTCGTCGCACAAATCGGTAAAAGATGAATTCAAAACCAGTTTTGATCGCACGACCGATCCTTCTGTATGGTTTCAGTTTCGCGCTTATCCGTTTCCGACGTCCCGGAACCTCTGGCTCAAACTCTTTTTCAATATTTTCGAGGACGTTCTCCTCGCTCCTGCGGGAACCAATGATCTCTTCAATATATTTGTCAAAGGCTTTTTCGCGTGCCTTGAGCTCGATGAGGAAAACCAAAAGAATGTTCTGGGAGATGATATACGTATCAAAAGGAATGAACATGAGGTTATCTGTCTCAAACCCTTCTGGCGGCGGAGCCTTGACGAGGCTGAGAAGAATGTGCATGTCAAAGAAGACGTAGTACAGGGCTGATGGATCCATCATTGGGAAGTACTGAGAATAATTGGGATCTGTCGCGTTTTCGAGAATTGTTTTCACGTCCTCGTTCGTTATCTCCACGTTGTAATGTTCCTCAATTCTTTTTTGCCACTCCTTCACAACGTCGTCATAAGGATGAATGACCCACTTCGCGCTGCCTTTTGATACTTCAGCATAGGCCTCTGCTTTCCGTCGTTCCGGGACAGTAACCGCCCGCCAGCACCAGAGCCGTACGGCACTGAGTGCTTGTGATTGTCCCCAGCCCGGGGTGATGTTCGGTTCCGTTAACCACTCGCCAGCATTGTCTTCCTGTTTTTCACGGATCATTTTAAAGCGGGCGATGTACGGCTTCAGCCACGTTCGGTAGGCATCGATTGATTGGCGCCGGGAACGAAGTAGGGTATCAATGCGAGAGTAGCGTTCCTTAAGGTTGGGGAGAAAGAGCCGCACCCACTCTCGGTAGAGCTCGTTCTTTGTTTTCAGGACCGTTGCCTCGGCTTGCGTGACATCGAGTTCCTTCCGGATGGTGTCGATATTGTCCCACCCACTCTTCATCCGGATGAAATCAGTGATAATGGTCGGCCAGCGCCGGACCATGGTAATCATGGAGTAGTTTTCCCCGGTAAATGCGTCAACCCGGTCGACGAAGACGTTCCGAAGGACGTGTTCATCGCCGGTGTGTTTTGCGGTCTTGAAGTAATCGAGCATCTCCCGGTAGCGACGGGCATCATGTGCCAGGAGCTCGTAATCAGCGACTGCCTGCGCTGCTGACTGGAGACCCTGTTTGATTGCTCCTTCGAGCTTCTGTTTCTGCGTAACGGTGATATTATAGTAATCTGCATAGGTGGGGGTGACCTCAAGCCACTCATCCACCTTTTTGACCGTGAATTTCATTTTCGGAAGTTTGTTGATGAGGGCGTGGTAAATCCCGTACGCGCTCCCGCGGAGACCAGTATAGTCAAGGGTCGTTGTCATTTCTTTGGGTGCACCGATCACATAGTTTCCCACATGCCTGTAGCTCGCCTGCTGCTTCGAAATAAGTTCATCGACAACCAATTTTTCTGTCGGTGGTTTCATGTCTGGCTTCTGAGCGAGCTGCTGAGGGTTGCGATCCATAGGTATCCCATCTCTTAGTTAGCGGCTATTCCATAAAAGGGTTCTAGAGGAAGAAAAACGCCCCCGCAAGCATGAGGAAGATAATACCAAGGATAATACCCGTTGTGGAGAATGTTGAGCCCTGATGTTCAGCTGTCCCGGGGAAGAAGAAAACAAGAAAAACCCCAAGAAGCAGGAGGATAACCCCAACAACACCCCCAGTTAACCCAAAGAGGACCATATACTTCATATTTATGCGGATCTCGTTAAAATATACCCAGGAACGGTGAGAACATGGTCTTTGCGCGTGCCAAGCTGTTAATGGAGGATCAATGCTT
This sequence comes from Nanobdellota archaeon, assembly GCA_018816245.1. Classification (GTDB taxonomy): domain Archaea; phylum Aenigmatarchaeota; class Aenigmatarchaeia; order QMZP01; family QMZP01; genus JAHIVW01. The sequence continues at coordinate 331,137 of JAHIVW010000003.1, forward strand.
TGATGAAGATCCGGGAACCGTGGAAATCAAGTTGATTGGCCCTGACCTGCAGACTATGTATCAGAAGTGCTACGACTTACTGAAATCCGTTTTCAATGTTCCTGACGCTGATATTCAGGAAACTAATTATAGTTGGGGAAAGAGTGAGAAGGGGGACAAGTTCAAAGTTCGGTGGTGGCTCCACAAGGATCTTGATTTGTTTTCCTATTTCTACATCAGATTCGAACTCGCGGGAGAAGGGAACGAGAAACAGGGGAACCTGATGGTCCGGATCCGTGGGCTTCTTCGAACAGAGTACCCACAAGACACACTCTGGCAACGATCGCTCTTCTACGAGATGCTCCGGGTGTTCTGGCACCGGATTTTCTATCACCGGCGACGAGAAATTTATGCAGAGGAATGTCGTCATGGCATTGTTCTCTACCAGAAGAAAGTCAAGGCGCTCTTTACAAAACTCACCGAAAAGAAGGAGGTGTAATCATGGGTCAGCTCCTCCTTGTTGACGAATGTCTCACACCAAACAGGCAGATTGCAATGACGTATTCTGGTCCAGATCCGTGGGGGATTGCAAAAAAGATTGCTGATAACCTCAAACCATATTTCCATGTCAGCTCGTCCAAGAACGGAAGACAGCGGATCAACTGGGACGATGCCATGGATCCCATTACCTTCTATGCACGCTGGTGGGTCATGCGACCGAAATCTCGGTTCACAGCATTCTGGATCGAAATGTGGGTTATTGGAAACAAAAGCAAGGTCAACAACACCGGTGAATTTACGCTCTACATGGAAGGGAAAACCAAAACAGAGGTCTCGGGATGGGGGATTTTGTTGCGACCCTTTTGGTTGATGTATTCCTACTTCTACTACGATCGTGTCCGTCGGCAGTACATCGAAAGCTGCAGAAACCAGATTCTGAACTTCCGAAATGAAATTAAAGAACACTTTGGTTTGGCAAAGACAGAAGTGCCGGTCCATGGTGTCTACGCATAACTATGGGCTATCCACCACTCACCCAGGGGAGCACGATCCTCCGTGGTTTCCTTGGCGGCGGGCTTATTGTTGCTGGACTTATGAACCCTTGGGGACTCGCTCTCCAAGCTGTTCTCTTCGTCCTCGGTGTTTTCATCTTGTTTGAGAGTTGCATGCGGCAAAACGGCGGCGTCTATATTCTCACTGCAGTTTTAACGGCGATCGTCAGCGGCATCATCATGGCGTTCCTTAGCTTGCTCGGCTGGAGTTGGATCTTGGCCGCGCTCTTTGTTATCGGTGCCGTGCTCCTTCTGGTGAAACGGTTCACCCACTAGTCTTTTAAATTCTGCAATGAACAGGATGCAACCGGGACCGTGGTGCAGTTTGGTTAACATTCGAGGCTGGGGGCCTCGCGACCTGGGTTCAAATCCCAGCGGTCCCATTCACCGAACGAGCATCGGGCCTTCTTTGAGCGTATTGAGAATGAGTTTGGTGTGGGTTTGCTCAACAAAATCAAAGGTCTGCAACTCTTTAATAAAGACATCAAGCGAGCGTTTGTTTCTGAAGCGTGCCAAGACCGTACAGTCAGAGATGCCAGTGTGATCGTATACGGCAAGGACATTCACATTCGTAGCAACCCGCTTCTCAACTTCTAATAACTTTCCCTTTGCAATCCGCAGTTCGATTAGAACGTGAAGTTCATACCCAAGTTTGTCGTAGTTGATTGTTGTGGTATAGCCGTTCACAATGCCATCGTGTTCAAGCTTGTTTACTCGGTTCATCACCGTTGCCACAGAAACACCGATCCGCTTCGCAATCTGTCGATAGGAAAGCCTCCCGTTTTTGATCAGCACATTGAGAATTTTCCTGTCTGTTGCGTCCATGACCTCTTCACCGTTTGTTTACTATTTCACTAATTTACCTCGCTAGATTAAACATTTTTCTATCTTTTTTCTTTTATTTTTGACATTTGTTTGTTTTTTCCCCTTCAGTATTAAATACTTTAAAATCACCTTTTCTGAAGGGGATTGTGTGTCGAAACCGTCGCCATCGTTGCTTTCACAGGTAACCCAAAGCGGGGCACAGATTGTTGATTTTCACTTTGTGGATATCCTCGGGCAACTGCACCACAAAAGTATCCCGGCATCGAATCTCGAAGCGGTTTTGCAGTATGGGGAAGGGATTGACGGATCGAGCATCGCTGGATTCCAAGCAATCCACGAATCTGATATGCTCCTCTTCCCGGACAAGCATGCTGCTCATTTTCTTGACCCCTTTACCGCGATACCGACATATGTTGTGTTGTGCAGTGTGAAAACACCAGATGGTGACGACTATGAAAAAGATTCACGAACCATTGCACAACGCGCTGAACGGTATCTTGTGAAGACAGGAATCGCAGAGAAGAGTTTCTGGGGACCAGAGGCAGAGTTCTTCATTTTGAATCATCTCTCGTTTGATCAGGGAGCTCATTTTGCTCACTATCTTGTTGACTCAGAAGAAGGGATCTGGAACTCTGGGAAGAACGGTCAACCAAACCTTGGCCATCGCCCGGGATTCAAGAAAGGGTATTTCCCGTCGCCTCCTATCGATAGCCTTCATGATATTCGGTCAGATATGATGCTGACGTTGAATCGTGTTGGAGTTCAAACAGAAGCGCATCACCACGAAGTTGCGAGCGGAGGGCAGTCAGAAATTTCAATACAATACGACAGCCTCCTCCGGATGGCGGATAAAACCGTTCTCTACAAATATATCGTTAAGAATGTTGCCCGTCGGCATGGACGGACAGCAACATTCATGCCCAAGATTCTGTTCGGTGATAATGGGAGCGGCATGCATACCCACATCAGCTTGTGGCAGGGAGGAACGCCTCTTTTTTATGAACAAGGTCGGTACGCAGACCTCTCCGAAGCGGCAGAATACTTCATTGGTGGTATCCTGCGCCATACACCCGCGTTGCTTGCGTTCGTTGCCCCAACGACAAACTCTTATAAACGCCTCGTGCCCGGGTTTGAGGCACCGATCAATCTCGTCTATTCACAACGAAACCGGTCTGCGGCAATCAGAATTCCAATGTGTTCCACTCCTGCAGCGAAGCGGATCGAATTCCGTGTTCCAGACCCAAGCTGCAACCCCTATCTTGCCTTTTCCGCGATCTTATTGGCAGGCATCGACGGAATACAAAATAAGATAAAACCACCGGCACCTATTGACAAGAATACCTACGAGCTTCCGGCCACAGACCGCCTGCACCTCGCAACACTCCCGAGGAGCCTCGAGCGGGCACTCGAGTTGGTAGATCAGGACAGCACGTTTCTTCGAAAGGGTGGTGTCTTTTCCAAGGATTTCATTCAGAGTTACCTTGCATTAAAGTGGCTGGAGGTTCATGAGGTTGGGTGCCGGCCACATCCCCAAGAGTTCGCTCTCTATTCTCATATATAGGTTGACGGATCAATCATACTCGATGCGACACGAACGAATTGCAATTATTGATAGGGAGATGTGTAAACCGAAGGTGTGCGATTGGTACCTCTGTCAGCGTGTCTGTCCTGTTGAACGTTCAGGAACCGAATGCATCACGGTTTCAGAAACCGATAAAAAACCGTTCATTAATGAGGAGACCTGCATCAGTTGCATGATTTGTGTCAAAAAATGTCCTACCAAAGCTATTAATATCGTCAATCTTCCCCATGAACTTGATGAACCTCCTGTCCATCGCTATGGAAAGAACGAGTTTGCCCTCTATCGGTTGCCAATTCCTGAAAAGAATGCCGTTGTTGGGCTTATTGGTCCAAATGGTGTGGGCAAGTCAACGGTAATGAATATCCTTGCTGGTGCACTCCAACCAAACAGCGGCGTCCTTGAACGAAAAACAGCAGAGTGGAAAGAATTGATTACCCAGTTCAAAGGAAGTGAACTCCAAGCATACTTGGAACGTGTTGCTGCTAAACAAATTCGTTCTGCGTATAAACCGCAAGCCGTTGATCAAATTCCTCTTATCTGGAAAGGGACTGTTCAAGAGATGCTGGCAACGCTTTCAGAGAAAAAACGAGTTGTCGATGCTGTCAAGAAGCTTGGGATTGGTCATTTACTGGGAAAAGAAGTAAAGGGACTTTCTGGTGGAGAGCTGCAGCTCCTCGCCATCGCCGCAACCATCGCCCGGGATGCTGATTTCTACTTTTTTGATGAACCATCCAGCTATCTCGATGTATATGAACGGTTGCGTGCAGCCGGAGCTATCCGCGAATTAGCAAAACATTCCATTGTGCTTGTTGTTGAGCATGATCTTGCTGTTGCCGATTATCTTGCGGACACGGTTCATGTATTATACGGAGAACCGGCTGTCTATGGTATTGTGTCCCATCCGCAGGCTGTTCGGAATGGGATCAACTCCTATCTTGATGGCTATTTACCAAGCGAGAATGTTAGGATCCGCCCTGAAGCTATCCGATTTGACTTGCGTGCAAAAGAAACACAAAAGAGCAAAGTGTTCATGACTTTCCCGGAGTTGGCCAAGACCTTTCCTGGATTTCAACTGCGAACCTCCGCAGGAAGTGTGTATAAAGGTGAAGTCATTGGTATCATTGGACCGAACGGTATTGGAAAAACAACCTTCATCAAACTCCTTGCCGGTGAACTGGCTTCTGATACCGGAACACCTCTTCCAACGATGCGGCTCTCATATAAACCGCAGCGATTGATTCTCACCAACGAAGAAGAAGCGTTCACGGTTCATGAATTTTTGAGTGAGACGACTGACAGTCTCTCCACCACTGAAGCAAAGCGACTGCTTCGGCTTCTTGGTATCGAGAAACGGTTTGAGAAAATCATGAGCAACTTGTCCGGCGGAGAGTTACAAGCCGTGTTTATTGCCCGGGCGCTCCTGGCTCCCCATGACATGCTGCTTCTCGATGAGCCTTCGGCATTTCTTGATGTTGAACAGCGGCTCGTTGTTGCAAAAATCCTCCGATCCTATACCGAGGACAGACAGATCCCTGCCTTCCTTGTGGATCACGATCTCCAATTTATTGATGTGATTTCCGACCGGCTTATGGTTTTTGAAGGAGAACGAGGGAAGATGGGCACAGGGAACGCTCCAACTGACCTGACACAAGGAATGAATACCTTCCTCAAGCAACTGGGGGTAACCTTCAGACGCGATCCGAGCACCGGGCGGCCCCGGGCAAACAAACCAGGATCACAGAAGGACCAGGAACAGAAACAACACGAAGCCTACTTTTACGCTTCATGAACCTTTTTAATATTGACCCCCCTATCTCGATTATGAAAGCACTTCTCCTCACGCTCATTGTTACCGGTCTGGTTCTGGTTTCAGGAGCACAGGCCTGTACGTGCGTCCCGCCGGGAACCCCCTCCGAGGAACTCGTCCATACAGATATGATCTTCGCGGGAACTGTCATCGAACTTGAAAAAATGGTTCTTGACGGTAATCTCAAGGCAACCTTCCTCGTCCACACCGTCTGGAAGGGTGTTGAAGATCGCCTGATAACGATTGCAACGAGCGGTTCTGAGGAGGCCTGTGGCTTCCCCTTTGAGCAAGGAAAGGCGTATCTTGTCTACGCTGATGGGGTCACTGACTTTAGCACGAGCAGTTGTTCCCGAACTGCGTTGTTGGGTACTGCCCAACTCGATCTCGAAGAGCTCGGTCAGGGGACGCAATTCGACGCACCAGAAGAGACGTCGCCATTTGGAATCAACGCTGACTCCTTGGTCCCCCTGCTTCTCGGTGTTGTTATTATTGTTGTGATTCTTGCAATCATCGCCGGAGTTGTTATCAAAAAACGGGGGATCATACTCCCTAATATTTCACCACATTTGAAGCACCAAACAATGAATTTATAAACTCAGCTCCCTATACGTCTCATTGTCTTATGAAACACCTTCTTTTGGTCGCCTGTATTGTATTCTTGCTCCTTCCAACAATCGGAGCAGCGCAGATTCCGAGTATTACGATTGAGGACGTCAGCCCACAACCTGTGGAACCAGGAAAGAATGTAACTATCGTTACCAAATTTGTGAGTAAGGAACAAGCAATAATGGATTTCACACTTGATCTTGTGATGCCTGACTCGTTTACGCTCATTTCAAAAGATGGTGTTCTTGGAGAAACAAGCATCTGCGGATTCTGCACACAACAGAAAACGTATATCGTCGCCATTGGCTCGTCAACGATCTCAGGCACCTACATTTTGCAACTCAAAGGATCGTCAGGAACCTTTAGTGTAACTGCTCCGATTACGGTTCAGGTCACGGGAAACCCAAATCTCCTTGTGGCAACTGACCAGGACAATCTTGGGAAACTTGTTGCAGGCTCGCCGTTCAGCCTTGATGTTGTCATTACCAATATTGGGACTGCGGTTGCGAGTGAGGTAACCGTTGCTCCTTCATCAACGAACTTTATCCCTCTTGGCGGGGCTACGAAGAGTGTTGGGATCATTGCACCTGGGAAGAGTAAAACAGTGACATTTAATCTGCTTGTTGGTGAGAGTGTGAGTCCGAACGCCTATTCGTTGCCGATGAACATCTCTTATGTTGATGATGAAGGGAACGCGGTGAGTGTTCTTTCTTCCATTGGAGTGCTCGTGATTAATGCCGGGCAGCTCTCTCTTCAGAGCATGAAGATTGCAACGCAACTCGGAAGCCCGTCTATCTCGGCGGCTGATTCCTTTACGATGATCGCCCGAATCGAGAATGTTGGCCACGGAACAGCAGACTTCATCACCACGGAAATTCACTGCTCCTTTGATGGCGGCAGCAAGAAATCATATCTCGGATCACTTGATGAAGGAGAAGATGCTCCTGCTGTTTTTGATTTCCTTCCAGCGCAAGCAGGCGATCACTCCTGTGATCTGACGGTTTCCTATGCCGATGACCTCGGAGAACATTCGTTTACAGAAAGCATCATGTTTACCATTAGCCCGGTTGATTATACAGGAGTATTCGTCCTTATCGTTATCATCCTTGTTATTGCTTACTACCTCTACCAACGACGTCAGAAAGGGAAGAAGTAACGGGGAGGTTACTGTATGAGCGGATCACGTGCAGTGTTCTTTCTTGCAGTTCGCGATCTCAAGCGAGATCGGAAAATCTTTGGATTAGTGATCTTTCTCCTCATTTTCTCATATATTAATCTGACATTCTTTCCCGCATTCTTGAATGGGCTTTCAAACACGTTCCAAGATGAAATTGTTGATACCGGAACAAGTCACATTCTGCTCCAGCCTGCGTCAGGGAGGGAGTACCTTGACTCGGTGAAGAATATTCAGCAGAAGATTGAACTGATTCCTGGTGTCGTTGCAACGAGCACACACATCGGAGGGTCGGCTTCTCTTGCTGTCGATGGAGCGACCGCTGGCAAGAAACCAGGCCCTGCAACACCAGTAACAAGCGGGCTATCGCTTGGGGCACAGGTTATGGGTCTGACTCCATCAGAGGATCAATATGTCACTCCTATTTCCCAGCGAATCGTTTCCGGAGACTGGCTCTCAGATGACGATACGGACAAAGTTGTTCTTGGTCTCTATATTGCAGGTGAACGGCTCGAGGACAAGATCGGGGAAACAACATTATTCGGTACACTTATGGAAGGGCTTGGTGGAGTCCAGCCAGGTGATGTCGTACAAGCGACCTTTACCAATGGAGTTGTCAAGAACTACAAGGTGAAAGGAATTGTTCATAGTGAAGGATTTAGTTTTGTATCACAGACCGCTTACTTCACCACCAAGGAACTTGAAGATGTGTACGGATTACACGATCAGGCGAGTTCGATTCTTGTCCGGCTCAATGATCCCGAGAATGCGGACAAAGTGAAGACATTTATTATCGGCTTGGGAATCAAGCAAGCAGACATCCTCACTTGGAAGGAAGCAAGTAACTTTGCCGAAGGACTGAGTCAGACCTTCGGGATCGTGAATGTTGTGACAAATATTGTGGGGATTGTGATTGTTCTTGCCACAGTCAGCATTGTCATTTTCATCAACACAGCGCGGAAGAAGCGGATTATCGGTGTATTGAAGGCAATCGGACTTCGAGAATCGCTCGTTCTTCGCGTGTTCCTTGTTGAGTCGCTTATCTTTGGGGTTATCGGTTCACTTGGCGGGATGGCCATTATGGGGATCCTGCTTTCGTTTTTCAAGGCAAGTCCGATTGTTCTTCCAATTGGGCTCCTCACACCAGTAGTCGGACCTGATATCTTCTTTGGATCAGCATTCATCATTATCTTTATCTCGCTCTTCGGTGGGTACTTCCCGTCTCGGCTCGCATCCCGGGCGGACATCATCGACAGTTTAAAGGTGGTCGAATGATCGATCTCAAAGATGTGTGGCGGATTTATGACATGGGTGAGGTCAAGGTTCCAGCACTCCAGGGAATTGATTTCACTGTAAAGAAGGGAGAGTTTGTTTCTGTCATGGGACGGTCAGGTTCAGGGAAGAGTACCCTCCTCCACATCGCCGGAGTGTTGGATCGCCAGACAAAAGGAAGTGTCAGGATTGAGGGGACAAATGTCTTGACACTTACTGAACGGCAGCGAACTCTTTTCAGACTCGATAAAATTGGGTTTGTCTTCCAGTTCTATTCCCTGCTCCCTGAACTTACGGCAGTCGAAAATGTCATGCTCCCGCAACTCATCATTGGGGAGACCCGTGAACACGCCCACAAGCAAGCAAAGAAGGTGATGGATCTTCTGGAAATTGGCAAGCGATTGAACAACTACCCACATCAACTCTCGGGTGGGGAACAGCAACGAGTCGGTATTGCCCGGGCGCTTGTCAACGATCCTCTTATTCTCTTCGCAGACGAACCAACTGCTTCCTTGGATACAACCTCCGCAAAGATTGTGATAGAAGCCTTCCGAAAGCTTCATGAAGAACGAGGACAAACCACGATAATGATCACCCACGAGGAAGCGCTTGGTCGCGAGGCAGAGCGGGGCGTCTGGTTGAAGGACGGAAAGATTGAGAAGGAAAAGCGGTTCTAAATCAACCATACATGTATAAAGCTGGTTGTCAACTCTCAAGATGACCAAAATCGTCAAGATTGAAACCACCACACTCGAGCCGTTTGAGAAGGATGCACGGATTGTTTCTATCGGGATCAAGGACACCCAGACAGGGGATGTCATCATTCTCGCCGAGCAGGACGAACGGTTCCTCCTTGAGCAGTTCTGGAAGCAGGTCACTGATCGTGTTATTGGATTCAACTTTGATTTTGATTACCGGTGGCTCATTGTCCGTTCATTGAAACATCAGGTACCGGTGCAGCAACTTGTAGTGACGGACCTGCGGACGGTCCTCGGTCTTGGGAAGAAATTCGCTCCCGGAAAGCTGGAAGAGTTTGCAGAACTGATCGGCGAAGGTCGTGAGAAGTTCCACAGCCGGGAGATCCCCATTCTCTGGAAGCTGGGGAAACTGGAAGAGATCAAGTCATTCAACCAAGCCGACCTCGAACTAATTGAAAAACTCTACGAACGGATGAAGGTCATTGGATTGCTTCGGTGAGGATATGATTATCACTATCTCGGGGCTAGCGGGTTCAGGAAAAAGTACGGCCGCAAAACTTCTTGCTAAGAAGCTCGACTACAAACACTACTCTATTGGCGACATGCGGGGTGAGATGGCAAAAGAACGTGGGATGTCCCTGGAAGAATTCAACATGCTTGGAGAAAAAGAGGCGTTTACTGATAAGGAAGTTGATGACTACCTCAAGAATGTGCTCGGGAAGCAGGACAACCTCGTGATTGATGGCCGGCTCGGCTTCTTTTTCATTCCCCACTCAGTGAAGATTTTCTTGATTGCTGACCTTGAGGAGCGAGCTAGGCGAGTTTTCTCTCATGAACGAGTTGATGAGCATTTTGAAAGCGTTGAAGCTGCAAAGAAATCCCTGCAAGCACGGGAACGGTCTGATACTTTTCGGTACCAGAAATACTATCACGTTGACTGGACTGAGCCCAAACACTTTGACCTGATTGTTGACACCACCCACATCCAACCCGAGGAGACGCTTGAGAAGATTCTGACGTTCCTTAAGAAAAAGGGAACAATATAAGGCGTCGCCACCGAGAGAAGGATATGCCAAAGCGACGAGCACGACAACGAGCAAAGAAAGAAAAGGTCAGCTCAGGAACAGCATTCGTTGGGTTCCTGTTTTTGGGACTCGCGTTCGGGATTCTCTACAACCAAGTCGCCGTTGGTGTCCTGGTAGGGCTTGGCCTCGGCTTCCTTGCAATGGTTGTTCTGCAGTACAAGGGATTCGAGTAAGCTACGACTGATTGAGGATGACCCGCTTTGTGAAGTGGCCCCGGTCAGTTGCCCTTTGGTTTTGGATCTTGCGGAGTATTTCTTGATCGATGTTTTTGAAAGTCCAAATGGCCTCAAGAACTTCGAGGGTGTCAGCGAGTTCTTCCTCGGTGCTGTTTTCAAGAAACTCGCTCACCTCTTCCTGAAGTTTTTCCTTAAGTTTCTGCCAGTGTATTAAAGAGGTAGAATATGGAATATCTCCGATGCCAATCATGTGGGATGCCCTTGAGAAAGGAAGATGACTCAGGAACAAACCGCGACGGCAGCAAGAGCGACGAATACTGCCACTTTTGTTTTCAGAACGGCGTCTTCATGGATGAAGGGATCTCTCTTGATGGTAAAATTGAGAAGGTTACGGACATAGCGATCAAGATGGACATACCGGAACATCAGGCAAGGTCCATGGCAGAAACCTTGCTCCCGAGCCTGAAGCGATGGAAGAAATAAGTGTCCTGGTGTGACAAGAGTCACAGTTATGTGCTACGCTATCCCTGGGAGGGTCGTTTCCATCAAGGGTCAGATTGCTGTTGTTGATTATTTTGGTGAACAGCGGACTGTCTTGAATGACAACGATGATATTCAGCCTGGGGATTATGTCTATGCACAGGGCGGTATTCTCATTAACAAGATTGCGGAAAAGGACGCCCGTGAGATCTTGGGGTTCTGGAAGGAGAAATTTTTTGAGCTGAAAAAAATTGACGCCCAGTATTCGAAACTCCATACATCAGGAGAGGGAGAACTTCTCCGAATCTTGCAGAGGGTGAACGTGAAACAGAAATTGAACAATGAGGAATTCATTTATCTCTTGAATCTACAGACAAAGGAAGAACAAAGCCTTCTTTTTGAAACCGCAAACGTTGTGAGACAAAAAGAGCATGACAACGCGTGTTGTGTTCACGGAATCATCGAGTTTTCAAATTATTGCCGATGTGACTGTTTCTACTGTGGCCTCAGGAAGTCAACGTCCCAAAAGCGGTACCGGATGACACCCGAGGAAATAATCTCAGCAGCGACATACGCCGTCAACGAGCTTGGTTTCAAGGCGCTTGTCCTCCAATCTGGAGAAGATGAATGGTATGATGAGGAAAAGCTCGTGACTCTTGTCAAGGAAATCAGAAAACTGAATGTCCTTATTTTTCTGAGCATCGGAGAACGAAGCAAAGCATTGTACAAGAAGCTCTACGAGACCGGAGCACGGGCCGTTCTCTTACGATTTGAAACATCGAACAAGGAAATTTTCCAGAACTTGAGACCTGGAACGAATCTTGAGCAGCGCTTGGATTTGATCCGCTACGCGAAGGAACTTGGCTACATTGTTGCGACAGGATTCCTGATCGGACTCCCCGGAGAAACAGAAGAAGACATTCTCAACAACATTATGCTGACGAAGTCGCTCGGTGCTGATATGTATTCATTTGGACCGCTGATCCCTGCAGCAGGAACACCGTTAGAAAAGGAACCTCTTGGAGAAAAAAGCGCAGTGTTGAAAACAATAGCCGTAACACGGTTGCTTGACAGAAAAGCCAAGATCTTGGTGACAACAGCACTCGAAACGCTTGGGGATAATGCAAAGAAAGAGGGTTTGCTTGCCGGAGCCAATTCGTTGATGATCAATGTTACCCCGCCAACATACAGGGATTTATATATCATCTATCCAAAACATGGGAAAGAGGTCAAGAAAGCAATTCAAGAAACCATTGACCTGTTGTATTCCTTGGGGAGAGCACCAACGGATTTGGGGTTGTGACATGCCAATTATCAAGGACATTGTCAATGAAGAGCTGTTACACCGGACTCTTGAGAAGACGAAGAATCCAACAGAAGAACAGATTATCGGAATTTTGAGGAAAGCACGGAAAAAACAAGGGCTAACATTGGAGGAGGTTGGGGCACTCTTAAATGCGACTGATCCAGCATTGACTCAGCAGATGTTTTCAACTGCAGGAAAAATTAAACGGGATATTTATGGGGAACGGCTTGTTCTTTTCGCCCCATTGTATGTTTCGAGTTTTTGTGTGAATGACTGTGCCTATTGTGGATTTCGTGCACGAAATACCGCTGAGCGGAAGAAACTGTCACTCGAAGAAGTTCGGGAACAGGTCAGAATCCTTGAGGATATGGGACATAAACGGTTGCTGTTGGAGTTTGGTGAACATCCAACCGAAACACCAATTGACTATATTGTTGAAGTGATCAGGACGATCTATGATACCAAATCGGGGAAAGGGGAGATCAGACGGGTGAACGTGAACATCGCTGCAACCACGGTCGAAGCGTACCAGAAGCTCAAGGCAGTTGGTATTGGGACCTACCAACTATTTCAAGAAACGTACCACCGGGAGACGTATCAGAAGTTGCATCAGGGGTTGAAGGCAGACTATGAGCGACAGTTGTTTGCCCATGACCGGGCCTTTGCAGCAGGGATTGATGACATCGGACTCGGGGTCTTATTTGGGTTGTACGATTATCGGTTTGAGGTATTGGCTCTGATATCCCACGCACAGTATCTTGACAGGACCTACGGTGTCGGTCCACATACCTTCTCGGTCCCTCGCTGGCAGCCGGCTGATGCTGTTGCTTGGGAGGAACCACCGGCTCCGGTTTCTGAAAATGAACTTCTCAATATCATCGCCATCTTACGGATGGCGGTCCCGTATACAGGCATGATCATTTCGACACGGGAACGACCTGAGATCCGGGAAAAGGCATTTGAGATCGGGATTTCGCAAACCTCTGCAGCCTCGCGAACAGCTCCAGGAGGATACGGAAAATCAGAGAAGCTTGCTCAATTTTCTTTGGCAGATCACCGAACGGTTGATGATGTTCTGAAGGGGATTCTGAAACAGGGATTGCTCCCGAGCTTTTGTACTGCCTGTTATCGCAAGGGACGAACAGGAGCAACGTTCATGGATCTTGCCAAGCCAGGTAATATTCACAATCTTTGTCGGCCGAACGCTCTCTTGACATTCAAGGAATATCTTGAAGATTATGCGTCGCCCGAAGTCAAGGAACGCGGTCTGTTGGTGATTGAGAACTATCTAGCACAAATTCCTGATGCAGCAACGAAACGGGAAACACGGGCCCGTCTCGACCGGATTGAACAAGGGGAACGGGATTTGTACTTTTAGTCTGAGATAATGTGTTACGCAACGACGAGCTTTGCTCGCTGAATTTGTTTCGTCTGCTGAAATCGGTGAAGCATCTCGTGAACGTCTTTCGCCTCTCCCTTCACGACAACGATCTCAAAACAACCTTGTTTGGTGTTCGTATGGAGTTGTGTTTCCACAAGCGGTTGAAATTCATGGATGATCTGGATCACCTCGGCAGCGGCGCGGTGGTGATGAACCAAGAGAAGGACACCAGTGATTTTTCCGGCAACCATGTGCTCTTTTCGTTCCTCCTGAAGATTCCGGAGTGCCAGACGAATGAGATCGCTTCTTCCTCTTGTTTTGAAGTGCTGCTGGAGTGCTATCGCTAAGGCGCTCGTTTCAGGATCCAGCGAGATGCTGATGATTTCGTGGGACATATGGCTCATTAATAGTATCAGGAAAGGATAGAAGTTATTAATTATATTCATGTATTTATTAATACCACCAGAAAGAAGAGGGTATGGTAGACCTCACACTTATCCTCGGGGCGGTCATTCTTGTCAGTTTAGTTTCACTTCTGGGTGCTTTGACGCTCCTCAAGACGCGCTTGGTGAATACGCTGCTCTTTGTCTTTGCAAGCTTTGCTGCAGGGACCCTTCTTGGAAGTGCATTCTTGGGGCTCCTCCCTGAAGCAATTGAGGAAGCCACAAGTGTGGAGTTTGCCCTCTTCTATGCACTTGCCGGGGTTGTCCTCTTCTTTATCATCGAACGTGGGTTGCATTGGCATCATTACCACGCCAAGAAAGAGTCACATCCCTTTACGTACTTGAACCTCATTGGTGACGGGATCCACAACTTCGTTGACGGTGTTTTGATTACCGCCTCTTTCTTTTTGTCTGTTCCCCTTGGGTTTGCCACAACGCTTGCGATCATTGTTCACGAGATTCCCCAGGAATTGTCTGACTTCGGTCTCTTAATCTATGGTGGGTGGTCCGCGAAGCGAGCACTGGTGGCCAACTTCATCACCGCGCTCACTGCTGTTGTCGGGGCAATTGTGGGGTATCTTTTCTTGAGTGTGATCGAGACCGCCATTGTCCCGCTTGTCAGTATTGCTGCAGGTGGGTTTCTCTATATTGCCTCAGCGGACCTTGTTCCTGAAATCCATAAAGAGCGGGACTGGAAAAAAATTATTGTCCAGATTCTGGTGTTCTTGCTTGGGATTGCGATCATCTGGGCTGTCGGTGTCTTTGGACCAAGCCATAGTCATTGATGTTGGCGATAACGCCATGAAAGTTTAATACTCCTTCAATCAATAGAATACTATAACTTAAAGGGGTGTGTCACACATGGCCAAGAAAAAAAAAGCCAAAAAGAAGAAGTAATCTTTCTTGCTGACTCCAACAGAGTCGCTTGTATTCGTTTTTCTTTGTTTCTTTTATTTCCAGGTAATTTTCGCCAAGACCGCCAAGCCAGCAAGCTGAACCACATTGACCAGTGCATTATGGGTTCCGAGGAAGCCAGCAAAAGCGTCTGGATCAAGCAACAAGAAAATCAGATCGAGGATGTTCTCGAAAAGGAAAAGCCCCGCGAAGACGATTAAAGCGAGGGTGAACGGTGCTTTGGCTTTCATGTAACTCGAGAGGTACACGTAAAGAATCGAGAGCGCGAGCAGCACATTGACGCCGGCAAGCCCGGTGAAGATGATTGCGAGTCCTCCCATACCATCACTTTGCTTTTGACCCCTTTATGTCCTTTTTCCCTAATTTGACGAGGATCTCGTCCAGAATCTCGATATTATTCTCGAGAAGGGGGGTCAGAAAATAGAGCATCCCGTATTTCTTCTCGCCTTCATTCGTGGTGATGATGTTGTTCTGTTTCAGCACCCGGATGTGATGCTCCACGGTCTTGTAGTCGAGTTCAAGGGTCTTGGCAATTTGGTGTGCGTTGTAGGGGCGCTTCATGAGGAGCATCAGAAGTTTTGCCCGGATTTCACCTCCCCGGGTCCCTGCGAGAAGGTACCAGAGGGTCCGGGAGAGGTTCTTGAGATAGGGATTCTGAAGCTCCATGGACATCTCTTGGACGAGCAACGTTAAAATTACATCTCCTCTGGGGCGGCAATGCCGAGGAGCGCGAGACCGGTGTAGAGGACTGTTTTCGTTGCGGCGACGAGGGCAATCCTTGCCGCTTTCACAGCTGCGTCAGCCTGAAGCACAGGAACTGCCTGATAGAAGTGGTTGAATGCGGTCGCAAGGTCGAAGATGGCGTGTGCAATAATGTGTGGTTTGTTTTCTCGAACCGTTCGGTGGATGGCATGCGGGAAGTGGGCAAGGGAACGGAGCACCGCGATTTCCTTGGTATCAGTGAGCGCAGCTGCACGGAATGATGGCGGTGTGGTGACACCCCCTTTCTTCAGGATTGAGGTACACCGGGCATGGGTATATTGAAGATAGGGACCTGTATCACCTTCAAAGGAAAGGAGGTCATCCCAAGAGAACACAATGTTCTTGATCCGATCTCGGGAGAGGTCAGCATACTTGAGCGCTCCCACACCAACATGGAAGGCAACGTCCTTGCCGCGGTCGGTCGTGAAGAGATCTGGATTCTTTTCTTTCATAATGGTTTCTGCGCGACGTGCTGCCTCGGCAATCACATCATTGAGATAAACAACACGTCCTTTTCGGGTGCTCATCTTACCGCCAGGGAGGGACATGAGCCCGAAATCAACGTGCGTCGCACGAATCACGTCAGGGAGAAGGTTGAGCTTCTTGGCTGCTGCAAAGAGTTGTTGAAAATAGAGTTTTTGTTCTGAGCCAACAACGTAGAGGAGCGAGAAGATGTTCGGGATTTTGATTCGTTCCTGCAACATCGCGAGATCGCGGCTTGCGTAGATCGTTGATTCGTTTGATTTCTGGATGATGAGTGGTGGGAGCGGATCAAGAGGAACGATCCAAGCACCCTTTGATTCCTTTACGATTCCTTGTTTCAGCGCATCCTGGGTCAGGTGCTTTGCTGCAGCAACGTAGCGCCGCTCGCCACTCCAGGTATCAAAAGAAATGTTCAAGAGATCATAGGTTTTCTTGAAGCTTTCAGCACTGAGTTTCCAGAACCACTCGAATGTTTTAACGAGCTTGGGATCGCCCTCTTCGAGTTTCCGGAAGGCCTCCCGGGCAGCGTCTTCCAAGGTCGGATCCTTTTCTGCCTTGTCATGGAACTGCACATACAAGGAAAGCAATTCAGGGATAGGGTCGTTCTTGACTTTTTCTTCTGATCCCCATTTCTCGTAGGCAACGAGAAGCTTCCCGAACTGTGTTCCCCAGTCACCGACGTGGTTGTCCCGGATGATTTTGTAGCCGAGATGTTGGTAGATGCGGGCAAGCGCATCGCCGATGATGGTTGAGCGCATATGGCCGACAGACATCGGCTTTGCAATATTCGGGCTAGAAAAATCGACGAGAACTGTTTTTTCGTTTCCGATGCTTGAACTACCGAAGGCGTTCCCCTTGGTAATAATGTCTTTCAGGAGGTGATCCCCGAAAAGAGACCAGTTAGCAGTGATGTTGAGGTATGGTCCGGCGGCGTCAAACCGTTTGATGATGCCGGCTGGCTTGAGGGTTCCCGCAAGATTGTCGGCAATTTCGTTCGGGGATTTCCTCAGTTGTTTGGCAAGCGCATAACACGGAAAGGCGAGATCGGCGTTTGTTTGTGGAGGAGGGATCTCAAGCTGCTCCTCGACAACCGATGACGGCATCTTCGTTTGGGTAGCAATGAGTTCGACAACGGCGTTGAAGAAGGGATTATCGGGGTCCATGGTCACTTGTTTGTCTTCTGTCTTATAACAGCATTTCTCTGAATCTGCTTGAAGGCGATAACCGCAGCGCCTGCATAGTCATCTGTGTCCTGCTTCTGATAAGCGTAGTTCACTGCTGAAGAAGCATTGATCCGACAAAGAGGAAGAGGATAAGCGGCATGCTTCAATGATCTCATGATTTCTTCCACTGTTCCGCCCTGACCGCCGATACCCGGAATGAGTAAGGGAAGCTCTTTGCCACTCTTCGTGAACTGTGTTGCGATGTTTTCAAGTTCCTCGGGGTAGGTCGCGCCGAGCACGGCTCCTGTCCCAAGCTGTGCCCACTGGAGAAGCTGATCTGCAACCTTCTGATATAGAGGGACTCCTTCAATGAGGAGGTCTTGGATATCCCCGGCACCAGGGTTTGAAGTTCGACAGAGAACATAGACACCCCTGTCGGCGTAGTGAAGGAAGGGAGCAATCGAATCTGAACCCATGTATGGTGCAACGGTGACAGCATCGACGTTCCAGAAAACAAAGCAGGCTTTTGCGTAGGCGGCGCTTGTTTTGCCGATGTCGCCTCGTTTTGCATCAAGAATGATGGGGATGTTTGCTGCTCGCCAGATTGTGATCACGTTTTGGAGCGCTCGAAGTCCTTCAAATCCATATTGTTCGTAGAAGGCAATGTTCGGCTTAATTGCTCCCGGGAGCACGTTTTCACTCTGGAATGCTTCGAAAAGATCGGTATAGAATTTTGTGATAACCTTTTCCGGGTTGCCTTTAATAGGAATCTTTTCCAGGACAGGATCAAGACCAACACAGATGATGCTGCCCGTTCGCTCCGTTGTTGTGCGGAGGAGATCAAGGTAGGTCATAACGTTTTCAAATTTCCTTTGACATCTTCGATAGTTTCGTATCCTTTCTTTGCCATGAGTTCGTTGAATTCCCGTTCAATCCTCTCAAAACAACCGTGTTTTTCCTTCATGAATGTTGTTCCGATCTGCACTGCTGTTGCCCCAGCAAGAATGAATTCAAAGACGTCGGTTCCGGAAGAGATACCACCGACACCAACAATATCGATAGTTGGGTTGAGGAGTTCAGAAAATTTCCGGACATTGGCAAGTGCTGTTGGCTTGACATAGGCACCACCAAGACCGCCGAAACCATTTTTCGGCCGGATAATAACTTGTTCTTTTTCCGGATCAATAACGAGTGCATTGCCAATCGCGTTAATGCAGGTTACAAATCGTACATTATTTCTGTTAAGAATTGCTGCGATTTGCTCGAAATGGACGAAATCAAAATAGGGTGGGAGTTTCACACCAAGCGGTTTCTTTGTGATATGCATGATCTTTCCAAGGACGTCATCGGTTTGTTCGGGATCATAACCCATTTGTGGTTTGCCAATGACATTCGGGCATGAAAGATTAAACTCAATGAGATCAACAGGAGCATCGTTAAGCGCCTGGATAATCGTGAGATTGTCTTCTAATGAAAGACCAGAAACACTTGCAATGATCGGTTTGTTGTATTTTTTAAGAAGCGGTGCGAACGCGATGTATTTTTTGTAGCCAAGGTTTGGGAGGCCCATGGAATTCAGGGAACCGTGGGGGATGTCTTGATAGCGGGGTTCAGGATTCCCCTCCCGCGCTTCGAGCGTGCATGATTTCATGGTGATTGCGGCGGCATGTGATTCACCAAGCACAGTGAGTTCTTCTAATGTTGCATCCAAGGGACCAGCTGCATTGAAGATAGGATGTTCCAGTTCAATGCCAGCGACTGTTGTCTTTAACATACATCCCCTCCTGTTCGAAGAATTTTCCTTCTTTGTAGACGATATTCCCGTTCACAATTGTCATACCGAGCCAGCCCTTCACTGAGATTCCATCAAACGGTGTCCACCCACATTTTGAGAATTGCTGATTGTTGGTAATGGTTTCTTCCTTTTTCATATCAATAACAACAAGATCAGCATAAAACCCTTCTT
The DNA here is from genome assembly GCA_018816245.1 of Nanobdellota archaeon. Taxonomy (GTDB): domain Archaea; phylum Aenigmatarchaeota; class Aenigmatarchaeia; order QMZP01; family QMZP01; genus JAHIVW01. The sequence continues at coordinate 350,292 of JAHIVW010000003.1, forward strand.
TAATTTGGCCCCGTTCCATGATGCCAAAGTGTTTCGCTGGGTGCTCAGCGCAGAGTTTGACAATATCACAAAGCCCGAGGGTTCCTTTGTTGACTTCGTTGAGGAGAAGCGGGAGCATGGTTTGAACCCCAGGGACACCACATGGTGCGGTTTCAAAGGGAGCGCGTTTTTCTTCTACCGTGTGCGGCGCATGATCTGTCGCAATGAGATCAACAATACCTTCCTTGATTCCTTGCCAGAGGGCTTCCCGATCTTGAACAGAACGAAGCGGTGGATTCATCTTCCCGAAGTTACCATGTTCTTTGAAGAATGAGTTATCAAGGAAGAGGTGATGCGGAGCGACTTCACAGGTTACGGAAGGTGGTTTGTTTGCCCGGAGGAAGTCGATCTCCTCTTTTGTTGAAAGGTGTGCAATATGAACGTGTTTTTTGGACATGTTTGCTAAGAGCGCTGCCGTCACGGTTGAGACAAGCGCGGCAAGATTGTCCCGCATCTTATGGTGCATCTTCGTCTCCGCGTATTTCTGGGAGAAATAGGTGATCAACTTCTCGTTCTCCGCGTGCACAACGACAGGTTTCTTTGTCTGGTGGAGGAGGTGTGCGAGATCTTGTGGGTTATCGAGAAGGAGGTCTCCGGTACTTGAGCCAAGATAGGCTTTGATGGCAACGGCGTCGGTGTCGTTGAGAATGTCAAGATTTTCTGTGGTTGCGCCTACATAGAACCCATAATTCACGATGGATTTCTTTGCTGCTTCCTTCTTCTTTTCAAGATCGTCCTGTGAAATAATGGGAGGACTGTTGTTTGGCATGTCGAGGATCGTTGTGACACCGCCGGCAGCTGCTGCCTTGCTACCGGAACAGAAGTCTTCCTTGTGTGTTTGTCCTGGATCACGGAAGTGGACATGGACATCAATGAGACCAGGAAGAACGGTTTTCCCAGAAATGTCTTCTTCTATGTCAGCGGTCAGCTTCTGGCCAATCTGCCTAATGCGCCCGTTTTCAATAAGAATGTCTGCAGCAACGAGTTTTCCTTCAGTGAACACCTTGCAATTTTTCAGGACAAGGCTCATGCGCGCCTCCATGCGTCTGGGTCCTTACTCCAAGAGAGGACAAGGTCTTTTTGTTCTGGTGTGATGTATCCTGTCTTTGTGGCAAGCATTACCACGTCGGTGAATGTTGTTAAGGGATGGAGGGTACATTGCGCCTTCTGGTATCCATCTTTTGCTATTTGTAATTCGTAGGTAAAGATTGCAATGCAGTCAGTGACGATACCACCAGCAACTCGGACTGCGTCAACAGCACCAAGGGAACTCCCGCCAGTGGAAACCAAGTCCTCGATCACAACAACGTTTTGTCCTTTCTCGAGGTTACCTTCAATTTGGTTCTGCTTGCCGTAGCCTTTGGCTTTCCTCCGAACATAAACCATGGGTTTCTTGAGTTCCTGCACTAACCATGCTGCCCACGCAATGCCTGCTGTTGCGGTTCCTGCGATGACATCGAAGTCAAGTGGTTTGAGGACAGCGAGGAATGCATCGATAATCTTCTCCCGTTGTTCCGGGAAACTCAGGAGGAGACGGTTGTCGCAGTAGATCGGGCTCTTAATACCTGATGTGAAGGTAAACGGAGTGTCTGGTTGAAGTGTCACGGCTTTGGTCTCGAGTAGGATCTGGGCAATGTCCCCTTCCATGATAGCCCCGCCCGGATTCGAACCGGGGTCGACGGGTGTCCTCTTTCACAGCGATGCTCTCGCTCAACGCTTTGGGTGTGAAACCCAAGGCCCGTAATCTTTGACCGCTAGACGACGGGGCTGTTTGGAGAAATGATGGACAAGAGAACATTAAAAGCTACTTCTTCAGCGCCCGCATGCCCTGTTGCGTGACCACGTAGCAGTTGCCCATGCTTTCAACGGCCTCAACGTAGCCGAATTCGCGGAGCCGCTGGAGGCTGACGTCGTTGCTCCCGTCTTTTGTTTTGAGGGCATTCATCAGTTCCAGTTTGGTCATGAGGAGATTCTTCCCCATAAGCTCGAGAATCTTCTTGTCGGTCTCGGTCATGATACCATTTGCCTTGCGTAACATGAGATCACACGCGGAGATAGGTTACTGGTTCGCTGGGAAGAGCGCCAAGATCTTCTCGCAATCGTGCAGCTTTGGCCTTGCCCTTCAGTTCCTCAACAAGTTTGAGCGCAAAATCAATAGCTGTCGCAGATCCTTGTGCTGTGATAATGTTGCCGTCAACAACGATGCGTCCGGATCGGGGCATGGTCAATTCGCGCTCCATGCCTGGGGCCACGGTGGCCCGTTTGTCATGGAGGATGCCACACTTGGCGAGGATAATCGGAGCGCGGTCAATTGCAGCGAGCAACTTCTTCTGTTGGTTGAACCGGGTAACCATTGAGGTCAGTGTTTTGGATTGGAGAAAAATGTTGTTTGCGGGATCGCCGGAAACAAGGACCATGGCATCGAAGTCGTCCGGGTTGATGTCCTTGAGTTGCCGGTCAGCAGTCAGGTTGAGACCATGGGAGCCTTGGATCATGGTTCCCGGGAGACCGGCAGTCACGACAGAGAGGCCAGCTCTTTTGAGAATGTTGATCGAGACGATTGCCTCAAGTTCATCAAAGCCTTTGGAAAGTGGAATAAGGATTTTTGCCATGCACAACCCCGGATGTGCTTTATTGGGTGCGAACGTTTATATCTGCTTTGATGGAGAGGAACATAACACCGTTATACATCCAAGACACCATATTTAAACCTTGATACCCACAGCTTGCCTATGCCAGTTATCGGCTTTACCTTCCAACGCCTTGAAGGGCAGCGCCTCGGTGGCCAGCCCACCGGCGAGATCAAGATCAACTCCACTCCCAAGATTACCGAACTGAAGGAAGTTGGCCTGCCGAACACCGACAAGAAAGGGATTGACTTCACCTTCGAATTTGTAACAGACTACAATCCTGATGTGGGGAAGGTCACGGTCTCGGGAAACGTTCTCTTTGTCTCTGACAAGCACAAGGAAATCATGGCTCACTGGAAAGAGAAGAAGGCCCTCCTCGATGATATTTCTGTTGAGGTTCTGAACTATCTCTTCCGTCGCTGCTTGGTACAGATCACTGCGATTGCAGACGATCTCCAGCTGCCGCCGCCAGTTGCGCTTCCTCGCGTGGAACACAAAAAGAAAGAGAAGCCTGCGGACAAGGGTGTTGGGTAACTTCTAAAGAAACAACAACACAACAAACCCGAGCACGACGAATGCAAGCACAATCAGGTACAGGATTCCCTTTCCTGAAGCAAAGAAGAACTTTCCAACAAAGAAGGCAAAGATACTGAAGAAAATAATCGTCGGGCCAATTGTGAAGGCACCACCTGAGGTCACAAAGGAGACAAAGCTTTTCAAAAATGATTGCAACCACTCGACTGCGGTAAAGACGAACGAGAAGCCATTACTCATGATTGTATTTTGCAGGGTAAACAGCTGCTCCAGAATCGTCATAGGATCCTTTTTGGGTTCTGGACTGATAAATCAGGAAGCAAGGCGTTTCACAAGATCTTTGTAGAAGGAGCGCGCCCGCTGCAGTTCTCCTTTTCCCTTTTCTGTGAGGGAGTAGACACGCTTGCGTCCTTGCACGGTTTTTTTCACAAACCCGTCTTTTTCCAGAAGGTAGAGGACCTTGTACGCGGTCATGGTCCCTGGCCGGAATCCATAGCGCTGCTCAATTGTGGCACGGATCGTATACGCGTGGGTCGGCCCGTCCTTGAGGATGCGGAGCACGTACACCCAGAGACAGTCAGTGGTGTTGAGTTTCCTCAGGCGGTCTGTCGGTTGCATGAGATTCCCTTGGTTTCTGGACGTAAAAGCGACTATTTTACAATCATAAAAGTATTTAAGGGTCTGGTCCTATGAAAGAACTAGTGATTGCATGGGAATCCGACTTGCTGTCGCCGGCGTGGGAAACTGCGCCAGCTCGCTGATTCAGGGGCTGTCCTACTACAAGGACGTTTCTGATACGAATGAATTGGTTCCCGGTCTCATGCACAATATCCTTGGTCCCTATAAGATCAGCGACGTCCAGCCGGTCGCGGCGTTTGACGTGGACGCCCGAAAGGTCGGCAAGGATCTGAGTGAAGCAATCTTCGCCCTCCCAAACTGCACGACCCGTTTTCAGAACGATGTTCCCCGCTACGACGTCACGGTGCAGATGGGCCCGGTGCTTGACGGCGTTGCCAGCCACATGAAGGACTACCCGCCACACCAGAGTTTCGTTGTCGCAGACAAGAAGCCGGTGGATGTTGCCAAGATCTTGAAGGAAACCAAGGCAGACGTGCTCGTCTGCTACATGCCTGTTGGTTCTGAAGACGCGGTCCAGTACTATGCACAGGCTGCGCTGGATGCGGGCGTCGCGTACGTGAACTGTATGCCAGTGTTCATTGCGTCAAATCCCGCGTGGGCACGGAAGTTCGAAGATGCAAATATTCCTATTATTGGTGATGATATCAAAAGCCAAGTTGGTGCGACCATCACCCACCGCGTGCTGACGCGATTGTTCCATGACCGGGGGGTGAAGATCGACCGGACGTACCAACTGAATACCGGCGGGAACACTGACTTCCTGAACATGCTTGAACGCGCCCGGCTGAAGAGTAAGAAGATCTCGAAGACCGAGGCTGTGCAGTCGCAGCTACCGGCACCAATCGAGCCTGATAATATTCATATTGGCCCATCGGACTACGTTCCGTGGCAGAAGGATAACAAGATCTGCTTCATTCGCATGGAAGGGCGAAAGTTTGGGAATGTACCGATTGAGCTTGAGCTGCGATTGTCTGTTGAAGACTCCCCGAACTCTGCTGGCGTGGTGATCGACGCGATTCGGTGCGCAAAACTCGCAAAAGATCGTGGTATTGGTGGTCCGTTGATTTCTCCCTCTTCCTACTTCATGAAACATCCACCGCAGCAGTTCCCGGATACAATCTGCCGGAACATGGTTGAGGAATTCATCAAAGGTGTGCGAGAGCGGTAAGTCAGGAAGGAAAGAAGGAGGGGGTCACACGCGAACGCGTGGTCATTCCGTTGTTGCATGGGGGTACTGATCCATTCTCCTGACCTATATAAAGTCTTCTCCGGACTGCTTCCCGAGTGATTCCCAAATTGAATTGTGACCCACTGTTTCATTTATATACCCCCCTGCTATACTATAGCCGATATTTGACCGGAGACTGCGGTCGAGGAAGGGATGACTATGCCAGGATTTGTGAAATTCGAGGTTGACAAGGACCTCACCCAGAAAACTCTTGAGGCGATCGGCCTCGCGAAGACGAGCGGCAAGCTCCGCAAGGGTGTTAATGAAACAACCAAGGCACTCGAACGAGGCATTGCCAAGTTTGTAGTGATGGCGGTTGACGTGACACCTGAAGAGGTGCTCATGCACGTACCCGTGATCTGTGAGGAAAAGAACGTTCCTTACAGCTATGTGGTCAGTAAGCTCGAGCTCGGGAAGGCCGCAGGCATTGAGGTACCAACATCCTCGATCGCCGTGATCGAAGAAGGCGAAGCCAAGAAAGTGATCGCTGAGATCGCTGCGAAGATCAAGACGCTCAAAGGGAAGTAAGTATGGCAACTGCTGCTGAGGTACTGACGATCATGGGCCGCCTTGGTGTGAAGGGCGTCCGGCGCGTTCGCTGCCGAGTACTCGAGGGCGAGGACAAGGACAAGGTACTCGTCCGAAATGTTGTGGGTTCTATCCAGAAAGGTGACGTGATCATCTTGAAGGAAACCTCAATGGATGTTGCCGGCAAGCTCCAAAAGCGAGGCGGATAACATGAAATGTTCTTTTTGTTCTGATTCCCTACCAGCAGGCGCGGGCAAGATGCTCGTGAAGCTGGACGGGACAGTCTTGTATTTCTGCGGCAGCAAGTGCGAGAAGAACAAGAAGCTGGGCAGGCAAGGAAAGAAGTTCAAGTGGACACAAACGTCTCGATCACTCCGAAAACCAGGCCCAAAGCCACCTGCGAAGAAAGCAGCACCCAAACAATCTTACACCGTTTTATAAACCACGCCAGCCAACCTCTGTAGAGGGGGATTCATGGCGCGAGATGCAGTGACACTAACACTCGTTGATTATAACGAGAAACGATTGACCGAGAAGCGGATTGCCTTCATTGACGAGTGCTTCCGCTACAAGAACCAGAAAAGCGTGACCTGGGTCCATCTCGACAGCTTGAAGAACACCACCCTCCTCAAGTCCATTGGTGATGGATTCGGGCTCCATCCTCTTGTTCTTGAAAACATCCTTGATGCTGACCAGCGGGCAAAGATCGAAGACTATGGCGACTATCTCTTTCTCAACTTTAGTGGCTTTGCATTTGACAAGGCGAAACGATTCCTAACGACACCGATCAGCGCGGTTTTTGGACCGAAGTTCGTGATCACCTTTCAGGAAGGTGGTGAGGACTTCTTTGCACCAGTTCGAGAACAGATCAGAAACGCCAAATCACGCATTCGAAAAGAAGGACCGGATTACCTTGTATATGCCATGCTCGATGCACTGGTTGACCAATACTTCACGCTGGTTGACCAGCTTGAAGAAAATGTCGAGCTGCTGGAAGACCGATTAACCCGCACGTCGTCCCAGAAGTCCCTGCAGAACCTCCACACCCTGAAACGACAACTGACCCATCTGCGACGGGCCGTCGCGCCGCTGCGCGATGTTTTGAGCAACCTAGAACGCGGTTCCACAAGAATCATCAAGAAATCAACGATCGTCTACATGCGTGATGTCTACGAGCACATGATCCATCTCATTGAAACAATTGAAACACTCCGGGAATCGCTGTCGGGTGCATTGGATGTCTACCTTTCCCGTGAAAGCGCCCGCACGAACGAAATCATGAAGGTGTTGACAGTGATCTCAACCGTGTTCATCCCACTGACGTTCATTACTGGTGTCTACGGCATGAACTTCCACTTCATGCCGGAAATCCCGTCAGTGTACGGGTACCCTGCAGCGCTCCTGCTGATGTTGTCCATCGGCGGTTTCATGCTTCTCTACTTCCACCGGAAGAAATGGGTTTAGATTAATTTCTCGCTCGTTGTCTTGTTCGTCACGTGAATGACGTTCACTGGGCAGGCATCGGCTGCTTCCTTGTGTCCGTTCAGGTCGGTCACGGTGAGTTGCTCGCGAATGATTTCCCCGTTTTCTTCAATTCGTTCTGCATCTTTCAGATCGCTCTTCCCGTCTGCTGCCATTTCCCAGAACTGCGGGCACACTGCTGTGCAGGCACCACAGCCGATACAGCCGGGTCGTTCATGCTCGATCAAGAATTGTTCGTCGGCCATAACAATCAGTCACTCCTTCGTTTTATAAGCTCCTCTGGTTTCACGATCGCGTATGTGGGATCACAGGAACCATATGACTGTGTGTTGCCGGTGAGGATTTTTGTAATTTGTTCGATCGGTGCTGTTGCCTTGTTCTTGGTGATTATTGTTGCTGCAGCTGCGAGCACGGTATCCGGTGTTTTTGTTTGGAGGCTATCAGGGTCAAAGGCGTCATCCTCTGTGGTAACCTTCCCTACTGGTTTGATGAAGTGGTTGTATTGTTCCTTAATCTTCCGCATTTGTTCGGAACTGATGTTCCGATGATACATATCATCCTTCAATTGTTTTCCTGTTTTCCGTTCCCAGACATCCCGAGGGATGCTGAACTTCTCCTGTACCTTGTCCCGGTACAATCCTGGGATCACGTTGAACGTGCAGAATGGGAGCACGCGACCGTCAGGAACAGCGTAGTGAATGTCGCATTTGTGGACACGGTCAATGTCCCAGTTGTACGGGTCCTGGAAATGCATCATCCCGAGGAACAATGATTTGAGATGGAACGCTGCAAGCCCGTGGTAGTTTCCCCCGCCAACGGCACCACTGAGGAGCTTGACAATGTTGAGATTCTGCGGCTTCTTTTTCGAGTCAACGAACTTGTTCAGGTTCAGGAGCAGCTTGGCGAGCACAACCTTTTTCTTGATTTTCCTGTGCTTGCTGCCGGTAAGTTCCCGTGTCAACTCGCCAAGGTAGTTGAAAAAGCCTTCCACATCGACAAACGATGGGAGAGGAATGAGTTTGCCGTGCTCATCCTTGAATACGTATGTTGCCATGCCACAGGAGAAGTGCACGGATAACCGATACTTTGGTTCCTGTTTGAGCGCTTCGATGAAATCAGTGATCTGTTTTGCACAGGGAACAGGGAACCAGGCGTCCTTGCTGATTTCTCCTGCAGTCTGCGCTTGGATCCGGTTGATTGAACCAGGAATCGTGATCCGCTGCTTTCGGCGCTGGCGTTCCGGCATGCGGCCAACGAGGGACACGGGCTGGAAGTTCACCGCGCGCACGGCGTGGATGTTGCCGGATGCGAAGCGGATGATGTCACCCAGTTCGTGATCATTCACGCCGCCGATCACGGTCGGGACCAGCACAACCCCGATCCCCGCCTTGTGGCAGTTCTCGATTGCTTGTTGTGCTTCCCAATAATTCTTCGGATTTGTCGACGGGGCCATGCCGTCGAAGGACATGTACAGGTTGGACACGCCGGCCTCGCGGAGGCGCAGGGGAAGGTTCGGATCGCGCGACAGGTTGATCCCGTTGGTGTTCAACTGTATATGATCGTACCCAAGTTCTTTGGCGAGCTTGATGATGTCAATCAAGTCTTCACGAAGGGTTGGTTCGCCGCCCGTGAACTGAACGGAGTTGGCGCCGACGGGCTTTTCATCCCGCATGCGCGAGAGCATAAGTTTCATCTGGTCCATGGTCGGTTCATAGATCGGGTCGCCTTCTTTGCTGTAAAAGAAACAGTACCAGCAGGACAGATCGCAGCGATTGGTTACCACAATATTACCGAGGCCGGTATGACTTTCATGATTTGCACACAGGCCGCAGTCAGTCGGACAGTTGATGTCACCTTTTTCTATATGCGGGTTCTGGATTTCGATGCCGGGATCCTGGAATCGCTCTGCTTTTTGGTACAATCCGTAATCTGACCAGTAGACTTCCTTGAAGGGGCCGTGCTTCGGGCAGGACTTCTTGATCCAGACCTTGTTGTGCTTCAGATAGGTGACGGCATCGATTTTCATGGTGTTCCACTGTTTGTCCTCGACGCAGCCAGGACAGAGGGACTGGTGGAACTTGAGCAAGCGGACATCCCCTTCATCTGCGAGGAGAGCGACGAGCTGCTGCTTCCGCTCAGCGGTAAAGTCGTTCACATACGGGGAGGTCGGGACAGCCAAGAAGTCCTCCCGGGTATGCTGGGTTGCTTGGGGATAAGCGTTCACCATGCAGCTTCCTCCAACATTTGAAAGTTATCAAATGTTTCAAATATTGAACTTCAGAGACATATAAGCGTTTTCTGTATTTTGACTCTTTTATACATAGTGTTTGAGCATCATTGAAAGATCAATGTTCGAGATATCCCGCGTCGCCGGGACACCCTTCTCATAGACCGAAACTTCACCATCATAGGTCGGCCGGTCCTCCTTGAAGAACAACCCAAGTGGCAGTTTGTCAGTTCGCCGAGCGAGCTTCATGGCCTCGTCCCAGTTGGCAGGATCGTTTCCTTGAAGGACTTGCGTATTCTCCTGATACCATTGAGGCGTGTTCGCCCGGTTATAGTTGACGCATGGTTGCAACACATCGACAAACGCGTAGCCTTTGTGGTTGAGAGCATCAACAAACAATTCCTTGAGCTGGGAGACGTTCAGCGCATAGCCGCGGGCAACATAACTGGCACCCATAGTCAAGGCGAGCGCCAGCGGATTCACCGGGGTTTCCAGCGCACCATGTGGTGACGATGGTGATTTGAACCCTTTCTTACTCGTTGGGGAATACTGCCCTTTTGTCAGCCCGTATACCTGGTTGTCCTGCACGATGTGCACGATATCAAGATTGCGGCGCATGGTATGCATGAAGTGGTTGCCACCAATGCCGTACGTATCACCATCGCCGGAGATGGCAATCACCGTCAAGGTCGGATTTGCCAGCTTGATGCCCATAGCAACCGGCAACCCGCGACCGTGCAACCCTTCGAAGCCGTACGTCTTGACGTAGTGCGGAATCTTTGAACCACAGCCGATTCCTGAAACAATAACAACATCCTTCGGATCAATAACGAGTTCTGCGAGCGCATTCTTCAATGACGCGAGGATGGTGTGGTCACCGCACCCCGGACACCAGGTTGGTGTTTCCTGTGTTGTGAGATCAGCAAGAGAAATCGTCATACAATCATCTCCTTGATCGCGGCAACAATGTCTTCAGGATCAAAGGGCCGACCGTCATACCGCAAGATCTTTTCTTTAATGGTAATTAGGCACTGTTCCCGGATCAGGGAACCGAGTTGACTGGTCATGTTACTTTCCACAAGGACCAGTTGTTTCGCCTTTTTCAAAATCCGGGAAACCGTCTCTGTAGGAAACGGGCTGAGATACATGAGCTGTAGGAAATTCGTTGCAACACCATCTGATTTCAGGAGCTTCATTGCCTCGAGGATCGGCCCTTTCGGTGATCCCCAGCTGACAAAAGTGATCGGCGCATCAGCCGGACCGATGAGTTTCGGTTGCGGCAGGGTCTTGGCGAGCTGCTCAATCTTGCGGAACCGCTTCTGGTGCATGGCGACCCGGACTGCTGGCTCTTCACACTCGTTTCCTTCCTCGTCGTGTTCGTAACTTGAAGCAACAAACATACAACCGGGAATGCCGGGCCGAGCCCGCGGTGACACTGCGTCCTTGGTCAATGCGTACCGCTTGTAGTTCTGTTGTGCTGTTGTTACCATTTTCCCGCGGTGCACAGAAAGCTGGTGTGGTAGGGGATCGACTGAACAATAACTTTCTGCAAGGTACTTGTCTGAAAGAAGAATCACCGGCAGCTGGTATTGATCCGCAAGGTTGAATGCCTCGAACCCGAGTGTGTAGTTCTCAGCGGCATCTCCGGGGGCGACCACAACGCGCGGGAATTCGTCCGTTGACGCATGCAACACATACTGGAGATCACCTTGGCCAGAATGCGTTGCCATGCCTGATCCCGGGCCAGGACGCATGACGTTTGCCACCACAAGCGGTGTTTCTGTTTGCGCTGCAAGACCGAGTCCTTCAACCATCAGCGCAAAACCGCCGCCACTTGTTGCGGTCATGGACCGCGCGCCCGCGTAGCTTGCACCGATCGCCGCATTGATCGCGGTAATCTCGTCTTCCGTATGCTTGACCACAATATTGTAGTCTTTCTCATTCGCTGCAACCGTGTGCAGGATGGATGAGGCAGGTGTCATCGGGTATGCGGCAAAAAACGTGAGGCCTGCTTTGATTGCGCCAGCGGTCATGGCTTCGTTGCCAGACATGAACAGTCTCTGCGGGCCAGGTTGTTTCTTCAATGAAACAGGAAATGGTTTTCCTTTGACCAGATCGTATCCTGCTTGGGCGGCCTTAATATTCTTCTGAACAACCGCATCGCCTTTCTTCTCAAAGGTTTCTGTGAGGATGGCGATAAATGATGAGAGCGCAACACCGAGCAGGCCAATCGTTGCCCCCATGGCAACCACGTTTCGCATGATGGGGCCGCCGCATGCGCTTGCGGTCTTGAGGAGGGGAAGCGGGAAGAGTGCAATGTCGCTCCGTTTGAGACTCTCGACGCTCACCTTGAGGGTGTCTCCGTCGTAAATGATCCCGCCGCCAGGGATGATCTTGCTCGCGTGCTTGTCAACTGCTTCCTGATTCAGGGCAACGAGGAGATCAACCCATTTTGTGTGGGATGCAAGCGGCTTGTCTGAGACACGGATATCAAGATGATTGTGCCCGCCGCGGATCAGGCTGGGATATTCTGCTGACGCAAAGACGTATAAGCCGTCCCGCATGCACAGCTTGGCGAACATGCGGCCAGCGTTCAGGATCCCGTCGCCTGCTGCTCCCGCAATCTTCCAGGAAAGGTTGTTGATCCGTTTCCCTCCCGTGATTGAGCCGTGGGCAGGTGAAGTAGTAGGGATTGTTGCAACCGCGTTTGCGCGTGGAATCATAGCCTCATCCTTCGTGACATACTTCAAATATCCCGTGCTGCGGTCTTCGACAATGAACGGGAATTGTGTCTTATAGGAAAGATATAAGAAGGAATAACTGGTTCTTACAGCACAAACTTCACAATCAGCTCAAAGGCAACAAGAATCGCGATCGCCCCAACAATATGTTCGGGTCGGATCTTCGGACCCTTGGCAGATTCGTCGTAGTAGTTGACCAGTCCACCGCTTGACTGCGGCATATAGTTCCGTTGCTGCTTCGCCATGGCTGGATTTAGCCGCAGAGGTTTAAAAGGTTACTTTCCGGTTGCCCAGGCCTTCAGTTTCTCGTAGGTCGTGGTGCCGCAGATCCACTTCCCGGTCTTTTTGTTGAAAAGGAAGGGAACGCCGCCGCACTTGCCGCCGTCCAGCTCCTGCCACATGGCTGCATTCTCTGCGTTGTGCCAGACCTCCAGATGGGTCAGTTCAATCCCGGCTTCTTCTTTCAAGCGGTCGAAGAGCGGTTCCAGTTCATGGCAGTGTTTGCATTCCGTTCCGTAGAAAACAATTAGATTCGGGTCTGCTGCCATGCCTTCTCCTTGGCACGGGAAGTATAAAAGTCAGAGCGGCAGAATGTGGCCGAGCTTTTCCTTTTTTGTTTTAAGGTAGTTCTTGTTGAACGGGTTTGGGTGCACAAAAATCGGCACGGTTTTCGTAATAGTCAACCCGTGTCCTTCGATTCCCACAACCTTGCGTGGATTGTTGGTCATCAACCTAATTGTTGACAAGCCGAGGTCCTTCAGGATTTGTGCGCCGATGCCGTAATCGCGAAGATCATGCGGCAAACCGAGTTGCTCGTTTGCTTCAACGGTGTCGAATCCCCTGTCTTGCAGCTCGTATGCACGCATTTTGTTTTCCAAACCAATCCCGCGGCCTTCCTGTTTCATGTACAACAGCACCCCGGTCCCTTCGGTTGCGATCTTTTTGAGTGCGCTGTCAATCTGCGGGCCGCAGTCGCAACGGAGTGACCGGAAAACTTCGCCGGTGAGACACGCAGAATGAACGCGAACCAAGACGTTTTCTTTCCCGTGAACGTCTCCTTTGAGGAGTGCAATGTGATGTTGTCCGTCCAGTTGTGACCGGTAGGTAATCGCCCGGAAATTTCCGTAGGTTGTTGGGAGACTGATTTCTGCAACACGGTGGATGTGGTTTTCTGTTTTTCTGCGATATGCAATCAAATCACTGATGGAAATCAACTTCACGTTGTGCTGCTTCGCAAAATCATGGAGCGCTAGCAGCCGCATCATACTCCCGTCTTGGTGCATGAGTTCGCTGATGATTGCGCCTTCGCGCAGACCAGCGAGTCGACACAGATCAACGCCGGCTTCTGTATGACCAGTTCGTTTAAGGACACCCCCATCTTGTGCGCGAAGCGGAAACACATGGCCAGGACGCCGCAGGTCATGCGGCTTCGCTGCAGGATGAATTGCTGCTCGGATGGTTTGCGCGCGGTCAGGTGCAGAAATGCCGGTCGTAATGCCACGTGCTGCTTCAATACTGACTGTGAATGAGGTACCAAATCGTGATGTGTTTTGGTGGACCATGGGAGGAAGGTCCAATTGATCGGCAATGGCATTGTTCAGGGCAAGACACACGATCCCGCCGGTGTGATGGATGATAAACGCCATCTTCTCTGAGGTGACATGTTCTGCGGCAAGAATGAGATCGCCCTCGTTCTCCCGGTCTTTGTCGTCAACGACGATCACCAGCTTCCCCTGCCGAAAATCAGCAATCGCCTCATCGATCGTGTCCATGATCGTGGTTTCCCTATTGAGATTTAAGAAAGGAAGGGGAGGGCTATTGCGCCCCTAAGAGTTCTGCTTCGAGGTTGCTGAGGTCCCCGTCATCGACGAGCTTGTTCAGCTCTGTTTCGAGCGCGGCATCGATCTCGTCGTCAACGACACTCCCTGAGACCGGGAGTGTCGGTGCCTTTTCACGGGGAAGGGCCGCAGCAAACGCAACCACTGCGATGATCGCCACGAGGACGATGGTGACAGTAACACGGTTCATTGGGTCACCATTTAGTCGTCAACGGATGCAGTGACAGCAGCGTTGAGTTTGTTTTTGAGTTCTGGCGCTTTGATGCGGACAAGCTCCAATTTCTCTTTTATGTTTTTGATTTGTTCTGTGGAGATTGCCGTCAATGCATTAGATTGGTCGTCTTCGTCAAGCGAACGCCAGACAGCGAGTTGCGCTTGGACGGCATTTGCATTACCAGAGCCAAAGTTGACTGGTATTGTTTCAAGCACATTCTTGCAGTCTTCTTTATTAGCGGTGCAGAGTTCGCGAAGACGCAATCGAACGCGGGCATCCTCGTTCGCGATTTCAGCGTACCCAGCAATTTGTGCCCGAACCCTGTGGGTATAACCGAGTTCGTTACCGTTTTCTTCAGCGTCAGTTTCGTCTTCCTCGTCCAGACCGGTTACGATCTGCTGTTTGATGACAACGTCCCACTCTTCGCCATTAAGCGTCATGGTTCCTCGTACACGTTCGTTCCCATCCTCTTTGATGCTGACTGCGAGATCGATGGTACCGACCTGTTGTGTGCTTCCATGAAGGAAGAGATCGCCTGTGACACTGAGCGCTTCGCTGTTGTAGACGGGATTCTTGATTTGATAGAGTTCTGTTTTCCCGTCATCATTCCCATCGAATTTCAGGAGTCCTGCTGTCTTTTCTGCATTCCCTGCGGTTGTGCTCACTAGAGCCCGTGCAATGACAACGTGGATTCGCCGAGCGCCTTCGAGATCGTCAAGAGTATAGGTCCCATCAGCGTTTTTGGGAACAGCGAATCCTTGGCCAACAATGTGAACCTTTGTGAATTTGACACTCTTCCCTTGGTTGCCGAGGCCTTGCGCTGCAGCAATTCCAATGGTCAAGGTGCTTGCAATGAGCACAACAACCATGAGGGCTGCGATGATTCCTTTCATATAGTTTCCTCCTTGATTTGAAACAACGGAGCCTTTGAGTATTGACACCGTTCCGTTGTAATATCTTGTTCTTAGTGTCTTCCCCTATGAATACTGCCCGTGAAACAGTTTGAAACAGTTGTCTGAAACAATTATTTTTTCTCGGGAGTGAGTTCAAGAAGGTTCTGCTGCGGCGGTTCCTGCTGCTTTTCTTGAAGAGGGATTGATTTTCCAGTCCAGGTTAGCCTGTTCGTCCTTCCTGCCTTTTCCTTCTTGATCAGGCCGCGGGCCTCGAGCTTCTTCACGATCCTCGTCATCTTGGCCCGGGAGAACCCGAACTGCCGTTCAATCTTGTTCTGGTAGACGATCTTTGTTTTCTGGACAGCAACAATCACCTTGCGTTCATCTTCAAAGAAGGAGAGCAGGAACTGGCTTCGGTGCCGGCGGCGGAGGAAGAAGATGACCGCCACAAGGATACCGATCCCCGCGGCTGCGGCGAGGATGAGCAGGAACGAGTCTTGCAGGGGAATGCCGCTCTCGAACTGAATCGAAAAGAACTGGGTGCCCTTCGGATCTGTGATCGTCCAGGTGTACCCAATTTGTTCACCATCTGACACCGGTGTCCCGCTGCCAGGAAAGACACTATTCCCAACAGCAACATAGCCTTTGGGGAGATACGCAGTAACATGCAAAGTCGTGACTCCGGACGGTGGAGAAAAGGGAAATGTGAACACAAATCCTTCATCATTGGAGAACAGCACGTCTGATGTGGAAAATGAAAGCAGGATATCATGGGTTCCCGCCGCTGCAGGGAAGGTCATGGTTGTGAGCCCGTCGTTCCTCGTAATTGTTGGTTCAATGGGTTGGTTGTCGACCAGGATTACCAGATTTGTCACCGCCCCATTCACATCATACGAGAGTTCACGGGACTCAGGAAGAGGTTCTGTCAAGAGAATGTGAATTGTTTCCTCTGCCGTGTCAGTGGTGAGGTCAAACATGATCTCGTACGTGGTGATCGGTAGGGCGCGTCCCTGCGGAATGAGGGAGAGTATGACGAGAAGCGCGATCACGATGCTGATTCTCCTCTTCATAGCAACCGAATAGAAAGGAGGTTAAAAAGGACTAGAGATCGCCGAGGAGCTCGTTTTGAAGATCATCAAGAGATTCATCTGGGAGTTGGTTCAATTCATTCTCGAGTGCCGTGTTGATCTCGTCGTCAACGTTCGCCGTCGCCCCATTGTCGCCTCCGGTGTCTGCTGGGATTGTGGTACAGCCGGCAACAAGGAGAATGGCAATGAGTGCGAACAAGAGGAGTTTCATTAATATTCTTTGTCCTGTTCCTATAAATACACTGTCCTGTAATAGGCGATAGTATGGTTTTCCAGGAATATTTTCTCGATCCCATTCTTGCGAATGGCTACTTCAATCCGATTAATACCGCAGTGTATGCGATCTTGTTGGTGGTGGCGGTCTATATTGTATATCGCGTCATCACGAAACTGAACATCCCGATTGACAAACATTTCTTCTACGCGATCCTGCCGTTCGTGGTGTGGGGATCCAGTACGCGTGTGTTGCATGATGCTGCCTTTGTTGGTGTGCTGCCGTCAGGAGTGCAGGAGTTCTATTCAGCGCCCTTCTTTCCGACACCAGGAAGTTACTTGATCACCTTTGTTTTGGCCTTCTCAGTGTTCCTGCTCTCGATCGGGATCATGAAGGTGGGGAAGATTCCCTACTGGAAGCCCATGGCCGCGATCGGGTCGCTTCTGGTCCTCGTGAACTTCGTGATTACCCCTTGGCGGTTCTTCGAGCCCCTCTGGCTTGTTCTGGGGTTACTGGTGGTGTCGGTGGGGATCTTCAATGGGATTGCCCGGCTCCTGCGGCAGCCTTCGGTGGCGAGGCTCCATCCTGAACTTCCTCGGATTCTGACGCCCGTGAACCAGGGGATCCTGGCAGCGCACTTTCTGGATGCGAGCGCGACCTTCGTATCGCTCAGCTTTTTCGGGTACTTCGAGCAACACGTGGTGCCGAACATCCTGATCCCCTTCGTGGGGCCGGTCGCCATGTTCCTGCTCAAGATCGTGGTCGTGATCCCCGTGGTCTGGGTGATCGGGAAGTATGCCGAGAACGCGAACTTCAGGAACTTCCTGCTGATTGTGGTCTTCATCTTGGGATTTGCGCCAGGGATGCGGGATTTGCTGCGGCTCATTGCCGGGGTCTAGTCGCTGAGGTCGACAAGGACAGCAAGATCGCTTTCGCTTCTGGAAGCTCGCGTGGTGTCGTCAGTCTTATTTGCTCGTTCCATCTCGGTGTACAACCCATCGAACAATCGATCCCCGTAGGTGTTGGCAAGCGTCTTGAGGGCGGTGAAATAGGTTCTCGCGCTCGGATCGATATCGGCAACAGCAGAACGATAGTTGTTAAGGGTGTTCCGGAACGTTTGCACAGGACCATGCCGCCGCACATCGGAGTGCGGAAAGCGGAGTGGGCTGGCATTGGAGGTATACCTCCTGACGCCTTCGTTCCAATCGGTTACGGCAACCTGGCCGTCGACACAGACAATTTCGCTTTGCATAGCTATCTCCTTTACCACTTATTAATGGTTAAAATAAACAATATCCTTATAAAGATTTGCCCATGAGAAAGATTGACAATAACAATGTTATAATTGACCCAGACAAACTTTAAATACTCATTGGTTCTATTACTGTCATCATAAAGTAGTGATTAATGATCATCAACCAATCGACTATCCCCTGGTGCGTCCACACGATGTGCCTTTCCCCATACCAGAAACCTGTCCGTGACGGATCCGTCAGCGCTTCTTGAGCGCTGAAAACGCGCGGAGCGTGGTTTCGAGCACGGGAGCGGGAGCTCGGTTGACACCATACACTGACCGATGTGGGGCTGTCTTTCGTCGGTCTTGGGTTTTTACGCCTTCTGATTAGAAGGCAGGATACACGTTTGTGTATCCGCGTCCCGGGGGCGACAGGATGGTGCACCAGAATGTCGTCCGTCTCAAGCCGGGACCGGATATTCTTCTCGCCAGTGGACTTGAGACATTGGAAAGGAGGCTCCGATGTTGGAGTTTTTCGTCTATCTGTTCACAGTGGTTGGGATCATCTCGACCGCGATCTACGTCCTGCACAGGAAGGAGATCAACGCTGCTCTCAAGAAGCCTCAGGTTCCCCAGGGGTCGACGACACCTGCGACTCCTAAGGCACCCGAGGACCCGATGACGAAGCTCACGGAAACCCTTGAGCAAGTCGTCAAGCGGGTCGAGACGCTCGAGGCCACCGCCAAAAATCCGAAGAGCACAGGAGGTGGTGGATCATGAAGACCGTCATTATCGTTCTGGCAGTCCTCGCCATCAGCGCAGTGCTCTTCGTTGCCTTCGGCGGTGCCGGCCTCAACTTGGGGAAGGTCAACCCGAACCTGTTTGGTGGTGACAAGGCGCCTCTGACGAAGGGTACCCGGTATCCCCTGGCCAGCCATGTCAAGCTCTACGGAGCAGACATGGTGAACGAGGCGGAAGTGAAGACGATCTTGGAGTCCCGGGCGACCACCGACGACATCACGAACTTGCGAAAGCTCGTGATGAGGGGGGATCTGGACACAACTACTCGAGCAACAATCGAGAAGATGGTCGGCAGCTCCTACCTCCAGAACGCCAAGGATGCCACAAGCGTTGGGTTCGCGGTGACGGGGGACGACGGCAACCTAGTCGCCATCTCCGTTGGCGAACGCGACCCACTCCGCCTGATCGTCTACTACCTACTCGTCTCCTCCGACAAGATGATCGTCTATGATCCGGGAGAGGACGTGCCGGTAGGTACGAGGGGTGACCTTGGCATGGGCCTTATCACCCCGGCCGCCCGTCCTACGGCTGTCCGGTGGGTGAATGGTGCGGCCATATGTGGTACCCTGAACGCCGTCCCCGTGAGGGAGCATACGAGTATCTTCACCACAATTGACCTGACGACGGACAAGGTCAAGGGACCCTGATCTCGTCCCCAACCCGTCGGCGCGACACGCATGGAAAGTGCCGCGCCGACTTCTTTTCTTTTCATAATATAACAGTGTTATATTTGAAAGAACAAAATAGAACGATCAAACAATTTCTTGAAACGCCTTCAGGATTTTATCATCATCAAGAGGTGTACTTAACCACTGTTCGTACGCTTTCTTGCAATTATCCGGGTTTCCGCTATCTTCCAAACAACAGACACCAAGATCTCCTGAAGTTGTGGAAATGGTTTTGCATGCAAGACCTTCTAATGAATTACCACCAAGATCGTATTTCGTTACTTGATCACAGTCTGCATCAGCACCTAGGAGTGTTTTGTCACATCCTCCTGCACCAAGACGACAGCCACTCTTCGTCTGCTCTTTGTACGCTTCGCAATATCCTGGTTTGCCAAAGAGTGAACTCAAACCAGTTATCCCATTCGACGACGTCCCGTTCCCAAAGTCCCCGCAAATGTTGTTGTTGCACGTCTGCCCGAACGCCGCATACGGGCAGTCGTTCGTCGTTTCGCAGCAGGTCACCCCGCCGAACTCCACCTTCTCGTTCACGGTCTTGGTCTGCGCAAAGATGTAGTCCGCGTGCGCCCGGACCTGGAACGTCTGCGTCGGGATGTTCTTGTTTCCAAAGGTAAATCGATCCTGGAAGTAGCAGAAGATCGTTGTCATGCCCTGGGGAATGTTTTCCGGTTTCCATGTATAGGTGGTCGCTGTTGCGCCAGGCGTCGTGGCAAACTTGTTGTTCGTGCAGCTCTTGATTTCCCCAAGCGCGTTGGGAATGATCAACTGGATCTGCGCGCTCTCGATCTGGGAGCTTGTGGACGCCTGGTATTTCTGCACAGGAACGAGCGACAAACCAATGAACAGCGGGGTCTTCTCCCGGATCGGTTGTTCAAGGGTGTCGAGGTTCAACTGGACCGGCGCATTGGTGAACGTCGATGCTTTCTTCGTTTGTGTGACAAGTTTTCCGTCCGCAACCAGGCGATCCCACTCGCCCTGGCTGATGAGCTCCACATCAATGCTGGAGTCGATTTGATACGGATACGTAACCGTGATGTTGAACGGAATGTAGAAATTCCGAAGATCTATGTTTGATGTGATTCTCTTGGCACCAATGCCGCCAGCAAGTTTGTTCGCAATTTCGTCGAGGATGTGTTTTGCGCCAATCATCTCCGAACAGGAAAACCCATTACTCTGGAAGAATCCCTGGCGGATATCCAGCTTGGTCATGGTTTCAGGAGTTGTGCCGCTGGGCTGCTGGTACGAGCCAACGGCACCGCCAGGGAAGGGAACGTAAGGGTAATGGACAACCTGATAGCAGGGTTCATCCTTGCTTGTTTGTTGCTGATGATCAACGCCGTCTTTGTCAATGCATACTTCTTCTCGTTCGGTAGCGTTGAACCCGAACTGGCTGATAGGAACCGTGACCCGGGTGAAGTCGATCTTCCCTCCTGAATCGGAAAACTTCATGTTGCTCGTTAACGTGACGTTGACATTGCTCGTCTCGAACGCCCCGGAATTCTTCAGTTTGTACACGATCGAGAAAGGTTGGCCTGGAAAGATCGGCGTGACGTCTATTTTGCCATCAAACTCCACACCGAGCGCTCCTTTTAACCCGGTCGTGGGATCAGTCGCATACGTGCCGTTGAGGATTTGTTGTGTATATCCAATGGGATTCGTCAGTAAGAAGACTGCTTGGCCTAACGTGTTGCCAAGTTGCATCATCACTTCTGCTAATGGTTCTGTTAATTCAGCCACGCCGTTGTGCACGGTGGGCCACCACTGTCCTAACAGTCCGCTGCCAATGTCCTGCGATCCTGGTCCGATACCATAGATGACCGTGGCAGCGCCAAGCATGATCAGCCCTGCCTCTGGCCGGGCTGCCCGCGATGAAAAGAGTCCTGCGATAAATGAGACAAACCAGAAGTAGAGGAACGTTGCCCGAAGCGTGCCGGTGAGTTCCCATCCAGGGCCAAAGGTGAAGAGTGGTGACACAACATTCAGCGCTCCGGAACCCAGCAAAGCAATAAACATCAAACCCACGAAAAGAGCTTTGTCGAACATTGCGCCAAATTCGCCAGTCGCTGCCTCTTCACTGCTCTCTGTTCCTTTCTTTGATCGCTCCACCGGCGGAACAGCGAAGAAGGCGAGCGCAAGGATTGCAAGAACATTCGAGTTGAAAATTGTCCCAAACAGGTAGAACGGAATCAAGTAACATCCGAGGATGAGAAATCTCATCAGTGATTCGATTCGTTCGCCAGGAATATCAGGATCGTACGCTGTCTTGAGTGAGAAATACCCACCAAGACAAACAATGAGGAAGGCGATGTTGAACGGTCCTCCGAGCGCGCGGAACCCGAAGGCGAACAGGGTGATCGCGGAAATCTTGAAAAAACTTCGCATCCAGCCGAACGTGGCATGGGATCGCCCGTCGCTTAACGGATTCATCATCTGGTACCAGATGTTTTTTCCTTTGTAGAGGTTGCCCTCTTGCGGCGCAGGGGTGACAAAATAGAAGCCAATTGCGAAAAATGCAAACATGAACCAGATCTGGCCGAGCAGGGCCGACATGGTGATCCCAAGCGCAGCAGCAGCAATTAAATAGAATCCTTTTTGGATGACGCTTTCCCCGTACCGGCGAACGGTCCAGGGTTTTTTGTACGATTCTTTCAGTTCTTTCAACTTGTCATCAATTTCTTCTTCGTATTGTTTGCTATCACGTTTGAATTGCTCTTCGATTTCCTTTCGCCGTTCATCTAAATCCTTTTTCGCATCTTGAAAATAATCTTGGGTAATATGACCTCCATTCAATTGATTCTGTAATTTGGTAAGTAAGCCATCAACGTTACGCAGTTCTCGATCACGACGAACGCCTGGAAGATCATTCCATTTTTCATGGAGGTTTCTCGTTCTCTCAAGTAAAAGGTTCCGCTGTTGTTGGATATCAGCACGAAGATCCGGATCTGTTGTTCTTCGAAAACGGTTACCCAGCTCAATACCATGGGTTCGCAGCTGGTCGAGTTCTCTCTTTATTCGCTGCCGCGCAACAAGATGATCACGCTCTGCCTTGAGGTCTTTTCTTCGTTGCTTATACTGTTCCCGGACCGGGGCACCGGAGAAGATTCCCGCTGCCTTTCCCTTTTTTTGCTGCTTCTTCACTTGCGCAGGACTTAATTTTCTTCCTGCATCTCGAAACCCGCGTCGAGTTGCATCCCAATGAGTTGGACAACGCCTATTCAAACAAAAAAACGTCTCTTTTCCTTCAGTTGAAACGAGCGTGTGCAAGCGTTCCAAACCGCACCACGGACACACAATATCAGAAACCACGCTACTGATTTCGCCACGAAGGATGCGCACTTCGTGTCGTTTCTTTTCACGCTCCTTTCCTTCAGCACCATAAATGTCCTCGTAAATACCCTGAATTGCTTCCCGGAGTTCTTTCCCAGAAAGATGCCTTGTTTCTTCCCGAATGCGGCGATCAACTTGTCTGTTTTTTTCTTGCCGCTCAAAAATGGTCCATGCTGATTCTGGTCCCGGACCCGCAACACCAGGCGGCCAGTGGAAATCTCCTTCAGGACAGACCACTTCAACCATCCGCTGGCCGGTTCCCGCGACCTTGGATTCGTAGATTTTGAGCTTGCCATGAGCTGAATTAACAGGACATTTGAGTTCTTTTTCAGCCAAGCAAACCGCCTCAGAGAATACTTGTCGTCAAGAGGTATAAATCAGGCCTTCTGGAGGAGCACGGACGCGTCCCCAATTTCCCAGTTTCCGGTCCCCGAGAAGATCAGGGTGTTTTTCCCTTCCTGCACGTCAGCAGCGCCAAACGTCACGGTATTCTGCCCCTTCACCACGGACGACAGCTGGAATTCCTTGTCGTTCAGCGTGACCGATAGGGCACCGTTCTTGAGAATCTCATCAACATTGTAGACCAGCACCACATTAGCGTGCCCGTCCGCAACCTGCTTGGCCTGTTCCTGCGTCAAATCGAACGTCTTGGCCTTTGACAGCTCGCTCGTCAGGAGGAAGATGTTCAGCTGTCCGCCGCCAATCGTGGTCACGCCGGTCGAGGAAAAGGTGAGCGTGTTCGTCCCCACCTTGAGCGAAACATCAGTCAGCTCAAACGGGATCTCTTCCACTCCAGTTGGTGCACCAGAGAAGAGCTGCTGGCCATTCACATTGATTGCCAGGAGCCCGCTGCCTGACCCGAAGAATGACAACTCGCCCCGGTCAAAGGTGGCAAGCTCTGAGGAAAAGAGTTCGAACGGGAAGATCCGGTCAGGACCATAATCAAGCTCCACTTTCACGTTCTTCAGCACGTAGACGGTCTGCGCCCAGAAGTACAGGCCAGGACCATCTGTGGTGAATTCGAGGGTGTTCACGTTCTTGACCACGTCCTTGTCCAGAGTGAGCGACAGTGGCCCGGGGTTCGGATAGCCTGAATACACGGTCACGCCGTTCCACAGCACGTTCAGTTTCCCGTAATTGTTCGTGTCAAAGACTGAGAACGTGACGCGCACGTTCCGGGTTGTGTCTTCAAAGGCCTTGGGAACGACAATACTCATTTCCTCTTTCCGTTCGCCACTCAGCCCCTTGGTGACTTCAAGTTGCAAGATGCTCTTCAAGGTTTCGAACTGGGATTCCCCGACTGTGAAGGTTCCCAGGGTGAGTGACTTCGACGGGAGATTCTGGGAAAAGCCAACTGACCCGACGGTGAACGAGGCGATTGTGGTTTCCTCAACATCCTGGCCCGTGGTGGTCACGAACACCGAGGCAACAGCAAAGACAACGAGAATGAGAATCGCGGCTGCGAGGATGTACATGAAGTCATCTGTCCCGCGCATACTATTCTTTTTTGTGAAGAATCCATATAAAGCGGCACGGTGAAGCCTTCTCATGATCGTCACGAAGAAGGACCTGAAGGCAGGGACGCTCTCGGTCACCTTGCAGGCTGCGGACGATCTGTGGCACCTCTCCCATATCATGGAGCCCGGGGACCTCGTGACCGCGAAGACCCTCCGGACGACCACGATCAAACAGGGCGCTGAATTCAAGAAAGGGGACAAGGTGCCGATGATCTTGACAATCAGGCTCGAGAAGCTTGAGTTCACCGAGGGGTCTGAGGCACTCCGACTTTCTGGAACAATCGAGCAAGGACCAGAAGACGTCCAGCTGCATTCGTACCATACGCTGACCATTGAGGTGCGGTCCCACCTGACGATCCAGAAATCATGGAACGGCTACCAGCTCGACCGGATCGAGCGGTCGCGGATCAAGCAGCCGCTGCTCGTTGTTGTTGCGATCGACCGGGACGAGGCAACGGTTGCTCTTCTACGGGAATCAGGAATTGAATGGAAAGCAAGTCTGCAGTGCAAAGGAAAGAAGGACATCAAGGACGAAGGTGATCGTGAAGCATTCCACAAACAGATTGCCGCGGTGTTGCAAGAGCAGCCTGCTGACGTCAAGGCAATTGTGCTCGCAGGTCCGGGATTTGAGAAAGACCACGTCCAGGACTACTTGAAAAAAAATACTCCCGAGCTCGGCGAAAAAACCGTTACGGAAAAAGCCGCAGATGCTGGACGCCACGGGGTTCAAGAAGTCGTGCAGCAGAGCTCGCAGCGCATCCTGAAGGAGACGCGGATCGCGAAAGAAACCGGCTACTTGAAGATTTTCTTCACGGAGTTGCGGAAAGAGGGACTCGTAGTGTACGGACCGAAGGAAACGCAAAAGGCGCTCGAGTACGGCGCAGTTGAATTGTTGCTGGTGTCGGAACACAAAATCAAGGACTTTGACGCGCAGTTGCAGCAAGCAGAGAAAACAGGTGCGACCATCAAGTTCGTGTCCGCAGATCACGAAGCAGGGGAGCAGTTCTTGGCGCTTGGTGGTATTGGCGGGATTTTGCGGTACAAGGTGCACTAGACTTCGTAGAGAATGTTTCTGCAGGTACAGAAGCCGCCCAAGTGACAGATTGCCAATCGCGTTGCAGTGAAGGTGAACGATTCGGGCGCTTCAAGTCTTCCGACACCAAGCGTGATGTGCGGGTTGTATGCGATACCGCCATGATCCTGGAAGTTGCTGACCCATGTGAGATCCCGTTCAGCAAACACTGCAGCGGATTCCTTTGAAGCGTTGAACATCGCTGGACGGGGATCATACGTAAGATGCGGAACAACGTGTTTCATAAGCGTTCGTTGCAGCTCGAGAAGGGGTTCTGTCTTCTCGATCTGGAACGCCACATTGCCTGCCGGCCCACAGCTCACACTGGTTACTGAAAGCGCAACCGGCAAGAAGCGCGCCGCTGTTTCCTGGAGGAGTGTCTTGATAACCGGAAGGTTCTCATCAGCAAGACATCCCATCACCAAGGTAATATGCGGCAAACACGTTTCCTTGTTCAACGTGATCATCCTTCCCTCGCCTAGCGATGTGTTCGCAGCGATCGCCCGGTCCATCACGTCGTCCGGTGGAAGGAGCGCGATGTCAATAGCCCGCGTTGCCATACATCACCCTTACACAAACGCTAATAAATTCTTCCGTCGTACAGAAACGCCATGAAAGTTATTTTTCTCGCCGGTGGCTACGGCACACGGTTGAAGGCGCTTTCGTATAATACACCAAAGGCGCTCCTCCCGCTTGGGGGCAAGCCGATCCTTGATCACCTGCTGGCAAAGGTCCTGCCACTCAAACCGACCAGGATCTACGTCCTGACCAACAAACGGTTCGCTGCGACGTTCGAGCAGTGGAATGACACAGTCCCATCGAGCGTCGACGTCCGGATCGTGGTCGAGCCCGGGACCACAGAAGAGAAGAAGTTAGGCGCCATCGGCGGCCTGGGAAACGTCATTGAACAGGAACGGCTCGCGGATGACCTTCTCGTTCTGGCAGCGGACAACTACTTCACTTGCGACCTGACGCAGATAGCTGCGGCCTTCCAGCAGCGGAAGGCGCCCGTGGTCGGCCTCTATGATGTCAAGGATCGGACGAAAGCGAGCAACTATGGCGTCGTGTCCGTGGACCGCTATGGCCGGATCATCGGCTTCGCCGAGAAGCCCATGCAGCCGAACAGCACCCTGGTCTCCACGGGGATCTACTTCCTCCCGCGGGAGGTCCTGGCCTCGGTGCTCGTCTACCTCAGGCAGGGGAAGAACCCTGACGCCTTCGGGAACTTCATTTCCTGGCTCTCCGTTGATCGGGAGGTCGTGGGCTACACCCTTCCCAAGGGAGCAGCCTGGTTTGATATCGGTTCCCCGGAGACCTACGAGGCAGCCAAAGCTGCTACTGGCCCCTGATCAACCGTGCTTTCTTAAAACTGATTTCTGTTAGATCACCCCATGGCGGAGATGGCTCAGGTGCAGGACGATAAACCGATGTACCTCGGCCAGTTCAAAGAATTCTTCCACCAGCGCTACAAGGAAGAGCTGACCGAGGCAGCCGCAACCGGCGAGTCGTTTGCCATTGATTTCGCGGTCTTGGAGAAGTTTTCTCCGACTCTAGCAGAGGCCTTGTTGAAAACTCCTGATGAGATTCTCCCTATTATCAAGGAAGCGGTGAAACAGATTGACTTGCCGCAAAGCCTGCCGGTGCACGTGACGAACTTGCCGGACCACGCAACAATCGGCATCCGGGATTTGCGGTCAGTGCACATTGGCCAATTCGTCCAGGTGGAAGGGGTTATCCGGCGGGCGAGCGAGATCCGTCCGGAACTCATGAGTATGATTTACGAGTGCACGGATTGTAACATGAAGATTACTGTTGACCGGCGTGGAACGTTCATTGGTCGTCCGTTTCAATGCGACTGCGGCAACCGGAAGTTTACGGAATCATCGAAACAGTTAGTGGACATGCGGTGGCTCACCATCGAAGAACCGTTTGAATTGACAGAAGGGGAGCGACCGAGCCAGGTGACCGTTGTGTTGAAAGATGATTTAGTGAACATGTACGGACGGCGGATCACCGAACCAGGAAACCGGCTGCGATTGACCGGCGTATTACGCGATATCCCGAAAGGAAAGCAATGGAGTGTGAAGCTTGATTTTTATCTCGATGCGGATCACGCAGATCCAACAGAGATCGGCTGGGAACGGGTTCAGGTCTCGTCTGAAGAAGAAGAAGAAATCAAGAATCTGGCAAAGGATCCGCAAATATTTGAAAAACTTATTGGATCGCTTGCGCCGTCGCTGTACGGCATGGAAGAGATCAAGGAAGCGATTATCCTGCAATTTTTCGGTGGCGTGCCGCGGACGCTTGCAGACAAAACCAAGTTCCGAGGAGACATTCATGTTTTACTTTTGGGCGATCCAAGTTCGGGAAAGAGTCAACTTCTGAAGCTCGCGCCGCAGATTGTGCCGCGCGGAAGGTATGTTTCCGGAAAAGGTGCGACGGCCGTTGGGTTGACCGCAGGGGTAACAAAAGATGAACAGTTCATGGGTGGCTGGGTACTCGAAGCTGGTGCCATGGTGTTGAGCAACAAGGGGCTGTTGTCTATTGACGAGTTCGAAAAAATGTCTATTGAAGATCAGGTTGCAATGCATGAAGCAATGGAGCAAGGTTCTGTAAGTATCGCAAAAGCGTCAATTGTCGCAACCCTGCCTGCGCAAACGTCCGTATTGGCTGGCGGGAACCCGAAGTTCTCACGGTTCGATCCATACATGCCTATTTCGAAACAGATCACAATTCCAGATACGTTGTTGTCGCGATTTGATTTGCGATTCATTCTGCGGGATGTCCCTGATGCAGAAAAGGACACGCTCTTGGTTGATCATGTACTGACGGCACGGGAGGATGACCAGGACACTGCCGTCCCGCGAATCAGTACGGCCCTTGTTCGTAAGTATGTTTCGTACGCACGGGAAAAGGTGAAACCGAAACTTACCAAAGAAACCGGGAAGCTGTTGCGGAACTTCTACATCAAGATGCGACGGAAGGCCGAGGGCGGGAACGCACCGGTCCCGATTACGTTGCGGCAGTTCGAGGCCATGATTCGGTTGTCAGAAGCAGCGGCAAAGGTGCAATTATCCGAGTTGGTGAAACCAGAGCACGCGCAGCGGGCGATCAGGCTGATGCGGTATTCGCTGCAACAGGTCGGGTACGATCCCGAGACAGGAACGATCGATATTGACAAGGCCGAGGGGGCGCAGACGAGCTCTGCTGACCGCTCCAAGATCCGGGTGATCACGGACATCATCAACAAGCTGTCCGAGAGGAAGAAGGAGATCGCCGTGGGGGAGATCATTGAAGAGGCGCGGAAGGCCGGGATTGAAGGGGCCGAGGAGTACGTGGAGAAACTCACGAGAGAGGGGATGCTGTTCGAGCCGAGTCCGGGGTATGTGCAGAAGGTGTGAGGGTTTTGGTTTTCCTATTATAACAGTGTTATATTAAGAAAAAAGAAAAGAACTACCAATTGATATGCCGTTTCTTGATCCGGTCTTCTGGGCGCCCTACGAGCAATTTACCATCAACCCGAACCCACTGCCCTGCGGGCACGCGGAAGGAGAAGGTGCTCTGGTCCTTGACGTAGTTCTTGAGCTGACCTTCGATGTCCACGGTGAGGGTGTTCCGGGACTCATCAACGACAGTACCTGAATCCCCGATGAAGTTGTGGTTGGTTCGATCAAGCATGCGGACGCCCAAGCCGACGAGCTCGTGCTGGAGGATGTGCTCGGGGATGCGCAGGGCGGCGGCGATGGCAGCTCGCTTCTCTTTCTTCGGAATAGCCATTTTTGCGACCATAGTATTCGACGGTGCTAACATGAGAGCCTTCTATTGGGAGCGGAGATTTATAAGATAACGGTGTTAATTTGGTATGATGATATAACGGTGTTATATTGAAAAGAACCCAGAGCACGCGAGAAGGTCTCACGCACTCTGAGTTGTCGGCGACGTGGCCGGCTAGTCCTCGTCTTCGAGGTCCGTCTCAGGGATCGGAGGCATCATGAAGTGCACTGTATGGGATCTGATATGCTGCTCCACGAAGTGTGAGAACAGGGCGATGCCGCACCTGAGATCGCGCTCCCTGAGCAGCTGGATGATTCCCGCGAAGATCAGTTGCCCCGTGGCGTCGGGGTGCCGCATGATCTGCTGGATGTCCCGGCATGCCTCCTCGCTGAGCTGACGCTGGTTCCCTCGCTCCATGTCGCCGACGGACTTGAAGAGATCAGTGAGGTTGATCGGGAGCGGAGCGTACGGCGCCAGGAGCTCGGTCATGAGGGAGAACTCGGCTACCTCATCAAGGATGTCTGGAGTAACACCGAGGCAGTGGTTCACGATGGTGGGTAGTGTTGCTCCCTCACGCCTGTATTTATCCACCATACCTGTCACACGCTTCCTGAGTTCGTTCCGCTTGTCGCTCCAGTCGGCGCGATTGAATCCCTCCACTTGAATGGGAAGCTCGTTCTCAGTGCGTTTCTTGAGGCCGACCGTTGAGAACCAGATGCTGAGGAGGTGCTCTGATTCCTCGGTATGGGCGTCATCGCCGTTGACGACCTCTGCCGCGGCCTGTTCCCAAGACCCGTTCTGCCAGATGTCTTCGGTTCTGATGATCAGGTCGAGTTCGAGCTCTCTCTCACGTAACGTTTTCTTCGCTGCCATTTGGCGTTTCCTTTCTTCCTCCCAGAACAGAAAACCCGGCAGTGTAGGAGGGAGTGCTGCCGGTGTTGTGTGATTAGTTCAGAATAGGTTGATTCTCGTTGGGAAGACGAGCGTCACTATAAGGGTGTCTTTGGGGGTAAACGCGGATTTCGTCGGGGGTTTCATTAATTGGCCTCCTCTCCAATGCGAGACTGTCGAAAGACAGTCTCAAGACGACAAAATTCGTCCACCACTCGCGCTCCCGCTCCTCTTGGTGACGTGCGTGCATTTCTGGATTCTGCAACGTTCTTGCGGAACGTGGGAACTGGTGATGTGAGTTGTGAACTTACGAGTTAGTAGTGGAATTATTTAAACCTTATCCCGGCCCGTTCCTTGGCAAACCATTAAATGTCCAGATGATTCTTAGGAAAGAGGTACCAGAAAGAACTCTTAGTATAACAGTGTTATGGCCCCCTTCCCCCTCTTCAAAAAGCAACTCGGAACCCTCGCCCAGGAGCGCTTCTCTTCCCCGACCGAGGTCCAGCAGGCGACGTTCCCGCTTATCCACGAAGGCAAGAACGCTCTCGTGATCGCAGAAACCGGCTCTGGAAAAACCGAAGCTGTCCTCCTTCCCTTCTTCGACCGCATGCTCCGCGACCGCGGACGCCCGTTCCAGCTCCTCTATATCACCCCGTTGCGAAGCCTCAACCGCGACCTGCTTTCCCGCGTGCTCTGGTGGGCCAACCGCCTTGACTTCACGGTCTCGGTCCGCCACGGCGACACGAGCCAGTACGAGCGCTCCATGCAGGCAGCCAACCCCGCAGACATGCTCATCGTCACTCCCGAAACCCTCCAGGCCATCCTGGTAGGAAAGGTCCTCCGCACCCACCTTGCGAACGTCCGCTTCGTGGTCATTGACGAAGCCCACGAACTTCCAGACAGCAAGCGCGGCACCCAGCTTGCGGTCGGTCTGGAACGACTCAAAGCGCTCATCACGGAATACGGCAACCCGTCCCCGCAACTCGTCGGCATCTCTGCAACCGTCGGCTCCCCAACAATCGTTTCCTCGTTTTTGGCCGGCAGCTCTGACCCGCTCACGGTCATCACTGCAGACCGGCACAAGGAATTCTCCATCACGGTCGATGAGCCGGTTCCCACCCAGGATGATCACGAAGTCGGCAACCGCTTGTACGTCGGCCCCGGCGTCGCGGCGCGCATCCGCACCATGCACAATCTGATCAAAACACATGCACCAGTGCTCAGTTTCACCAACACAAGAGAAGCAGCAGAGGTCCTCGCTTCGCGTCTGAAAACACTTGACCCTGAACTCGGTGTTGAAACGCATCATTCTTCACTTTCACGAGACGTGCGCATCAGTGCAGAACAACGGTTCAAGGACAATGAACTCGCTGCCTTGATCTGTACCTCAAGTCTGGAATTAGGCATCGACATCGGTCACGTTGATCTCGTGCTCCAATACCTTTCCCCACGCCAGGCAGTCAAGCTCGCGCAACGCGTGGGTCGTGCTGGTCACCGACATGATAAGGTTTCACGCGGCGTTGTTCTGACACAAGACACCGAGGACGGCTTCGAAGCAGCAGTGATTGCCAAGCGGACCCTGGAAGGCTGGGTGGAGCCAACCATCCTCCGCGAACAATCGCTCGATGTTCTTGCACACCAGCTTATCGGGCTCACCCTTGAACGAAAGGACATCACCTTCCTCGATGCGTACACGATTCTCAAACGAGCCTACCCGTACCGGAACTTGTCCGCAGACGACTTGTTCGATGTCGCCAGATTCATGATGCGATTACGACTCCTCCGCATCGAGGATCCTGCGCATCCCATGCCGTGGCAGCGACCAAAGACGCAAGAAGATCTTGACGCGCAACACCACATCAAGCCGCTTGAAGAGAAACCAACCGTCTTCACGCCGCGGCCAGCACTCAAGAAGAAAAATGATTTAACCCTCCACCGAAAGCTCCCAAGCTGGGAATACTACTACACGAATCTCTCGACCATTCCGGACAGCAAGAACGTGCAGCTGTTCGACGTCGTGAATCACGCCCCGGTCGGGTCCCTGGACGCGGAATTCGTTTCTCTGTACGCACAACCTGGTGCAACGATTATCACCAAAGGAACTCCCTGGCGCGTGTTAGAAACCCGTGATCACCGCGTCAGCGTGGAGCCGGCATCCGGCATCAAGGCAGCCATTCCTGCATGGCAAGGTGAACTCATTCCTGTTCACTTCGAGATTGCCCAGGACGTTGGCAAACTCCGGCGGCTGATTGCAGAAACACTTGACAACAACGAAGATCCGATTTCATTTCTAACAACAACCTATCCGGTCACCAAACAAATCGCCAAGGACATGGTGTCCTTGATCAAGAAACAGCGAAAGAAGGGGATCCTTCCTGACGACAAGACAATTGTGATTGACCGCTGCGAGGACAAGCTGGTCATCCACTTCTGTGGCGGGTCGTTGGTCAACGATACCCTCGGTCGCGCACTCTCTGTCTTGTTAACCGGAAAGATCGGCACCATTGGCCTGCAAACCGATCCCTATCGTATCATTCTTACCGTGTCACCAGAATATGCAGAACGCATAAAAACTGAGTTAACCAAGCTCACCACAAAAACGTTCCAGGATGTGCTTCACCTTGCCCTTGAAAAAACTGATTTGTTCTTCCTCCGCTTTGCGCACGTTGCGAAACGGTTCGGCATCATTTCCCGCGATGCAGACATCATGAAAGCGCAGCTCCGGCGCATTGTCCAGCGGTTCGACGGCTCCCCGGTGTATCGGGAAACATTCAACGAGCTCCGTGACAAGTTCGATGTTGATCAAGCAATCGACGTCTTGCAAAACATCCGCGAAGGAACGTATCCGATCATCATCAATGAAGGTATGAGTCCGCTCGCACGGTTCGGTGTCTCCCGGAAAACCGAACTCGTGGCAACAGAAAAACCAGAATCAGAAATATTTGCGCTCTTCAAGAAACGGTTGTTAGGAACACGGATCGGGTTGCTGTGCTGCCAATGCAACACCTGGGGCACGATCACCACCGCAGAAGAGGTTTCACAGCAACCGGTGTGCAAGAAATGCCAGGCACGGCTCATCGCGATTGTCCCTCGTGACCGTTACACCTTCGCGCATTCCTTACTCGAAAAAAACCGACAGGGAAAACCGCTTTCTGGAGAAGAAAAGAAAGAAGTGGAAACCATGTTCGCGTCTGCAAGCCTCGTGATCGACCACGGCTATGAAGCAGTTCGTGCGCTCGCCGGTCGCGGCCTCGGGCCGAAAACCGCAGCACGCGTGCTCTCCAAACTCCTCCATGGCGACGACCTGCTGCACGACATCCTCGACGCAGAGCGCCAGTTCGTGAAGACCAGGCAATTCTGGAAGGGGTAGCTGTTTTTAAAATCTCCTGTCTTGAATGTTGTATGGACGATGCAAAACAGCTGACGCAGGCAGCGTACGACGCCCACGCAACCATCCTTGCAGAAAAATACAAGGAACGTATGGACCTCAGCCGACGCCCTGAATTCAAGCGGTTCCTCGAGCTTGTTCCGGGAAACACCATTCTCGACGCCGGTAGCGGTGCAGGCGACCATGCACGCTACTTCAAGGAACACGACAAGGACGTCCTCTGTATTGACTTCTCGCCGAAGATGATCTCCCTGTGCAAGGAAAAGGGACTTGAGGCCCGGGTCATGGACATTGAAGCCATGAGCTTCCGGGAACATGCCTTCGACGGCATCTGGGCCGTAGATTCATTCCAGAACATCCGAAAGAGGAACCTTCCCAAGGTCGTCGCCCGCATGGCGTACATCATCAAACCCGACGGCATCCTCTACGTTGTCGTGCGGGAAGGCGACAGCGAAGGCGTCACCACAACAGAATACGGTTCGAAGAAATTCCTTGCCCTTTGGCAGAAGGAAGATATTCTGCTGTTGTTCGAAAAGCAGTTCACCCTGCTCGACTTCAGCCGCGAAACCGTTGGTGACAAAACGTATCTCCAGTTCTTCTTCAAGAAACGTCCGGACGCTCCAACAGCAAGTCATTGATCGTACCAAGGTCAGTTCCGTCCAGCAGGAACGCGCGCGCATCCCCGAACCGCGTCAGCTTCAGCATGGGGCTGCGGTGGTCTGCCGGCAGCTGCGGTAAATTCACGACACCACTTCCCGCCAGGTCGGAGAACGCAGGAACAAGCAACAAGGTCTGTTCTCCTGCGGCAACCGTCGTTGTCTTGTACTGTTCCATGAGCCGCTTCTTCACCACCGGTGCTGCCACCCATGCTGGTTCGCGCCAGATCTTCCCGGCATCATCATGGAATTCGATGTGCGGATGCACGTGTCCGCACAACAGCATTTCTGCGTTGACCACGTCTTCTGACGGCCACTTGTGCCCGTGCATGAAAAAGAATTCCCCATCACGAAACCCGCCT
Organism: Nanobdellota archaeon; assembly: GCA_018816245.1. GTDB lineage: Archaea > Aenigmatarchaeota > Aenigmatarchaeia > QMZP01 > QMZP01 > JAHIVW01. The sequence continues at coordinate 384,295 of JAHIVW010000003.1, forward strand.
GCGTCATGGATCGTGACATTCGGCACGTTGCGCACGATCCGTTCCAAGACAGTATCATGGTTCCCGGGAACAATGTCAACCGGAACAATGGATGCGAGTTTCCTGAAAAAAGGCGGCAGCTCTCGCCACTCCTGCTGGCTTGTCCCCGGCACCTCGTGTTTGACATCCCCGAGAATGAGCAGCCGTTCTGCCTTTTTGGTGAGCTTTTCAATCTTCTCAAGCAGCTGGTCTGTTCCTGAAGGCAGCCGGACGCCGGACGCGAGCAACGCTGCCTCGATACCCAGATGCAGGTCAGCGATCACGAGATACTTCCCCACAACCACTGCTGGTTCATTCGTCACAAACTGGAGGCGTTTCATAGTGGCCCATTCCTTCCTGCTGGTTTATATCGTTTTCTTTCCTTTTAGTATCTGGTGCGCATGCGGGAATATGGTACGGTCATCTCTCAATTCGACAGTCCGTCAACCCAGAAATTCTCCTTTGTGATTAACAAGGACGTTGTTGTCCGCCGCGGTCAGTTTGTCCAGCTGGCAGGCGATGACGGCACCATGATCGGCCGCGTTGCTGATATTCGCAAGGCAAACCGCTACTATATGCGCCCAGAATCCGTGAACCAGGTGGAGCAGACCGCTTCCCTTGCTGACACGTACCCAACCTGGGAATGGGAATTCATGGTTGCTGACGTCATTCCGATCGGGATCATCACGCCTACGGGGATGACGGACGCGAACATTCCACCATCTCCTGGTTCCCGCGTGTTCGAGCCAGAATCCACAATCCTGGAGCAGTTTTTCGGGTTTGAACCCACTGGTCTCCATCTCGGCCAGCTTGCCCATCACGCAGTCCCGGTTCGCCTGAATCTCACCAAGCTGCTGCACAAACACCTCGCTATCCTTGCTATGTCCGGCGCAGGCAAGTCCCATCTGATGGCGATCATTATCGAGGAACTCCTCAAACGGACCCCGGATCAAGGACAAATCGGCATGGTGGTCATCGACCCACACGGCGAATACGTGGCATTCGCTGATGATCCGGCATATGCAAACACCGTTCGCGTCATTCCGATCAATGACGTCCAAATCAGCCTCAAGAACTTGCGGGAGGCGAACTTTCACATGTTTATCCCTGATCTCACGAGTGCGCAAAGCCGGGTTCTGGCAGAGGCATTGACGACGTTGCGCGGGAAGAACGACGCGTTCACCCTCGGCGAACTCATCAACGATATTGAAGCGAAGGAGATCACGCTTGCGGTGAAAAATCCCCTGCTTGCCGAGCTCATGAAGCTCGCACGGCTGCGGTTGTTCGGATCACACACTTATCCCCATCCCACTGAACTGGCAAAACAGGGAATGGTCACGGTCATTGATTTGTCGTCGGAGAATTCCTTGAAGAAAAAACGACTGGTCACCGCGTACCTTGCAGAAAAACTCTTCCAGTTCCGGTGCAATGGCGCGATTCCGCCGTTTGTGCTTGTTGTCGAGGAAGCGCACCAGTTTGTCCCGGAGAAAGCGCCCACCGCGCAGACCGCCTCCCGGACCGTCCTTGAGAAGATCGCGCGCGAAGGGCGGAAGTTCCATGCGGCGCTGTGCCTGATTTCCCAGCGGCCGGTAAAGCTGTCAACCACGATCCTGTCCCAGTGCAACACGCACGTCATCCTCCGGATCACCAACCCGTACGACCTGAAGAACATCGAAGAAAGCAGCGAGGGCATCGACCGGGACGTGGCGCGCCAGATATCGAGCCTGAATGTTGGATCAGGCCTGCTTGTCGGCGAAGCAGTGTCCTACCCGCTTTTTCTCAAGATCCGCGGCCGGACGAGCAATGTTACAAAAGGTGGAGTGAGCTTGGAGCAGGCGTCGCGGAACTTCGCGCAAGAGCAGCGGCAAAAGAAAGCAGACGCGCGCGCAATGTTGTAATTACGTGCACTTGGCCTCGATCGGGGCTGGCTGACCCTGGTAGACGATGGCGTACTTGCAGAACCCGCCCTCGCAGCCGAAGGTGTCGGTCATGGTGAAGACGTCGCCGATGGGGACGTTGGTTTTGGAGAAGATGGGATTGGCCTTGCCGCCGAGCATCTTGTTGATGGTGACGTCGCCGCAGGTGAGCTGCTCGCCGTTCCCGGTGCAACCGGTGGCGGGGATGCCGGTGAAGACGACGGCGTTCGAAATGCGGAGTTCGTCGAACTGGAGAATAAGGGGATCAGATCGTAGCCCGAACGTGTTTCCGATTTGAAGATTCTGTGAATCCTCATCGTAATAAAGTGGTTGTGCACCCATTCCGAATACTGATGTCATGTTGTAATATCCTAATCCAGCAGTTGCACTATCAATACTTAATTCAAGGAGCTTTGTATTCTCATTGTATCTCATACTAATGAAATGCCAGCCATCAAGATCAGAAAATGTAATCTGCATATTAACTTTTCCTGTTGAACCACCGACTACTTTCACTTCAGCAGTAAGTATTCCTGCATTACCTGTACGGCTCAATATCAAGGAATAGCCCCTGGTATATGTAGGGTAATTTTTTTCAAGCTTTGCAATCAAAGGGACGAGAGCATCTTGATAAACTGAATCGAAGTTGAACCAGAAATTAATGGTGATTGACGTTGGTTCGAAATCATCAATATCTGCTGCTGCTATTTCCGTATCCTTGTCAACAAGAATATGCTCTCCGCCAGCAGGCGACGGGGAAGCAGAAGACGTCGTAACAGCAGGACTACTGACTAAATCGTTATCAGCTGCTGATTCGTCTTGAATCGTTGTCCCGGTTGCCCCCTCAAAGGAGAACAACCCAATCGTACTCGCCTGTTCCGGGAGATTCCCTCGAGGTGGAGCAAATCGTGTGCTTGTTGCCGGCACGCTCAACACACCATTCCCCAGGTTCTTCATGTACACAACAGCTGCCCCGTTCTCACCGCAGCTCCTGCCCGTGAGCAAAAGGGCGTTCGTGCTTATCGTGACCACCCCGGAAATGAATGTGTAGCCAACGCCGGCAATCGAAAGGGTGATCAAGAGCAGCACGACTATCGCGATAATCGGGGTAATACCTTTCTCTTCGTGATTCGTTCGTCGACGTGTGACCATTCAAGTCACTTATACTTTTTCTTAAGAGCATATAAAATCATGTGGTGATGCGCTGATACCATTGCTTCGCCGCTGCCAGATCCATTGACCCGTGCACTAGGGCTCGCCCGTCCCGGAAGAGCGTCAGTGCCTGCTTTCCGCGGCGATAGCGGATCACGTCTTTTGAAATCTGAAGCCCACCAGCACGGACTTGAAAATCGAATTTTGATCCCTTGATCTGGATCGTATCCCCGCACAGCCTTCTGATGCCTGGTGGTTTCGCGTGCGGCGCGATCGAACATCGGCATGGTCCAGCTGGCAGCTCATAGCTGTGTCCAGTACTCACCCACAACTTCCGGTCGCCCTGTTTAACGAGCCCAAGGATTTTTCGCACCAGGAAGCGGAGCACCTTCGGCTCAATCGGTCCCGTGCATCTCGGCGCGTCCCGGACAGGGGGAAACACACAGGAAAGACAGATCCCGGGATCGAACCGCGCGCACAGCCCCTGATCGTGAGTAGCAGCTGAAAAGAGGTATGGAATCTTCCTTTTGACACAGAACGCGTTCACCACGAACCGCGTCTCGAAGTTGTCTGTGCAGTCGATCACCAGCGACGGGCTCCCCAACACCGTTGCATCGGTCACATCACCAACAAGCGTCTTGTGCTTTCCGAGCAGGGCATACATGGCGTCGGCCTTCGGCAACCCCACCTGGTTTTTCTGGTACACCGGCCCAATGTCGTTTTCCTCGACAACATCGCGGTCAACCACCAGCACCTTCCCGGGAAGGTGCGCCGCAAGCCGGCTCCCGATCTGCCCCAGCCCTACCAGCGCGATCATAGGGAATATAAAACCTCTTGATAACTTTAGCGTTGCGCATGGATGAAACTGAGATCGCTCGCGTGGGGCGGCTGATCAAACGGATTCAACGGGCAGCGGACACGCTCCGGCACTTCCCGTCGAGAATCCGGGTCCTCGCACACAACGACAGCGACGGCCTTGCCAGCGGCGCCATCATTACGAAGGCGTTGACCCGCGAGGGCAAGGAGTTCCAGCTCAGCTTCCACAAGCAACTTACGAAGGCTGTGCTTCACGACCTGACCACAGAACCGAACAGGCTCTTCCTCTTCCTTGATTTCGGGTCCGGAATGATCACGACCATTCAGGAAACCCTCCTTGCCCGTGATCGCGTCCCGTCAGCAGTGGGGATCATTGCTGACCACCACCTTCCCCAGGGGGACGTTTACTCGGAAAACCTCATCCATCTCAGCCCACATGATTTCGACATCACGGAAAACATCTCCGGCGCCGGGATGACCTATCTACTTGCTCGTGCCATGAACCCGGAGAACCGGGAGCTTGCCGAGCTCGCCATCATCGGCGCGATTGGCGACTCCCAGATGGGGTCAGTCGGTCCGGACTGGACCTTGTTCGGCCTGAACAAGGAGATCCTCAAGGACGCGGTCAGCACCGGGAAAATCCGCCAAGACAAGGGCCTCCGTCTGTGGGGACGGTACACGCGACCGCTCCATCGCGCGCTCCAGTACTCGGTCGACCCATACATCCCCGAAGTGTCAGGAAACGAAGATCATGCCATTGCGTTCCTGCAGGAAATCGGGATTGACCACCGGAAACCAGGCGGCTTCCGCTGCCTTGCTGACCTGTCCGAAGACGAGCAACGGACGCTTGCTGACGCGATCATCAAGGAGCGGGTAACAAAGAATATCGACCATCCTGATCATATTTTCGGTGACGTCTACGATCTTGTTGAACGGGATGAGTACCGGGACGCCAATGAATTCACCACGTTGCTGAATGCATGTGGGAAACTCGGTAACCCGGGTCTCGGGATTGCGTTATGCCTTGGTGATCCAACTGCGCCGCCGCTTATGAAAAAGGTCCTCGCTTCCTACCGAAAGGAGATCGGTGAGGGCATCAGATGCTTCTATGCCAACCAAGAGACCCTACTGCTTGAGCGAGACAAGGGCCTTTATGTCCATGCCCGTGACCTGATTGGAGAACACATCATCTCGAACGTCATTTCCACCGTCCACAAGGCAGGTGTCCTGCCTGAAAAACCGGTTTTTGCACTCGTTCACGCTGCTGACGGCGCAATAAAGGTCTCGGCCCGCGCAAGCGAGGCGCTCGTTGCACAAGGGCTCAACTTGGGAAAGATCCTTGCAGCAGCAGCAGCGAAGGCGGGTGGTGAGGGTGGCGGCCATCGTGGTGCGGCAGGGGCGCTCATTCCGATCGCCAATGAGCACATGCTTATAAATAGTATTGAGGAAATACTGATGTCTCTTGGAGGCAGCCCAAAACCGGTTCCTGAACCGATTGCTGCCACTCCTGATACCTATGACCGAAGAAAACAAGACCGTGGAGAAGGAAGCACCCCAAGAGAAGAAAGTCGGCCCCGCCAAAAAGTGGAAAGGAAAGGACTGGTTCGTTATTTTGGCGCCGAAGATGTTTAACGAGCTCGCCATCGGCGAAACCCCGACCACTGACCCCAAGACGATTGTGGGACGCCAGGTCCAGGTCTCCATGACCGAGCTCGGGGGCAACCCGCAAAAATTCTACATGAAAATGAAGTTCCGCATCACCGAGATTGCTGGCCGGAATGCCAAAACCGAGTTTAATGGATTTGAGCTGCTCCGGGAACACCTCATGAGAGTGGTCCGGAAGCGCACGCAAAAGATCGAAACCATCTTGACAATCACAAGTAAGGACAAATGGAAGCTGCAGATCACATCACTGCTGGTGCTGAACCGACGGACTGACGCAACCATCAAGCACGTTATTCGAAAACTGGTTACCGACACACTAACAGAAACGATTACCAAGAGCACGACGGAAGAATTCATCAAGAAGGTTGTTGATGGTTCCTTCCAAAAGAACCTGCGCAAAGAAGGAAGTAAACTCTATCCTATTCGCTTCTGTGAAATCGCGAAGATTGAGGTCCTCAAGACCCCGGCAGCCAAGCCGATCGCAGCAACGGTGTAAATATGGCGCGCGACATTGCCGGTGAAGTCAAGAAGTTGATGCGCCAGGTTGAACAGATTCGGAACATCGGCACGGTTGCGCACATCGACCACGGCAAAACCACGTTGAGCGACAATCTGCTCGCTGGCGCAGGCATGATTTCTGAAGAACTTGCTGGCAAGCAGCAAATGATGGATTACGATCAGCAGGAACAAGAACGGGGGATCACCATCTATGCTGCAAACGCAAGTATGATTCATGAAGTAGGGGGCAAGACCTACCTGATCAATTTGATTGATACCCCGGGCCACGTTGACTTTGGCGGTGACGTGACCCGCGCCATGCGCGCGGTCGATGGGGTGATTATCCTCACTGACGCAGTCGAAGGGGTTATGCCGCAGACCGAAACCGTGATTCGGCAGGCAATCCGGGAGCGCGTCAAACCAATTCTGTTCATCAACAAGGTTGACCGGTTGATCAAGGAACTCAAACTCAGTCCCGAGGACATGCTCGAGCAGTTTAAAGGGATCATCAATGAAGTCAACCGACTAATCCAGCAGTACGCAGAAGACGCGTACAAAGATAAGTGGCTGGTCAATGTCAATGATGGTTCTGTTGCATTTGGCAGTGCCGTGCGCAAGTGGGCAGTCTCTGTGCCGTACATGAAGAAGACCGGCATTTCTTTCAAAGACGTCATTGATCACACAGAAAAACAAGAAGAGGACGAACTTGCCAAGAAAGCGCCGCTGTACCGAATCGTCATGGATATGGTGGTCCACCACCTTCCGAATCCGAAAGAAGCGCAGACATACCGGATCAAAAAGATCTGGTCAGGTGATGCTGATTCTCAAGTCGGGAAGGACATGGCTGCCTGCAATCCCGAAGGGATCTTGGCAGGTGTGGTCACGAAGATCTACCCCGATCCGCATGCTGGCTACGTCGCAACCGTTCGTATCTTTTCCGGGAAGATTGAACGCGGCCAGGAAGTCTACATGGTTTCCCGCTTGAAATCAGGAAAGGTCCAGCAAGTTTCTATTTACAAAGGTGGCCAACGCCTCGCCATGGAAGAAGTGGTCGCCGGGAACATTGTCGGCGTCGTTGGTCTCAAAGATGCATTCTCTGGTGAAACCCTCACCGCTGTGGGGAACGATATGCCCGGCTTCGAAGCAATCAAGCACATCTTCGAACCCGTTGTCACCAAGGCCATCGAACCCAAGCAACCGAAGCAGCTCAGCAAGTTTATTGCATTCCTGAAGCAGACCGGCCGGGAAGACCCGACCCTGCAGGTCAAGATCAACGAAGATACCGGCGAGTACCTGGTGTCCGGATTGGGTGAACTCCACCTCGAGGCAAAGGTTGAGCGCAAGCTCAAGGAAGAAGGGATCGAGGTCGATGTCTCCCCGCCGATCGTGATTTACAATGAATCGATTAAAGGGACAACACCCGGACCAGTCGAAGGGAAGAGTCCAAACAAACACAACCGGTTCTACGTCACCGCAGAGCCGGTTCCCAAGGCGGTCTACGACGCCATGCTCAAGGGCGACTTGCCCAGCGATTACGAAGTGAAGAAGAAAGATCAGGAGTTGCTTGACAAGCTCGTGAATCTCGGCATGGACCGGGACATTGTTAAGAAGATCAAACTGATTCATAACAGGAACATTTTGCTCGACACCACCTACGGCGTCCAATCAATTCTTGAAATTATGGAAATGGTCAAGGAAGCGTTCAGGGAAGCCACGAACGAAGGACCGCTTGCACGCGAACCTGTCACGGGCGTTCTTGTGAAAATGACTGATGCAAAGCTGCACGAGGACGCGATCCACCGCGGTCCGGCGCAAGTGATCCCTGCGATCAGAAAGGCGGTCCGCAACGCCATGATCGGCGCCAAGACGTTCATCTTCGAGCCAAAACAGATCATCCGCATTGATGTTCCCACAGAACAGCTTGGCGGCGCCAGCAAGGAAGTGAACAACCGGCGCGGCCAGATCATGGAAATGAAGGAAGAGCGCGGGGTCACGAGCATTACCACGAAACTCCCGGTCGCGGAGATGTTCGGGTTCAACTCTGCCCTGAAAAGTGCAACAGGCGGCCTCGGCTTCTACTGGCTGATCGACATTGTCTACGAACCGCTGCCCAAGGAACTTGAAGCGAAGGTGATTGCCGGCATCAAACAGCGGAAAGGGATCAAGGACGACACTGAGGAAGAAGAGTAAGCCCTTTTCATCATTTTATTGTTTCTTCCGGTGGCGTACCAACGACGACACCCGCGTTCTTTTTACAAACGCATTGACTTGTATCACATTCGTATGTTGGACCAAGTGTTTTGCAGGCATCCTCTTTCACACATCTCCAATTCGCTTCACCAGTATGTTTAGGGTAATCAGGATCGTCACTAAGACCGTCCCCATCTTGGTCATTTCCTACACAACTTACCAAGTGAAGCTCCTCTCGCTGTTTTCGGAATTCATCAAAGACCTCCTTGTGTGGCTCCACACCTTCCTCACAGAGAGCGGTAAGAGGGTTCCCCTGAAAATAGGTTGTTAGTACTTCGCAAAGAGTCATACAAGTACATACATTAATCATATCAGGAGGAATTGAGAATTCGACGACAGGATATTGCCCTTGTGCTTCTTGTTGATCGTAGATGGCATCAATACTATCCCACCACTCCTCTGCTGAATCAAAGTTATATGTTGGGAGTGGCCAGGGAATGCTGTATTTCTTTTCATCGCCTACTATGTTTCCATTCACATCAACATCGTAATATCTCCATACCGGACAATAAGAGCAGAGGCAGGGTTCTTCCCATGGCCAAACTATTGTCGCTTCCTGTGGCTCGAAGGAAGTAGCGAAATGAGTTTCTGTTTCCTCTTTTGATATTGGTCTACCTTTATCGTCAGCACCGAGGCTCAAATAACGATCTCCACATATGTTGCCAATTTTCGAATAAACATCTCTATACACTCCTAAGTATCCCGGCAAGAGACCCACCGAGCAACCATGACCTGATATAACTAGTTTTGTCATCTCATTAATTTTTGTTCCCCCTGTAGAGGCCCAAAACATCATATTGTTTTTGTCGTTACTATGTTGTATTCCATATGAATGGATTAATTCATGTTGTAGGGTGGCAGTCAATTTGTCTTCATTGAAGTGCCATCGATTATTCCAGAACTCAATGAATTGTTTATACGCTAATACCAATACACCTTCTTGTCGGTTGTATAACGATGTTGCAAACAAAGGTGTCCCTCTTGCATCATTTCCAAAGTATATTTTATCTACAACAATAACTGGTATCTTTTGGGGATTGTTTCTTTTGAGGTACCTTTCATACGCTCCTATTTTTTTAACATTAGAAGGAACAGTTCCAACGTACCATATTTCTCCTTTATCTGTCAGGAGGAATCCTGCAGGATTCGATACTGCGGGATTTATTATTTCGAATTGATCTGCTGTTGGTGCAATCATAGGTGGGGGGATGAATTTTCCTTCAGTTACAGCATTTCGCAATATATCAAATGATTTAGCAAATCCTTGGGGAATAATTGTTTTGAAGGCATCCTCTCCGTAAACATCTCCTAAATTGCTGCCGTGCCAGAAGACTTTCACTGGTCCAATTTCAAGGGGCATACACGAAGAAGATGCACTGATAGGAGGACCAAGAGGGACTTCTGTAGCTTCCTCAACATATTGATAAAATGCAAATGAACGTTTCCAAAGTAGGTTTCTCAACTCTTCCCATGTCATATCACCTTCCTCATTAAGAACAGCAAATGCGAGATTTCCCCCATCACTTACCAAGACAACAGGTTTCATATTGTCAGGGAGCTCTGGGAGGGTGATTGTATAACCGCTTCCTGTTGGTGTAATAGTTACCTCAATGTCAGAAAGTTCCCCTGTATATAAATTTCCTGTAAATACCGAAATTTCGGCTGGAGGTCGAACATCATTTATTTGAAGAGAAAAAATATTATTCCCTTCATATTCTACAGCTAGTTCAGGGGTTGTGATATCAAGTGTGATTGTTTTTGTTGTACTAACTGAACTTCCATCAGCGAAGTCAATCTGTGCACCAAGTATATGAGAGCCGTCCCCCAAATAAAGGAGGGGTTCAAGAATGTAATCAAAAACAATGATGATATCGTTTCCTTCGGGGTACAATTGATACTCGTCATCTTGTTGTATATAATTATCAATAATAAATGTTACATCAGTAATCAAATCTGGATCAAGTGGTGGAGATCCAAAATTTGGTGAAAGTGTCAACGAGAGGCTATCGGAAGGAATGCCTGTGTTAAATACAATATCATCATGATTAATCACAATGAGGGGGTTTGTTGACTTTTTTGTGTTGAAGGAGGCGGCAGTGGGGAAATTTTCCAAAGATCGCCGATAAGAAGATTTGAACCAAAAATTACGAACGTGAGGAAAATAATAAAGACAATACCGACGATAAATGGTTTGTTTGGGAACGAAGAATTCTTGGAACGAGACATGCTTTAACAATTTAGCTTTTTGTTTTTAAATTCATCCTCACATAGGGTCAAGAATGAAAATGGGAGCTTTTTAGTTCCCAATCCAATTTGACAGAAGATGATCCGTTTCCCAAAAAAATATCAGAAGCTCGTCAATACGAACAAGAACACGAAACGCCTGAACAGCACCCTCACTTTTTTGGTTCGCCTGCTCGTGCTCTCGATTCCGCTCTATATCATCCTCTTCTTCATTGACTTCTTCCCGATCCAGGAGATGACCGCGATTCATTCAGTCGCGATCCTCCAAGCACTCGGCATCTGGTGGGCACGGGAGGGAGCAACGGTCACGATCCTGAGCGGGACCGACTTCTTTACGTTCATCATTTCTCCGGACTCCACGGCATGGAAAAGTCTCGTGTTCCTCGTTGCTCTCGTTGTCGCGGTCCCCAAGATTGATCTCGAGAAACGGGTCTTCGGCCTCGCGATCGGCCTGCCGATTGTCTGGCTTGTCAACATCGGCCGGGTTCTTGCTATTATTGGTGCGGAACAAACCTTCGGCCGGGATGCAGCGCTCCTCACGCACGACGTGTTGTGGCGCTTCGGGTTGATTGCCCTTGTTCTTGGAATCTGGATCGTCTGGCTTCGGTTCTCGTTGCCAAAGAAAAAGTCATTCTTCAATCGACGAAAAGGCGCGCACCACTACTTCTGACAAAGCCGGGTGGATGTGCACGGTGTTCGTGATGGACGACACATGATTCTTGATTTTCATTGCCACGAGCACTTCATGGATCAGGGTCGAGGCTTCTGGACCAAGAATATGACAGCCGAGGATCTTCCCCTGAGGACTCGCGAGCACTTTCACGAACCCGTCTTCCCGCAACGCCAAGCCCATGCCCGTGTTCTTGTACTCGTACCGGCCGACCCGGTACGGGATCTTTTTTTCCTGCAGCTGCTCTTCGGTCATGCCCACACCCGCAATCTGCGGCGTCGTGAAAATGGCGTGTGGCATTGCGGTATAGTCAACGGGCTTTTTTGTTTTTCCAAGCACGTTCTGTGCTACAGATGCTGCCTCAAGGTTCGCAGAATGTTTGAAAAAATACTTCCCGGCAATGTCACCGAGTGCCCAGATGTCCTTCACGGACGTCTCCATATACTTGTTGACAACAACGTAGCCACGCGTGTCGGTTTTCACCCCCATCTTGGCAACATCAAGGATATCCGTATTCGGTATTCTCCCAAGCGCAACCAACAGCTGTTCTGCGCGAAGCGTTTTCTTGGCGCCGCCTGCCGTTGGTTTCACCACAACCGTAAAGGTCTTGTTCGCATAGGACACGGATTCAACAAGATGCTGCAGCAAGACCTTGTGCCGTTGCTGAAACGCCTTCGTGAACGCCTCACCAATGGCTTTGTCCTCGCGGGGGAGCAAGCGGACATTCCGCTGCACGACAGTGACCTTGGTTCCCAAGGCACCAAAGAAGTGGGCGAGTTCACTGGCAATATAGCCGCCGCCGAGCACGATCATGGTTTTCGGCTGCTTAGTTAACCGAAGGGCCTCGGTGCTGGTCAGGTACGGTGTCTTCTCAAGACCAGGAAGGGGGACAATCGACGGTCGCGTTCCTGCGGCGATCACCACTTTCTTCGCGGTGATGGTCTTGTTGCCGACGCGGAGTGTCTTCGGGCCGACAAACGTGCCTCGTCCCTTGAACACCGTGATGTTTGGATGCTCCCGGTTCCCTGCTTCGATCATTTTTGCTTCATGATCAACGGTCCGTGATACCCATTGCACCAGCACGCGATAGTCGACCAGTTTCATGGTGACTGACAAGCCATGTTTTCCTGCGGTCCGAATCATTTCAGCAAGATCAGCAGGATGAATCAGCATCTTTGAGGGAATGCAGCCCCGGTTCAGGCAAGTACCACCGAATGGCCCCTCTTCGACCACGGCGACCTTCAATCCTCGGTCCGCGGCTGCGGCAGAGACCGTGAGTCCTGATCCTGCTCCAATCACAAGCACATCGAATTGCATGCCTCCTCTTTGGGGAGGAGGATAAAAAAACACACATGACCTTAGGTCCGGTTAATAACAACGCCACCCAGTCCCCTGGCAGCAAATGTGTGGAGCATGTCTGCAATAGAATTCAGGATGCTTTGTGCCTCTCCTGCCTTCAGCCGGAGTTCCTTCGGTTCTTGAATTTCAAGCGCAGAGGGAGCGTAGTTCATCACAAGAAAGACGAGCACATCGTAGGAGGCGGTCAGCACCTCTAATTCAACAAGATTCCCGTACGCTTCCTTCACCGGGAGGTTCGGGGTCTCCTTCTTCTCCACGTCATGAAACACCTGCTTCACAATCTTTGTATTCTTCTCTCTTCCGAGCTTGACAACATGATTCTCGAGCGATTTCTTTGCTGCTTCCTCAGAGCTTGCCAGGACTTCAATCATCATCCAACTCTTGATCCACCCGTCTTTGACCCGCTTTTGCACTTCTTTTTCGTCAACGAAGATGTCTGGCGTTCGCATAACCACTCCTTGATCATGTGTCTATTAAAATGCCCCCTCACGAGCCGGCTATTTAATTGCCCCATTCTAACAATAACTCATGCGCCTTGCGCTGCTGGGAAGTGTGTTCCTTGTTGCTCTTCTGAGTCTGGCCCCACCAACAGCTGGGCTGCTCACTATTGATGTGACCGGCGCTGCAGGAAACTATTCCGCAGGCGCCCATCTTAATGGGAGCATAGTCATCACCTTCGATGAAATTCCTACTGGAAATGCGATCCTCGCTGCTTACATCGATTCAACGACCGCCCCGGTTGCAACAACCGAGCTGAATGATCTTCTTGAAACAGCGACAGCGCAGTATATTCCTGTCTCGTTTGAATACGAGGTTGCGGTATCGGGCAGCAACACCTGGACCGACTATCCCAATCAACAGTTTTTCTACGGCTTCACGGCAACCGGGACGTGTGGCGGTTCCTACTGCCTTCCCGGCGGGATCAATGAATGCAAGAACATCTGCCCGAATAATCCCCAATGCCAGAACGGTCCCTATCCGTGCACGTGGGTATTCAGTCAGAATCCTGACCAGGAAGGATCGACGTCTGCACAAGATGGTCTCAAATACATCAATGACGGGAGCAACGTCATTGCCTTGCCACAAGGAGAGAACGGCGACACGGTGTGGTCGTATGTCTCTTCCCCAACACCCACGGTCGACCTCACGACACGCATGGTATGTGGAAACGAGGTGTATCCTGCCTGTACGGAACATGCAGGAGTTTCGCCCTGTACCACCTGGCCCGATGGATGGATTCGCCGAACCTTGCCAGAGCTCAATACCCCCCAGTTCTATAACCCGATCCCGGGAACCGCACACCGGATCACGACCATCGAACCCTTTGATAACAGCAGCATTGAGTTGCACCCGAACCTCTTTGGTGGCGGCTTGGGCGGCATCTACAAGAACGACCTGAAACTCAAATACTACAAATGGGATGGTCAGAGTAATGTCCCGTCAAACAGCGCCTACTGGGATGGAGAAACGATTCTTATCTTCAATTATGATGATACGGCAACCTATCGTATCACCTATCTTCCTCCAAACGGGCCACATCTCTGTGCGGTGACCAGTGTTAGCGAACAAACAACTGAGGTGTGGAATGATGCCTTTTCTGAGGCCGGAACAACAACCTACAATACTCCTTATATCAAGACCTACACGGACACGATTCTCAATGCGAATCTCGATGTTCCTGACTGTCCGGTTCCTTTTGGTAATCCCTGTAACACCATCTTTCTTTCCCTTACCGCCACCGAAACAAAGGACACGACTGGTACGGTTGAGATTACCTATGATTCACCAACAAGAACCGTAACCGCAACAACGTCGTCAAGCAAGCTTTCCAGCACCTTTGCAACCAATCCATTTCCCCTCTCGTCGCTCACCGATCTGGTGGCGCCTCCAGCGTTGGGGCCGCATCGTGTCTTTACCTCGCTCCTCCTCGACGGAATCAATGTCTCTTCAACCGCCTTCAACATTACAACCTGTTTTGACGCGGACCAGGACGGTTCCTGTGATGCCATCGATTGTAATGATCAGGATATGAGTGTCTACCCTGGTGCTATTGAAATCTGCAACGGCATCGACGATGACTGCGACGGCTTCATCGACGAAGGTTACACCACTGCCTTTTCGTCGATCGGAAGCCCATGCGGCGGCAAGGGGATCTGCGGCGGTGTTTTTGTGTGCACACCAAATGGCTTGAACGTGACCTGCACCAGCAATGTAACCGTCGGCCAGTTTCCGGAATACTGTGCTGATAAACGTGATAACGACTGCGACGGTGCAGTCGATGAAGTTGTCGAGCTGGTGAACGGCCAAACTGTGGTTGCGTGTGTGTGCAAGGACGGTGAAACCAAGGTGTGTGGATCCAATGTTGGCGCCTGCAGTGCCGGCATGCAGACCTGCGTGAACGGGAAGTGGACTGTTTGTTCTGGAAAAGAGAGCGGATCATCAGAACTCTGCAACGGCATCGACGATGACTGCGATGCTGAAATCGACAATATTAACGGTGGGACGACGCCGTCACAAACAGCATGTGGCTGTACTGGTGGGAAGAAACCAACACAAGAAAGCTGCAATGATATTGATGATGACTGTAACGGCTTAGTTGATGACGGCATCGCTTGCTGCACGCCGGGGAATACAAGGAATTGTGGCTCATCCGTTGGTGCATGCGTCTCTGGTGTTGAAGTGTGTACTGATGAATTCCAATGGTCAAATGATTGTAGCGGTGCTACCCTCCCTCGCGCAAACGACATTTGCTACAATAATCTCGATGACGATTGCGACGGCATCGCGGACGAATTTTGTACACAGGAGATCACCTGCGCCAATGGGATCCAGGATCTGAACGAAGAGGGGATTGATTGCGGCGCCGAATGCGGAAACGTCTGTCCCATGAACATCGCGTCGATCGTCTTGCCGGTCGTCATTGCCCTTGCTTTTATTCTTGTAACCGTCTTCGGGCTCATCCCGCTCATCAAGGCCCACCACACTACTTCGGCTCGGAACAAGGAGTGGGAGGAGGCTGACGAAGAGGAGGAGGACGAGGAGGAGTGAGTTCTTTAAGACTCTTCCTTCTATAGAAAACCTATGGAACAAAGCCCGTCACTTTCGTTGCTAATCATCATTGGGGTCATCTTTATCGGCCTCGGGATTGCTGGCATCTATATGTTTGCCGGTTCAACTACGCTCTCCGGACGTTTCAGTGATGAGCCTTCCTGCGCGGATGCCGCGATCGTTGTCCAGACCGGATCCTATCAAACGGGCGTTCTCGAGCTCCTTGTTTTGAATTACGACAGCAACGCTCATCCCGCAGAAGTGTTGCTCACCACACCGAGCGGTACTGAGAAGCGGAAACCGAGTTACACGATTGTACCAGGGGCAACAACCGTGTCGGTGAATGATGTGGGCACAACCATCCAAGAAGCGACCGTCCATCTTCTGGATTGCACAAAAGTGAGTGATCTCATCCAACGTGACCGGATCACCGGGTTGTAGTGTCTTCTGCTGTCAGGTGCAGGTAGTCGGGATGGTGCTTGAGAAAGTGCTGTCGGAGATAGGGACATGTTGGAATGATTTTTTTGCCCCGGTTCTTTGCATACTCGAAAACGAAGCGCGCGAGTTGTTCCGCGATACCGCGTCCCCGATATGATTCAGGAACACTGATCGTGCGCACGTCCAGAGCAGTTCCAACGAGGGTATATATGAGCACGGCTTCATCAGTGCCGAGGTTCATGACAACTCGTTGGCGAACAGGATCATGAACAATTGTCATAGGCGATGCCATCGCGGCCCCTTGTCAGTGTCTTCGATGAGAACGCCCTGTTCTCGGAGCAGCACGCGGATCTCGTCTGCCCGGGTCCATTCCTTCGTGAGTCGACACTGTTCCCGTTGTTCGATCAGCTCCCGGATCATGGCCGGTGCCTGGAGCACGGTCTTCCATTCATGACCGTGCTCGCTCAGTCGAAGCCCCAAAATCGTATCAAGTTCAAAAAGCATGGCAAGACGGGCTGGTGCGTCAGCAATCGTTTGTTCAGCAAGCTGTTTTCTTGTGTCACGGACAAAATGGAAGAGGACAGCGAAGGCTTCGGGAACATTCAGATCATTGTCCAGTGCGGCCTCGAATAATTCCCGTGTTTGTGTTGTTTCTTGTGTTATTGCTTTCGGATCATCAGCATGAACAGCGCGCAACTCGCGCACGAGATTGCGCAATGATGCGAGACTCTCGCCCGCAGCAGCAAGTCCTTTCTTCGTGAAGTTCAGTTTTGTGCGGTAGTGCGCTGACAACAACAAGAAACGGATCCCCAGCGGTTCTGCGTGTTGTTCCAGGACGCGAAGCGTCTTGATGTTGCCCAAGGATTTGCTCATCTTCTTTCCTTCCATGAGGAGCCATTCGTTGTGCAGCCACCAGTTCACGAACTTCTTGCCGGTTGCTGCCTCAGATTGGGCAAGCTCGTTCTGGTGGTGCGGAAAAATCAAGTCAACGCCGCCAACATGAATGTCAAACGGGGTTCCCAGATATTTCATGCTCATGGCCGAACACTCGATGTGCCAGCCTGGCCGCCCCTTGCCGATGAGCGTGTCCCAAAAGACGTTTCCGTCATCCGCGGTCCACGCTTTCCAAAGCGCGAAGTCTCGGACATCAGTCTTGTCATATTCGTCCGCGGCAACCCGGCCGCTTGCTCCTGCCTTCAAGGATGCGGTGTTCAACCTCGCAAGGTTCCCGTAGTCCGGGAACTTCGAGATGGCGAAGTAGACCGAGCCGTCCTCACCTTTGTACGCAATTCCCTTTTTCAAGAGGTCTTGCACCAGTTGTACCATGTCCTCGATGTGATCAGTTGCTTTGGGGATGGTTTCCGGAAGCAGAATGTTGAGCTGGGTAAGGTCCTCGAAGAATCCTTTGGTGTAGAACTCCGTGAATGCATTGAGTGATTTCCCTTCCTTCTGGGAATCCCGGATCGTCTTGTCGTCAACGTCCGTGATGTTCATGACATGCTTGACGGTGTAGCCTTTCCAGAGGAGGTACCGCTTCAGTAGATCCGCGAAGACATACGCCCGGTAGTTCCCGATGTGCGGGGAGCTATAGACCGTGGGACCGCAAACGTACATCCGGACCGTGCCTCGGGTGAGCTCCTTGAACGGCTGGATCTTCCGGGTGAGGGTATTGTAGAGACGGAGGGCCATAGTGACCATTTAAATACTCTAATGGTAAATACACCGAATCGGAGCTTTAAACATGATTCCTATGCAGGCAACCATTCTCCAGTATCGTCGAGGGCGCCACACCCAGACCCCGAACCAGGCCCTCCTCCAGATCCCAGGGGTGGATTCCCGGGCAAAGGCCGCGGACTACCGAGGCAAGAGGGTCGTGTGGAAGACGACCGCAGGGAAGGAGATCACGGGCAAGATTATCCAACCGCACGGCAACAAGGGCGTTGTTCGCGCCCGGTTCGTGAAGGGACTGCCTGGAACGGCGCTTGGGACCCGAGCGACGATTGTTGCTTAACGAGCTGCCTGTCCCCACGTCTGCTTCGCTTTCTGAAGCATCGTGACAACCGGCGTCTTCTCACCGGCAAGATAGTAGAGTGCAGCCCGCCCGCCGGTGCTGATGTGATCAAACCGGTCGGCAATCCCGAGCTGGCGCACGACTTCTGCGGAATGCCCCCCGCCGATCATCCGGTAGCCCTTTTGGTTTGCAACATGGGTGATAAGTTTGTGTGTTCCGTAGTCGAAGTCCTTGTCCTCGAACCGGCCCATGGGACTGTTCATCACCACGACCTTGGCGTCGTCAAGGATCTTGCAATAATGGTCAACGGTTTCCTTGCCGATGTCCGCAATGGGGAAGGATGACGGCAACGCTGACACCGCAATATCGATCCGGCGTTCATGATCAATGGCGATGTCAACCGGGGTCATAATATTGTCTTCATACCGACGCAGGATAGCCTGCGCATCAGGGATCAATGTATCAATGCCTTTTCCTTTCAGCACTTCCATGGTGGCGTTCCCGAGATTGTAACCACGGGCTGCGAGGAACAGTGTTCCCAGCAAGCCACCAGTCAGGATCATGTCTGCAGTCCCGTTTGCAAGTGCACAGCGAACCACCTTCAACGATTCCGGGACCTTTACGCCACCGAGTACGAATGCAACCGGCTTCTCTTGCTGGTCAAAGACACGCTCAAGTGCTGTCAGTTCTGCCTCGATCAGCCTGCCAGCAGCAGTCGGGAGGGTTTCCCCAAACCCAACAAGGGATGCCTGGCTGCGATGAATTGCACCAAACGCGTCGTTCACAAAATAGTCAGCAAGCGGCGACAGTTTTTGGACCATCATGGTTTTGGCAAGCGCGTCAGCAGGCTGCTCCTTAAGTTCTTCGGAGTTGAATCGGACATTCTCGAGGAGGAGGGTCTCACCGTTCTTCATTTTGGTGATGCTCTCCCGGGCATGGGTTCCAAAGATGTCATCAATATACGTGACTGGAGAACCCAGATGGTGTTCCAGAACGCTCGCATGCTGGTCAAGCGGCACGAAGTCAGTATCACCGACGCGTCCCTGATGCGACAGCACCACGGTTTTCGCGCCAGCCTCAGCAAGCTCCTTTAAAGTTGTTGCCGCGTGCCGGCGGATCCTGGTGTCATCCATGATCTTCCGCGAATCACGGTCAATAGGACAGTTGATGTCAACGCGAACGAGCACGGTCTTGCCTGCAACAGTCATATCGTCGAGCGTCAGGAATTTCTTCATAGCGTCACACAACCCGGAAGGATTGTTTTCCTTCTGCGACTTGGAGCGCAAAGGCAACGTCTTTGTCCCCGACCGTGATCGCAGAGATCGCATTCGCCATCCGAACCGCGTCAGTAAGTGATTTCTGGTGAATGTTTCTTCCTGTTGCATTACCTGATACCCCGGCCACGTGAATCTGGTCGTACAACCGTCGCAAGAAGGTATCGATTTTCGTTGAACTGCCTCCTTCGCACACGATCTTCGTCCTGCCGGCTGCGCGGATCGCTTCCTTCAACAAAGCGGGATCGGACACATCACCCTGCTTTGGTTGTTTGACTTTCACAAAATCAGCACCAAGGACAGCACCAATGCCTGCTGCACCAGCAACTAGATGTGGGTCCTTGTCGTTTTTCACACCGCGACCCCGGGGGTACGACCACAACACTGCTATCATACCGTGTTCATGGGCTTTGGCAAAGAGCTGTCCTGCCTGCGCAAGCATTTCTGCTTCGTGTTCGCTCCCTGGATAGACCGTGCATCCAATGCCAAGGACAGCGAGGCCGTTCTTCTGCAATCGCAACACATCGTCAAAGGATGCAAGCGCGAGGCTGCGAGGATCCCGCTCCGTTCCTTTATCGAGATGGGTTTTGGAGTTCATCTTCACCAGGTACGGAATGTCTCGGTAACTCGGACCATAGCGGGCAATCAGTCCGAATTGTGTCGCAAACACACCGATCTCTGCCTGATGCGCAATTCGGAACAGATGTTCAGGATCGCCGTCATCGTCGGGGATCTTTCCGATATCAGCCTCTCCTGCAAAATCGTCATTAAGATGTTCAGCCTTTTGATCACCCGCAAACAGCATCAATCTCCCTGTGTTCCTTGTTGCTAAAAGATAGTTTTTGATGTAGGTTTCCCGCTGTTCATTCGGAACAGATGCAGGAACAACAACATCAGCTTCTGTGATCTTCATACCAAACCTCCTTCCAGACCAGGGTATGTTATATACTTGTAAAACTAACTTCCCTTTTACGGGGGAAGTTTAAATAACTTATAACTAGTCTTCCCCACACTGAATATCATACCAAACTATGGAGAAAGTATGCATACGTCATTCCATCCGGTCCACATGATTACTCGTGTACTTCGGCTCAAGGACGAGCTCTCGGAGGTATACGCCAATCTCATCATTCAAACCTTCGCGATTTCTCTTGCTGGTGTGTTTCTTCCCATCTTCGTGATCAACCTCGGCCATTCGCTTGACATTGCCCTCATGTTCATGCTGGTGTTCTGGATCGCCCATGGAATTTTTGTGCCGTTTGCCTCGAAGCTGTCAGGAGTTATTGGGCTGAAACATTCCATTCTGATTCGCATTCCTCTCCTCGTGAGTTTCTTTGCGTTGCTTGCCTGGGCACCGGGAATTGCGAACAATCTCAGTGTTCTGTTTTTCATTGCCATCCTTGGCGGTATTTCCGAAGCCATCTACTGGCCGTCGCTCCATGCAGTATTTATCAAAAACTCGAGTCTTGTTGGTGAGACAGCACAAGCAGGGAACTTGTTTGCCTTCCCGAAGTTTGCGGCTGTTGTCGCACCGCTTCTTGGGGCAACTATCCTCGCGGTCCTCGGGTTTCCGGTTCTCTTCGCAATTGTGATTGTCTTGATGCTGCTCTCTGTTGTTCCCTTGTTCGTGACTCCTGATCGCCGTGAATCGGTCACGATTGACAAGAAGGTCTTTTCCTCAAGCTCGGTGTACGCGCTCCTCTTCCTTTCAAAAGGAATCCTGAAAGTCTCAGAAGCAGTGATGTGGCCGTTGTTTGTCTTCGTCATGATCGGTGGATTCGTCAACGTTGGTCTTGCCGCGACCTTTACCGCGCTTGGGATAGCGATCTTCACCAGCTTCATCAGCAAGATCACGAAAAAGATGCGGCGCCACCAACTTTTGAAAATCGGAGCAATTGGTTACCTTGTGATTTGGGTCCTTCGGATTGGGGCAACCTCCATTGAGGAAGTTATCCTTCTTTCCTTCTTCGGCGGGATCTTTTTCTCCATCATCTCGGTGCTGGTGTACACCTTTTTTGCTGACCGTGCCCGTGGTGTGCACATGATGCGGGAAGTGGCGTTCCGGGAGATCTGGCTCATGTTCGGGATGGCGCTCCCGATCCTCTTCGCACTCATGTTCCTGGAGCCTGCGACAAAGTTTGTGTTCGTGTTCTCCCTCGCCGCGATTATCTCGCTCCTCTTCGTTTTTATCTAAGCATTTGAAGCTTGGATCCTGAGAACACTCCATGAAGCTGCTGGTGTTTTCTGATACACATTTCGGATTCGGGAGCGGGACAGAACGGGAAACCGAGGCATTCGACTGTGTCCAGGAAGCACTCCGCCAGCACGTTGACGCTGTCCTGATTGCGGGCGACCTGTTTGATGGAAAAACACCTTCGTCAGAGATCCTTGCGAAAACCATGGAATCATTACTACCGACGGTGTTCTCCAATCAGACAGCACGAGTGACCGAAGGGATTCAGAAGGATCTTGCAACGGTCCCACAGCTTGCGTTTCTGGGAACACCGGTCATTACCATTGCCGGGAACCATGAGCGGCGGGCAAAGGGCCTGCTGAATCCGGTGCAGCTCCTGGAACGTGCTGGGTTTGTTTTTCATTTGCACGGGAACGCGCTTGTCCTCGAGAAAAACAGTGAACGAGTTGTTATCCACGGGCTCTCTGGTCTGCCGAACCATCTTGCTCCGGCGGTCTTCAAGGAATGGAATCCGAAACCGCTTCCTGATGCATTCAATATTCTCCTCTTTCACCAAACGCTGACGCCGCTCTTCTTTGCTCCAAACGGCTTTGCCATGGACCAGCTGCCACCAGGCTTTGACCTGTATCTCTGTGGCGACATTCATGAAGCAAAGCAGGCAACGTTTGACGGGAAACCACTGCTCGTGCCAGGATCCGTAATCCATACCCAGCTGGGCAAGGATGCACGCGAACGGAAGAAGTACTGGATTATTGAAACACAAGGAAAGGACTGCACCATCGAACCACACGAATTTGAAGAACAACGGGATTTCTATTTAATTGAAGACAATGTTGAAGCACAACTCGCGTTGCTTGCTGCACAGAAACATACTAAGAAACCGCTTGTCCGAGTTAAACTCCCGAAGAATCATCCCCTTCCCATGCAACGACTAAAAGAACAGTATCAGGAACAGTTCCTGCTCTCGTTCCGGCACACAGAAGGGAAGCCCATTGAGGAAACCGGTGTCAGTCTTGATGACCAGCGCCTTTCGGTTCAGCAGCTCGGGAAGGCGCTGCTGACCGCGCACTTCGAGAAAGGAATGCTTGACACCGATCGAGCACACCAGCTGTTTGAGTTGCTGGCAGAAGGCAAGACAGAACAGGCGGTACAGCTCCTCGAACAAACGGGGATTAGGAGAACTGATTTAAAGGAACAAACAAAAGGGTGATGGCATGGACCGGACGCTCGTCAAGCAAGTTGCAGTGCTTGCACGACTCACGCTGATCGAGGACGAAGAGAAGCTGTTTGCCAAGGAACTCGAGAAGGTACTTGATGCATTCAAGACTCTGGCTACTGCGCCGGTGAAGACGCTGCCACAAACAGTTCACCCGGTGGCCGTGAAGAATCGGACGCGGTCCGACACCATTGAACCATCACTCACCCAGAAAGAAGCGCTTGCGAACGCAAAGAACAAAAAGGACGGCTACTTTGTGGGACCACGGGTTGCATGACTCGATTTCGGTTGCCAACAGATCTCGAAGATCCGTCTCCTGATCTTCGTGAGTGGACAGAGATGACGCTTGGTTATGTCTCAGGATTAATCAAAGAGACATATCCTGTGAGATTTTCTACTGCCCGGAGATTTGTTCAAGAACAAGCCTTTTCGCTTTATACTGACGTTCGGATGACAGCACCAGAAGAGGATCCTGCGCTTTCATGGGAGCGTGTTGTCACAACCTATTATGCTGCAGCACGCGAACAGCGAAGAGCGTCTGCAAAAGAATCCCGGCAAGATCATGTTCGTGATCGCTGAAGCTCCACGCCCGGCCGGATCCAGTTTTTGTCCCTGAGTCGTTTGCGATTTTCTTTCACGCGCACATCTGAAAAGGAATGCTTGATATCGTTTTCCGGGAACCCAAGCACCTTCCCAAATGCTGTCAGATCGCTCACGGAACGGAGCTCCCACTGGTCAACGGCCCCGGACGCAAGCACAAAGGGAGCTTTTGCCTTCCGGACGTGCTGGGCCGCAGCACGGTACTGTGCGAGCAGTGCGGCCTGATGGCGGCGCGCGGTTCGGAGCAGCGGCGCGAAGTCAAAGACGATCGCGATGTTGTTCTTCTTTGCAAGCTTGCACAGGATGTGATTCACCCCGGCGTCCTCCTGCTTCTCCCAGGGAGCAACGAGGAAATCAACTTCTGGAATCGAGAGTGCTGTCCGGACGATCTCCGGGTCCTGGGTGCGGACGGCGATCAGCTCGGCCGACCGGCGGAAGGCGCGGGCGTCGCGGCGGACCTCGTTCTTGGTGACAGGGATGAGCTCGATGCCGTGCACCACATCTGTCCGCGGAATCACGACCGGTTCCTCGCCCGGCGTGCCGAACACTGCGATTGCGGCGTAGCCAAGGTCCTTCACAAGCGCGACTCGTGACGGACCGCCAAGGAGATGGGTGTAGAAGTCAACGACCATGTTATATCACCTAAGATTTATTGTCCATGGGGAGGTTTATATTGTTTGATCCAAGGAGTCTAACTATATGACGCTTAAGCTTCACTTGATCGGCCCCATCCCAAAGGGAGACGATGTTAGAAGAAATTGGAAGGATTGGAAGATTGAGTATACAGAGAAGCTTTCACGGATTCGCGATATTGTTCTTACTGATGGGGATGTGTGGAGAGACGAGACGAAACCGCTGCAACTCGTTGGCCACGACACCTATCTTCTCCGAACTGCTGATATCATCATTGTAAACGCAGAAGAGATGTTAGGTGTGGGAACTGCCCAAGAAATGGTAATCGCAAAGTATTTTTCAAAACCGGTTATCACCATCCTTCCAAAAGACGCCCACCACAGGAAGTCAAATATCGTTTTTAATGGCACGAAAATTGATGACTGGATTCATCCCTTTGTCTTGGCTTTTTCCGATCTTGTTGTTGAAAACGTTGATGATTGTCTCGAATGGATAGAGGTATTCAGAAGAAATCCAGAAACCAAAGAAATCAAGGATATTACAATACTTGATAACGCTATTAGTTCTTATCTCAATGAGAAGGGTGGATTTAAGAGATGACAAAATACTTGATAATAAACGCTGACGACTTTGGAATGAGCAGGATTTTTGATAACGTCATTCTAGATCTAATTAAGAATAACTTGGTTCTTTCAACAACCGTGATGGTGAATAGAATCACAGATAACCAGAAGGAACAAGTAGAGAGATTAATCGCTTTATCAAAGAATAAGAATTTAAGTATCGGCCTCCATCTAGAATTTGAAAATAATGATTATACTTCACAGATAAAATCCCAATATCAGAAATTCAGGAAGATTTTCGGGTTTACTCCATCTCATATAGATATTCATAAAGCGCACTCCTTGAAAGAATCATTCTCAGAGACAGCTGAATTATGTAAAGAACGGAGTATTCCTCTTCGAAATAGTGGTGTGCGTTTTAATGGTGTTAAAACGACCCTTTCTGAAGCATTTTTTGGAAGCATTGAAGATTTTGATAAGATAGAGGAATGGGTCAAAACCTTTGAAGATGGGAACTTTTATGAGATTCTATTTCACCCTGGAAACTATGACCCCGATTGTAAGTCAAGTCTCAATCAAGATCGAGAACGTGATATTAAACATATTAAAAGACTGAATGCGATCCTTAGGAAAAACAACGTCAAAGCGGTCAGCTATTTGGATTTGGCAGCCTCTCGTTAATGGTTTCTTAATAGGCTCATTTTTCATCGACAATGTTATATGACTCCTTTCCCAGTATATTCTATGACATCGCACCGCGTCATGGTCGAGCAGCTGCAGCGCCGGGGCTTTCTCAAAACGCCAAGAATCATCGCCGCCTTCACGGCGGTCCCTCGGGACGCCTTTGTCCCTGACCGCCTCAAGGACCAGGCATACCGGGACCGGCCGCTTCCCATCGGCTTCGGCCAGACCATCTCCGCGCCGCACATGAACGCCTGGATGACCGAGCTCCTTGATCCAAAGAAGACCGACATTGTACTTGAGGTAGGTGGTGGTTCAGGATACCAGGCAGCGATCCTCTCGAAGCTTGTCAAACAGGTGTACAGCATTGAACTCGATGGCAGGCTCGTGACGCAAGCGCGAACCGCGCTCAAACAAACTGACATTACCAATGTGACCATGATCCTCGGCGACGGGGCAACAGGGTATCCGAAACACGCACCGTACAAGAAAATCCTCCTGTCGTGTGGAGCAGCAGCGATCCCTGAGGCCTTGCTTGCCCAACTTGCTGTGGGCGGAATTCTCATCGGTCCTATTGGGGGAACCTGGTCACAGGAACTGACGCGGGTCACCAAACAAAAAACAGGATTCAAAACCGAAACTTTTGGCTCATGTGTCTTTGTGCCGCTTCGCCGTCATGGTGATGAACCCGTATACAAGAAATTGCTTGCACGCTTCAAACTGGGAGATCATCAGGATCAACAGCCATCGAAAGCACCTTCTTAAATTGCACCGCGTCAAATTGTTTGCCGTGTCCTGGATAGTACGTCTTGACCGGCAGGGTCGCGATCTTGTTGATCGAGGCTTCAAACTGATCCGGCAACGAGTTTGCAAAGTCAATCCGGCCGACACCGTTCTCAAAAATCGTGTCACCGGTAAAGAGAAGCTTGTTCTTCTTGTCGTACAGACAGATTGAACCAGCAGTATGTCCCGGAACATGAATCACCTGCAGCGTGAGTGGTCCTGCCTTGATGATGTCACCGTCTTTCAGTTTTTGGTCAACTGGCCGCGGTTTCATGTTGCCATTGAACCAATCTGCAGCAGCAAGCTTAACGTCACCTTTCTCCAGTACTGCAGCGTCATCCTTGTGGATCGCGATCTTCGCGTCAATGAAGAAGCCGTTCCCACCGCAATGATCGAAGTGGCAATGGGTATTGACAACGAGTTTCACGTCAGAGAGTTTTTTCTTCGCGACGCCCAGCAAGTCCCGCATCCGGGAAAAGTTCAGCCCGGTTCCTGCATCAATCGCGACATCATCGATAAGGTAGATATTGCTTTCGGTGTCCCCCAGTCGAATCATGATCACGTCGCCGAACTTCTTGATCATGAGTGTCTTTTCGATGGGAGGTTTTTAAGTGCACCGTCAAAAGTCAGCACGGCTTCTTCTTCCGGAACCACTGACCCAGTTTCCGCTGCTTGTGTTCCCCGTCAATGGTCTCGATCGTGACCCAGGTTTTCCGGACAATGTCCGGCCAGTCCTTGTTGTTTGCCCGCCAGTTCCGGAGCCACTGCATGGTGATCTCGTTGCTGGTGTAGCCCGGGCCAATGTCCCCGTACTGCGCTTTGAGCTTCTCGATGTCGGCGTCTCTCGCGACCTTGGCCAGGATGCTTGCTGCCCCAACCGTGGGGTAGCGGGTATCTGCCTTGTGTTCGACCACGAGTTTCGTGCTCTTGTTGTCAAGCATGGAACGGAGCGTCGCTGTGAACTTCGGAAGATTCACATCAGGACCGTCGATGAACGCGGTTGCAGGGGTAAGGTAGTTGAGAATCTCTGCGAACTTCTCTGCCTCGAGGTGGTTCAAATTCGTTCCTGTGCGACGGGAGTTGTCGATTCTGCACGGCGAGACTTTAATAACAATTACTTGCTGCGCGATTCCCTCGATTTGTTTTGCGAGACGCTCCCGTTTTTTTGGTGCGAGTTCCTTTGAATCCCGCACACCGATTTTCCTCAACTGGTGTTCGTCCTGTTCGTTGAACAACGCGCCGGCAACAACAAGCGGTCCGATGATTGCGCCGCGTCCTGCTTCATCAATACCTGCAATCATATTGGCCCTATATAAACACATGGCAACTTATAAGTCAGGACAGCGGGATGGAGCAGCCTGGAGTGCTCGCCGGGCTCATAACCCGGAGGTCGGTGGTTCAAATCCACCTCCCGCTACTCTATTCTCCCGGCCACGCGCGTGAAGAAAATCCCGACAGCAAGAAGGAAGAACAACATCACAGCCCAGTCTGACCACCCGGAAAATGAGAGCGGGTAGCCGATGAAGATGTTTATGTAGTCAGAATCTATTACCCCATACGCGTCAGTCCGGTCATTCGTTCCATTTGCATACAGGATAAGAGGACCTTCTGTCTCAGGATCAACAGAAAAGATTTCAACCGGGAACGTGCGTTCTTCGTTCGGGTTCAGGTTGTAGACTTCGAGCACCGTGCGATTTGGATAGATATAGAAATCTGTTCCCACTTCACCCTCTCCACCCGTGAATCCGGCAAGCGGATAGTTTGAGAGTTCGACTGATGTCTTTGCAATCACAATTGGCTGGACATTGCGCACAAAGAGATTCGCGACATGCGAGGATCCCATGATCAAGAAAAGTTCATTCACATCGAACTCGAGGAGCGAGTGCGGCCCGAGGTAGACGATTTCTGAGAGATTATAATTCCCTGCAAAGTCAGTTGCGTTTGCGCGGAGATTCACGGATTCGACCGCAGGGTCGACAGAAATGTTCATCGCGCAGACTTCATAGGTGTCAGGGATTCCAAACGGCGTGCAGTCAAGTGTTTCTTCAACAAAAACGTCGTTCTCAACTTTCCGTACAGTAATCTTGATTTTGTCGATCCCTGATGGATTGTCATGTGCATAGACAATCGGATTCACCCAGTTGCTATCCTGGGGGAGTGCACCATTGTCCAGGACGTTTCCTTTTTCATCGATTGCGGTTATGTTGACAAAGGGGATGCGCGTATCGATTTTCGTGATCTCAACCTGGTTTTCTCCGTCACCAAGGGTTGCCGGCATCACTTCCATGTTTAATGCAAAGTCCCAGGCATTTGTGAGGAAAGTGTACGCTGTTTCCTGGCCAGTATCGACGTCTCCTACTGCAGAAAGGTTCATTCCTTCGTCATCGCCGAAATAGGTGTCAGCATTCAGGAGACAATCCGGTGGCGCGAGTGGTGGCGGGGAATCCGGCGAGCTCACAGGAAGAAGGTTGCCGACAGGCGTACCAGGAGGTTTCTCCGTGGCATACGTTATGTTCGTGCAGAGGACACCTGATGCGTCAGGTGGTTCGTTTGTAATTGTCCAGGAGAGGTTGAGGCATCCGTCGGCACAGTCAGCTTCGTCCACATACCAATAGGGTTTCTGCGGTCCGCTCCACGGATCGAAAGCAACAAGCGTTGTGCTGGGAATGAATTCATCAACCCTGACCGGTAAGGACGCAGAATCAGATCCTGGGTTTCCTGCTCTATCTGTTGCACTGCACCAGAACTGTACTTCATCATAGGATCCCCAATAGAGCTGATTACAGGTCGCGTTCATCAAGGAAGAATTCACGCAACCACTTTGTGTGCCAGGATCGCTATCAACAGGATATTCTATATTATCGTTAACATCATAGGAGGTCACGGTGTAGGAGGCAATCCCCGAGTCATCTCCGGCCCACCAGGCAACCTGGTAATCGCCGTCTGTCTCGTTAATCCAGGGATTGGTAAGACTCCAGCCGTAGTAGCCGCCGTTGTCCTTGAAGGAGGCAATGCCGCACGTAGCAGCGGTGAAATCAAGTGTGACATTGAACCACTCCGGGATCGTGAAGCTGTTCCCAGCGTCATCGGTCACCGTGATCCGGAAGGACATGTTCTTTCCTTCCAGTTCGGTGAGCAGAAATCCGGCTCTCCATGTATTAACATCAATGTTGATCGTGCCGCTGGTTGCAGTTGTCGGAAGAATGTTTGCTTGTTCTAGGATTTGCCAGGCATTCATGGGCTGCCCGTCTATGTTCACAAACATGTACACGATGGTGTACGAATCCACGCCGCTGTTCGCGATGGGATGCGCGAGGTCAGTTGCTGTCCAGTCGAGATCGAAGAATTGTGGGACAAAGGGAAATGGGGTTGAAGCAAGCGTCGCTATTGGAGCAAACTTGTCGTACTTAACCTCCCGGGGAATAGAGCGGCCGATATTGGTGGCCATGTCCTTGGCTTCCCCGCAGACCCAGCCATAGTCCGTGGGGGTGAAGCTGGCGCCGGGGTTCGGGTTCCCGGTTCCCGTGCAGGCACCGGGATTGGTTGAAAAATCATAGATGATGTCTGTCGCCGGGTTACAGGTCGAGTTATCGTCGGTGCAGGAAAGGGTGACCGCTGGCGGGCTGTTCGTCCAGACCGTGGGAACGACGGAGACGTCGACAACCGGGGGGACCTTGTCGACAAGGAACTGGACCGGGGTTAGTGTATAGCCTGTGTTGCCGTTCATATCCTTCGCGGCACCGCAGATCCAGACGTGGGTCGGGACATCGATCGTGTCAGGCGGGGAACCAAGAACTGGGGTGATTGGATATTCAGCATAGGTGCTTGGACAAGTTGTCGGTGGCGTGACAGGATCGTAGAAGATGGAGAACCTGTAGGTTCCGGCATCACACCCTGCTGTGTCACTGCACTCAAGTCGGGCGGTTGTGACGCCGTTATACCATGTCGTCGTCACCGAAGTGGGGTCAGGAATGACAGCGACGGTTGGCGGAATGTTGTCAACTGCCCCTCGACAACAGACCGTATAGCCGGTGTTGTAATAGACCGCTCTGCTGCAATCCTCGACGTGCGCGTTCGTGACACCAGAGAGCCGTAGGATACAGTCGTACGCTTGGCCACAAGAAGCTCCTTGGACAACGAAACAATCGATATCCGATCCTGGTGTCAAGGTACTGAGGCACACATCCGTATAGCCTGGAGTAGCAGGATTCGGGGATCCGCCAGGAAGTTCCGCGAGTTCTGCGTGCGCGTTGGTCGTGGCTGATCGCCGGTAGAGCACTTCTGCATCAATCACACCAGGACCAGAACAGCTGTCTGAAAGGGTCATATCAGCGCCAGGGTCATAACTGCAACAGAGTTTCTCGTGGTTGTTATTCATTGGATCACTATACGCTCCAACAATTGCAACGTGCATATTCGTATGAATTACTGTCCCAATTCTATATGCAGAGTCGACGGTGGTATACGACTTCCCTCCTTGCGAACCAGAACAAATGAGGCCTGCTCCCCCATAGAAACAACCAAGTTGCGCTTCTACAGACGAGGCGAGCACTGGCAGCACGAACACCATTGCTAGGAAGAGAACCCCAATCCGCATGCGGCAGTCACTGTATATATAATGAGCGGGAGGGCATTAAAAGGGCCACTTCATAAAGGAGTGCAGGTAACGATGTTGGCGCCATCAATCTTGTAGTAGTTCGTGACCTCGGTCATGCCCCGGTTATCATCATACACAATCACTTGGAGTTCGTAGCAGGCGCCAAGAACGAGCTTGCTGGTCGTCACGGTCATCTCAAAGAACGGAACAAGCTTGTTCACCTTGTTCTCCTTCTCCGGAGGATAAGCATTGAAGAGTTTGACATAGGTTCCCACGGTCCTGGGTTCCCGGATCATATACTTGACCAAGGAGACGCGGGAAAGGTCGGTCGCCTCGACCTGGAACTGCATCTTGTTGTTCACGGGCTGCGGCAGCATCGTAACCGTGAGCTCAGGAGGAAGGGCATAGGACGCGACTACGTCCGCCAGCTTCTGAACATTGAGACCGCCAAAGCCAGTCTCAACACCAGCAGGAACGTTCACGTCATCAGTTGCAAGGTGGTTCCCTGCAGTATCGGTCGCAGCAAGGGCAGCGGACAGCTGCCAGGGATGGACTTGGTACTCTGGATTAGTACGGACTTCCTGGATTGAGAGGCCGGTGTTGCTCTTTTCCTTATTGTAGGCCTCAATGGCGAGGGCGTACGCGCCTGCGGTTGCAGCTGCTGCCATGGATGAGCTTGCTGACCCGCTAAGCTGGTAGGTCTGGATGGTCTCGGGTGGGATACCGCCGAACAGGATTCGGGGAATCAGAACTTGGCCACCGGGCGCGGTCACGTCGACCCGCATCCAGTCAGGCTCAACGCCTGTCCAGTCAGTCGCTTGTCCCAACGGCGCTGGTGAACCGTAGGAAGCATTACAGACACGATCGTAGACACTGAGTGGTGTTCCGGGATCGCAGCCGGCAATGGAGCTAAAGATGGTTTCTGTCGCCGCTGTTGAGATGTACGCAGAAGCGATGACGGGTTTGGCAGGGTATTTCTTTGCCTTTCCGTTCTTGGAGCGAAGCGAGTCTGACGCAGCAAGCGGGTTCAGCTGGTCGCTGTAGCCTTCGTTTCCTGACGGGAAGATGAGAAGCGTATTGAATTTCGCTGCCTTTCGGTACAGTCCTCTGAGTGCCTTGTATTTTTTGGCGAATTTATCTGGGGATGAGAGTGGTGGGGTTTTGTCAGAATCCGCCAGAACCACCGGAGCAAGAATGATGTTGGGCGTATCTTCTTTTCCTGCCTTTGAGCAGTCAGGGCCTTCGAGCAGCCAGATGATCGCCTTGGCGAAATCAGTTTTCTTTATTTTCTTTGCATTCGGGGAAGAAACACTGTCGCCTGAGACGTCAATATCAACAAAGTAATACGTCGCGGCAGGGGCGAACCCCGTCATGTCAGGGAAGTTCACCGGATCGAGGGTCCCGGTGTCGCCGAGCAAGGACATGGTTGTGAATCCGTGGCCGATGCCGCCGCCGCTCAGGAGCGTCTCGTCGTATAATCGGCCGTGTTGTGTTGTTTGATCAGGTTGAAGAGGGCCAACCTGAGAAAGTTCACAGGTATCGAGCCGACCCGTGTACCACGCCATTGCGATTGGGGGGAGCCAGCTTGGCGCCTTGTATATTCCTCCTGGCACTGCTTCGTCACGGTACATGATTCCTGAATCGATCACCCCGATACGGACGCCTTCGCCGTCGTTCAGCCCGTGGTTTGTTTGGGCTGCCACTGCGTCGGTCAAGGTCGGGAAGAGGCCGTAGCCTCCAAGCTCGAGATATTCGTTTGGTTCTGTTCCGTCCTCACTGTCGTCTCCAACGTCTCCATTGAGGAGGAAATTACCATTTTCATCAAAATCATTTTGAAATCCACATCCGCTGAACGTCTGGAGGAGCGACGCGTATAGTTGTTGCACATTTGAGTAGAGGCCGCTGTCACATGTGAAGAACACCGCTCGTTCGTATGTTTGTGCGTTTACAAATACGCCGTCCTCGGTCTCAACAAGAGGGCTATCAGAGAAGTCGATTGCTTCACACTCCATGCTCGGATCATAGGTTTCAATATAATTCATAACCGCTTCTGATGAACAGTCATTCCCTTGAAACGAAAGCCCCTTCATCCCGACCGTTGAAGAAGGAGTGGTCTCGCCAGGAGAACTCTGCGATGGGACAGGAACCCAATTTATAAATCCTATGCCACCGGGAGGCACTGGTTCGATAGGAACTTGAGGGGAACCGATAGTTACTCCAGGTGATGGTACCCGGGCAACAAACTGGGGAAGCACAACGAATCCGAATGCAAGATTGAATACCACGGCGATAGCAACGACAACGACAACGACAAGAATTCCCCGGGTCGATTGTTCGTCAAGAGAGCCTCGGCGCATCTTTTTCTCCTTTATTCAGTCCAGTGCGGTACCTTCATGCAGACGGCGTTGACACCTGCAGTGAAACTTGTACTAACGGTGGATTGAACAGTTATTTTACAACCATTGGGAAGGTTTGGATGACCACCCACATCAAAAGGATATCGTTGCACCTGCATAGTTTTCGGAGCAGGGTCACTTCCACTAGCTTTGCTGTATCCCCACTCGCACATAATTGCCATATAGTCTATTCCAGGACAGGCGGAATAGAATATCTGGGTGGTGTCAGGGGGAACGGTTCCTGCCTCTGAATACCCGCCCGGTGCAACACCGTCTACAATCTGAAACTCAGGACAGTCACTCCCTGAATCGCTCCCGAGACAGTAGTCCTGGCAGTTCGTTCCGTCTGATCGACACAATGACCCGCAGTTCGTTCCGGATCCCTGGCAAAAGGCACTGCTGTCAATGGAATCAAGAAGGTCGGCATTCAGATTAGTAATCTTTCCCTTTCCAAGATCCACGGTTTGTGCGGTTGGTGTGGTGACCAAAATCGTGCTCAGTGCGCTCAAGGGTATGGGAAGGTCGCCAATCTGTGTCCATGAATGACCAGGATTCGGTGCAGCAGAAGATCCCATGCCGATGAAAATCCCGACGAAAAACACCGCGCCAACAATCGCTGCGATAAACACTGAGCTCCGCGCTTTCCCCCGACGCTGCATACTACAATTAAGGGGATCCTCCTTTAAAAGGCTGCCCGTTTCTTGAGTCCGGCGATGAGCGCGGTCAGCGGCACCTTTGCCTGTTTTCCAGTCGTCATGTCCTTGAGGGTGAATTTCTTTGTTTTCTGTTCTTCTTCGCCGATCACCACGACGAACGGGATCTTCTGGCTGTTCGCAGAATGCAACTGTTTCTTGAGGTCGCGGCCGAGCAGATCAACGACCGTCGCAATCCCGTCGTTGCGAAGCGCTGCAGCGACCACGTCCACTTCCCGCGCAACAGCAGGATCGTTCCCAATGCCTGCGACAAGCACGGTTGCTCCTTGATCAAGTGTCGCAGGAAAGCGTTTCTCAGCGTCCATGATCTCATATAAGCGTTCAAATCCAAGCGAAATCCCGGTTGCTGGTGTGTCTTTGCCGCCGTACTGCTCGACCAGCTTGTCGTAGCGGCCGCCACCGGCAACTGAGCCGATGTTGTTCTTCGACGCAATGCTGATCTCGAAGATCGGGCCCGTGTAGTAGTCCAGACCACGAACAAGGGAGAAGTCAATGATCATCATTGGGGAAAGCTTCTTTGCTGCAGCAACCAGTTCCTTGAGTTCAAGAACGCCGTCGCCAGGGAGCTGCTTCTC
This sequence comes from Nanobdellota archaeon, assembly GCA_018816245.1. Classification (GTDB taxonomy): domain Archaea; phylum Aenigmatarchaeota; class Aenigmatarchaeia; order QMZP01; family QMZP01; genus JAHIVW01. The sequence goes on from JAHIVW010000003.1 coordinate 418,605, forward strand.
GACCTTCTTCAGGAGCTGGTCCGGGCTTCCGGTGAGGCGAACAACCGCAAAGAGCTCATCGATTTGCTGTTGCTTCAGTACTCCAGCAAGCTCCTCCCGGACTGCTGCTTCACCGATCTTCTCGAGCTTGTCCAGGGCCCGGAAGACCGCGGGCGCGGTTGTGGCAGGGATGGTGAGTTTGTTCAGGAGATCGTTGAGGATCTTCCGGTTGTTCAGGCGAATGGAGAAGGCAGAGAAGCCGAGTGCCGTGAGCGCGTCCACAGCGAGGGCCAGGAGTTCTGCTTCTGCAGCCATCGTGGAAACTCCGAAGACATCGGCATCGCACTGGAGGAATTCCCGGAAGCGGCCGGCCTGGGGATTATCGTACCGGTAGACCGGCCCGATCTGGGCCCGGCGGAAGGGCTTGGGGAACTGGGGATTGGCTGCGATCACCCGCGCGGTGGGGACCGTCAGATCAAAGCGGAGGCCGAGCTCGCGGTCTCCTTTGTCTTTGAAGGAATAGATCTCATCCTTGATCCCGTCGCCACTTGATTTTGCGGCGAGGAGTTCCCAGCTTTCGACGACCGGGGTTTCCAGCAACCCGTAACCGTAGCGCGCGAACACCGCGCGGATCTGGTCGAGCATCCACTGCCGCTTGCGTGCCTGGTCCGGGAGGAAGTCCCGCATGCCTTTGGGGGGTTGGAACATAGGGTTCTGTTGAGCAACAGAATTTATAACACCCTACCGGTTCCAGAAATGCTTGCGCCGCGCCAGCGTGTACACAATCCACATCCGCTGGAGCGCGCTGATGTTCGCCAGGATCGCCAAGACAATGATCGCGTAGGAGAGCACGAGCTTCCCGAAGAAGGCGGCTGCCAGGATCGCAACAAAGAGTACGATCATGCGGTCCGTATGTTCCAGAATCCCGCCCCGGATTTCGGTTTGGGTAATGTCCTTTTCCTTGGCCGCAGCCTTCGCGTACGTCGTCACGATCGCCCCGAACAGGAGCAGGAAGATCCACCCTTCCATGGGGGCATAGACCCGCGGCAGGCTCGCGAAGAGCAGGCCGAAGAGCACGGCCCCTTCGATGTAGCGGTCAACCATGGTGTCGAGGTACGCACCCAGTTTCGTGACCCGGCCGGTCACGCGCGCCACAGCGCCGTCCACCACGTCGATGAACGCGGCGATCGCGAGGAAGACTGCCGCCTTGAGGAACTGCTCACTGATGAGATAGAAGAATGCGACCGCGATCGGAACAATGGAAATCAGGGTCCACTGGTTTGGAGAGAGCCCGATACGCGCAAACAGGATGCCGACTTTCACCGAAAATTGTTTGAACCGGTCCCGGCTGCGGTAGAGGGTCATAGGAATTATGTAGTGTGCATCTTTTTGAGGATTGCCTTAATAGTGCCTTCTGGGAGCTTCAACAGCCCCTGCGGATCAGGAATGGGGGCAAAGGTCACGACAGCAGCGCCGACTTTCTGCTTGAGCTCCTCTGTTTTGGTGCGGAGCAGGTCAGGAGCACTGAGGGTAAGCTCGATCCTATCTCCAACCTGAAGGTCCTGCTTCTTCCGAAGATCCTGCACAAAACGGACAACTTCGCGGAAGAGCGCCTCATCTTTGAGGACGTCGCCCAGCTGCAAGGAACCGAACACACAGCCGGTTCCTTTACCAACGGTGACGTCAACTGTGCGGACATTCCCGAGCAGCGAGATGACGGCCGAGGTTGCTTCAATCGAGAGTTTTGTTTTGTCGTCAGTGGTAATAGCAACATGGGAGAGGGGATGTCGGAGTTTGATGTTCTGTTCCTGGCGTTTCGCGATAATGGCGTCCACGACCTGTTTCGCAATCGCCATCTGGGCTTCGAGGGCAGTATCAGGTGCTTTGTCATCTGGCCACGGTTGCGTATGAACCGATCCTTTCCCGAAGAGGTCTTGCCAGAGTTTTTCTGCAAGGAACGGGGTGATCGGCGCAAGCAATCGCAAGACCGTACTGAGGGTGTCGTATAATACCATGGACGCAGCAGCACGAGATGCAGGTGTGCTGGCCGGAGCAACACGGTCCCGGACCGCCTTGATGTACCAGCGGGACAGGTCGTTCAACACAAAATCGATCAGGGTGCGGCCTGCGATGTGGAACGCAAAGGTGTCAAGCGCTTCAGTGACCGTGGTGATCACGCTGTTGCGTCGTGACTGGAGCCAGCAGTCTTCAATTGCTGTCAGGGTTGCGTGCGCATCCTGCTGCGCATACGTTTTCGTAAACTCCGCAACGTTCCAGAGAATGTTCAGCGTGCGGCCGACATCTTTTGCATTGCGTTCTGAGAACTTCTGCGTGTCCCACGGGGCAATGTCAGAACAATAATATAGTCTGAGGACGTCTGAACCGAGTCGTTTGTGCGCGTCCGCTGCCCAAGTCACATTCCCGAGACTCTTGGACATCTTCTGGCCGTTCTCGTCGAGCATCCAGCCGTTCAGGCACACGGTTTCGTACGGGCGTTTGCCGAACGTGGCAACGCCACACAGCATGAGGGTGTAGAACCAGCCGCGGATCTGGTCCTGACTTTCGTCGATTAAGTCAACAGGAAAGAACCGTTCGAAGAGTGCTTTGTTTTCAAAGGGGTAGTGGAGCGATGCCCACGGGGAAATGCCGGAATCAAACCAGACGTCAAGGATGTCAGAAACGCGTTTCATTTCGCCACCACAATCGCAGCGGAGCATGATTGTGTCAACAACATGCTTGTGCAAGTCATCAATCTTGGTTTGGGTTGTTGCTCGTTCCTGGAGTTCATGCTTGCTGCCAACAACCGTGCGGCGGTCGCAGGCAGTGCATTCCCAAATCGGCATGGGGATACCCCAGTATCGTTGCCGGGTAATGGCCCAGTCCGGCGCGTCAGCAAGCAGATTCAGGAACCGGTCACGGGAGAATGGCGGGAGCCAGTTTGTTTTTTCTGCTTCTGCGCGAACTGTGTCGCGAATGGTGTCCATCTTCAGGAACCACTGCCGGCTCATGCGGTAGAGCAACGGTGTTTTGCATCGCCAGCACAGTGGGTACGGGTGTGAAATGGTCCCAAGGTGGAAAAGGTTGCCAGTGTGATCAAGAACTTCAAGGATTGCGTCATTGGCGTGTTTCACTGACATGCCAGCAAATGGTCCTGCCTCACTGGTCATTTTTCCTTGTTCGTCGACCGGGGATGGTGTTGGTAAGTTGTAGTACGTCCCAAGCCTGTTGTCCTCAAGCCCGTGGCCAGGAGCAATGTGCACGAGACCGGTCCCGGTTTCCATGTCAACAATGTGGCCAAACGATTCCTTCTCTGTGCTGGTTTTCTTGATCGCGGTTTTCGAGGCAACGCGTTTCTTGAGCAGTGGGATGGAAAGAACAATCCGGTGGGCATGGTCCTGCGTGTCAAGCTCCTGTTGCAGCGGCACGTCAAGGAGTGGTTCGTAGCGGAGGCCGTCAAGCAGCTTTCCCGGGAAGGTTTCCAGGATCTTTGGTTTGTCTTCCAAAACAGCAAGACGTTTTTGCGCAAGAATATACACGCGGTCGCCGACCTGCGCACGCACGTACGGTTCGTCAGGGTGGACCGCGATCACCACGTTTGCCGGCAAGGTCCAGGGTGTGGTGGTCCAGACGAGGAGATACTCGTGTTCTTTTCCTTTCACTGCAAACCGGAGGAACACTGATGGATCTTCAATGGTCTTGTAGGAATCAGAAACTTCGTAGCCAGCGAGCACGGTTTCGCAGTGGGAACACCAGAACCCGGGCTTGACGCCTTCGATCAACAACCCTTTCTCGTACCACTGTTTCACCGCCCACCAACCGCTTTCAAGGTACTGATTATCACTTGTTAAGTAGGGAGCAAGCCACCCGCGCCAGGCACCAAGCTGCTTGTACAACGTGAGCCACGCTTCCTGGTTCCCGCTTGCAAAGTCGTTGCACGCGGCAATGAACTTGTCAACACCCAGTTTCTCGATGTCCTGTTTTGACGTGAGCTTGAGTTTTTTCTCAACTTTGTTTTCAATGGGCAAGCCGCCGCAGTCAAACCCGGGCTGAAACCAGACCGCATGACCCTGCATGTACTTGAACTTCCCCCAGATGTCCTTCAAGGTCGTTGTCTTGATGTGACCCACGTGCGGTTTGTCGTTCACGTACGGCGGGCCGTCGAGTAAGTAGTACTTTGGTTTCTTCGGGTCGACCGTCACGATTGTTTCAGGGATCTTGTGTTTGTCCCAGAACTGGGTGATCTCGTTTTCTACCTTGGCTGGATCGTACACGCCCATAAGACCATTCCCCATATCAGGAGGAATGCCGAGACTAAGATGGCGAGATTAATAAAGGTGTCAAGCGCCTGTCACGACGGGCAGTCGTCGGGACAGAACGGGGCTTCCAGGAACGAGAGCGTGACTTCGCTCTGGGCAGGGTTCGTGGCTGAGTAGTCGATTGCGCTCGCCCGGACGGTCAGGCCGTTGATGATGGTCGCTGCGTTCAGAGCGACAACTTCCCCAACGCCATTGACGTCAACGTGGGTATCGTTTTCGCTGATCTCAGTCACCGTGACAAGATAGGTCGTGCTGTTCGCCGTGACGCTGGCGAGGCCGCCGGTCTTCAGTTCTGCGACCGGGGAGCCGCAGCTGCCGTCGCAGGCGATCGTGAAGAGCTGGGGACAGTCAAGGTTGCATGTCTGCGCAGTCTCCGCGAAGCGGAGCACGGCCGAGTTCATGGTCTGGTTCGTGCCGTGATAGTCAATGCTCACCAGGGTGACGGGAACGCTCCCGATCTTCTTGGTCAGGCCGACGGTGATGTACTGTGTGTCGGCGCCGATCTTCAGCGTGATCTGGTTCGCGCTCGAGGCCGAGATGACCTTGACGACGTACGTCCCCGAGCCGAACTGGATGGGTTTCTCCTGGCCGACCGCGAACGTGGGTTCGATCGAACTGCAGACTGCATCTCCACAGAGCACGGCGGTTTCGTTGGCAGGCGGCTCAGGTTCTGGTTCGAGTGGCACGCAGCCGTTGTCCGCAGTGCCGTCGCAATCCTCGTCCAGGCCGTTCCCGCAGATTTCCGTCGTCGGGGTGCTGGTGCCAATGCAGATACCCCAAGAGTCGTCTACGCAAGTTCGGATGCCTGGCTTACACAGTCCGAGGCCGGCGCTGCAGGCCTGCTGCTCGCCGTTGGCGCAGTCCGGGGTGTGCTTTGGTTCAGTCGGGGGTTCGGCAGTGCACCCAGAGACCACCAGAACCAAAGCAAGAAGCAGGATAATGAAAAATTTCATCCAAAATATATTGGGCGGTTGTTGATATAAAAAGGTCAGCTGGGCTTCCGGAACGTCCTCAGGGTGCGCTGGCCGTTCGTTGCCGGTTTCCTGGAATCCGGGATTGCGTGCTCGAGTCCGGACACGCGGACGCCGATGCGACGGACCTGGAAATCAGGGCGCTCAGCAAGAAACGTTTTCAGCAGTGCTGTCACGGTGTCTTGTATTGCTTTCTTTGCTGTCGTTGGTTCGGTGAGCGAGTGACTGCGACTGATCTGTTCCATTTTGTTTGACATGACAATAAGGGAAACGGTTTGGAACGTTATTTTCTGTGCGGAAACCGTGTCGTGAACAAGTGTGCTCAGTGAGGCGACTGTTTCTGCAAGTGAATTGAAAGATGACGTGTCTTTTTTCATTGTGGTGAGACGCGACACTTGCTGCTTTTGGCGGCCCGGCTGAACAGGACGATCGTCTTTGCCGCGGGCACCGTTGTACAGCATGCTGCCTTTTGCCGAACCAACGAGTTTCTGAAGGTGTGCGAGGCTCATGGTTTTGAGCTGTTTGACTGATCTCATGTTAAGACTAGCAAGCAGTCCTTCGGTTTTCGGGCCAACACCATAGAGTTTTCCTACAGAAAGCGGTTTCAGAAAAGAGGGCACGGCATCTTCAGGAACAGTAACAAGCCCGTTTGGTTTTTTTACACCTGCTGCAATCTTTGCAACGAGTTTGTTTGGTCCGATACCGATTGAACAGGTGAGTTTTTCTTTTTGGAGGATTTCAGATTTCATTTTCTTTGCAAGGCGTTCTGCGGCTGTGAAACTATTCGTTTGCGAGAGATCGAGATAGGCTTCGTCAATACTGACCTGTTCAAAGAGATCTGAATATGTTTGCAGAATATCCATGACGCGGGCTGAGACTTTCCAATAATAGTCTCGATCTGCTGGCAGGAAGACTGCATTTTTTGCTTTTCGTTTGGCGTAAATGATTGGCATTCCCGATCGGACGCCAAGTTTGCGCGCTTCGTAATTCGCCGTTGCGACCGCACCGGAACCTTTGCCACGGGCAGAATACATACACACGATGACTGCTTTCCCTTTGAGTTTCGGGTTGCGGAGCTCCTCCACCTGGGCATAAAAGGCATCCAGGTCCACAAGGGCGACGATTCGTTTCATGGAGTGATTTTATATTTAGAGTATAAAGAAAGCCCATGCTCTGCCTCGGCATTGAAGCAACAGCGCATACCTTCGGGGTCGGGATCGCTGCAGCTGACGGGCGGATGCTTGCGAATGTCAAGAAGACGTATCTTCCGAAGATCGGTTCAGGGCTCGTTCCGCGGGAGGCCCGGGATCATCACCGGCGTGTTGCAGACGGGCTCATTGCTGACGCACTTGCTGCAGCAGATTGTACAATGGAAGATATTGATGTGCTTTCATTTTCGCAGGGACCGGGGTTGCCACCATGTTTGCATGTTGGCAAGGATGTTGTGACGCGGCTTGCGAAGCAGTACAAGAAATCGATTGTCCCTGTGAATCACTGCATTGCACATATTGAGATTGGCAGACAACAAACCGGGCTGGGCGACCCAATGACCGTATATGTGTCAGGAGCAAACACCCAGGTGATCGGGTTCGCCAATGGCCGGTATCGCGTGTTTGGAGAGACCCAGGACATTGGCATCGGCAATGCGCTTGATAAACTTGGGAGAACCCTTGGGCTGCCGTTTCCTGCTGGTCCGGAGATCGAGAACCTCGCGAAAAAAGGATCGTGGACCACACTTCCCTATTCGGTGAAAGGTATGGACCTTGCATTTTCCGGTATCCTCACTGCTGCGGAAAAGAAACAAGGATCAAAAGAAAACGTCTGTTTCTCATTCCAGGAAACGACTTTCGCCATGGTGACCGAAGTGACCGAGCGTGCAGTTGCGCATACAGGAAAGGAAGCAGTCCTCTTGACAGGTGGCGTTGCCGCAAACAAGCGGCTGCAGAAGATGCTTCAAACGATGTGTACGGAACGGGGAGCGAGATTCGCTGTTGTTCCGGCACCGTACGCCATGGACAACGGTGCCATGATTGCCTGGACTGGATTGATCATGCACAAAAAAACGAAACCAGGAACCCTCACGATCCTCCCGCGGCAGCGAACCGATGATGTTCCGGTCACCTGGCGCTAACGGCGTCGTTTTCGTGGTGTTCGTCGCGTGGCTGTTCTCTTTTTCAGTGGCCGTCGTGCTTTCGTGCGCACAGGTTTCTTCCGTGTTTTCTTCCGCGCTTTCTTTGCTGCAACACTGAGCTTTCGTGGTGTTCGTCGTGTCACTGGTGGTTTCGCAACAATGTGTTCACGGTACTGGTCGGGAAGGCGCTGTGAATGGATTCGTCGTGCTGTGCGAACGTCATGCATTGCGCCGGCGATGATGAGCAGCCCGTAGAGGATTGCCCAGATTGCGACGAACAAGGCAATGGAAAAGATCGCGGCAACAACCGATCGGCCAATGAACGAGAAGTAGGTGATGTAGACGAACGAAAAGAGCACGGCAGCAAGTGCAAGTGCCATAACGCCAAGGATCACGAGCCCGTCAGTGCGAAGGAAATAACCTCTCGCCATAGTGCGCATTAGTTGGTCCCCTGCCTTAAAAGCACGTTTTTTAATCTCCGGATAACAGGACAGTCATGAAGCTCCGGTTTGGGACAGCAGGATTGCCGATTGTAACAGAACCGCGCAATACTGAGAATGGGATTGCAACTGTTCGAACGCTTGGCCTTGATGCCTTGGAACTTGAATTTGTTCATAGTGTCAACATTCGTCCAGAAAAGGCCAAAGAACTCAAAAAAATTGCAAATCAACACGACATTGTTTTGACCTGCCATGCCCCCTACTACATCAATCTCAATGCAAAGGAAGCGGAAAAACGAAACGCAAGTTTGCAGCGGTTATTGAATTCGTGCCGTATTCTTTCTTTGGCCGGCGGCTGGTCATGTGTTGTGCATGCGGCATATCTGCTTGGCGAACCTGAAGAAAAGGTGACACAAAAACTCATTCCCATTTTCAAGAAGATCGTGGCAACGCTTCGGAATGAAGGGCATGACGTCTGGGTACGTCCGGAGTTTGCCGGGAAGCTTGCCCAATGGGCAAGCTTGGAAGGATTGGTTACTGTCAGTGAGGCGGTTGACGGGATGTTGCCATGCATTGACTTTGCGCATGCGCATGCATACACGAATGGGAAATATAATCATGCAGCAGAAATTCGGGAACTGTTAACAACACTTGAAAAACGGCTTGGGCGCACCTGTCTGAACAACATGCATATTCATATTGCAGGGATTGCCTATGGCCCGAAAGGGGAGCGGAACCATCTGAATCTGGCTGATGCAGATCTGAAGTACAAGGAAATCCTGAAGGTCTGGAAGGAGTTCAAGCTCGGTGGGGTTGTCATTTGCGAATCACCGAACATTGAAAAGGACGCCCTGAAACTGCAGAAACAGTACCAGCAGCAATAAAAGGATTGAAACAGAAAGGAGTTCTATGAACATTCGCGTGGAAGCAACCCGGTTCGATTCCTTGAAAACACCGTTTGCGGTGTTTCCCTTGACCGAGGAAGCGACCAGTGCTATCAAACTGGGGAAGAAAACAACCCTTGCACCGATCACCAAGCGCGTCAAGGCTTGTGATTTCAAGGGGGAGACTGGTGACACCACGCTCCTCTACGATCCAACACCAGGTATGGGACGGCTGCTCCTTGTTGGGCTCGGGAAGGAGAAGGAACTTACTATTGAAAAATATCGCCGCGCCGGAAACACCGGTGTCCACCACGCGAAACGAGCACGGGTGCAGTCCTTGCATGTTGTGGCACAGCCGTATGCAAAGGTAAGCGAACAAGAAGCTGCTGTTGCCTTGGCTGAGGGACTCCTGCTTGGAGGGTATGATTTTGACCGGTACAAGACCGAGGAGAAGGAGAAACGGAAACCGGTCAAGGATGCTACTCTTGTCCTCGGTTTGTTGTCCACGAAGATTCGCGATGCCGTCGCCCGGGCGGTTATCGTGTGTTCCAATACACTTTATGTTCGTGACTTGATGAACGAGAGCACAAGCAAGATGTCAACCCTTGATATTGCACGGGAAGCAGTGCGCATCGGGAAGAAACCACTTGTCCGGTGCAAAGTGTATGATGAGAAGGCGCTCAAGAAACTGAAGTGCAACCTGCTTCTCGGGGTCGGGGCAGGAAGCAAGTTCCCGGCGCGGATGATTGTCCTTGATTATGTCGGCAATCCCGGAAGCAAGGACACGATCGCGCTTGTTGGGAAGGGAATTACGTTTGATTCCGGTGGGCTGAATCTCAAGCCGACTGGGTACCTGGAAACCATGCGCATGGACAAAGGTGGTGCCATGACCGTGCTGGCAACCATCAAATGCCTGGCAGAACTGAAGGCCAAGGTGAATGTTGTTGGGGTTATGGGCATGGCGGAAAACATGATCGGTCCTGGTGCCCAGAAACCAGGCGACGTTGTTATTGGCTATGCAGGCAAGTCCGTGGAAATTGGAAATACTGATGCAGAAGGGCGGCTGGTACTCGGCGACTGTCTCGCCTTTGTTGAGAAGCAGTACAAGCCGAAGGCGATTGTTGATCTGGCGACCTTAACCGGGGCCGTGCTCGTGGTCTTGTCAGAATACGGTGCCGGGCTTGTTTCCACAGATGATAAACTCGCGAATGCGCTTGAGACTGCAGGAACAGCAACAGGTGAGCGTGTGTGGCGGCTGCCGTTATATGAAGAATTCTTGGACGATGTCAAGAGTGACATCGCTGATGTCCGGAACGTCGGCCATCCGAAAGGGTACGGCGGGACCGTGACTGCGGCAGCATTCTTGCGCAAGTTTGTTGGTGAGACACCGTGGGCACATCTTGATATTGCCGGAACCGCGTGGGCTGAGAAACCCAGGCACTATATTCAGCGAGGGGCGACCGGCTACGGCGTCCGGTTGCTCGTCGAGTGGCTGACGAGGTGACCCTACGGATCCAATCGGGAACAACAACAGGCATTGCGATTTTTGATTTGTTGGTGACCGAAAACACTAAACATGTTACGGATTGTCTTGCCATTGCAGGTACGGATAGGTTTGCCCTTCAATAATATCCCATACAGAAACGAAATCCCATCCAGTGAACGTGGCCTGCTGGTGCATGGCTGCCGTGGGATGATTTTGGATGCCGCTACAGGTTCCTGAACCACAATCCAGTAAGGGACCTGCGACGCTATTGTCCCAGTGATCGCCGACAAAGGTCCCTTTCTGTCGCTGTCCCACAAAGCCGCCAACATCGGTTGTTCCTGAGACTGTTGTTGCTGCGTACGTGTTGCGGATGGTTGCCGTTGTGCTTCCAAAACTCGGCGCCCGTACTTGTCCGGCAGCGCCGCCAACCTTGTTCGCGCCGGATACGTGGCCGAGAATGTAGACATTTTCAATCAAAGGATCGGACGTGCCATAGAATAACCCACTTCCCATTGTTCCAACAGCACCGCCAATGTAATCTGTTCCGGTCACCGTTGCACTGGCAAAGGACGATTGCACAACACTCGCTCCGTAATAATCATCTCCATCAAGTCGTCCCACTAGACCGCCGACTGACTGGACCCCGTTTACTGATCCGGTGAAGGAAGATGCTGTAACCGTGCCCTGGTATTCTACATGTCCCACTAGACCGCCGACATTATTATTTCCTGAAATTGTTCCTGTTGCAGCGGCGTCCTCGACCAGCGGAGCGCCGCTATAGCCGGAGATCTCACCAACGATTCCGCCGACATGATTTCCTGTTCCGATCACGGTGGAAACAGTTGCTGAAACGTCACGCAGAACACAGGGTCCGTCCATACTCCCTGCGAAGCCACCGATTTCTGTTGTGCCTTGGACAAGCTGTCCCGTGGCTGAGGAATCCGTGATCATTGCTCGATGATCCATTAAAGAAACAAAACCACCAAGTAGCCCGCCCGAACTGGTGACGGTCACTGCTGCTGATGAAAAGGTGATGCTTGTATCATCGGTCATCGAAGAGACGAAACCACCAAGACTACTCGACCCGGTAACAGAACCTGTAACCTTGGAATCGTCAATGGACGCGAAATCATGCAACGAACCAGCAAACCCACCGGCAGTGTCCGCGGCGTTAACAGTAGCGGTTGCTTGCGAATCCGTTATCACTGTTTCTCCTTGCATTAACCCGACAAAGCCACCAATATGGTCACCGGAGACTGTGTTGAAAACTATGCTTTCAATCGTTGTTCCTTCAATTCTGGATGATTCCTCCATACCTCCAACGATTCCCCCAACACTACCGCTTCCTTGGACAGTGCCGCTGGCAAAAGAATCAATGATCATGCTGTTCCCGCCAATGGAACCGACAAGCCCGCCGACATCGTAATATCCAACAATATTGTAGTCTTCAAGGTGCACGTTCACGAGCTTTGCGTTGTTGTCAATGATACCGAAGAGTCCTACAAAAGAGAGGGACGGATTTGCATACGTATAGTGATTGATGATATGGCTATTGCCGTTATAAATACCAATAAAATGTGCGCCAGTCCCGCCAATGGGGGAAAGCGAGAAACCTGTTAGATTGATGTCGCAGGTCTGGATGTAATGCCCGGAGAGATTCGTGCGGACAGCGTCCAACTCCTGGGACGTGCAGACGTGCATATAGCCGGCCTCAAACCGGCAGGTTGCCGAACATCCGTCCCCGTTGTCAGTGTTACTGTCATCGCATTGTTCTGCTCCGCTGATGCGTCCATCACCACATACAACAATAGGAATAGGTGGTGAGGGGGAGACAAGAGGTGATAAAGGAGAGATTTTTGGTGCGACAACAAATTGTTGTCCAGCTAGTGTTTGTTGGTCAGCTATGAGGACAACGATAAGAATGAACGCAAAAACTGTTATGATCAGGATTCGGGTTTCCATGCGCATGCCTCTCACATATTCTTTGTCGCAGGGAGAATAAAAAGACTAAGGGTGGCAAAGGAGTGCCTCGGGATGGGTTGTAGTATTTGTGAACGGGTCATACCCTTGCCGGAGGAGGCTCTGCATCGGCCGGAAGAGCGGCTGCGGCAGGTTGTTCCAGTCGAACCAGCCGATCTCCGCTGTCCGGTCAGGTTCGGTGATGGTTGGTTCGCCGCGTGCCCAGTCTGCAAGCACACAGACTGTCAGGTAGTGAAGCTTGTGTTCGGGATGAACATCGTTGGTGACGGTTGCAAAGCGGATATTTTTGATTTCAATACCGCTTTCCTCTTTGGTTTCGCGCCGTGCACAGGCTTCAAGGGATTCGCCGAATTCCAGATGGCCGCCGGGGGGACACCATGTGTCCTCGCCGTGTGCGCCGATTCGTTTCTGCATCAAGACATTATTGTTTTTGAGAATAATGACCCCGAGGCCGACTTTGGGGAGCTCTCTCATCCTTTCACATTCCCAATTGGTTTTAAATTCGCAACCAGCTTCGAGATTCCTGCCTGCTCGACAGACGCGACAACATCCGTGATGTTCTTGTACGCCATGCCGGCTTCTTCAGCAAGGCCCATGGCCGACGCGCTCTTCACATAGATGCCGCGCTTCTCCATGTCCTGCTGCAACTGGTCGCCTTGCACGAGCTTCTTTGCTTTGGTCCGCGACATAGTCCGCCCGGAGCCGTGACACGTGCTTCCGAACGTCAGCTCCATGGCTTTCTCGGTTCCCACAAGGAGTGCGGATCCGGTTTCCATGGACCCGCCGATGATGATCGGCTGCCCGGTTTTCTGGTATTGCTTTGTCAGTTCTGGATGGCCAGGACCGAATGCACGGGTTGATCCTTTGCGGTGAACCACAAGCTTTCGTTTCTTGCCGTCGACATCGTGCTCTTCGAGTTTTGCCATGTTGTGTGTGACGTCGTAAATCAAGTGAAGGCCAAGGGCTTCAGGAGATTGTTTGAAGATGCTGGAAAAGCCTTCGCGGATGCGATGGGTGACCACTTGCCGGTTCGCGTACGCGAAGTTAGCGGCGCAGGCCATTGCTTTGTAGTAGGTTTGGCCTTCGTCTGACTGGAACGGGACACATGCAAGTTCCCGGTCAGGAACAGTGATGTGGTAGCGGCGCATGATCTCGTCGAAGTTGCGCACCGAGTCCGTGCAGATCTGGTGGCCGATGCCGCGGGATCCCGTGTGCACCATGACCATGACCTGGTTTGGATCGGTGATCCCAAAGGCTGCGGCAAGGTCCTTGTCGAAGATTTCTTTTGCAACTTGCAGTTCCAGGTAGTGGTTGCCACTTCCCAGTGTACCGAGCTGGTTCTTGCCGCGTTTGTGCGCCTTGTCAGAAACCGTTGCCGGATCAGCCCACGGGATTTTCCCGTTGCTTTCGGTATGTTCAACATCGTCCTGCCAGCCGTAGCCGTTGTCAACGCACCACTGCGTTCCATCTGTCAGGATGTCGTCGAGTTGTGCTGTATTGAGTCGTGCAAATCCTTTGACGCCGACGCCTGCGGGGACGGTCCTGAAAAAGGTGTTGATGAGATCTTTGATTTTCGGTTTGACGTCGGTGTAGGTGAGGTTGGTTCGGATCAGGCGCATGCCACAATTGATGTCGAAGCCGACCCCCCCAGGAGAAATAATCCCTTCCTTCACATCGAACGCCGCGACGCCGCCGATGGGGAAGCCATAACCCCAGTGGCCGTCAGGCATGCAGTAGGCATGCTTCACGATGCCGGGGAGACAGGCCACGTTCGTGGTCTGGTCGAAGACCCCGTGATCCATGTCCTTCAGGATCGTCGGCGAGGCCACGAAGCGGGCGGGGACGTGCATGCCCTGCTTGTAGGATGTGGGCAGCTCGTACAGGGCGTTCCCGATGCGCTGGAGTTGCTTGGGAATAACCATGGGAAGTGTTACGTTGTGTTGTTTATATGGATATATAACAGTGTTATATATAAGAAAGCCGAGTGGGCGATGATCCTTTCGGAAAACGCCCGCTCGACATTGTCACTGAGCGCGGAAATCAATGTCCGGTCCTGTCTCGACTTCCACATCAGTCATCTTCCCAACGAGGATCGATCCCTTCCCCAACGCCTTGATGGTTCCGGTCTCTATGTTCGCCAAGACGTCGACAGCGACGTGGCATCTTGGACCACTGAGAAAAAGGAACTGGTCAAGATGCCCGCTCTCGACATGGAGCGTTGCCCTGTCTCCTCCTGGGGACACTGCAAGAATCTTGGCGGTAAGGAGTTTCGCGTCGATGTCAGCAGAGCAAATGATGGTCGCCTGTCCTGCTACTGCTTCGAGCACCCGCAACTTGATAGGGAAACAACCATTTGAAATGTGCAGGGAGGACGTTGGCACGTCCACCATGACATCACTACAGTTGTTGACGCAGAGCTGGATCGTTCGTGGTACCCGGATGTTGACTTCCCGCACATAACGATCAACGGAGGTTCCGTTGAAGAACAGGAGATCATTTCCGAACACGACGGCTTCGTTTTGAACGTCGAGGACCTCTTGATCGAGGTCGTTGATCCCCCTCACCACAAGTTCTCTCCCACGGGTGAGAGAAATCTTGTGTGAAAAATTGTATAGCAAAACGGTCTGCATACTCTCTCCATGGAGTTGGTGGTTTGTAAAAATCCGGGCGGGCAGCGTCGGTTGCCCGCCCGTGGCTTGAATGAGGATCCCAGCACCCTCGGTTACCTTTGAGAACGGACCCGGTCGTGCAGACCTTGAAGATCGTCTCTCGTCGCCTTCATAACGGGGACGATCTCATCCTCGAATCGTTGCATGCAGGTCGCCGGCCCGATCAGCTTCCCGGCCCGATCGTGAAACTCTTCTCCCTCGTTGAGCAACACGAGGGTGAAACGCCGCGCGAGCCGGTGGAAGAGCTCGTCGGGAGTGAGTTCTTCATTCTGCACCAGACTTGCGATAACCTCATCAACCGCTCGCTGGAAGAGCTCGACAAAGCGAGCATAGTGACTGAAATCCAGCTCCGCCAGGCTGAATGCCAGACGCATTTGGTGTGCGATGGCAATCCTCCTGAAGGCATATGCACGCGGAATGTCGAAGGGTTTCCGGAACAGATCAAGGAAATTGCACCAGAACACGCCCAGCACGATTCCGAGATCTTCAGTTGTTGGAGGATGAGTAGTTGTTGTCTTCATCATCCTGCCCCCGTCAGGAGTCCATGAACATCGTCGAAGAGCTTCGCCCCCTCTTCGATAAGCTCTTTGAGCTCCTTCAAAGCGGCAGTGGTTCCGATCGAATGGAACTGAAGGCGAATCAATCCTTCTTTTCCACCCAAAATCCACGAAACCGGCGTTTGTTCAAAAGCCTTGTCGAAGGATACCTGGAGGAATCCTATCCAGTCATGATCAGGGTTTGGAGCATCGGATACGAGCTCCTCCTTGACGATATACTTGAGATAGGGTTCTGCCACCTGTTCGCCGGTTACCTCCGTCACCCCAGCGAACCGAAGACCGAGGTCAAAGACCTTCACAAGTTCCTTGACAAAGCCTTCGTGTTCATTGTCGATGAATGCTCCCATGACAAGTCCCCAGGCGGACCGGAGGAGGCCGAAGATGAGCTTCGTTTGGTGCATTGTCAGTTTCTGCATGTTGTCTCCTTTCTCCCTCCCGGGAGAGTGAGTTTGTAGAAAACATGGTTCCCTTCCCGGCGCCGTTCGACGAGTCCTTTCTTGGACAGTCTCGCCAGGAATTCGCCGAAGAACTGGGCAACCCGTCGCTCGTCATAGTCACAGAACCTTTTCTCAGTCGTCATTGCAAAACCTCCCATGAATTCAACGCAAGATCGCCAAAGACAGTCTTGAGACAAGAAATTTCGTCCACCAGCCGCGCTCCCGCTCCCTCATGCGAATCTTGTTTGTTCCCACGAGCCGTGCTCAGAGGGGACAAGATTCAGCCTGTGGCAGGACACACCAACGAGGCGTGTCAACGGAGGGATGGTGGTGATGATCGTGATTTGTCACTGTCTGAAGATGAAAAATAGATACGAAACTATATAAACATTTCAGATGTCCACGGTCACCTGGGCCTCGTAGCCGTCCTTGGTCTTCGAAATCCCGAACTGGTGCATGGTGATCGCCTTCACGTCGTTCCGGAGCTTTTGAGTCTTGGGGTCGATCTTCCCGCCCCGGACCGTGGCCGTGACCCCGGTCGGCGTCACCTGAACCGCAAATTCCCTGAAGAGGAGCCCCTCGGTGTCCTTGAGGAAGATGAGTTCGGAAAGGAAGTCGTAGAGGAGGTGGTCAGGGTCAGTGCCACGGATAGTGACTATTTTCTTCACCGTTGCCGGGATGGTCGAGAGGTCTGCCATGGAGGCGAACGTGGCCTCGGCAGCAGCCGCAAAGAGCTCGTCGAGCGTCCTGCCCCGGGCGATGAAGGCGATGTCCGCTATCGAGGCGTCCTCGAGGAACTCGTAGGGCATGGCTAGTGTAGATCAGGGGATTTAAAATGATAAATAACAATGTTATATACCAGAAAAAGAGAGCGACCGGCACAACAGTTGCACCGATAAATCGCTCTCTCCAGGAACAGGAGTTTTCCGCAACGACGCACTTACTGGCTCACTTCCTGTTCCTGTTGTTGCGTCACTTCTTGGACTTCTTGGAGGCAGCCTGCAGCAGGGGCTTGACAAACCCTGTTGGTTTGTCTCGATTCAAGAAAGACGAGATTGCCTCTGCAGCCTCCCGTGAACACATACCATCCAGGGTGTCAGGGGGAAGCCGAAACGGTGATTTCACCACCTTAATCCTCCCCATCCTTTCTTCTGTCATCGCCATAACCCTTCCGTAAAGAGAAGAAAAGGAAACGAAACCGGTCTTTTGTCTGTCTTTCCTCAAGGACACGAGAGCCTTCAGCCTAATCATGACGTGCTGCTCAATGAGGAATCACATGACTCCTGGATCTGTGTACTGAGGTGTTTAGAACTCCAGTGTTCTCGCCAGGAGTATAAAAAGCTACTTCCGTTTCGTTGCCCAGAACCCACCGAGGCCAATAACAATCAGCACCAACAGGATAATACCGACAATCCCGCCAAGGAGCAGCGGATCCCAGCCTGCTGGCACAGCAGCGCACTGGTTCCCGTCACAACCGTTCGGACAGGTCTCGATTACCGTCCAGCTCATGCCGTCCGTGGCACACTGCTGTCGCGATCCTGAAGAACATTGGACCGCTCCTGGTGTGCACACAGTCGTGGCGGCGGCTGCTTGTTCCCCGACAACTGCGAAGGTTGAGAAACCCGGAGTTTCTGCTTCGAATTGGTAGCCGGTTGCAGTCTCTCCGGTGAAGGTTGTTGCCAGGGTCTGCCATTCTCCACCGCTGTACCGGAGGAGGGTAATGGCGTCTTTGTCAATATTACTTTCCATGATCCAGAGCTTGGTCACTTCGAAGTCGATGCTCGCATGTTTGAGCATGTTTTCAATGTTGGTGAGATCGATTGTGATATACTTGAACACGAGCTGCGACACGGTCGCACCGCTTGGTGTCACCGCCGTTGCAGGCGGCGCTGTTCCCACGGTTGTGGGCAAGCCTGATTGTGTCGAAACGCTGATCATAACATTGGATGCTGTTCCGGTTGTTTCAATCCTGATGCCTTTCATAAACAGGCCTGCGGTGTCAAAGACGATCTTTTGTGGAGTGCCAGCAGAGATCTTGTTCACTGTTTTGCTGGCAGTAACCGGCTGTTCCACGGGTGCAGGTTCTTCCTCCTCTTCTTCGCTTGAGGAGGTGGTTCCGCCGGAGCCTGTGCTGCCGCCTGTTCCGCCACCCGTGCCACCACCAGTGGAGGTGCAGGTTCCAATGGTGCCAGCGACATTACAGTCATACCCTGATGTGGTGCAGGCGGTGTTGCAGCAGTAGCCGTCAACGCAATATGTTGAGTTACACGATCCTCCATATGTACAGGCAACGCCGTTGGCATACGGGTTGACGGTAAGGTTGAGTGACGAAGAATTCCCAATCACGGTCCAGAGTTGTGGTGAGTTATTGGTCGGATAGGCAGGGAGATCGAATACTTTAAATGTAATGTTCGCACCAGCACCAGCAGCCACGTGAATCAGGTACCAACCTAAAGTAAGCTTGCCAAGGGTGGCATTTGAGTGTGCTGTTGAACTGCCGTTGATGAAAGAAAAGATCAGGGCTCCGTCTGGACTGGCATTTCCTGTCATTGTAATACCGCCGAACCAGTCAGCAACGTTTGTTGTCTGCGCGGTAACCTGTGGCATGAGCAAGGCGGCGGCGATAATCATTCCCGCCAATATCCGAACGTGGTTCATAGCATCAGACGATCTGGATCGTATCTGTGACGTTTGCGTTGATCCAGTAGGGGAAGGCGCTTCCCGAGATTGTGGTGAGGTCGTTCACTGCTCGACCTGGCACAAAGGTTTTCCACGTGTTGCTTCCTCCTTCGGCTGTCGTATTGTAGTGGTGGACTGCAGTGAAGTTACCCCAGATGCTTGCAAGCACATTCTGCACGGTCTTGTTGCCGCTTACTGAGGAGGCGGAGATCGTGAAGGATATAACTTCGAAGCGGTTGGAGAAGTTTGCATTCGTATCAAGCACACCACACTGCGGGAACTCGATTGCCCAGTCAGAGTAGTTGGCAAAGCCGATGTTCGTGATCCCAACAACACCATTTCCAGCACGATCGGTGATCCCGTAAGCAAACATGTCAAGCAAGCCGTTCTCGCCGGGGTACGGGCTACCACATCCCGTCTTCACCCCAAGAACTTCGAATTTCTCATGGGCTGCATCGGTCATGTTCAGCACAAGGACTGAGGTATTCGTGCTGTTGAGGATAGCAACAATGACGGTATTCGGGTTGTTAGCACTTACATTGAATCCATTGAATCCATTTTCAAAGCTGCTTTGGTTATCCGTTATCGTGACGCTATCATAGTTGAATGCTGCCGTGTTAATGGTTTCATTGAACCGGAAGGTCAGCGTCTTCTCCATGAAGCTGTAGTTCCACGTAACGAGGCCAGGGGCCACGGTGTCAGTCGTCACGTACCAGCGTGACGTGTTCATAACGATGTTCCCGGCAGAATCGTTCATGTATATGGTGAAGTTGATCGGGATGTTCGGCTGGCTGGTGAAGTTGTAGCTACATGACTTGTTCCCTGCGTCAGGATCGCTCGTGAAGTTCCCAGAGCCCGTCCCGTTCTTCCAGTCAAACACGCACTGGAATGGATTGGTCTCTGTGTATGACATGTTCACGAATACATAGGACACGTTTGTGTAGGAGTTGTTCAGCTCCGGGGTGATGAGATTGACATCGGCCGGTGGTGTGGTGTCAGTCAACGCGAAGAATACCTGGTATGAACTATTACTATTGCCCGCGGAGTCCGAGACAAAGAAGGTGTAATTGACCGGCCCGGAGGAGACGGCTGTGAGGTTCACCGAACAACCAGAGAAGTTCTGCAGGGTGTACTTTGTGTGCGTCATCGTCACGTTCGTGAGGCCGCTTGAGTTTCCGAACTCAACAACACAACTCGTGCTGTTCATGTTGGTCTCGTTTATCGTGTAGTTAATGAAAACATAGGTCCCGTTGAGCGTCGAGTCGTTTTGGACGGCTGTGGAGTTCCAGATCGCCGTGGGCACGACCGTGTCACGCGTCACCGTAAGCATCTTGGATGAGTTGCTGTTGCCAGCGACGTCAGTCACGAAGAGAGTGAGGTTCCAGATTCCGTCACTGAGGCCGGTGAAATTGTAATTACATTCCAGACTCTCGTCGCCTCCGACATAATCTGCTGTGTAGTTGGCAACTGAGTCATTGCTGAACTGGAACGTGCAGCTGGTCGCGTTCACGTGGGTTTCGTTGACCGTGAAGTTGGCAGTGATGTAGTCCTTGATGATGTACGAACCGTTCAGTTCTTCTGTATCGCTGCTATTGTCGATCTTGTTCGGGACAAGGGTATCGATCGTAAAGTTGATGAATGGTGTCACGTTGCTGTTCTCAGCAGAGTCGTTGAAGAACAGCTTCGCTGACCAGGAGGCATTCGTACCGATGTTGTTCTGGGCGAGCAATCCAATGCCGCAGCTCATGCCAGCACCAGTTGCTGTCCGGGTCAGAGTTCCCGTGTAGTTCACTGCAGTCCCGTTGTTGAACTCGATGAGACACTGGTCAGGATTGGTCTCGTTGATCGTGTAGTTGAAGTTGATGCTTGTGATCGAATTGTTGCTGCTTGTGCCAAGGGTACCGTTGGACTGGTTCAACTGATTCGGCTCAAGGATATCGACGATGTACGTGATCAGTTGTGACTTGTTCTGATTGCCAGCGACGTCAGTCACCCAGAGGGTGGCATTAATGATGCCTTCGTTGGCAGTGGTGAAGTTGTAGGTGCAGTTGAGCGAGGAGCCGCCGCCCTCCAGGGCTGCGGTGTAGTTGGCAGCGCTGCCGTTGTGAGTGATCTCGATGAGACAGCTGGTCGCGTTGATGTGCGACTCGTTTACGGTGAAGTTAAAGGTGACTCCGGGACCGCCGGTGTAGGAAGCATTAATATAGGTGCCGTTAAAGAGGGAACCGCCACTGATGTCGATGTTGTTCGGAACCAAGGAGTCGACTGTGAAATTCTCGAGGACAGATTGATTCGAGTTCCCTGCTGTATCATTCACAAAGACCTTGTGTGACCATGAGGCATTCGTGAGGAGGTTGTTCTGAACCGTAAGGGTGATGCCACAGGACGTGTTCAGGCCAGAGCCGCTTCGGGTTCCTGAATAGTTCGTTACGGTCCCGTTATTGAACTCGACCACACAAACATCAGGATTCGTCTCATTGTACGTGTAATTGAAGGTCACGGTCGTTGACGTGACGTTGCTGTCAAGCGTTGGAGTGGGAACATTAGTTACCAACAAACCTGGAGCAGAGATTTCTGCCGTCGTTGTCATCGGGGAAGCCTCTGATCCATTGTTCGCAAGGAGGCTTCCAAGGTCCGTCATGTTGAAGAAGAATTGCAACACTTCAGTGTCACTGAGAATTGCAGAAAGATCTTTCGTCGTATTACAATCATAGATTCGCACTCCTGAAGCTTTTTCATAACATGAAAGTGTTGCAGAAGTGTAGCTGCCCGCGCCTGCTGGTTTATAATAGACTGTCACGTTGGAACTTGGATCAATGTTCTCTTCATTGACGGTAACCTCAAAGAGAATATTAGAAAGACCACCGAGAAGTGAACCCGGAACCGGACTGGTCTCATTCAAGGTAGCGTTTGTCGAGTCGCGAGTCACTGTGATGAGCTTGGAGCTGTTTTGGTTGCCGGCAACATCAGTCACCCAGAGGGTAGCGTTGAGGATACTATCATTAGCATTAGTGAAGTTGTACGTACAGTTCAGACTCTCGCCACCGCCCATAAAGGCTGCCGTGTAATTCGCGAGGCTGCCATTATGGGCAATCTGCACGACGCAGCTGGTCGCGTTGATGTGTGATTCGTTTACTGTGAAGTTGAAAGAAACATAATTGTTTTGCGTGAATGATCCGTTCAGGTTTGCCATTCCGGAGCTATTGTCGATCTGGCGCGGCTCACTGGTGTCAATTGTAAAGTTCACTAATGGTGTGGAGTTGCTGTTGCCCGCGGAGTCGTTGAAGAATAGCTTCGCTGACCAGCTGATTCCAATGGAATCGTTCCCCGGAAGGAGGTCGGCGAGACAGCTCATGCCGACACCAGTCGATGTGTTGGTCAGGATTCCGGTGTAGTTCGTTACAGTCCCGTTGTTGAACTCGATCAGACAGCTGTGTGGATTCGTCTCGTTTATGGTGTAGTTGAACTTTAGGCTCGTCACTGAGATGTTTGTATTGGCGAAGGTTCCGGCAGACGGGGTCCCGTTGGATGCATTCAGGTTGTTTGGGACAAGGGTATCGATCGTGTATGTGATAAGCCTCGAGGAGTTGCTGTTGCCAGCGACGTCAGTCACGAAGAATGTTGTGTTAATGATGCTGTCAGTGGGACTCGCGAAGAGATAGGTACAATTCAAGGTGGCACCGCCACTTTTTGGGACTCCAGTATAGTTCGCCGCAGTGCCGTTGTGGGTGATCTGGAACGTGCAGCTGGTCGCGTTGATGTGTGATTCGTTCGCAGTGAAGTTGAAGTCGATGCCATCACCAAGCGCAGTTGAGTTGAAGTACGTGCCATTGCTATAGGCCCCGGTGCTGATGCCGATCTGGAACGCTTCAACGACATCCTGCGTGAAATTATACGTTGGACTAATGTTGCTGTTCCCAGCAGAGTCGTTCACGAAGAAGAAGTAGGACCAGCTGATTCCAATGGAATCGTTCGGAAGGATCAGAGCAGCAGTACAGTGGGTTCCGGTTCCTGAACCGATCCTGGACATTGAGAAATTGGTAAGTGTGCCGTTGTTCAGGGTCACGATGCAACTATTCGGGTTGGTATCATTCCAACTCACATTGAACGTTGGTGTACCGACCGAGCTATTGGAATCGGGGATCGGCGATCCTGTTGTATTGATAACATTATTCGGGAGGGTTTGATCAATAGTGAACGAATTCGGACTGGTTTCAGTTCCGTTTGTACCGAGCAGACTCACCGTGTCAGTTGTGTTCCAGAAGTACTGGATCACCTCGCCGTCGTCCGCGAACCACTCCATGTCGTTAAGTGTCAAATTACAGAGCTTGACTGCAGCCGTTCCTTCGCACAGTGTGGTCACATTGCGCTGGTACGTTCCAGTGCCGCTCTTACGCCAGTAAAAAGTGACGTTGCCTTTCCCGAAGCCGTTGGCATTGGTACTGATGTTAATATTTTGGTCAGTCAAGATGACCGAAACCAAGGGTGTCAGGTCGTTCGTGAACCCGTTCGTATTCGGAGAGGTCTCGTTGATCACCGGTGCCTGCGAGTCGTTCTTGTTTACGTTGTGGACCGTGCCATTCGACGGACCAAGTGATGCATTGATATCGAGGAGGACGAAGACGGTAACAGCTTCGGTACCGTTTCCTGCTGTAGTACTGACATTGAAGTAGAACGTCGCACTTGTGTTCGTTGTTTCGTTATTGAGAATACCAATCGCGGTGAGGTTAGAGAACGTGACGTTTGCGGTATTGTTGGTGACGAACGTGATAGCGGAGGTCATGTTTGATCCGTTTGTTCCTTCAATAAAAGTGAAATTTGCAGGAAGCTGGAATGTAATATTAGAAATATTGTGACTACCGTTCGCGTTGACAACTGTGAACACGAGTTGAGCGACTGAGGATCCGGATTCGACGGTATTCGAAGTTGTCGTGTAGCTGTACGCAAACGCAGGAAGAACGTAGTACGCGGTGAGGCCGATAGAGAGAGCTACCAGCAGGAGAACTACCGAAAATTTGGAAATACCTTTAAATGGCCCCTTCATTAACCCCACGCTTGGTAGGAGTTGGTTTCCTGAGTTTATAAAGATTACCAATGTCGTCCCCACATGGTGTGGGAAGGTTGTGTATTTGGTCAAAAACCTATTTCTATATATTATTCTAGTGAAAGGGTATTAGGAACAATGCGTCGGTAGTCTAGCGGTAGGACCCAGATCCTTGGAAACTCAGAGCGCAGTGCGCAATGACCAAGAAGGGAAAGCCTTCCAAGCCTGTGACCCGGGTTCGATTCCCGGTCGACGCATTCTTTTCATTTCTGTACAAAACAAAACATATTTTACAAAACGAATCAGATCTTACACACTGTTTTAATGGCTGTTCCTCTTGGTTTTCGTTTCGAAAATTTTTTGTTGTAATTCTTTGTGTATTATTTTTGCGGTAATGGTATTTTTATGTTCTGTTAGATTGTTGTCATCTCTGTTTTCTGGTTTATAACGCTGTTATATTAATCCAAACAAACGGCACGTCATGTCAGTGAGATGTGACACACGCACCGTTCGTTTGGGCACCTTACATGCCGAAGCTCTCGAGTTGCTGAAACTCCTTGAGCTTCTTACCAGCAGTCTCGATGACCTGGTCCACGAACTTGGCCTCTCCTTCGTCGGCGATGGCGAGCTTCTCCAGACCACTCCGCAGCGCGAACTCGAGGGCCTTCTTGTGGACGATCCCCTCGTTGAGGGGTTTGAGGGCATCGGCGAGTATACCAAAGGCCCTTCCCAAGATCAACCGGATCATCGGTGTCCCTTCACAGGGAACCGGTTTCCGGTCCTTGGTACTGTTGCAGTTCAGGAGGAGTTGCCAGTCCGTCGTCTTCCCCAGAAGTCGGCCCTCGTTGATCTGCTCGCGGAGGAACATGATTCGCGCACAGACATGCGCGAGGATATTCAGGAAAACGGGCCTGAATTCGTCCTCAAGGGCCGTTGCCTTGACCGTGATCGGATCAGGCGCTTCCGTGACTTCCGTGATGAGTTCTGTCTCCTCAATTGGAGAAAGAGGCTCCACATGCTCGTTCATGAGTTCTCCTTGCCCACAGGGCGTTTCGCGATGCCTTTCCATGATTGTGAACCAAAGACAACGAACGTCGTTATCTTTTCAGAACAAGAAACCTGCCACTCCTACTGTCATTCCTGCTGAGGCGTTACCGATCAGGCAACGGAAGACAGATGGAGCAGTGATAAGAGCATGAACACTAACACGAGGTAGGGAAGAAATTATTTAAGCGCTTCCGAAGGCGTTCCCGTGGCTCGCGCGTCTTTCAGTGCCGCAGCATACCATTCCAGGCTGTCCAGAAACAGTGACACCTTCTGGTTATATGAGGCATTCAGGGCCGTGCCTTTCTCATCAAAGGACGTCTGGACCTGGGAAATCGGGAACGCTGCCGGGATGCTCGTGGTACCAAGGTCTGCCAGGATCTCTCGTAAATGGATTCCTGCACGCACCCCGCCGAACGGACCAGTCGAATACGTCACGATCCCGCTCGGCTTGAAGGCGAACTCAGCAGGACCGAAGTGATCCAGCAGGTTCTTCAGTGCCGGAGGCACGCTGTGATTGTATTCCGCACACACCACCACGAAGGAGTCCGCCTTCCTGAGGAGCTGCGCGAGACGTTCGAGCAGCTCGGGGCTTTCTGGTACTCCTTGTACCGCTTGTCCAAGAGCGGGAGGGGATGTTCCAATGGGTCGATCAGCACTGCTTCGTGGCCGCGTTCCTGCAGCTTAGTCACAAAGAATCGGGCTGCCTTGATGCCCTGTCGCTCGGACCGGACAGATCCATAGAGAACAGTGATGTTCATGAAGAATCCCTGGTGTTCAGAAATATAATCTTCTCATTGTCCCTTCAACACGGTATTAAGGCAGGAAACGAGAAAAACACCATGCACGAGACCGTGATCGCCAATCAGCTCATCGAAGAAGCCCGGCGGCACGGCGACGTGAAAGCAGTCACCATCGAAGTTGGGATGGTGGCACACCTGACTGCCGAGGAATTGGAACGGACCATGGCAGCACTTGTTGACTGGGAATTACACATTACTGATGTGCCAGCAAGGGTTTCCTGTGTATGCGGCTTTACTGGAGAACCACAGATTCTTGGCCGCGGTCATGACATGTGTTTGTATGTCTGTCCGAAGTGTTCCGGTGCTCCTGACATCATCTCAGGTGGTGATATCAAGATCGTATCTGTGGACGTATGACAACGGTGCTGTGTTTCGGGAATCCGCACTTGCAGGACGACAGTCTCGTTGCATCGCTCATGTCGTCATTAGCGCTTCCTGGGATCGAATTCATTTCGTGCACCACGCCTGATGACCTGTTGTTGCACAAGGATTTCATCATTCTTGATGTGGCTAAAGGCATTACAGAACCTGTGTTCCTTGCTAATCCCGATCAATTACGGACGCGAAACCTTGTTTCCCTGCATGATTTTGATCTGAACTTTTTTTTGAAGTTGTACGCGAAACTGGGAAACCATTTCAAGGTACTGGCAATCCCGTACGACTATGATAAAGAAAAGGCTGTGACCGCGATTACGGAACTGCTTACACCCAGGTAACGTCCAAGAAATGGGAGCTGCAGGAGAAACACGGATCATACGCGCGGATCAGTTTCTCGATACTGTCAATAATCTCTTGCTGTGATTGGGTGAGGATGCGTGGCAGGAAGGCGCGGATATCTTCCTGCATTGACCGGAGGTTCTGTGCAGTGGGTGTTATAATATTACAATAGACAATCTTCCTGTCTTTGACAAGGTACTCGTGCCAGAGTGTTCCGCGAGGAGCTTCAATAGCAGCAATGCCATGGCCACTCTTCAGGTCCGCGCGCCGCGGCGGTTCTGGTTTCAGCTCAAGGGTTTCCAGGATCGAGATGCAGGTTTCAATGGCATGGAGGAGTTCAACGGCCTGCGCATAGTTGGTGTGGAACGGGTTCTGGCTGGGAAACCAGGTTGCTGCTGCACGTTTTGCAGCCGGTGCCAGCAAGTCCTTGCTGGTGTTGACGCGCGCGAGGGCGCCGACGCGGTATTCCTTGCCTGCTTTGACCACAAAATTTGCGGTGCTGTCGCGCTCGTGATATTCCTTGAGATAGTCATGATATTTCCTAATCGGATAATCCTTCTTCCCGGTCCGGATAACGCCGGTTAACATGGCGTATTCCTTTTCATGATACACAGAGAAATTGGCAAGCTCGCGTTCAAACCGCGGGTACCGGAGCGAGGCAAACAAGGAAACGGTTTTCTGTGCGAGCGGTCGGCATGCTTTCAACTGTGCTGTAAGGTCGTCCAATTGTTCCTGTTTCGGAAGCGTGAGAAACCCCCCTATCTGCGCGGACACCGGATGCAAGTCACGGCCGCCAACCACGGACACCAACTGGTTGCCGATTTTCATTATCTGCAGTGCAGTCGTGATTTCTTTCTTGTACTTCGGGAGCATCGCAAGCGCTGACTCGTAGCCGAGAAAGTCAGGAAGCGACAGGAAATACAAATGGGTTGCATGGCTGCGGATGCGCTCGCCCCAGTTTAACAATTTGCGTAATGTCATGGTTTGCTCGGACACCTGCACGTGCAACGCGTTTTCCATGGCAAACGCGGACGCAAGCGTGTGCGCACAGCTGCAAATCCCACAGATCCGTGATGTGAGTTCCGGTGCTTCATGGAACTGCCTGCCGCGAACAATCCCCTCGAAATACCGGCTCCCTTCAGTTGAACCAAGATCGCAGCGCTCCACTTTTCCGTTTCGAATCTTCACCGTGAGCGAGGCGTGCCCCTCAATCTTTGTCAGATGATCAAGCTTTATTGTTTTTGTCATACACAAGCTTCCGGACTGCCGGCATCTTGGTGCCAGCGAATGTTACCAACCGGTCCTTGATGAATTTTAGACCATGTCCTTGCTTCCGCAGGATAGTGACCATGACCGGGAGGTTCGCGTCGTCAGTTGGCCCGCGGCAGCCCCAGCATTCCAGACCGCCGTTGATGCAGATCGCGTTACAACCACCGCGCGTGATCGGACCCAGGCACGGCTTCTTCACCTCAAGTAAACAACCGTTGTTGTGCAACTTGCATTCAGTGCACACAGGATTGTCGTATGATTTTGGGATGTTGCCAAGAACGACGGTCTTGAGGAATGTTCTGATTTCCTGTTTGCTTGGTGGGCAACCGGGAATAACATAATCAACCTGCACAAATGAGTCAATCGGACTCGGTTGCACGTCACTGATGTTCTTGTTTTTTTCGTACAACAAGTGCGCATAATTTTTCTGCAACGTAAAGTGACGGTACGCAGGAACGCAGCCGGTGTGTGCGCACGCGCCCAACGCAATCAGGATCTTCGTGTTCTTCCTGATTTTCAGCAACCGCTCCTTGTCTTCATTAGTCGCAACCAACCCTTCCATGAAAACATAATCAAATGTTTCGTCATCATTCACATCTTTAATGAACGGCCACGCACGGATCTCGACGAGTTCCAACAAGTCGAGCAAGTCGTCTTCCTGGAAGATCACACTCAGCTGACAGCCAGCGCAGCCGGTGATCCCGTAAAAGCCAACTTTGAGTTTAGTCATTCTTGAAATACCCAATCTCATCAAACCGGAAGACAGGACCGTCCTTGCACGTGAACTTCCCCCGGATCATGCAGTGGCAGCACATCCCGATACCGCAATACATTAACCGTTCTGTTGAGAGATACAATTGCTCGTCAGTAAATCCTTTCTTTTTCAGGATGGCAACGGTGTCGTTGATCATGCGCGGCGGTCCGCAGATGAACACGCCGGTGTTCTTGGTCCGCAGTTTCAGTCCTTCAATCACTTCAGTGATGTGTCCTGAGGTCCAGTCATGGCAGGTAGTTGACTTCTCCTTGCTCAGTGCTGTCTTGAAGTTGAAGACTTCCTTCCATTGCACTGCTTCTTTCTTGAAGATAATATCATTCACGTTCCGGTAGCCAAAAAACAGGAACACATCATTGTATTTGTGTCGGTGATGGATAATGTAATCGATCACGCCGCGAAGGGTCGCGACGCCACACCCAGCGCCGATCAAGATGATGTTCTTGCCTTCGTATTCCTTCAATGGGTAACCTTTTCCGTACGGGCCACGGATATAGAGCGTGTCACCTTTCTTCAGGTTGGCGAGCGCATTTGTGACGGTCCCTGCCTGCCGGATGGTGAATTGCACGGTCTTTGTGGTATACGATGCCACTGAAATTGGCGCTTCACCGTACCCCAACACCGAAAGCTGGTAGAACTGTCCCGGGACACACGTGCCGACCTTGGGAAGCGTCAGACTGACGATGTCCGGTGTTTCTCGGAACCGGTGCAACACCTTCACTTTTCGGGGGACAAGAGTTTGGATCATGTGATCTTGTTTGCAATCGACACCCAGTCAATGCGCGTTGGACAGGCAGCAATGCAGCGGCCGCAGCCGGTGCAGAGATCAAATCCGTGCTGTTCTCGGAAGTATTGGATCTGGTGGTAAATGCGATGTTTGAAGCGATGCTCTCGCTGCTCCCGGAATACATGGTTGCCTGCAATGCGCGTGAACGCCTTGACCTGGCAGGAACTCCAGATGCGACAGCGCGTTCCGTGTTTGAGGGTGTCGAGCTCGTCATGCAATTCATAACAGTAACAAGTCGGACACATCGCCGTGCATGCAGTACAACTGAGACACTTGTTCACACCTGCAGTCCAGGCGTGGTGATCATAGATTGCATTGAAGTCACGCTTTCGCAGCTTTCGGGTTTTGATGTGTTTGTCTGCATCCGTGATCCGCTTGTTCGCTTTCTTGAAGAACCGTCGGTATTTTTTTATTAGCGCAGCGCCTTTTACACTGGTCACCTCAACGAGGAACTGTGTTTTCTGTTCGTAGAACATGAGATCCTGATACTCCTCCAATCCCATGCCGTCGCAGAAGCAGTACTTGTTCGGCGGTGTCGCACAGTGATATCCGATCAGGATCGTGTTGGCGCGCTGCGCCTTGTACCAAGGATCCTTGTACTGTTTCTGGAAGATGCTGTCCTGGTGTTTGAGGGCTGTCAGGTCGCAGCGGCGAACCCCGAAGAATATCTTTTTCGATGATGTGGGTCTGACGGTGATGAGTTTTTGTCCATCAAACCGGAGGATGGTTTCCCGTTTCCTGAAGAAGTGTTCCTTGATCGGGAAGTACGCGTTGTCCGAGAAGTCAATGGTACCGTTGTACGGTTCAAAGCGGATCGCATCGCGTTTCACTGGCACGTACACGGGCGAGCGCTTCGAGAGCACTGCAAGAAACAGATGCAGCTGGCTTCGTGGAAGCGTGTACACACCCATATATCATTCACTTGGCTTCGGTGCTTATATCCAGTACAGCATCGCGAGTGACGCGAGGACGAACAGGCTGATGGTTGCAAGAATGGCACCGGCCTTCGCCATGTCTTTCACGCGGATGTAGCCGGATGAATAGGCAATCGCCGACGGCGGGGTGCCAACCGGAACAATGAAGTCAAGTGACACGCCGATGGCAGCGAGCATAACGACAGTCGTCACGTCCAGACCGGTCGCGTGGGCAAGCGGGATCATGAGCGGGATCATCACCGCTGCTGCGGCTGTGTTGCTGGCAACAACTGTCAAGAGGATGGCAAAGAATCCAATCCCGACAAAGGCGAGGAAGAGCGGCTGGTTCGCGATGACGAGTTCCAGGAAGGAGGCAATGAATGCATCGAGTCCTGATGCCTGGATGGCTAATCCGAGTGAGAGGCCACCGCCAATCAGGATCAAGGTCGGCCAGTGGATCTTGGTGAAGTCCTCAGTGTTGAGCAGACCGAACACATACAACAGAATGATCGGAACAAGCGACACCGTGCTGCTGGCCATGCCATGCACGCGCGTGGTCAGCCACAATGCAACCGTGACCGCGAAGATGAGGAGCACTTGTTTCTGTGGTTTGCTGAGCCCGCGCTTGAAGCGGATGGTTTTGAGTGTTTTGATTTCAGACCGGAATATTCGCGTCACCACCACCCAGGCAACCGGAATAAACACAATCACAAACGGGAGACCGTACCACATCCAGTCAAGGAAGTCAAACGCAATCCCTGCTTCGTTCAGGAATTTCGCAGCAATGACATTCGGGGTGCTGCCGATCAAGGTCCCGATGCCGCCGATGGTTGCGGCAAACGCAATACCAAGTACCAACGCCTTGCCGTAATTAGATTTCAACGGCTTGATCTTGTTTTTCGTTAACACAACCAACCCGATTGGTAACAGGATTGCGGTTGCTGCAGTGTTGCTCATCCACATGGAAAGGAACGCGGCGATCACCATCATAGCGAACAGGAAGGTGTTCGGAGCGTGCCCGATCTTATCAAGGAAGGTGTACGCAATGTATTCGTCGAGTTTGTGCTTTTGGAGCGCTCGTGCGAGGACGAAACCGCCGAGCAACAGGACAATGACCGGATCGAAGAACGGGGTGAAGGTTTCCTCGGGCGTCATGCCTGCAATCGTGATCAAGAGGAACGCGATGACAATGGCTGTTGCATGGAGCGGCAGGGCCTCGGTGAACCAGAGGAACATGGCAACGATCATGATTGCCAGGACGAGTTGCGCCTGCGGTTGGAGGGGAAGCGGCGCGAGCGCAATGATGATCCCGACGATCGCGGAGAGGAGAATGAAGAGGTGCTGGCGGGTCATTTGCAATACATTTGGTTCGGGGGGAGCATAAAGGTCATGTATAACAGTGTTATATATGACAAAGACGAACGGCAGGAGTATGTTTGTCGGGTTCCTACCGTTCGTGGGTTCAGGGGAGATGCTTATACCTCGAGTGCAGTCCAGCCGTCGCGGGGTCGGGGAACTCCGCCGACAACGGAACCGCTACACTTGAAGATATGTGATCGCAGGCCGCTTCCGAGGCATGCTTCGCAGATCTTCTTCCCAGCGACCTTTTTCCCATTACAGATCGGACACTTTTCTCCTTCTTTGATATGGTGTCCGACCACCACGTCCTTCTTCACGGAAATCCCTCCCGTGCCAAAACCTGCATCTCCTAAAAATGTTCCCGCCGATGTGGAGATGCAAAACATCGGGACGGTTTACGATAATACTAGCACCTTTTCGGACGTCGAGCTCCCGTGCACATAGAAAGGGTTCGAGTACCAGCGCACATAGAACTCTCGCCCTCCGGCGGCAGTTTTACACCACCGCCGATGCTAGGGAAGTGTGCCGTAACACGGCCCATCGGAACCGGTTCCCGCTCGGGCTCGATGATCAGCAGTTCCTCGAAGGCATGGAGAACCTCCGGAAACAGGATAGGAGATACGCCACCACACTCCTCCAAGAGAAGCTTGAGAATGAGACGCGCGACGTTCTCGAGTCCTCTTGCTCCAGCTTCTCTGAAGATAGTGTCAGTGACTTCTTCCACCTTTTCGGGTGGTGTATCGTTGTCCGCCAAGACATATACGAGGGCGTGAATCTGTTCTCGTTGCATACGACTTTCCCCTCCCCAGTTTGTGAACCTTGAGGCAGTGGGGAGTTTCTGCCACAACTATACCGAAAAAACCTGGCGGCCCTCCCAGAAAGAGCCGCCAGGTTCAAACTAACGAACACCTTGTCTGTCAGCGTTCTCCAAGATCCCTGCTTGGTTGAGCAACTCGGAGTTCCTCAAGAAATCTTTTCACCGCCTCGCGGCGCCTCGGAAGGGCGCTCTGCCGAAGCAGCACCAATCGCATGGCCCACGGATCGGAGTTGAATTCTCTAACCGGATCCCCGAAGTTCTCGAGAAGTCTGTTCTCGGGCCCCTGGTGCATTTTCACGTCATGTTCTCCTTTCTCAGGGGGTCTGTCTTGTGACCAGATCCGATTGTCCAGCCATGGCGAATTAGTTGCAGGACAGGGATCCCTGCAACGATGATCATGAAGAGCAGCACCAGAAACTGACCTCCCGTCGTTTCTAGGATCTTCGAAGCTTGTGCCAGGAATGCGAAGGCCCCGAAGATCAAGCTGCTTCCCAAGAGTCTCTGCTGCTTCAGGTAGGTGAGCGCACCCACGAGCAGCAGAACTACAAACCCGAGTGCAGGTCCGATTCTCATCATCACCTGCGACGGCGATCCATCACCATAATCCCCAAAAGGAAAGGTGAAGAGGTAGATGCCGAAGTAGATCACTGTACAGGCAGCGATCAAGATCTGGAGCGTCTTCTGATCTCGCATCAGAATGTGTCCCTGAGAATGGAGGGAAGAACCATGATCTTGGTTCTCAGGGTGTGTGCCGCAAGGGGAATCATCCCGAGAACTTCTTCAGGATCCGTAGAGAGTTCGGCGAAACGCCGTATCCCCTCCTCACGGCTTACCCCCTCAAGTTCGAGATGTGTGTAGGCATCCGCCAACACCCACTTCATCATCCCGAACTGCACACCGCGGTCCCCCTCATTTGGATCGGGGTCAACGAGATCGAACGTCTCGGGACCCAAGAATGTGAACACCGGCGCGAGCGCACCAGCGATCCAGTTCTTGACATTCGTTTCCTCACCGTGTTCGAAAACGGGGATTTCGTCCCAAACAACGGACAGGAACGCCAGAACTGTGGCGAACAGCTCTGGTCGTGTTGTCAGGGGTTCCAGGCTTTCCCTGGAGATTTGAACATTCATGTACCCTCCCACATTGCCATTGAGCCAACGGCTCGGAAAAAGAAACACCAGCAGGCAGACGAGGAAGGGCGGCTGTCTCCAGTCGCTTCTCCCTCAGAATCTTCGGTTTGGTTTTGCCTGCCCACTGGTGCGTTGAAGAAACCCCAGACGGCTAACACTGCTTTGGGATCCGGGAAAAAGGGAGCGCAGTATCAGCCGCCCGGGGAGAACAGCTAACGTTCGTCTTGCAGCCCATCAGGAACCATTCCTGGTGATGACCGCAAGTGCCTTTTCTGCGAAGTGTCCGCTGTCCTTTCTATCTGGTCGCGGGTAGTGCTTACCGGTTTGGCGAATTGGAGGGGAGAAAAATGGAGAACCATTTTCCTGATGAGCACCACCCGCGGTATTGTCTGGACGTGGACCCCCACTCCGGCAAGGAGTCGGTCAAGAAGGAGAAGAGACCGCTAACGGGGGTCCACGATGTCTTTCGTTTGTCTTTCCTCACCCCACAAGAGCGCTCCCGCTGGCATAGGCGAACGCTGTTTTTAAGGGGAGCGTTCTGGTTTGCTGCGATCCGGATGGAGCGCGAAGCGGTTTTGGAGGTGATAAGAATACTAAGAAAGGAGCCGGAGCTTTATAAAGGTTCTTTTTGACTACGAGAAAAAGACAACTAGTCAAAGGTTACTTCCTGGAACTTCCGGGTGTCCGCGAACTCCCGGACATCAGCGATGTGCAGAGTGATCTGGTTCCCGGTCTCGTACACGAGCTCTGCGGCAACCTGCAACAGAACGTGCCGGATCCGCTCGGAGGTATAGAGGACGTATGACGTCTCCTGCAGGATCTTCCTGAGCTCAGCCCGATCCAGGTTGTGCGCGATCTTGATCGTAAGCTTCTTGTCCCCGTCGTCAAAGTCAAAGGAGTTCGTTTCCGCGACATAGGACCAGCCAGCACCCGCCATCATATGCTTGATCGAGGAGACGTTGATCTCCTTGGTCCCTGTCGGGAGAGGCGCAACAGTTTCCTCATACACCGTGATCCCGGTCGCAGTCGGGAAGTGAATATGCAGGCGATTCTTGCCGATCTTCGCTTTCCGGAAGGCGACCAGCCCGATGTCCATGAGCTTTTTCACCTTGTCGTCGAACGTGGAACCAGACAACTTGAGCTGCTTGTAGATCTGGGATGAGAAGATCCCTTTCCCGGTGGTAATGACCTGAAAAATATCCTGCTGCACGTCATCGAGGCCGGCCACACCGGTTTGCGGCGCGGGTGCTTCGTCTTGCTGTTCTTCAATGCGCTGCAAAATGCCTTTCTCTTTCATCAGGTTCCTTATTTCAGCATCAGTTACTGATCCTTTTGGCACTTTCACGTGCGGGAACCGTGCCATGAACGGCTGGTTGAACCCGCCGCGCCGGAACAGGACAAAGCCCTGCCCAACCGGAATGCGTCGCAATGCAGACGCGTCGTCTTCATAATCAAGTCCCAGCATACTGATCGCGTCCTGCACATCACTGGATTGTTTCGTGTCCAACCCAAGATTCATGTACACGTGTGTGCTCGTGTTCCCGATGGCCGGATACGACACCAGCGATGGATGCTGATCTAAATAAATTACCCCAAGGCCGAGCTCGCGGATTTCCCGGAACACAAGATCCATGACGGTTTCTGTGCCGAGCTTCCGTGATTTTTCCCGGCTGAGGATATGATGTGCTTCTTCCAAGATCAACACCCCTTTCAGGGTTTCCCGGTCTTTTTGGATGAGCAGCCAGTCACGCAGCCACTGCAAAATGATTTCAATCACAAAGGTTTTGTCCGACGGATCAAGCGCATCCAGTTCAAGAATCGTGACCTGTCCTGGTTTGAAGAAACTCGACGGCAGGATTCCTTCGTCAGTGTCGAACACGATCCCGACTTCCTTGAACGTCAGGGAATCCAGTGGCCGCTCTGCAGTTGACAGCCAGTTTCGCTCACGTGAAGAGCCAGTTGCATCTTTGAATTCTGTCAGCCATTTCCGCAAGTCCGCAATCCGCGGCTGCTTCTTATTGGTATGAACGCCATCAAGCGCCTTCAAAATAATATGCCGGCCACCACCGAGCAACCAGTACGAGTGGTCGAAGATGGTTGCGAATTCCTTCATCCACTGCGAGAGTTGGACGCCTGGCGGCGGTTTCACAGGATTGAAAAAGAACGGTGCCACATCGCGACCAACCGTGTACAATGTAATCCGGTCTTTCAGTTCAGTTGCCAGTAAATCCTTGTAGTTCCGTTTCGAGAAATCGAAAATCACAACCGGGTAGCCTGCATCCGAGATCTGCTTGACCAGGCTGTAGGAAATATTCGTCTTTCCGTACCCACTTGAACCGAAAATACCCATGTGCATGAGCAGGGTTTCATGAGGAATGTTCACCGGATACAATGGCTTTTGGCCGTACAGGACTGTTCCCAAAAAGATGTCACCAACTGCTGCCCGTTCCTGACTCGGTGGTTCATATAGCAATCCTGACGCGAGGTCAGGATCCATACTGACACCAGCCTTGACGACATCAATCAATTCGAGGATCCGTTCTCGGGTGTCTTCGTCCGCCAAGAAGTATGCCTGCGACAGCCGCTTTGCGTTCTCTGACCCGAGGACCGCGGACAGCCGCTGGATGTCCTTGGTCAGCATCTTTTCTTCGTACGGTTTCATGTGTCTTCTCCCACTGCTGTCCCGAGATCAGCCTTGATGTGCCCGAACAGGTCAACAATCTTCTTCTCGGTCTGGTGTTTTTCGAACAGTTCACGCAACTCAGTCCGAAGCTCAAGCAGATCACGCCAGAACTGGACCTGTTCGTGTCGTCGCTCCTTCCGAAGGACTGACATGTCCAGTTTGAGATTTCGTCGCTCATCTGCATCCGTCACGTGGGACATCATGCTTTCCCGCTCCTGGAGATCCTGGGCAATTTCCTCGAGCATCTGCTTGTGGAGATCGCCACGGGCGGTCATAGTATCCTCGGTCTCCTTGATCCGGTCTGTCAGGAAGCGGAGCCGATCGAACAGACCACCAATCACCATCGGGGGCAGTCGCCGGAGCGGCTGGACCTTCTCTTCCTCAAGTCGAGGCAAGGCACGGTGCTTGACAATGGGTTTGAACTCGCGCTCTTCACGCTCTTCCTCTTCCTTTGTTCGCGGCACAAACGGCCGCTCAGAGAGCTCCTCCATGAATTGCTCATGGAGGCGATAGAGCTGCTCGGGCTCTTCTATTTTGTAATCTTTTTTCTTGTCGTATTTTGCCATAAGTCGCGCCTGTCTTGCGTTATGTCACTCTTATCAGGTAGTATAGTTTATAAAGCTTCCTCTTGATTTATAAGGAATTGACGAAAATCTGAAAAACAAAAGACAATTTTGACGTTGAGTCTCCCGTTCTGTCTTGCGTTTTCCTTATTAGGTTTCTTCTCTATGGAGAACCCATGAAACGGGCAGATCTGGTGCTGCTTGGGGTCATTGTCATCGCCGTGGCAGTCGGCGCTGTCTTACTGCAGCCCCCGGTTCGGGGGACCTACCAAGTTGACGCGACCGGGCTCCTCAGCTACCAGCACCGACCTACACCCAATGCCACGGAAACCCCGGCCTCCGCGACCAGCTCCCACCTGGTGATCGACAGCCGGCCTTCGCCAGCCTTCGGGCTCCTGACCCTTCCTGAGGAAGGGGAGCCGCCGTACCCGGTCTTCATCGTCCTCCCAGGCGCCGGGGTCACGAAGGAGGGAGAGCAGCACGGACTCTCGGCTGACCTGAACAGCCTCGGCTTCGCCACCCTCACGTTGGACATCCGCGGCCAGGGTGAGAGCACGTCCCCGATCCTCGACTTCCAGAGCGACTTCGAGCAGTTCAGCAGCGGCCAGGAAGCGACCCACCACCAGCAGGTCTACGACATCCTGCGGGCATACGACTTCCTGCAGGCGGACGACCAGTTCTCCACGATCTCGGTTGCCGGTGAAAGCGCCGGCGCGCGGTATGGGATCATTGCTGCGGCGATTGAGCCAGGGATCCACGGGGTCATCGGGATCAGCACCGGCGGGTACACGGCAGCAAACCTCAGCGCCAAGGAACTGCAATATCTGAACAGCATCAATCCACTGTTCTATGCCCCGCTCGTCAGCCCGCGGCCGGTTGTCCTGCTGCACTCGACCAATGACAGTATTGTGCCGTACGAGGATGCGCAAGCATTGTTCGCAGCAGCCGGTGAGCCGAAACAGTTCTTCCCGTTTGACAAACCCGGGCACGGCTACGATCCGCTTGAAAAAGAGATGCTTGCGACGGTGCTTGCAGACTGGTAAGCTACTTCGTCGCGTATCTGCCTTTTCTGGTATACTGCGTCTTGAAGGTGTACACTGTTGAGCCGCCGCCTTCTTCTGCGAACCGTTCTTTGTACCGATCGATTTCAGGTGTATCTTCCTCCTGGTGCACAACGACCTCCACGCTTTTCATGAATCCGGTTTCCGGCGGCGCGATCGTCGAAGGCGAGCTCATGGTGCTCCGGAACTTCCAGAGCAGGTGCCCGTCTTTGTCAAGACAGTAGACATTGCCGTCCCAGGATCCGAAGAAGACCTTGTCATCCGCCTTTGCTAGAAAGCCGACGAAGCCGTCGGTCTGGAATTTCCAGAGCAGTGTTCCAGTTGCGGTTGCCAGCGCGTACAGATTTGTGTCCCAGGATGCGCCATATGTGATGTCAGGACCAGGAAGGATATCAAGCGAAAAGTGGTTTGTCTTGAACTTCCACTGCTGCTTCCCGGTTTTCGCATCAAGGCAATAGAAATTGAAGTCGCGGCTGCCGATGAAGATTCTCCCGTCGAAGTAGTGCGGTGTGTACGTTGTGTCAAGGGCGCTGAATTTCCAGCGGACTGTGCCGGTGGTTTTGTCAAGTGCGTACACGTTCCGGTCGTCAGAACTGATGAACACCAGGTCGTCCATGAACGCGGGCGGATAGGCCATGACGCGGCCGTACGAGGTCTTGAACCGCCACACTTCATGGCCATCCAGATCAAGGCAGTAGAAGACACCGTCGCCGTATCCACTGTAGACGCAATTGTCCTTGACGGTCACGGAGAAGGCGACACCGTTGGTATGGAACCGCCACAGTTCCTTGCCGTTGGTGCAGTCAACGCAGTAAATGTTGCTGTCTCCTGACCCGAAATAAGCGCGGTCCTCATGGAATGAGGGCGCAGCAATCACTATATCGTTTGTCGCGAACTTCCATTTCAGCGTGCCGGTTGCTGCATCAAACGCATAAAGATTGTGATCGTAACAACCCACGTAAATCGTGTCGCCGTCGGTGCTTGCCTGCCAGGAGAAGTTTGCATTCGCACCAAATCGCCACTTTTCCTTGCCATCCATGGTCAGGGCGTAGAAATTCTTATCATGGCAACCCACGTAGACCGTGTTTCTATGAATCAGTGGCGCGGCCGTGAAGCTTCCACCGACCCCGATATTTTCCCAGTAGGATGATCGGGATGCCTTGTATTGTGAAAGCGTGGCTGTCAGCTCGACGTCGCTGAACTCGGACGTGTCGAAGGTTGGTGCAAGATTTCCGGTTCCGAGGTCGTACTGGACCATGACCATCCTTACGACGAAGTTTAAAGAAGTTTCCGTTTGCCCACGTATTTCACGAGCTTCGCAGGAACCTTCACCGATCCGTCCTTCTGCTGGAAATTCTCGAGAATCGCCACCAAGGTCCTGCTTGTCGCAATCGCCGTGTTGTTCAACGTGTACACGAATCCCTTCGGTTTCACCCCTTCAACACCG
This sequence comes from Nanobdellota archaeon, assembly GCA_018816245.1. Lineage (GTDB taxonomy): Archaea > Aenigmatarchaeota > Aenigmatarchaeia > QMZP01 > QMZP01 > JAHIVW01. Next base: position 457,544 of record JAHIVW010000003.1, read on the forward strand.
TACCGGATGTTCAAACGCCGCGCCTGGTAGTCCGTGCAGTTCGAGCAGCTCGCGATCTCCCGGTACGCCTGCTGGTGCGGCATCCAGACTTCAAGGTCGATCTTCTTCGCGGCGATGTCCCCGATGTCGCCGGTGCACATGTTCATGACCCGGTACGGTAATTCGAGTGCTTTGTACAGCTCCTCGGTGTTCTTCAGTAGTTCTGCAAAGCAGTTCTCTCCGTCTTCTGGCTTGCAGAACACAAACTGCTCCACCTTGTGGAACTGGTGCACGCGGAATATTCCTTTCGTGTCCTTGCCGTGGCTTCCGGCCTCTTTCCGGAAACAGGGCGACACCCCGGCGTACCGGAGCGGCAACAATGCTTCTGGCAACACCTCGTTCGCGTACATGGTTGCAAGCGGATGCTCTGCAGTTGCAATTAAAAACAGATCGTTTTCCGGTTTCGCGTCCCGGCCTTCTTCTTTGTCCACGGTTTTGGTGTCAACCTCATACATCACGTTCTCGAAATCACTAAGGCTCACGACGCCTTCGTACACGCCGCGGCGCAGCAGGTACGGGGGAATGATTGGTGTATATTTTTTCTTCCTGAGCATGTCTAGTGCAAACCGCTGCAATGCGAGATCGAGAATGGCAAGGTCGTTTTTCAAGTAGTAGAATCGCGCGCCGGCAACCTTTGCCGCGCGCTCAATGTCAAGCCAGTCTTTGCTGATCGCAAGGGCTTCATGGCCGTGCAACGGTTTCGCCTTCGGTCGTCCCCATTTCCTGATCTGCACGTTCTGGTTTTCATCCTTTCCTGTTGGCACAGAAGAGTCGAGCAAGTTCGGAATCCCAAACAACAGCGCGCGCACGGCTGCCTTTGTCTTGTCAAGTTCCTGCTCCTTGGCGGCGAGCTGCTTGTTGATCACTTTAACCTTGGCGATCATCGCGTTCGCATTCTTTTTCTCGCGCTTGAGCTTGCCCACTTCGATCGAGGCGCTGTTCCGTTCCTTGCGAAGCTGTTCCACCTCCCGGAGGAGCTTCAGGTACGTCTTATCAGCCGCAGCAACCTGGTCTGCCTTTTGGACGAGCCGGGGGTCGCCGCGGCGTTTCAGGTTCGCTTTCACTCCCGCGAGATCCTCACGAAACAGCTTGATGTCAAGCATAAGAGTAATTGACCAAGCAGGGCTTTAAACCGGAGGGTTCTTTTAAGCTCGCCTTCCTATCAAGTGGTAGTGTTTATGAGGTGTTCCTATGGCTATTCGATCTCCCATCCTTGTGTCTCTCGGACACGTGGATCACGGCAAGACAACGCTGCTCGACAAGATCAGGGGAACCGCGGTCGCAAAGGGAGAACCCGGACTCATCACGCAGAACATCTCAGCCAGTTACATTCCCACGGACGTGATTCTCGCGCTCTGCGGCAAGCAGCTGAAACAGTTGCATATTGATCTCACGATCCCCGGCCTCTTGTGGGTTGACTCACCTGGTCACGAAGCGTTCACAACCTTGCGGAAACGCGGGGGAGCAATCGCTGACCTCGCGGTCCTGGTGGTTGATATCAACGAAGGTCTGCAGCCGCAAACTCGCGAGAGTATCATGTACTTGAAACAGTTCAAGACGCCGTTCGTGGTTGCGCTGACGAAAATCGACCGGCTGCTCGGGTGGCAGTCGACCAAGGGTATGTGTTTCAGCGAAACCTTCGGCAACCAGGCAGACAGAACGCAGGCCATGCTGGATGAAAAACTCTATATGATTATCGGCCAGCTCAGCAGGGAAGGGTTGACTGCAGAGCGGTTTGACCGCGTGGAAGATTTCACGAAACAAGTTGCGATTGTTCCTGTTTCCGGGACAACCGGTGAAGGCGTTCCTGACCTGCTGATGGTGCTGGCTGGGATTGCGCAGCGTTACTTGAAAAAAAATCTGGAGATCACACCGGGAACAGGAAAAGGAACGATCCTTGAAGTGAAAGGATACCAAGGCCTTGGCACAACCCTTGATGTGATTTTGTACGACGGGGAAATCAAGAAAGGGGACACGCTCCTCATTGGTGGCAAGGAGCTTGTCGAAACCAAGGTGCGGTCCTTGCTTCGACCTGAACCATTGAAGGAACTCAAGGGCGAGCGCGGCTTCAAAGCAATTGCCCGTGCGGTTGCTGCTGCTGGCATCAAGATCGCGGCACCAAACATCGACACGGTCATTGCAGGATCGCCTATCCGTGCAGTGCACGATTCGAAACTAGTTGCGCAGGCGCGCACAGAACTGGTTGCAGAAGTCGAGCACGTTGAGTTTGAAAGTTCCCGGGAAGGTGTACTGTTGAAAGCAGACACAATTGGCGGATTGGAAGCACTGATTCGCATTGTCTGTGACGCAGGCATTCCCATTCGGAATGCGCGGATCGGTGCGGTGACACGGTCAGAGGTTATGGAACTGCGGACCTTGCCGCATCCGGTTGTGTTTGCGTTCAATGTTCCTGTGGCAACGGACGTGAAGAACCTGGCGAAGGATTCTGGTATTGGTATGTTTGACTCAAAGGTGATCTACCACATTCTGGAACGTTACCAGAAGTGGGTTGCTGCAGAGAAGAAGGCTGAGCAGACCATGGACCTTGCGAACACGCCGCGGCCGGCGCTCGTGAAAATACTGCGCGGGTACGTGTTCCGGCAATCCAAGCCAGCGGTGTGCGGGGTGGAGATCCTGAAAGGTACGCTGCGGAACGGGTCGCGCCTAGCGATTGATGGGGACATTGTCAGTGAGGTGAAGGGCATCCAGCACGAAGGAAAGAACATTCCCGAGGCGAAGATGGGGGACCGGGTGGCGATCTCGCTGCCTGACGCGGTGATCGGGAAGGATGTCCAGGAAGGGGACGTGTTGTCCGTGTTCCTGCCGGGACGGGCGCGGGCGCTGCTGGAGAAACACAAGGAGCAGCTGCGGGCAGACGAACGGGAATTGCTCGAAGAGTGAATTTTTTTTGAGGGTTGTTGTTTGTGTATAACAATGTTATATACACCAAGAACAAGCGGTCGTGCCCGAAGGCCGGCCGCTCGTTCAGTGTGATCATCGTTGCGGGCTCTGAACCCCGCCGTGGATCCGGAGCTCCTTGTCGTTTGCTTGGATGACAAGGAACGTCCTTCGCTGGATCTCCACAAAGGCGACCCCGTTCGGCGGCACGTCGTCGGTCTTGAGACCGAATGACACACACTCGCCTGTTTCCGTGGAGCAGAAGAGCGTACTCTCTTTGCCCCACGAAACCTCTTGGTAGGAGAGGGGTGGGTCTGTGGTTGGAATGACCTCTCCGACGGCAACTGTAGCAGTGATGATCTCGTTCTGTTCCTGCGGCTGGTTGAAGCCAGGTAGAAAGAAGTAGAGCCCGATTCCAATGAGTACCACAACGATCAGAACTTCTTCGAGAAGGGTGATTCCCTTTTTCACGTGCACCTCCAATCTTGTGAGTGCGAGAACTGGTTACTTCGGGATTCTTCCAGTTGGTCGACCGTGTTCGGGCCGAGTGTGAATTTCCTGTACATTACTCATCTCCTTCTATGAACGCCAGCCGGACCGGACGAAGCATCATCCTGAGAATCGTATCGATGTGTTCAGGATGATCAGACCCCTGAACATAGAAGTCAGGATGGCGTGCACTTCTTCGCGGTACGCCTCATCTTCTTCTCTTGTTTCTACCTTCTCGAGGATGTTGTGACTGAGATGTATCTCGAGCTCTCCTGTACCGGCAAACAACTCGAGTGTCCGAAATCGGGCACGCCAACATCCTCTCCTGATCTCCAGAAGAGCTTTGTAGTCACCTTTGAGGTCCGGGAGCAACATTCTGAGACCTGCGAAGTAGGTTGCAAGGATTCTTACTTCCTTCGCTATCGGATCCTCAGGATCCTCGATGCCGATCCCGAGTCTCCCTTTGAAAACTTCAGGAAGCTCGGTTTCGTTGATCGATCCCACGTGGAACATTCATCTCCCTTGCAGTCGGTCTCTCGAAGAATGTGGTTTCCGTGAACAAGGAAATGGGTTTTCCCATTACAAATCCAGTACGGCGGTTCTTCTCTGTTTCGCTTGAACTGCATCATCGTCTCCACACAAGACTGTCAAAAGACAGCCGTTCCTCAAGAATTTCACCATTCCACCACGCTCCCGCTCCCTGTCGAAAAACGCGTTTTTCTCTCAAACAAGCTGGTCAAGCTTGGGAACGGGCACGAGGATGGAACAACTACCCTCCCCTAGCGATCTGAAGGTTTTAAGCATTTGTTTCCCCGGCACCAAAAAGGAGCATGAACCACGGCTACCATTTCCTCCAGCGGACGGTCCTCCACAAACCCTTGCTCACTGAGGAGCGCGCCAAACGCGTCCAGGATCTGGTCGAACGGAACTTGATGAAGCTCGGGGTCCAGCACTTCACCATCGTGGTCAAGCCCAGTGTGGTACAGATCTTCTTCCTCCTGCCGTCAACGGTCTCCACGTTCGACTTCCTTGTCACCGTCAAGAACACCCTCGCAGACGCAGCCAACATTCCGTGGGATGAGGAACATTACCTGCTTCCCCTCGAAGAGTATTCACGGGACGTTGTCAACGGGATCCTTGCCCAGGCTGACCGAGCAGCGGCATTTCAGGGTGCCGCGCCATGACCGGGGTGCTCGAAGCACTTGGCCTCGGCGCCCTCCAGGGTGTGACCGAGTGGCTCCCTATCTCCAGTTCCGGACACCTTGCACTCGTGCAGACCCTCTTCTCGATCGATGTTCCGGTCGCCTTTGATGCTGTCCTCCATGTCGCCACCCTGCTCGTGATCCTGGGGTTCTTCCGGAACGATCTTTGGAAAATCATTCGTTCCTGGGCCCGGCGTGATATCCGCTCACCCCACAGCCGACTTGGTCTCTTCGTCCTGATCGGAACAGTCCCAACAGCCCTGATTGGGCTCCTTTTGGAACCAGTCATTGTGGCTGCATTTACGTCACTCACCGTCGTGGGAATCGGGTTCCTGATCACGACTCTCTTCCTTGTAGCCAGCAAGCGACCGCTCGGCACAGGAAAGGTGTCTGCGAAGCTCGCCCTCCTCGTGGGAACGATCCAGGGCCTTGCCATCTTTCCGGGAATCTCCCGGAGCGGGAGCACGATCACGACTGCTCTTTTTGGCAAGGTCTCCCCTCAAGAGGCTGCCCGGTTCTCCTTCCTTCTCTTCATCCCTGCCTCGGTCGGTGCCATGCTCCTCCAGGCAGACGACCTCCTCGCCAGCACCCTTGGCTTGGATATACTCCTCGCTGGTTCATTGGCTGCGATCGTCGTCGGCTACCTCTCCCTGAAGCTCCTGTTCCTCGTGGTGGACCGAAACCGACTTTGGTATTTCGCACCTTATACATTGATAGTGGGGCTTGTGGCGCTCCTCGGAGGACTGTATGCTTAATCTCTGGGCACTGATCACCTTCATCGGCGAGCCCCTGTTCTGGGTCATTCTCACCGCGAGTTTCACTGCGGTGTGCGCCCTGTTCCATTCCCGCCTCTGGCGGGTCGGCCTCTTCCTCCTCATCGCGCTCGTGGCCGCCTTCATGGCCGTGGACGTGCTCAAAGGAGTAACCGATATCCCGCGGCCTTGTCAGGTCTGCGAGACCCCCACCATGTCAGCCTGTAATCCTTACTGCCTTCCTGATCAGTCCTTCCCCTCAGGTCACGCTGCCGCAGCCACGGTTGTTGCTGCCTTGGGGATCGTCCTCGCCCGGCGACCCAGCCGCTGGATCTTTGTTCTCTTCCCTCTCTTGGTTGGCGCCTCCCGGATCGCGCTTGGGGTGCATACCCTCCCTGATGTCCTTGGGGGGGTTGCGGTCGGTGTTGTGCTGTTCCTCGTCACCCGGGCGCTGGCGAAAGAAACTTATGTTTCACTCTGATTTAGTGACATATTTTCACTGAAAAAGGGCCCTTCCTTTATAAAGGAACCGATAGCTTTTTAAATCTACTATTGTTACCCAATGATAGTGACATGAGTGTGATATGGATCCCCAACGCCAACGGATGGTGCTGCTTGAGCAGAACCTCTACCTTGGCTTTAAGCTTGGTGATCAGATCGTGCACACGGACTGAGCATGAAAAAACTCAAAATTCCCAATCCTGTTGGAGAAGACCGCCTTGACCTCAGCCATGACACAAGCAATCTGAATGATATTTTTGTCACTGGTGTTGGTGCTGCACGAAGCTTGACTGCGAATTATGTGACAACCCGGATTGGACGCGATATTTACGATGCCAACGATCGTCTTGAACGAACCATTAAGCGGCTTCCAGGAAAAGCGGTGAACTATATCAAAAACAGTGTCCTTGAAAAGATTGATGAAAGCATACTCGGTCCGTACGTTCAGGAAGTGAACGGGTACCTTGGCCGGTGCTCTGGGAATGAATGTTCAGCTACCGATCGAGAAGCATATCAGATCGACAACTACGTCCAGCGTGTTCTCGAGGGTGACACAAGCAATGTTAACATCACCATCAAACCGTATGCCCAAGTTCGTGAAGAGGGAAAAGAGATCGTTGGCCGCGATGTTCTCGCCTACCACAACGATGGGGAGATTTTCCGGCCTTCAAATTCAGAACTGCACACACTTACCGGATATGATGGAAACTGCCTCGGCGCCTACATCAATGTGCATGAGATTGTCGAGAGTCGCTACATGCGCACGCGCCGACGAAGAAAATTGAGCGATACTGAACACGGCCGCATGGAATCGTACATTTTGGAATCATTGAAACGGAGAGCGCCCGATGTCTACAAAGTAGGCTTGGCGCTCCACGCAAGCCGTCCAGAAGACGACGCCTTCGGAAGAAGTGTTGCACAGCACAATAGCGCGGTCCGACGGTTGTTTCGTTGGAGGAATACATCGGCTAATGCCGCGTAACGGTGATCTCCATGGCCCACAATACAAAGGAAAAGAAGGAAAGAAAGAAAAAATACCCGTGGGTTAATGGCGAAGAGGCATTTGAAAAAGGCGGAATGTGGAAACTCCCTGCCTGGTATTTCACCGATAAGCTCGGGCAATATCTCCAGAAGAAACTCCCAGAAGAAAATAGAGATAATCCTTGGAAAACCGTTGCTGGTGGATTCATTGACGGACTGCAGCAACGCGCTGAGCAAACGTGGCACGTCACCCTGACAAAAAGTTTTCCGTATGTTTCCCTTCTCTGGGGGTGGGCAAACGGAACCTCAAATATCGAACACATGTACACCGTTGAACACAAAGGGCACGAGATTCCAATCTACCTCAGCACACAAGCCTTTGGTGTTGACACCCCTACACCAGAGCTTCTGCAAGAAAACGTTCGCCACGTTGTCACCCACCGAGAATCCCCATACAACGATGATTCTCTCCAATCAATGTACAACGGCATCTTCGGGGACAGTGATGCAGTCAATGCAACAACGCGGGGGGACTATTCTCGGTTGCAAGACCCGAAGCTGTTCCGGAAGTGGTTCGTCCGTGACCACACCTACCTGATCCAGCAACGCGGAGAGCTCATCAAGGAAGAGACCGAGGTTGTTGATGGTGTCTCGTACACCATCCGAACGTACGAAGACCCGAGTAAATGGATGAACTTGCTCTACAACTTCACGATTAGTTTTGTTTATGATTTTATCGACGCGCCATTCGATCCGCTCCAGCGGCAGATCGAAAAAGTGTTGACCCATGGTGCGAGCGACCGGTTGATCGAAAACGAGTACAAGCGGGCAATTTCACCTACCATTCGTGCCTTTTTCCGGAACGACGCACGGAATCCCCTCGAATACGATATGAAAGAGCCTGGCGGTCCAGGAAGCGGCAGCTATGAGCTGGAACTCGATCGACTCTCCTGGGACGAACGAACCTACTTGTTTGACCGACTCGAACGAATTGCGCCTCTCTTCGACGACGGGATTATGCCGGAACAGAAGTATCGTGCTCTTCACAGCCGGTTCAGAAATCAATAGAAAGGAACCTCAAGCACGTACAGCGCCTTCTTCGGCGCCCGGTAGATCTTCCACGTCCGCGGATCAAGGCTGAGTGGCTGCGCCCCCCGAACAATGTGAATCACCTTCATCGCTGCATCAAGAAAGATGATGTCAATCGCGAACCGCATCCCGAACATCCAGATACCCTGCCGCGACGGTGTTGGAAAGACAAGCAAGAAACCAGCACCAGGCGAAAGCTTCTTCCGTCCCATTAAGCCCTTTGCCAGTGCAGCTGGTGATGTTGCCCGTTCAACATGGGAAAGGAGAACCTTCTTCGTCCGTTTGTTCAAGAGCCGCTTCCCTCGAAGCTCCAGCTGCATTCCTGATCGAAATAGATTTTTCATAAAAAACAAACTACTCCCCAGAAGAAGGAAAGGGGAGAGTTTAATGTCTTCTTCGTCGCACGCGCCGACCGGGTGTACCTGCTACTGGCTTTGGAGCAGCACACATACCACCGGCACAACCGCAGGTGCAGCTCTTGCCCCAACACTTCGCAACTTTCGCGATCACGAGGAACACGAGTGCGAGCGCGTACGTGACGAATGCTGATACATTGCGGCCAATGACTTGCGTCTGGTACCCCAATACGAGGGTCCAGAGGAACAAGGCGCCAAAGATAATCGCAATGATGACGCCGGCAACACACTGACCTGTGCAGTCACGCTTCATGAACATTTCCCCCCTTACTCATTAGTTGTGTTCAGGGAGCTTAAAAATAACACTTATAAATCAGGGAAACGGAGTCAAGATTCCCCTAAGGTGTGTTGCCGGTCACTGCCGCCAACTTGTTCTTTGACTGCTGTTGCCTGGGCTGGACCAAGGAGTTGTTCTAATCGGGCGAATGGAACAGCCCGGAGATCAGCAATCGTTTTGATATGACTTGCAAACAATTTTCGTGCACGGACACGACCAATCCCTTTCAATCGAATCAAGGGGATCAGCTCCTCTTTAATTCCATACCGCACGCGCAACCGGACACGCTTGATTCCAGACAGCAATGACTGGTAGCCACATAAGACTGCCAGTTCTGTGGTGCTGTACAGCAGCCAGTCCGCGATATCAAGCCGCGCCCGTAATTCACCGGGCGCGACACCAAAGGTTTTGTGAAGCACGTCTTCCCCACTTTCGTCTGCCCAGGAGAGGAGAAACTGCACGGTCTTCACTCCTCGAACAAAATCGTCGTAGGTAATATCATACGGATTCGGTTCTCTCAGTGGAAGATCGCTTTCATGATGAGCCAGGAACGAGGCAATTCGTTCATCGTCCCCTTTTCGAATCGGAAGCAGGGGACGTGCTTCTGTCGTCATAACAACTGACTGCAGCAGCCCTGCTGGTGTGAGTGATCGTTCCCGAAGAACGTGAAGTCGTGTGATGATGTTGTTTGCGGAAACAGGATCAAGATATAGTTCTGAAACTCGCTTTCCGATCTTTGTTGCAGTAAGGGTAGCAGCGGTATCAGACGCCTTGCGGAACGGATTTCCCTGTTTGATTGGCTCAGCCGCAACGGCGATCAACCCAAACTCCTGCAATAACGCCAGCACCTTTTCCAGTTTCTGATTTAAGGCAGGAAGGTCCCCATACTGATGCGCGTAGAAGGTCTTGGCAAAGAACGAAAACAATTCTGGTTTGGTTGTCACAACATTGCTGGCAAGTAACGCAAGAACATGGGTCCGCAGCACTGGTTCCACTCCAAGTTTTGAAGCAATCTCCTCTGGGTCACCTTCAATATAGGTATCCCAGGCGTGGCGCGCTTCAACGCTATCCTTGGGAACGAGGATGGCCTCGCCTTCGGTATCAAATGCCGGGCGCCCCGCGCGCCCCATCATCTGCTGGATCTCGAGCACCGGAATGTAATCCATGCCCTTGTATGAGGAAAATCGTTTCAAATCACGGATGATAACACGATAGGCAGGCAAGTTGATGCCCGCAGCCAGGGTTGGTGTTGCACAGAGTATTTTCAATGTTCCTTGTTTGAATGCATCCTCAATCAATCCTCGCTGCTTGTTTGTCAATCCTGCGTGATGGAAAGCGGTTCCTGTTTTGACAACCGATGCCAAGCGCTTGCACTGTGTTGTCGGCCGGTCAACCGCCTTCAGTAACGCTGTCGAAAGAGTTTGCAATCGTTGTTTCTCGTCCAGATGCAGCTGCTTCACCACAACAGCACCAAGTTTTTCTGCAACTGATTCGGTGCTCTTCCGCGTTGACAGGAACACTAGCGATTGTTTCCCTTGTTTCAGTGGCAGGGTCGCAAGCGCGGGCACTGGTTCGAGCTCAGAAGAGATCTCTTCTTCTCGGTCTGGATGGAAGAACACTTTGTTTTTGTGGTACACCCCTTTGTTCAACACAACCGGGCGGTACTCGGATTTCACAGGAATGGCGTCAAGCCAGGCAGCGAGTTCCTCATGGTTTGAAATCGTTGCAGACAATCCGAGGATTCGTGCGTCAGTTGTTTGTCGTAACCTTGTCAATACCATTTCCAACGTTGGACCGCGACTCGGATCGTGGAGCAAATGAATTTCATCTGCAACAACCAACCCGACCCGTGACAACCAGGAAATGGCGTGCCGCAGCAGGGAGTCGAACTTCTCTGATGTTGCAATAATAATGTCGTATTGCCCCAATCGCGGGTCAGAAGCGTCATAATCACCAATCGACATACCAACAGCAATGTCCGGATACTTCTTCTTGAAATCTGCATATTTCTCACTCGCCAGAGAACGAAGAGGAACAAGGTACACGACCTTCAATCCCCGCTTCACCGCATCGATTGCTGCAAACTCAGCAATCAGCGTCTTCCCGCTCGCGGTGGGTGCTGCCACGATCATATTTTTATGTGAGAAGAGGCCTGCATCCACCGCTGCCTGCTGGACCGGATTGGGTGTCTTGATTCCGTTTGCGCTGAGTACAAGGTGGATTGTTTCTTCTGGCGACATACCTTTTGTTGCTCAGGAAGGTTTTTAGCTGACAAGAAACGTTTTTATTCCTTCTTACACACAGGCTGGCATGGTTGACGAAACGGATCAAAAAAGTCCCCTCCAACGGATCCGGATCCACCTCTTCCTCGAAGGGGAGGTCCAGGGCGTCTTTCTCCGTTCCATGATCCGGAATAAGGCGCAGCTCCTCCATGTTCGGGGTTGGGTCAGGAACCTCGCCAACAACAAAGTTGAGGCCCTTTTCGAAGGGGACCGAGACGATGTCGAAGAGCTGGTCACCTTCTGCCGTGCAGGGCCGGGTGCTGCGGCCATCGACAAATCGACCATGGAAGAAGAACCCTACCGTGGGGAATTTTCTGATTTTGAGATCAGAACCGAAAACTATCTCGACGAGTGATTTAAGGCCTCGCGAGAAAAAACTCCGAGTATGGACTTCAAGGAACTCGAAAAGAAGTGGCAAGCTGCCTGGGACAAGGCGAAGCTCTTCGAGGCCAACCCTAAAGAGGGTGTTCGCAAGTTCTTTTGCACCGCACCCTATCCTTATCTGAACGGGCCATTACATCTGGGGCATGCCTTCACCTATACGAGACTTGATGCCTATGCGCGTTATTGGCGCATGAATAACCGGAATGTTCTGTTTCCTTTTGCGTTCCATGCAACTGGCGAGCCGATCGTCGGTGCAGCCAAGCGAATCGCAGCCAAGGATCCCAAACAGATCAAGGTTCTGAAAGACTCCGGTGTGGGTGAAAGGGAAATCAAGAAATTTACTGATCCGGAAAAGATCGTTGCGTTCTATGCCGCGCTCAACAAGGATCTGGCATTCCAGCTCGGCCTTTCAATCGACTGGCGGCGCCGGTTCACGACGATCGACCCGCACTACAAACAATTCATTACCTGGCAGTACCTCCGCCTGAAAGAGCAGGGCTATGTTGCCCAGGGAACCCATCCGGTGATTTGGTGTCCTGCGTGCAAGTCGCCGACCGGTGATCACGACCGATTGGAAGGCGAGGGCGTCTCACCGGTCGCGTTCACATTGTTGAAATTCAAGTTTGAAGACGCGTTCCTGGTTGCAGCGACCTTGCGACCAGAAACCATTTACGGAGTCACAAACATCTGGCTCCGGCCGGACAGCACGCTTGTGAAAGCAACAGTTGGGTCAGAGACGTGGATCATTTCCAAATCCGCTGCGGCAAAACTTCAAGAGCAGCAAAAGATTGTTACAGTCGGCGACACCATCAACACTCCTGAGTTGATCGGCAAGCACGTCCAGAATCTTGCGACCAATGAGGACATTCCTATTCTCGCTGCTGATTTTGTTGATCCTGACAACGCGACTGGGGTAGTGATGTCAGTTCCCGCGCATGCTCCTTTCGACTTGATGGCCCTCCGCGACCTAGAAAACGCAGGAACGATCAAGAAAGGGTCGCTTGTCCCTGTTCAGGTTGTTGCTGTTCCTGGGCTTGGTGCGAATCCTGCTGCTACGGTGTGCGAAAAATATAAAGTGAAAACACAACATGACGCGAACCTTGTTTCTGCAACGAAGGAACTTTATAAGAAAGAGTTCCACATCGGCACCTTGACGGACAAAACAGGAAAGTATGCTGGAAAGAAGATCACTGATGTGAAGGACGAACTTGTCGCTGATCTTATGAAAGCAGGAATTGCTGACACCATGTACGAACCTGAGGCAAAGGTGGTGTGCCGTTCAAACGACGTCTGCATTGTCAAGATCCTCGAGAACCAGTGGTTCCTGACCTATTCGAATCCTGAGTGGAAGAAGCAGGTCCAAAAGAATCTCGATCGGCTGACGCTCCATCCTGATGAAATTCGTCCGGCCTTCATCTACACCCTGAACTGGCTGCAAGATAAAGCCTGCGCACGGAAAAGCGGTCTTGGAACGCGTGTTCCCTGGGATTCGGAATGGATTATTGAGACGTTATCTGATTCCACGATCTACATGGCGTACTACACCATTGCTCACATCATCAAGAAAGAGAAGATCGCTCCCGAGAATCTTACGCCTGAGGTGTTTGATTATGTGTTCCTTGGAACGAACAAGAAGAAGATCAAGACTGTTCCTGAAGCGGTTCTCGATACGATGCGGAAGGAATTCCTGACCTGGTACCCGGTTGATATCCGGTTGTCTGCAGATGAACTGGTGTACAATCATTTGACGTTCTTCCTCTTTCATCATACCGCACTTTTCCAGCCAGAACACTGGCCACTCGGCATCGGTGTAAACGGTATGGTTTCGGTTGAAGGGGAAAAGATGTCAAAGAGTAAAGGGAACTTCATCACAGTGATTGATGCACTGGAAACATACGGTGCTGACGTGACCCGGCTCGCGCTCTTGTCCTCTGCGGAAGGCCTGGCCCAACCCAACTGGAATGCAACAGAAACCCGTTCCCTGAAAACATGGTTGTCGCGCCTCCTTACGTGGTGTCAGCAAAACTATAAACCTCACCCTGGTAGGAAGATTGATGAGTTCCTGTTCTCGCGCATGCAGGGCTATGTCGAACGGGCACAACAAGCGTATGAAACAGGCCGATTCCGAACAGCGCTGCAAGCAGCCTTCTTCAGTCCAGTAAACGACATCCGCTGGTATCTCCGCCGCACGGACACGGTTGGCGAAGCGCTGCCGTATGCCCTTGATCTCGTTGTCCGCATGATTGCACCTGCAGTGCCGCATGTTGCTGAAGAATGCTGGAACCGCCTCGGCAACACCGGCTTTGTCTCAACAGCAGTGTTCCCGACATTACAATCAGACCTGATCTCCGAGGTTGCTGAAGCCGCTGAAGCCCTTATTCAGCAAACCGCTCAGGACATCACCGAGGTCCAGAAGATTGTCGGGAAGAAACCGAAGAAGATCGTTATCTACGTCGCAGACTTCTGGAAGTACGACGTCTATGCCACCATGGTCAAGGGAGCAAGCAAGGGTAGTATTGCGGATCTCATGAAAAACCCGGAGATCAAGAAACACGGCAACGACGTGATCAAGTTCGTGGAGCGCCTCAAGAAGACCAAACTCACCCAGCTTCTCAACCACGACGAAGAGCTCGCCGCTCTTAAGGATGCGACACCATTCTTTAGGAAAGAATTTGATGCTGAGGTCGAGGTCCGCAGTGCCCGGGATGTGGATGATCCCAAGGCGAAGCGAGCGGAACCCGGCAAGCCAGGGATTGTATTCACCTAAGTGATTGTCATGTCATTCATGCTTATCATACTCGGAGCAATCGATATCATTGCAGGCATCGTGCTCACCCTCACGGGTATTGTTTCCTTTGCTGACAATCAGCTTGTGTTCATCCTCGCTATAATCTTCATTCTCAAATCGCTCTATTCCCTGGTGACGGCCATGGCAGCCGGGTTCTTCTTTGATGTGCTCGGCTGGTTTGATTTGTTCGCTGGGTTCATTCTGCTGCTTGCAACCTGGGAGATCACCTTCGGGTTTGTCATCTGGATCGGGATCATCATGATCATCAAAGGGATCTATTCCATTGTCATGGGACTCGTCGCATAGCGTCCCAGTTACCGAGAACCACCCTTTTGCAGATCATACATTTTTTTTATTCTGTTGAGATCGTCAGCAGTATGGACGTCTTTATCTGTCCGTATCCTGACAACGCGCGGGAAACGGAGCGCGTAGCCAGAGGTATAGGTCGGACTTTTCTGGATTTCTTCATATGCCACCTCAACCACAACATCCGGCTTGATGACGACACGGTTTCCCGCTTCTTTCTGTATCAGTGGGGTAAGGAGTTTTGTCAGTTCCTGGAAGGTAACCCCTTCAACCGCTGCTTTCTCCTTGATACCGGTTCCGATCATGCCGCATTCGAGAAATCGTCCAGTTTCAGTGTCTCGCACACCTAACACATAACTTCCTAACCATCCTGTCCGCTTTCCCATTCCCCAGGTTGCGCCGATGATCACGAGATCCAGATTCTCCATGGTTGGTTTGACTTTCAACCAGAAACCAACGCGCCTGCCAGGCTGGTAGTGCGCCTCCAAGTTCTTCACAATGAGCCCTTCCTGATGCGCCTGCAATGCTTCCTTGTAGAATGCGGTTGCGCGCTTGAGGTCCGTTGTCTCAAGATGTTTCGAGAGTTGGAACTTACCAGGAATCGGTCGAATGATTCGCTTAAGCGTTGCCCACCGCTCCTGTAACGATGTCATAAAGAGGTTCTTTCCTTCGAGGTAGACCACGTCGAACAAATTCACCTGCACCGGAATCTCTTTCGCAATCTTCTCGATGTCATACTTGCGCTTGATCCGTTGAGAGAGGAACTGAAAAGGCATGGGAATGTTTTTCCGGAACCCGAGCATCTCTCCTTCAACAATTGCTTTCTTTGCCGTGATTCCCTCTCGTGCCCACGAGACAACTTCAGGAAACTGCTTGGTCACGTTTTCCAGTCGGCGCGTAAAGAGCCAGATCTTCTTTCCATCCTTATGAATAGAACAATTGTGGAGAGAAACAAAATTCGAACAATAACTTTCATCTCCTTCTACTTTGAAATTGAACACTCTTGCACGTGGATCAATCTCTCGAGGATTATGACGCCGAAGCTCCCTTTTTCGCAATATCTTTACAAAAAGTTTGTCCTTGATTATCTTTGCATGTTTCTTGTTTTTGGGAATGATAAGTTTGAAATACGTTCCACCAGAGACGGTTATCCTTCTCACCCCCATAACAATACCAAATCGCAAACCTATGAGTTGTGCGAACGTTGCAAGATTGCTTTCTTTTGTAATAATGCTTGTTCTCCCTAGCTTGTCAGTATGACCGTCAGCTTCTTTCCATCCTTGAAGGAAGGAAAGAAAATGTTCCTTTGAAATATTCCAAAACCAGCTGGGAAGTGTTTTTCCTCTCCAGCCCGTTTTCCTGCGATTTCTGAAATTCTTCGAAAGCCAAAGTAGGAAAGGTCTATCCGTCCAGTAGAGACATAAAGCACCACGAAGCGGGCTTTCTGAGATACGCGTAATTCCAAAATCGTTAGTAATTATCTTTTTATAATATTGACAGAGCTCCTTTTCTGTTTTCCGATTGAACATTAAATCTATTCGGTATGTTTTGTTTGTCGTATTTGTATAACCGTCACCGATCCAGAATCCCAAGAATCTGAAAAAGTTTTTATTTAAGATAAATTCCTTTCGGTAGCCGTCAATTGTTTTCAAACTGATTTTCTTTGAAAGTCGCTTGACAGGAAAACGAGGAACAGGAAAAACCACTTCAGCATCACGAGGGACAAATTCAATAGGCAACCAACAAATAGCACCTTTCACCGAGACGAGAATTCTGTGCTTCTCCGTAATTCTGAATTGATTGCCTAGAAATGTCTGAAATTCGAAAACTCGTTCTGCTTTATCGATATATCTCCTATTTTTTTTCATGATTTTTTTATATCTGCCCGTATGGGTCAGCACGAAATCACCAACAGTTACATATTTCGCAGAAACGAGTCCTCTATCCTTTACGAACAAAGGAGTATCTCCTGAAATGCATCGAACGCCATCATACTTAAATTCGAGAGCAGGATGTTTGTATGATTGTAATGCACTCTTCAGGGACGGAGCTTTCTCTGATAACAGGACGTGGTAGGGCTTGCCGACTTCGAGGCTCACGTGCTGCAACCCAGCAATCCCTTCCTCCTTTGCAAGCCGTGCCACCTCTCCGTAATCAGGTTGCAGAAACCATGCCCGTTCAACAACATCGCTGAGTTGCTTCTTCAGATTCGATCCTATTGCTGCATCAGCAATAAGGACGTAATCCTGTCCCCGGTTTGCGTTCCACAGATCCGCAAGCTCGATCTTCTTTTTTGTCACGTGATTGTGTTTTTTGAATGTTTCCACTTCTCGTTCTGTGATGCGTTTCTTTGTGACGAGAACAGCAAGAACATCAGCGTCAATGAGAACATGTTTGTTCCGTTCCTTGGTAAGGAGAGAGACAAGGTGTTTGTCCTTCGGTTCCTTTCCCGGCCACAGAATTTCCGCGAAGAAGGCGTTGACAATAGCATCCCGAATCATACCTTCAGCAACGCCGACGCGAAGATCGCCGAGCACGGTTCGCACAAGATATTTCGCTTCTCGGGGTGTTGCTGTACTGATCAGTTCGGATACCAATTGGGATTTCCGTTCCTGTGATCCCTTGCCCTCCACAACAACAAGTTTTTGGATGTTTGTTGTCACCTGTTCTATGGTCAGTGTTTTCCGAAAGAGGGTTGCCTGCTTCTTTTTCTTGATCAGCTCTTCGATGACGGAGCCGTAGTCACCGCTTTTTCTGAACTGGGCAACGACCTGTGTTTCAGTGAATCCTGTTGTACTGGCAATAATCTTGACCATGACGTGGCTGGCAATTCCAAGTTCTGCCGCTTCCCAGGAAGGAAACACGGTCCCTTGGAGCAATCGTACCACACGCGGTAATTCTACCGTGGATGTTTCCTGTAGGAACGTGGCAAGGAGATCTGTTTTTGCGAGCTTGCTGGAAACAGTACTCAGCTTCTCGTAGAGCTCGGCGAGCGGGGCGTAGTGCATACTGATTCTTCGTTCTTGAGACATTAAAATTGGTGATTTAAGCAGGGAAGACCAACTCCTTTTCATGACCTACCCGGTGACAAAACTGATCATTGCTATCAATGTGATCGTTTTTCTCCTCGTGTTTTCGTTCCCTGAAACCGCCCGGGAACTGATCTTCCTCTCCTTCAGCTTCTCCGCCGGCACCTCGGGAGAGATCTGGCGATGGATTACCAGCATGTTTCTCCATGTGAGCGCGAGCCATATCGTCCTCAACATGCTGGGACTCTGGTACTTCGGGAAGGTTCTCGAACGGTCAGTATCGCGGCAATGGTTCTTGGCCATCTACTTCATCTCCGGGCTGCTGGGGAACTTCGCGTTCATGATGACGTCAGGTGCACCGGTTGTTGGGGCATCAGGAGCAGTCTTCGGTGTCCTTGGTGCAGCGATGCTCCTGAATCCGATGAAACCGGCAAAGATCTTCATCTTCCCGCTCCCGCTGGGTATTGTCGGGATCCTGTTTCTCTTGTTTGAAACCATGGTCATTTTCTTCCAACCTGTTGAATTCGGGCATGTTGCAACGATTGCACACATTGCCGGTGTGATTGCCGGCGGGATGTTCGGGGCCTTCTATAAACCGAAACAAGCGCTGAAAAGTAGTTTGTTTCTTGCGGTCTCGCTGATCCTGCTCATTGCACTGAATCCCATCTTCTCGCTCATCACGAGTGTTGGTGGGTTTATCCACTGGATCATCGAACAAGTTGCTGGTCTTGTCTTGTACACCTTAGCGGCACTCCTTTCCTATGTTTGGGCGGCTTTCTGAATAGCGTTCTTCGAGTTTAGTCCAGGCATGCCGCCGCCGGCCCCAGTAAAAAATGACCAAGGCGAGGATGATCGCGCCAATGACCAAGGCGAGGATGAGCTGCGTTTCCTGGATTGTGGGAAAGAGGGAGAAATCAGTGGCAGGAACCTGAGCTCCGGAGGTACCGCAATCAGTGGAACAGATCCCCCGTTCCTGGTAGTGGCAGATGCCGTCGCCGCACACTGACACGGTTGGACCGCCGATGTCCGGTTGCACGGGCCCGAGGACCGCAAGTATGAGGAGAATGGAAAACGCGATCATGGCTACACCTGAAAGAAGTGCTCAGTAAAGGCAGGATAGAAATTATCCGGCTCGATTGTTTCGATGGTCAACACATGGGTGAGTTGGTTGTTCCAGACCAGCTCGGTCTGGAGGTACTGGTTCCAGAGGGAAAGGGTTGCACTTGCTGTTGTATCCGGTTGAAGAGCATCAATAGTGATTTTACCCTGAACGGTTTCAAATAGTTGTCCTGGATCAATAACAAAGAACTTTTCTTCACCTTGTTGTTTGAACTGGATTTCATGGCATGTTTGTTTGCTAATGAATGTTTGGCATTCAGGATTGCCAGTAACCGTTAAGGTGCATGCAGGAGCAGGAGCAACATCGTACGAACATTGAATATCTGCTACAGTGGAAGGTTTCACAGTCGCCCTAAACGCGAGATCCAGCCCTATCACCTTTCTGTTCATGAGATTTTGGAGTTCTTCTCCGGGCTGGGTGTTTGCCGTAATGTCACAGGTGAGGGTGTCATCTACATTCATAAAGAATTGCGAGCAGTCAACCCGGTCTCCCCGGCGTTTATACAACGTGATATCATTGAGACGGTAGTCGAATGCATTTTCATCAACAAGTGGATAGGTGTTCATCATTCTGATTTTCAATTTCAGATTTGCGTTCCCGCCGACGATAAATTCGATTTCAGGGATAATATAGACGGATAAGATTTTTTCAGAGTCTGTTCGTTGGCTCGGAATCTCCAGCTGGGTGAGGTACATCTTTGACGTCCCGGGATAGATCATCCCGCTTCCGGCTTGCCATTGTTTCTTGACAAGATTTGTTGCAGGATCAACAGCAAAAAGAAGGTCGCGAACTCCCAAGGCATAGGCATTTTCCGTTTCCGGACGGGCTGCTGATAATATTGAAGAAAAGGTGATCTTGTCGCCATCGCTAATCTTGCTGAAATCAGTTGCAAGATCAGTGAATTTCCAGTATATTGACTTCACACCAATAGCGCAATATCCTGAGATGTCGGCACTTTCTCCGCATACCTTGTCTGGACGGGATTGAATCGGTCCGATGCCGGTATTAAAGGCGATTAACGAATCACCCTGGAGATCAAAGGCAAACGGGATAAAGGACGCTCCTTCAACGGTTGTTGTTGTTCCAGCAGCAACTGCTGATACTCTTAGGATATAGGTTTTTTCTTGGTAGAAATCCTCTTCTTCGATACCGTATCTCTCTCGTAATGCGTCCTTGATATCGTCGAGTGAGAACTGAATGCTTGTTTGGATTGTTGTTTCATCTTCAACGAAATAAACTGACTCATTCGTTATCGTGAACAGTTGATAAGGGATACATGCTCCTGTATCTGAAGTCTTAACGCAGCCGAGATAGGGATCTTCTGTGGTGGATTGAAACATGAGTAAAACCTCTGCGTTCGTCTTGACAAAGGTTGGACTTGACCCTTTATTGTATATTTGAATCGGAACCGTAATGACCTGGTTGTTCGCATCGTACAGGGGGTTTCCGGTCGTCTCCGGGGGAATAGTATCAATGTTAATACCGTCAATCCCGTCCGATGATTGTGGTGAATCAACAACAAGGTCTACCAATCCCTCTTTGCAGGGCGCTGTAATAACGTTGGGTGCGTTCTCCCCATCGTCTTTGCAGGAGAGCGTGAGTTTTTCTATCGACTCCGCAAGTTTCGCTCCTTCTTCGGTAGTGTAATTGACATGATAGGAGGTGCCGAACCAGTAATCATTTATATTGTATGAATCAAAAACATTTCTATTCTTTACCACGAGTTTCTGTGTTTGGTCAAACGAGAGCTCCGTTGGGGTAATCCCCCCATCTGACGGGACAATGTCCTTGTATCCATAGATCGCCGTCTGATTCGATAGTATGAGATAGGGATTTTGTGTCCCAACGATAAGCTCGTGTCCTCCATCAAAAATAGATGGGGTAATATATTTCGCCTGTGAAAATGGCTGGATGATTGTATCGCTTGTGGGTGTTTGAAGAGCGATCTCCGCTTCCCAGTATTGTCCCGGGTAGAGATTGCAGAACCCACCAGTTCTACATCCTTCTTCATCCCATGGTTGTGGTTCTGTTGTGAATTCGCCGTTTTCATCTGTAAAAAGAGGATCTTCATCTGTTCCAAGTTCTATAATGGGCTCATCATCAAGATATGAGTCTTCTGGATAATTGTCAGGAACCTTGTAGACGGTAAACTTAATTCGTTTGTTTGTATACAGTTGCCCGCTTCCATCATTCAGCTCAACGTAGCCGGTGAATTCAATCGTCGGTAACGACCCAAGGGTAAAGATAGGCTCGTTGAGATGGATCACCCATCCCCGGTCAACATCGAACTGCATCTCATCAATCGCATTCCCAGTGAGCACCCGAATCACTCGGAGCTTATCATTTGGAAGAAAATGGAGCTGGTAATCCCGTGATTCGCCAACAGGAATAGACCGGTCGGTCTGGAAGGTTCCCACCGGCACACCGTTGATGGTTACGGTAAATGTCGGAATGTCTTTTGAGCCGCAATTCTGCAGGGTCATCGCCCCTTCATCAAAGCCGACGATCTTGACGCATGAACTGTAGGGATCAAGAACCTGCGGGAAATAAAGTGCCGCAAAGCTGCTGAGGACGATAAGGATAACCGCGAGTAAGACCACAGCGAGGATTGTTGACGATCCCTGTTTCATTGGGTATTTATTTTGTAAAGAGAGTTAAATGTGAGATAGTTATGAATCCACCGATCCTGATTCGGATGAAGCTTGTTGAGGTGCTCCGCCGCCCAGGCCCAAAGCGGTTGTTTTACCACCGCGACACGGATGGGACAGCGAGCGCAGCCCAACTCCTTCGGCTCGACAAGACCTTTCGTCCTGTCCCCCTGGAAAGCGCAAACCTCACAAAAGCACAGATCACCGAGCTTACTGAAGAAAAGCCACAGGCAGTGGTGTTCGTTGACCTGCCCGTTGACCAGATCAATGACGTGCTCCAAGGACTTGCCGCAGCACTTCCTGAAACCATATTCCTCATCCTTGATCACCATATCATGACCAATCAGCTCACTGGGAAGAACATCACCTCTTGGAATCCCCGGCAGCAGGACCCAGAGGCATATATCCCTTCCAGTGCGCAGGTCTACTATCTCCTCAAGGTAGCGGAGAAGCAAACGGTTCCGTGGATCGCCGGCATTGGGGTTATCGGCGACTACGGGCACACAACCTGTGCTGATATCCTGGACGATGTGAAGGAAACCGATCCCCAACTCCTGCAGCCAGCAGGAGAACTTGCTGACCTGACCCGTGATTCTGCGTTTCAAACCACCCTCGCCTTCGGTGCAGAACTCGTGAATGCTGCCATCACGGTCAAGGGGGCGGACGGCACCGAGGATGCGCTTGCGGCGCTGGTCACAGCACCAGCATTTGAGGTGTTTGTGAAAACACCGTCACTTCGTGCAGCGTACGATGCATTGAAACGAGAACTCAAGAACGTTATGACAGCAGCAGAAAAGAAAGCTGAAATCAACGAGGAGCTCAACGTCGCCTTCTATCCAATTGAATCAACGATGTCACTTGCAGCAACCGTTGCAACGCTCATTTCAGAAAAGTACCCAGACAGAACCATCCTCATCAGGAAACGTTCCGGGAATGGATTCAAGGTGTCACTCCGCAACCAGGCAGGGCGAATCAATGTTGGAGAACTTGCGAAGCGTGCAAGTATTGATATTGGTTCTGGCGGCGGTCATGAGAAAGCGGCTGGCGCATTTGTGGTTGACTGGGAAGAATTTCACGACCGGGTACTCGCGTTCCTTGAGGAATGGCAGCGCTAGTCAAGCCTGAGGACCAGAAACAGGTGATCCTTTTCGTAAGGATCAAGGACAACTTCTTCAACGATGGTGAAAACCCGCTGCAGTTTTTTCTTTTCCTGTGCGTACACCTCTCGCGGTTTTTTCACAACGTTGATACTCCGGGCCTTGATCACCATCATGGCCGTCCCTCCTGGTGCCAAAAACTTCTCGGCGTTTTTGATCATGATCTCGGCCTGATCGTCTGTTGCCACGTCCTGGAAGAGGAGATCAACTGGCTCAATCCAGCCGTACTCCTGCGGTTTCTTTGCGTTCGCGAGAATCGGGACAATATTCAACCGCTTTTCTGCAAGCCGGGTCAGATCGCGGATCGACCGCTCGGATACCTCAACACCGTAGATGGTGCCATCCAGACCGAAGATGTCAGAGAAGTAGGATGCAGTTGACCCAGAGGCGATTCCCAGGTAGAGCATGGTCTTTCCCGGTGCAACGGGAAAGGTTTTGAGGCCCTTTTTGATCGCTGCCGCTGGCTTGCTCTTGTTCGGATCCCAGACGCGGTATTCCTGCTTCCCGATCGTGAGGAGCTTCTCGGAGAGGGACCGGTAGCCAGGGACAAGGTTCCTCGTGACCAAGAGCTTGTTGTGCTTCCACACTCCCGGGAAGAGAGGAATCATGACACAGGTTAGTGGTTCTGCTTTAAGACGTCGAGCGAACGAGGGGCACGATCAGGGTTTTTGCCACAAGTCCGTAGATCGTTGCAGTGAAGTTCCCCCGCGGTTCTTTCCGGATCGGCTGAATGATCCCAGCAGTATGGAGCTGTTTGATTGTGTAATAGACGGTCTGTTCATGGACTCCCAGGGAGCGGGCAAGATCAAGAGGGCACTGTGGGGTACTAGCGAGCTGAGCGAGAATCCTGCGAGCGAGGTTGTTCGAGAGAATCCGCAGCGACGCAGGGTCACGGCGAGCGGTTGGTACAGGACCGATCGAAGCGCTCATAGGGAGACCGGCACCGTCACAGGAGTATGTCAATCTTGATCTTCACTTTTAAAAAGCCATATGATCATGATTCACTCCCTAACCGCAACAACGCTGGGAAAGCCATTTATACCCAAGATTGAATAGATTGTCTGCTCCGAGACGGGTGGAACCTTCATGATTGCGCGAGTAGCAGCATATGACAGCAAAGAAAAAGATCTCGATTATTGCAACCGGAGGCACCATTGCAAGTAGCATTGGTGAGAAAGGACTTACCCCAACCTACAAACTTGTGAAACTTCTTGAACAGATTCCCGATATTTTCGAATTCGTAGAGATCCATCCTGTTCAACTCATGAACAAAGACAGTTCAGACATGCAACCTGAGGATTGGGTCACAATTGCAAAGCAGGTCTGGGAAGAATTGGAAAAATGTGACGGTGTTGTGATTGTCCATGGAACCGATACCATGGCGTACTCCTCATCGATTCTCTCGTTCATGTTGGGAAATATCAAGAAACCGGTGATCCTAACAGGATCGCAACGACCGTGGACAGAACCCAACAGCGATGCGCGACAAAATCTGATCGATGCTGTCCGGACAGCATCATATGGAACAGAACATTCGTTGAAAGGCGTCTATGTGGTGTTCCATGGAAAAATCATCAAGGGGTGCCGAACCCGAAAATCGAAGTATCTCGAACGCTCTGAACTGGACGCCTTTGAGACCGTCAACTATCCGCTCGTCGGGATGGTGAGCAAGGAGCGGATCATGATCAATCCTATTCTATTACAGACGATGCAGCCCCACGAAACAAATGAAGCCGCGATGCTTGATACCAAGATCGGGCGTAATGTCCTCATGGTGACGTTGACACCGGGGCTGAACCCGCTCATCTTCGATTCGATCCGGAACAAGTGTGATGCGATCATTATCCAGGCATACGGCCTTGGTGGCATGCCGATCCACGGCAAAGAAACCCTGCTTCCCATGGTCAAACAGTGGATCGATTCAGGGAAGATTGTCGCGATTACGTCGCAAGCCTGTTACGAAACAGACCTCTCCCAGTACGAGGTTGGCCGACGGTTCCTTGAACTCGGTGTTATTCCGACACTGGACATGACGTTGGAATCAGCATATACCAAGTTAATGTGGGTCCTAGGACACACCAAAGATCAGGAAGAAGTTAAGAAGATGTTGTGGAAGAATTATGTTGGTGAAATCTGGCCGCTGAACGGTGAGAAAGGCAGACGGCAGGTTGATGTCATGAGTGAAATGGCGCGGTCACATGAACTGACCCGCATCTTGTATGAAAGCAACAACCAACTGATGAATGTAATGGCGGATATCTACACAAAGACACAGCATCAAATCTAGAGTTTCTTTTTCCCTTGCTGAGCTTCATTCGCTGACAGAACGATCATGGTTTGGGAGTTCTCAACACCTTCAATGTTCCGGAGATCGTGGATCACGAATTGATTGAGTTCATCAATGTTCTTAACCCGGACCTTGATGATGATGTCCGTGCCTCCAGTGACAATGTAGATCTCTTCGACCGGCGGGAGGCGGGAGATGGTTCTTGCCAAATCTTCCTGGGAGATATGGTCTCCATCAGCAGTGTAGTACCGGACTGTGACGAGAATGAACGAGAGGATCTCCTTCCCGAGCTTTCGGTGATCGATCAACGCGACATAGCCTTTGATGTAGCCTTCTTTCTCCATCTTCTTGATGCGGTTATGAACTGTGGTGATGGGAACGAGGAGCTTCTTCGAGATCTGCCGGGACGTCAGCTTGGCATTCTTCTGAAGGAGATCGAGGATTTTCTGGCTTTTCTCGTCAAGCATAGGCCTTTTTTGAATGGAATATTTTTAAAGATTTTCTGTTCCATGAGACGATTTTCCTTTTTCTCTTTTTTTGCTGTTTTTTCTCCCACTTTCCCCTAGGTATGACCCCCATTTCCCACTGGTGGTACAAATAATTTCCATAATTATGGTTGAACTTGGAAAATATTCTTTTAATTAACAGTGTAATACAGTTATAAATTTTAAAAAAAGAATATTTTTCCAATTTTTTTACCACTTTCTTTATATGTCCGCGCTTCAATTGTCTTCCAGATCCTTCCGGAACTGAAGTCTATGAAGAAGACGGGTGCTGAAAATGGAACGAAATCATGTCCCGATGTGCAGCTTGTGCAGAGAACCGATCACCAACTTTGTCTGCCAGGACCATTTAGCCCGGAATATCGCTCGCTGGCTCCCTGACGACGTGGTTCAGAGCTTTGATCGGTTCCACACCCGTCTTTCTCGCATGTTTTTTACGGCCGATTCGGTCGAGCAGCTCCCACTTGGGAAACAGGGGTGTACGTGCCGCACGCACGATCCCGTGTTGTGTGTGCACTGTTATACCAGGGAGGTCAATTCCTGGCTGACGCAGCGAAACCCTGGTCTCGCAACACAGTTTCGAGGAATTTTCTCCTTTGGATTCGCCCATGACGGGTCACCGCGATTCAGGCGCAACAATTCGTTGCGCCTTGATCACGACCCACCTGAGCATGAGTTTGGCCTGTGTGATGTGTGTGGTGAGTACGGTGATGAACTGACCCAGCAGAATGGACAGTGGGTCTGCCAGTCGTGTGAATAAACGAGGTGTCAAATGCAACAAGAACCTTCAGTGTGTCGAAATTGTAAGGTACCGTTTCGGCAGTTCATGTGCACCAGCTGTCTTTCGAGTAATATCAAGATACGGCTCCCTGGAACCGTGCATGCCTCGTTTGATATGTTTATACAAACGATGAATAAAGCTTATTACCAACAGGGCGCCCAGCTTGAACATTGTGTCCACTGTACACGACTTGTTCAAGCGCCTGTCTGCCAATTCTGTTACCTTGTCGAGGCATCGCGATGGTTGAAGGAACATGAAACACATTCGCCACGATTCCTCCGATCACCGATGTTGCAAGCACCGCAAACCCCTGGAATCCAGGAAGGTGGGTGATATGGACGATGCAGAAATATGTGACGAGTGCGGCGGTCCAGCAGAGGAATTGTACGTCAAGAATGGTCGCTGGGTCTGTGATATCTGCTGGTTCGGCGGCTAGGTCTTAAAAAGGCCCCTTGCCCATAATACTCTTCATGCGCGGGGTGCTGCTTGCTGTTTTTCTTGCAAGTATTCTAACGATGGCAGGATCAGCAGCAGCACAAACGCCGCAACTCACGTTCATCCCGCAGCAATTTTCCGCAAACGCGAGTTTTCTGGTGTATGCCACAACCTCTGTTCAGGAACCAGCGCGCCTCACCTACTCTGTTGCTGGCTCCTATGGTGGCGGTGCAGCAGCGGCAACCGGGAGTATCCCGTTTGACGGAGACCGGTTCTTCTGCTATTTCTCCCACACTGATGCTGACGCAACCTGCGGCCCGAGCCCGTTCACGATCATCACAACTGAGTTCGGTCCTGACACCTTTTTCGACATGATTACCCTCTTCCAGACAACCGATGACCCTGGCACCGAGACCGCGTTCCAGGTTGCCACAGGATCCATTAGAATTGTTCCAACGATCTCAATCTCGGATAACGGTACGGTGAGCGTGCTGGCA
This sequence comes from Nanobdellota archaeon, assembly GCA_018816245.1. GTDB lineage: Archaea > Aenigmatarchaeota > Aenigmatarchaeia > QMZP01 > QMZP01 > JAHIVW01. Next base: position 484,405 of record JAHIVW010000003.1, read on the forward strand.
TCAACATTAACTATTATTGGCAATGCTGGTGCTCTGGTAAACGGGATGACAATTGAGATCTACCATGAGAACCTGACCCTAGTGAAGGTAATCGCTCCAACGTTCAACCAGATTACCGGGTTCTGGGCAACAAACTTCCAACTCAAGCCGGGGAAGTACTACCTCTCCTTCTTCGCCCCGTCCCAAGCTGATCCAGATGATTTCGGTGGGGAAGTGTTCCCCATCACTGTGCCCGGGACAGAAGGAACGACCTGCACCTCCACTGCTGCAGTGGAAGGTAATCTCCCGCTTGTTGTTGAACCAGCAGTGTTTGATGCGGTTATTAGTGCGAACACACCGTTCACCAAAAAAGGATTCAAGATCACCAACCTCGGCGGGAGCACGCTTCCCAATATTTCAGTGACGATTCCAAGCGCGTTTGCGTCTTATCTTTCCATTTCCCTTGGCAACAGCACGACACTGGCACCCAACGCGAGTATGCTCTACTCCGTGACGATTCTGAGTCTTCAGGACGCGGTGAGCATCAACGCATTCATCAACCTGACGAGCAACGGCACCTTGGTCGGGCAGATTCCTGTGACCATTGGAACGATCCTCCTTGATTCTGATACTGCCTCCTGTCCGGGGGTTGCTGGTGAATTCACCGTGACCCCGTCGACCTGGTTTGCCCAAGGCGTTGTTGGAGAAACACTCACCAAGGAATTCACCATCAAGAATAATGCCGACAAGGCCATGGAAGTCAAGGTCACCACGTCGACAAGCCTCACTGATGCGACGTACGAGCCCCTGACTGTGCAGGCAGGGAAGACTGACACACTTACAGTTACCCTTGAGCCAGACACCGCGAAGACCTACCAAGGAACCCTTTCGATTGGTGATGTCGCCGGGGTCATGGGAACACAGTCCATTGGGGTGAGTCTACAGGTGTTCGATGATGTGAGTTCGCAACTCGACGGGCTCCAGGAAGACCTTGATTATTTCGAGCTCTCCTTGTCTTCGACGACAGCGAATCAGTTGGCATCGGTCATCAGCGACATCCAGGACCTGATTGATGATGCACAGAACAATATTGCGATCAAGCAGTATGGTGTTGCAGCTGAGACCTACAGCATTGCCCAGGAGAAGTTCAATTCTCTGGATGCCGTGAGTCCGTACCTTGGCACCGTGACACCAATCAATGGTGATACAGGTGAAGGCCTTGATCTCTTCACGTTCGTGATTCCTGCTGTTGTTGTTTTGGTCGTGCTTGCTGTTCTCATGATCTTCCTCAAGAAGCGGAAATCGAAGGTCTCCAAGGAAGAATCCATTCTTGAGGACGAGTTCCAGGAAGAGCCACAAGAAGAATCCAAGGACGATTTTGAAGAAGAGTTCTAAGCGAGCTCGTCCAGCGGCGTGTCCTTCGGTGATTTCTTTCTCAGGACGAAGACAACCACAATGAGGAGAATAACCGCAATCGGGACAATGAAGGTGATAACAAAAGAGAAGATGATGTTGGATGCCCCCTTACCAGGTTCTTCCGCAGGAATTACGTGTTGTTGGTCAACTGGTAATTTTTCCGTGGTTTCATTCTCCAAAGACGCCAGCTGGTTTTGGACAGCGCCGTACTGGTCGAGGTTTGATCCGTACTGAGCGTTTTCGTAACTCGTGTACCATGCATCTGCAATCTCGTTTGCCTGCTCTTTCTGATCAGCTGACAAATTGGGATCAGCTTGGAGTAAGGCAAGCTGATGTTGAATGTCACTGACGAGCTCGTCAGTGGTGAGAGCAGCTGACGCCTTCTTGACCACATCGCCGCTTGTGCCGATCGCGGTAATACCATAGAATGCGTTCGGGTCATGTGGGGTGATCGTGAACGGCACGGAAACGAATTCCCCTGTACCGAGGGTCACGTTCTGCTCTGTCATAGAATAGGTCAAGCCAGGGAACTCGACAAGCTTGATGGCGACCGTGAGTGGAGTCTGGCCGTTCTTGAGCTGCAATGAGAATTCAGCAGGCTGCTCGATCGGAACATCAAGGCTTTGCGGAAAAAGGGACATGGTGAAGGTTGGGGGAAGCTGTTGTTGTTCTGAAACGTGCAGGGTCGCGGTTGTTTGCTTGGTGCAGCTGGTTCCTGTGCACTCGGTCATGGTTGCCGTAACCGTGATCGAGTAATCGCCTTCTGTTGCTGGCGCCGTGACTGTGACAGGGATGCTGACGAGTGGATTGAAAAGGTCTGTTGTCACACGGGTTGTCTGCAGGGATGCATCGATTGCTGACGTGATACTCAGATCAAATGCTTGCTCTGCAAAAGACTCAAGGCGGAACTCAAGTGAGTGGGAGGTTCCTAGTTGTGCTGTAGGGTGGGAATCAAGGAACCCGATGGCAAACAGGTCGTTGTTCCCAAGCGGGTCGTTCGGTTCTTGGGGTGTGCCGATGTCAACATCGCCGATGGTGGAAGAACACACCTGGAGAGTATAGGTTTTGGTGAATGCAAGCGCTGGTGCGGTTGCGGTGACCGTGAACGGGCCAGTGCAGGCAGTTTCATTGGCTTGGCCGAAGAAGCAGATCGGCACAATGACGGTGTTGTTGTCGTCGGTCCCGAAGTTGGCAGTGGTGAGGTCGTCCCACTCGGACGAGGCGCTGCTTTCGAGGGTGTAGTTGATCTTTTGGTCAGTGAAGACGCCGAGATCGTCGGGGAGGGTGATAGAGACACAGGAGACGTTCCCGGGCGGGACCGTGAAGACGAGGTTGTCGGTGAGGGGGAGGGCCTGGGCCACTGTTGGGAGAAGGAACACGAGGAAAAGGGAAATGATTTTTTTCATGGGGTTAGGTAAACGTGACGGTTATTTCTTTTGGTTGTGCGGCAAAGGTGTCTGTTGTTTTATCATAAACGTCGACTGTAATGGTATATGTTTTAGCTTGATTAACAGGATAGCTACAAACATATTCAATTATTTTTTGGGATTGAAAAGGCTCGAGAAGCGTATTGCCATGATTATCTTTTTCACAATCAATTTCCACTGCATATTCATGCGCTGTTTGGAAATTATCAATTGTAAGGATGAAGGGAATGTCACGGTAGTTTGTAGAATCCGCTTCAGAAGCAAAGGTAAATGTTTCAGGAGAAAGGCTGAATTGGGGAACACAAACGTCACCAGATGTCTCATTACATGGTTCACTAGAACTCGAGGTTCCGCTATCACCCGGCGACGTTCCCCCGCCGCTTGTTCCGCTCAGTTCTTCTATTTTTGCCGCAAGAAGATTGTCAATGACAGTTTGAAGTGTAGTGTCCGCGTTGGGTGGAGCCTGTCCAGCTTCAAGGAAGGCGATGAACTCCGTCATTGTCGGCAACACGGCATTTAATTTATCCTTAACACTTGTCTTAGTTGTCTTCTCAATCGCGGCATTCACGGTTTGTTGCGCTGCTTTGAGGGCAGTTGCTGCATCAACAGGTTTGGGAGAGGCAAGCTGCTTTGCCTTCCCAACAGCGAGGATCGCACTGTTGATCATCTCAGCAGCAGTCGTTGCCGTCACCGTCCCGTACCCGGACGGAAGGCTGCTCCCACATTCTCCCCAAGCAGTAATACACTCGTCCTTTGGATCCGCAGTCCCGGTTTTTAAGCAGCCGCTCGTTGGGTCTCCGACACATAGGCAGACGGTGAGTGAGTCGACATACTCATTATTACAAATGAGCTTGAATGTTTTCGCGCTCTCCCCTTCAAATGCTGTAATTGCGTCAATATTTTTGTACTCGCTAATCGGGATAAGCGATCCGTCCTCCTTCTGGATCATCGGGTTTTGGCACGGAACCGATGACTGATACTGGCTGACAAAGAGTGATAATTTCGATCTTCCCAGGGTTGTGTAGCCCCCGCTTCCTCCAATAACAATCTGCTGTCCGACGTCGCCACCATACCCGCAGCACTTCGTCGCTCCTGGCACATCATTACATTTTGCGTACAAACTCGTCGTATCGCTCAGATCCTGAATAGATTCAATCGCATTCGCGAAGTTTCCGGCTGCCTGACCGAATTTCTGCGCCTCGGCTGAGATCACGTTCATGTTCGCCTGCATGTTCCCTATAATACCGTTGACCGACCCGAGGTTCACACACGCGAGCATGCCGTTGAAGCAGGAGAGATCCTTGCCACAGTAGCCGGCGTCAAGCTGGTGCTGCTGGACCTGCAGGCAGGCTTCCATCTTCAGGAACTCGATCTCAATGTTCTCTGCATCAATCATGCTCTTCATCATCGCAGACAGCATGTTGCAGATGCTGCCAATGGCAGTGAGCACAAAGGTCCCTGCGGCTGTATACGCGGTAATCGTGTTCTTGAATTCCCGGGAGCCGAGCTTGGACGTCATCTTCGAGATGCCGCTGTGCACTGCAGCATCATTGTTGCCGGCGATCTGGCCCTGGAATTCCGACGGCTTCAAGGCATCATAGAACGCGTATCCGATCCCTACGATCGTGAGCGCGGTTGCAGCAATCGATGCGTACAGGCAGAACTTCTGCAAACTGATGAGCTTCTGGGAAATTTCAAGGATGTCCTGGATTTTCTTCTGGATGTCTTGGATGAGTTCCTGGGTAATGTCAAACAAGGATGTGAACGTCTGCCGCACCTTGATGGCAGCATAGTCGTCGGTGAGCAGCAACAATTCCCGTTTTTGGGCGCCGTTGTTGTAGCTGATCAAAACCGAAATGTCGTTCGGCTCATAGGTGTTTGTATCACCCTTTGAACACTCAGGATCAGCAGGGATCGCAGCCGTACAGTTGAGGGTGAGGTTGCTCGTCCCGAACACGAGGACCTCCTGCTGGCAATAGATGTTCTGGGTCGATTCCCCGTCAAGGGTTCCGAAGATGTTCTCGATCTGGGTGCCTGACGGCTGATTCTTGATGTGTGCCTTGATGTTCACGAAGTGGGGGATCTCGCAGTTCTTGAAGCTGACCGGCTGGTTCGGATGATCAACAACAAGTTTGATGTCCCCTTTCTCCTGGCAGCTCCCAGCAATGTTGTCAACCCGATGGTAATCACAGTAGTATGCGTCTCCGTACATAGGATCCTTGGCACAGGGACAGTCAACGCAGGAGTTTGCTGCGCTTTCCCCGTACTGCGGCTCGCACACGCCGTTGTTCGGGTGGTATTGGGGAACAAGGATGAGATCAGCAAAGGATGCGGTCAGATGCTGCTGGATGATTCCAGACGGATTGATATAGGAACCATCAGGATAGGAAATAGTAAGGTTCAGGGTATTGGGACCAAGGGTTTCATAGGGCAGCGAACATTCAGGGATCGGAGGAAGGGTAAGTTGGCACGTCAAGAGGCCAGTCGGGCTGCCAACAACAACTTCCTTGCAGGTGATGGGATACGGTTGTGGTTCTCCATTCTTCATGTAGAAGACCGCAAGGATTTCTGATTCAGCGGGCTTGTTGATGATTTGGGTAGTGAGATTGATCAGATGGGTCTGCGTACAGTCAGACACGTTCCGCGGGGACACGGAAAGGACAGTCAGGCCAACGTCATTGATGAGCTTGCATTGGGTAATTGCATCACAATATTCACCAGCCCCAGCGCAGCCGCAGTCAACGCAACAGGTGGCGGCGCTTTCCCCCTTCTGGTTGTCACACAACCCGTCACCGCAGAGCGATGAAGGAACTGTGACATCGGAGAAGCCGCTCTTCAGATCCTTGGTAATCGTGATCGGGCCATCACTAAAGCTCGTCTTGAAGGTGATGCTGTTGCTTTGAATAAAGTAGGTGTTTTCTTTGCTGTAATCAGGAAGGAAGAGGGGGATGCTGCAATTGTACACATGATTTGGTGCCCCGCCAACACAGGTGATCGAGCCCGTAGTGGCCCCAACGGTTTCGTTCTTGTTCTCAATGATTTTCCCCAGTTGGTACTCAACATTCGTCACCGAAAGGTCCGTCGGCGGATTGTTGATTTTGGCAACAATATCAATTGTGTCACCGGCGGGGTTGTAATCAGGAATAAAGGACGTGACCGAGAGCACGGACAATGAAATCGTTGCCTCTGATGAACAGACCTTGGTTCCGGCATTGCAGAAGAATCCTGACGGACAGCTGCAGTCGTAATTGACGGTGATATCAGGAATTACGGCAGTGAGTTCCTTGAGGATCGTGGTTGCCCCATCAGTGTAGGGGATGGTTGTACTTACCTTATTGGAATTGATAATGTAGCTTCCGAGCCCACATGACACCTTTGATGAGAGTTGTGTAACACAGGTGTAGGTGTTCCCGATGCCTTTTGGGCAGCTCACGGAGAACTGTTTCGCACCGAAGGAGAGGAGTGCAGTGATTTGTGCCGGGAGACTTGCTGGTGGATTGTTGATCTGGACGGTGACGTTGACTGGCACGGCCTGGTTACAATTAGTAACTGGGGAAACCAAGGCAGAGGTCACGGACATGGTGATGTCATTGGGGTTCTTGCAGCTGCCGGTTTCCGGATCACCGCCTGCAATATCACAGTAGGCGTTCAGCCCGCACCCGCAATCATAACAGCAACTGGTTGCGTCTTCACCGAGACTGCCTTCACAGGTTCCGTCGCCGCAGGTGAAGGACGGGTTCTTGTTCAGGACAATAGGATTGCCGATTCCGCTTGTGGTTTTTGGAAATACGAAAAAGAAATCTTTACTGATGGCCGTGATCGTGGTGCTGCTCGGTTGAGCAGTTTCAAAGCTGGGAAGTTCAATTTCGTTGGTGTCAGCGCCGATGCCAAACAAGGAGAGCGCACCGCTAAAGAGGACGCTCTCTGCCCAATTGAAGGGAAGCATCTGGAAATTGCTGATAAAGTTCTTTGTGGGGTTGAGGAACTGGGTATCAGCAACATAGAGATTTGCATCCGGGAGTTCGTAGTTGAAGGTTTCAAATGCATTGTAGCTGATCCGGTTCACCGTGTCCCAGAACCCAAGCCAGGCAACCTGTCCTTCCTGATCTTTCAATTTTACGAGCGTGAGAAGATTGGCTGTTTGGGGATAGGTTGGCCCTCCTACCTTTTGTGAAATATCATTCCAGAGGAGTTCAGTGTCGACGAAGGAATCGAAAATAATCGGCTCAGCTTGAACACATTGTGAAGGATTCAATGCCTTGCATTTGTAGAGGAAGATTTTCTCGATCGAGTGCGCCAAGCTGGCGCTGTTCACGGTGATGCCGACCTTGACCTTGCTCCATGAAATGTCCGAGGGGTCGTGGCTAACCGTAATCTGCCGGTTGATGAGTTTCGAGGGGGTGACGATCAAGGAGTCCTCTTCATTCCCGTTAACAAAGAGATGGATGGTTGCGGCACTGGCCATGGGCATGGAGAGGACCAAGATGCTCGCTGCCACCGCAAAGGCAGGAATCAGGAAGAGGGAAACATTTTTCATAGGATCATGCGTCCAGTTCTGCCCACGTGACCGTGCAGGCCTTGTTTGCTGGGAACGGGGCCTCAAGGACCGGACCGATACCGCAGCGCTTCAGGACTTCGGAGAGGATGATCATGCGGGCGACTGCTTCTTGTTCATTTCCGAAGCTGAACCCTAAATAATAGGGGAGATACACGTAAAGGTCTTTGCCGTCCAGATCTTCGGTGATTTGGTAGTTTGTGGTCATGGCACCGTACATGGTGAAGTCCTCCTCGTCAAGGAGGAGGCCGTTGACGAAGTACTGACCAGGACTGATCTTGGGAACCGTGATCTGGGAGGTCAGACCGAACTCTTGGAGGAAATGCTTCCCGTTCTGGGACTCCAGGAACAGGTGCACTACTTCGGTGGGATACTTCGTCCGGATGGGATTGATATCATTCGTGAAGATCTGGTACGTCTCTGAAACGGTATTGTTCGTGATGAACACGTCATAGAAGTTCAGGCGGATGCTTGGTTGCTTCTGAAGCGTCGCATGAACATCGACAATCTCAGCAGGATCTTTGTTCTGGAGGTAGTCTTCATAGTTTGCTGCAGTAATGCGCAACGGGCCGACACCACAGGGAACAAGGTTTGAGAATGTCCCGGTTGCATCTGTCTTACCCAAAGTGCAGCCAAGGTAGGTGACGGTTGCGTCCTTGATGGGAGAACCATCAGTTGTAGAAACGGTAATGGAACTGTAGCATAACGAGGAGGCACAGAGCGCCTGCTGTTCTTCAGGGATTGGTGACACGATCGTTGCAGTGAGATCGGGTGTATTCTCCTTGATGGTGACATCCACAGCGAACTGGAAGATGTTGTCGGTCAAGGAATCCTTGACGCGGACAATGGCAGGATACGTCATACTATATTTCACGAGAATGGGATCACTGCGACACTTTCCTGTAAGCGGGACAAGTTCAGGAATGACCACCAAGGTGTTGGGATCAACCTGGAAGGTGCTGGGGTTCAGAGAGAACCCGTCCGGCAGGTGGAAGGAAACATCAAGCGCTTCGTAGATCTTGCCATTGATTTCAGGAAGCCCGTACTTTGGTGATGCAGAACTGGTGAACGTGTTCTGCGGAACCTTGTTTGGTAAATAGGTGTGGGCCAGGGTCACGGCAATTCGTTCCTCGACCGCTGTCCTGAACTCATCATATGTCTTTGTGATATGATCACTACAATCGTACGTCGTCACCAGAAGTGGTGTGGTTTGGACTTTGTTTTCAAGTGGTGAAAGTGCCATGCTAATGATGGTGAAATGTGCGAGGTAGGTCTTCTGCTTGTCACTCGTGACGTAGTGTTCAGCGAAGTCGAGTACTTCGCCAAAGGCTGTTGGAACCGTAACAGAGAATGGTTTGTTGATGGCATACCCTTCGACACTCACGGGAAGCTGGACCGTGACCGCGATTTCCCCGCTTCTAATCGTGCTGTCAACAAGCGGCGAGCCAGTGACCACGTTGGGAATGGTGAGTGACTCAATGGCACCGGGCAGGTTTGCTTCAAGATAGTCTGCCACGCCGACACGGAAGTTGCTTTCAACAGGCGGGATCGAGACAGCACCCTGCTTTGACCAATAGGTTACTTTCCTTCCAAGGAAGGAAACACCGTCTTGTGTTGGTGTCAGGAGTCCGCCGTTCCGGGAAAGTTTCTGGAGCGTGTCAATCACGGCACCATGGATCACGTTCTCGATGGTGGCTTCAACGGTTCGTTGCTTCTCAGCAACCCCAGAAGGAACTGGTGAGGGAGTCAGGTCGCCAGCGAGGAACGCATAGGCGATCACGACGACCGCAACAATGATGATACCGAGAATTGCAAAGAATTCGGTCTGCCCGACCCTCATGGGTATAGAATTGCTTCGGCGCTATATATATTCTCTAAGACGAGGAAAGCGCGTTTTTGAGGAGGGTTATGGCCCGTTTGACACCAAGCGCCTCGATGAGCGTGGTAAGACGGGGACCACGGGGTGCGCCGAGAAGTGCTTGGTAAACGAGCCCATAGAACTCCTTTGTCTCCATGCCATGTTTGTTTGCAAGCTCGCTGAACATGGTTGCGTCCGGGGTGCTTCGCTCGAGAAGGGTTATGAGGTCCGTGAGAACGGCCTTTTGTTCCTTGGTTAATGAGTGTTGTTCTTGTTTGGTGTCATCAACATCGTGGATCCAGGCAACGGCCTTTGCCGCAACATCCCGGACCGTGTCCGGGATGGGGATGTCTGCAAGTTTTGCCGCGATTGACACGACGGCGTCTTCGTCCTGGATGATTCGTGCAAGATTGATGAGTATTCGGAAGGGAACGTTCACTGGATATGAACTAGGCGGTTCCAGAAAATGTGCAAACTCGTAGAGGCGCTTTAGATGGGCGCGCTCTTTCTCATTCGCCACCTTTTGCTTGTCGAAATACACAGCAGCAAGGTCGTCAAGTTCGTTCATGTACGCGGGAATGACGAGTGGATCGACCACACGTGTTTTGGCGAGCTTTTTTAGGAATAGGAGACGGAGAGATTCAGGTGACCCGTACTGGAGCCAGAGTTGGGGGGTGAACACATTGCCGCGGCTCTTGGAAATTTTCATGCCGCTCCGTTCAGTGAATAATTCATAGAAGGAGTGCACCGGCGGTTCGAAGTGGAGGATCTTTTTGCAAAGAGCGTCATTGACCGCGACGGACTCAGCAATGTCCTTGCCATAGGCTTCATAGGTGATACCCAGTGATTGCCAGCGGGCAGCGAAATCAGATTTCCATACCAGCTTGCCGTCACGAATGCCGCAGGTGCCGCTATGACCGCAGCCCTGTTTCACGATTTCTGTGCCAGCGGCATCCTTTCCGATGAATGTTCCAGAACAGGTATAGGTGATTTGGTTGGTTACAGGATCAAATGCAGTTGCTACGGTTGTGTTAACATTCCCACACGTGGCACAGATCGGCATGTAGGGAAGTTGTTGTTGGTATTTCGTCTGGCCTGTGAGCTTCTTGATAATGGTTCCCACGTGGGGTGCATGTGTCAGGAGGGTGATGATCGCTTTGTCCAGGGTGCCGTTCTTGTATTCCTCGCTTGCGCGCTTGAGGGTGAACCGGATGCCGAGCTGCTCAAACGCGTCCTGGAGGAGCGCGGTCATGTGATGCCCAAAGGATTGGTGACAGGAACCTTCGGGATCAGGGATCGTGGACACGGGCTTTCCGATGTGCTCGCTTAGTGCTGCAGGGAACCCGGTTGGCACCTTGCGCAACCCATCGAGATCGTCTGTGAATGCAATGAACTCGCTCTGCTCGCCGAGCTGTTCCAATGTTTTGTGGACAACATAGCTCCGGACCCCGTCGCCTGTTGAGCCGATGTGGGGAATGCCTGAGGCACCAATCCCCATTTCGGTGCGGAGCTTCGGGAGGCCGCGGGCGAGTTTTGTTTCCCGGTCCTTGACCTGTCGCGCGATCTGGTCGACCCAGAAGAGGGACTCCATGAGCTCTCATTGACTGGACGAATTATATAAGACAAGAAACGAAACAGATAGTGGGATTGTGGATGCGGATATTTGTCTTGCTCGGATTAATCGTGATTTTTCTGAGCAGCTACTTCACCTTCTTCGTATTTGACAATATTGTCAGCGGCTACATTGATTGCTTCAAAGAAGTCGACGCGATCACCTGTGACATCAAGGCAGCAGGGATCAATATGATCGGGGGCCTCTTCATCATCGGGTGCTTTGCCATGACTGCCATGACCGTGGTCTATGTCTTGATCAAACATGTGATCTTCCCCTCGAATCCGTATGGCTCGCCAGGGCTCTGAACGTTTAAAAATGCCATGGTATAATAGGAGCTCCTATGCCAACGGTCAAAGACGTTGATCCGAACCTGTTGATCGCCGCAGCTGCTGCTGAGCTCGCCAAGAACGAGCACTGCAAGCCGCCTGCCTGGGCTGCGTTCACGAAGACTGGGACGTCGCGGCAGCGGCCGCCTGCCCAGAAAGACTGGTGGTATCTCCGGTCAGCAAGCATGCTCCAGAAGCTGGCCACGGGAAAGCCCATTGGGGTGTCCCGGCTTCGGACAGTCTATGGCGGCAGGAAGAACCGGGGCCATAAACCAGAGCGGCAACGGGATGCGTCCGGGAAGATCATCCGGACCGTGTTCCAGCAACTTGAGGCAGCCGGGTATGTCAAGACGGAGAAAGGCAAGGGGCGCGTGCTTACAAAGGATGGTCGTGCTGTCCTGAAGACCGCAATCCAGCTCGCAACAAAGGCGTAGTATGCTCGTCACAGTTGGGTCGCTCGCATTCGATGACATCACAACGCCGTTCGGCAAAGCAACCCGGGCCATTGGGGGAAGTGCAACCTACTTTTCACTCGCAGCATCGCTGTTTACCAAGGTCGGGGTGATCGCCAGTGTCGGGACTGATTTTCCGCAGGAGCAGTTGCAGGTCATGCGGCAACGCGGGATTGACACGAGCGGCGTCATCACCACAAGAGACAAGACGTTGCACTGGAGCGGATATTATGAGTACGACATGAACGAGGCACACACGAAGAGCATCGACCTCGGACCGTACGCGAACTTTGTGCCCACGGTTCCTGAAGCGTATGCGACTGCCGAGTATGTGTTCCTGGCAAACATTGATCCGAAAATGCAGCTCCAGGTGTTGGCAGGAATCAAGCATCCGAAGCTTGTTGCTGTGGACACAATGAACTTTTACATCGAGAAGGATCCGCAGGCAGTGAAAGATGTGATCAGGAAAGTTGATATTTTCTTTTGTAATGAGTGGGAGGCGCGCGAGTTGTTCCAGACCCCGAACCTGGTGAAAGCAGGAAAGGAAGCGCTTGCCCTTGGCGCGCGCTGGGCCGTGATCAAGAAAGGGGAGCACGGGGTGTTGCTGCTCTCCAAGGACTCGATTGTGTCGCTTCCTGGCTACCCGCTCGAGAACGTCGTTGATCCCACGGGCGCGGGTGACAGTTTTGCCGGCGGGTTCATGGGCTACCTTGCGAGCACCGGTGATCTGAGCGAAGCTGGCATCCGGCGTGCTGCGGTCCACGGTACGGCGGTTGCGTCCTTTACTGCCGAGGGATTGGCAACGAAACGAATTAGTGAACTCACCAATGCAGAAGTGGACCAGCGAATTGCGGCGCTGAAACAGCTTGTGCACTTCTAAGCGTCAACGCGGACGCCATCCCGGTCCAGGGTTGCATCAACCACGTAGATATTGTGTTCCTTCCAGCTGGTACGGACCTTGTTGGCGGTTTCTTCGTCAAAACAAACACCGATTCCGCAGTCGCCGCCGCCGGCACCGGAGAGCTTTCCGGCAGCACCCGCGGCGTTGGCAAGGTCGCTCATCTGTTTGAGCTCGGGGGTTTCGATGTTCACCCCGGAAACGGTCCCGAGTTCACGGAGTGCGTCTTCATTGGTTTGGAGGGCGGCAAGGAACGCCTTAGTGTTATTGTTTTTCATTGCAGTTACCGCCTTTTTTGCAGCAGCAGCAACCGTTGTGATTGCATTGGTGTACGCGTCAGGTGTTGCTGCTTTGTATGCCTTCATTTGTTTCACCATGGTCGTGGTTGATGCGGACTCTTTCGTCCACCCAATGAGTAAATGGAAGGTGTCGGAAATAGAAAGTTCGTTCACAAGAAATCCTTCCCATTGTTTTGTCACAAGTTCATTTACTGATTGCCCAGAATCGAGTTTTGCACTCAGCCACGTGGGATTGCTTTGGTATTCGAAAATACCTCCATACGTTGAGGCAGCAACATCGAATCCAGAACCGATTTTTCCTTGTGTCTTGAAGTGCGTCGCAAGGCTCAGTTTGTACACGAGATCCTTTGTTTCACGTTTTGAAATATCATGGCCGTGGAACTGGAGGATGGCACCGACAACAGCGACAACAGACGCTGCAGAGGAACCGAACCCGACTTTTCGTTTTTCACCGTCGATTTCAACAACAGTTTCATCGCCCCAGGTTCGAAGCCTGAACGGTTTATCGTTTCCAAGATACGACGTGACGGTTTCAATGGCACCTTTCGTGAACATGAGTTTGTCACGTGTTGTTTGCTCTGTTGTATTCCATGTCAGGGTTCCGTTTTTTAGGGTGCCGGTTGCCTCAAGACCAAAGTCATCGAGTTTGACATGAATGGTTTCTGCTTCTTCAATTTCAACATACACTCGTTTTGAAATCGCCATGACGAGTGCGGGGTTGCCGGGTTCGAGGATGGACCACTCACCAGACAACATGAGTTTGCCAGGAGCAGAAATGCTGGTCATACTAGAAGAGGTGCTCCTCCACCAACCGGGCCGCTTGTCCTGGTTTGCCGATGATTGTTTCCCTGACGCCGGGGATTTCTTGCAATCGTTTCTGGAGTTCTGGGACGTCTTTCTCAAGACAGAACACTTTCACTTGCGGTCCAGCGTCCATAGTGAAGTAGGATTCAAGACCTTCGTCGCGCCAGTCCTGGATCGCGTGCATGATCGCGATTGTTGTTGGGTTCCAGTACAAAATAGTTGGGATAGTCGTAATCATGGTTGCGTGCATTTTCAATCCGTTTCGTTCTGCGGTTTCTCCAACTTTCGTGAAGTCTTTGTCGCGGATTCCTTGGCGAACGACGTCGAGATCTGCAGGAACCGTGTCAAGCCAGCCCTGATACATAGGCGACGTCTTGATGGTTTGTGACATGCCAGCTCGGCTCTTGATTTTTTTCTCACCTGTTGCGGTGATTGCAACGATCATGCGGAATGCTGGCCAGTGGTCCGGTGTGGCAACTTGTTTCCCGTAGGAATCGTCGCCATCTGCTTGTTCACCTTTCAACCATTCAATGAAGCCTGCGCCGACGGATCGTGATGCAGAACCAGAACCGCGTCGGGAAAGAATGGACAGTTGTTTTTCATCGAGGTCGAGGCCAGCTGCTTTTGCAGCTGCAACAGAGAGCGCGGCAAACCCGGATGCAGACGAGGCGAGGCCAGCTGCCGTCGGGAAGCTGTTTTCTGATGCGACCTTTGCTTTCTTGTTGATGTTCGCCATGCCGCGGACTAAATCGAGATGTTTGATAACTTGGTCAAGTTCCTTTCCTTCAACCGATTCTCCATTCATGGTGAGTGTGTCGGCTTCAAAGTCGCCGAACTCGACAGTTGTTTTGGTGTGGAGGCCGTCCACGGTCATGGACAAGCTCCCGTTGTTGGGAAGCATGAGATCTGCGTCTCGCTTTCCCCAGTACTTGATCAACGCAATATTCGCGTTTGCAATCGCCGTTGCTTTCATAGTTTCACTCCTTCGACCCCAAGGTCAACTTCAATCGGCTCAAAGCCGAGGTTGGTGATCGTCTGTGCGAGCTTCACACGATCAGCATGATGACAGAGCATGATGCCCCCGCCGCCGGCACCGCAGAGCTTTGCTGCGCCGCCGATGTCGCGCACGGCTTCGGCGATTTTGTCAATCGTCGGTGTTGAGACGCCGAGTTCTGCGAGTGTTTTCTGCGTCAGGTTCATCAGGGTGCGGACGGTGTTGTAGTCTTTGTTTTTTAACGCGGTTTTCATCTGCACGGTTGCTTCGCCGAGGGCTTTGACGCGAGGCGTGCGGAAGTCTTCTGGTTTGTCTTTGACTAATTGGACGAGTTCGCCGGTGTTCTTTTCTGGAGGGCCGGTGTAGACAAGGACGAAGTTTTCGAGTTTGTGGGGGATTTCGTCTTTGAGTGAGATGATGTCGTTTTTCGGTTGGTTCTTTCGGAACCAGATCAAGCCACCAAAGCAGCAGGCTGCATTGTCGCCGCCAGACGGCGTGCCGTGGATGACTTGCTCGAGCTTGAATGCGATGTCATTGACGCGTTCAAGTGAGATGGACTTTTCGTAAACAGTTGCGATCGCCTTCACGAGCGCGACAGCCAAGGATGACGAGGAACCGATACCGGCACCGACCATCCCAGCGCCGTCAATGGTGACAGAGACACCGCCGTGAATGCCAAGCTCGTGGAGGGTGATGCCGACGACGGCTTTGCGGTAGCCGCTGTAGCCGTCGCTCCGAACAAAAGCAAACAAGTCACTGAAAGTGCCCTTTTCCTTGCAGGAGTCCCAGAGTTTTTGAACCTGTTGTGTTGTTTCCACAACATCGTCGAGTGACCACTCCCGGGGGATTGGGCTAAATCGCTTGTCAAGGTAAGAAACGTTTTCTGCCTTCTCGGCCGTGACCGTGGTCTGGAGGCCGATGGCAGCGATGATCGCTGGTTCGCCGTAGACCACGCTGTGCTCGCCGATGAGGTGCACCTTTCCAGGGGCGGAAACCGTGACCATACAACAGGGTAGATATAAGTATTTAAATATTAGCCCGTAGATGGGGGTATGTCTGAGCTGTATGTTCCTCGGCCGGTTGTTGGTGTTGCCTCCAGTTTTGATGGGATTATCAACAACGCAGTTGACGAGTGTGCTGCAGTTTCTTTCGGGGCGTATGATGTTTTGAGCCCGGGAAAACTCAAATCTATTGGATTGGGTCGCCTTGCTCATCCAGCTGATCTGACACCCGACCACCGTGACCATCGTGGGTATGAGGCGTTCCGACGGCTTCGTCCGTTGGTTGCAAAAGCCGGTGACTATCTTCCTGTTGTGGAAATAATTCATGAGGAACCTGGAGCTATCGATCGCATGCTCGCTGATCCAAACAACCGCGAGGCCTATCAGGATGCAATTCAGGTATACAAGACGAGATTGGAAGCAGCAAAAGCAGACGGCCGTTGGGAGAAGTTTGGACAAAAGAAAGTTGGTGTATTCTATATTGAACGTAACCGCCTGAAAACACTTGATGAACAAGCATGGAACGGAATGCAGAGTCCTATGGCTCAAACAGTCCGTGAATTTCATACACTTGTTGATGCAGCTGAAGTTACTTCTGATGGGAAATTTATTGATGGATACGCTCCTTTCTTTGCGTCATCAAAAGATCCAGTTTCTATTTTTGATCTGTGCCTTCTCTATTCCCGGGAAGACCGTCTCGAAACCGGTATGGTTGGTCCAGGAGCACAATGTGTTATCTCACGTGACCGAATCTATGGAAACGATGTAGGTGAAGGTGACAAGGTCATCCAACTCAGTAAGGTTGCATCTACGCTTCGTTCGTCACATGATAGGATCGTTCGTGTTGATGATCGGTTTGATAGAGAAGAAGTCGATGCACTAAGAGCTGCAGGCTTTGACCATGTTGTGGTTATGGAAGGCGGCTATGTGTTCCCATGGGATCTTGATGAAGCCCGGGAAGAAGGAAGCGGTGTGACCGTGCTTCCACGAGAAGGATTTGCACAAGCATTTTCTGACTATGCTAAAGCAGAAGGCTTCTGATTAATCCAAATTTTCCAGAAACACCTTAAACGCTACCCGGCACGCTGGTGTAAATGCTTCTGGTTCCTTTTTCATCTTCATTTTTGCTTCGTCGAGCGTCATGATGACAAATTCCGTCGCTTCTTTACTCTTCACAAAGGGGCCATCAGACTGTGCGGAAAACACCATCAGGTTCTGCATATGTTCCGGTTCGTAGCTTTTTGCTGGACCAAGTTTTTTCAGCGACACGGAAAGACCGGTTTCTTCTTTGAGTTCGCGTGCTGCTGCAGTTTCGTAAGTCTCGCCAGAATCAACGTGACCTGCGCCAGCTGCTGTCAGAAGATTTGGAAACGTATCAACCCAGGCAGCGCGTTTCTGAAGCACAATCGAGCCGTCTGACTTGACAACGTAGATTTGAACAAGCCGGTGGATCAGCTGCTTTTCATGGCACTCCTTTCTCGTTGCCTTGCCAATGACCTCGTCGTTTTCGTTCACCACATCGTAGATTTCGGGCATGAAATTCCTTGTAGACATTTTTTAAATATGAGACATCAGGTGTGATGATGAAACTTGCAATCTTTGACTATAATGGCTTGCTCGTCAACGATCTTCCTGTCCACGAACAGGCGTATGTGGAACTCGCAAAACGGCACGGAAAATCATTCTCCCTCGATGACCTGAAACAGCTCATGCACACCCCAACAAGGAAGAAAGTAGAGTGGATCATTGGCTCGCCAGACGAGGAGAAGATTGCCGCTGCCCTGAAAGAGAAGCAAGACATTTACATCAACCTTGCGAAGAAGGGCGTCCTCTTCCCCGACACGCGAACCGTGATTGAATCGCTCTCTCAGAAATACAAGCTCGCCATTGTAAGTAATTCAACCCGCTACCAGATTGTTGAAGTGTTTCCAAAGGAGTTGCTGGAACACTTTTCAGTTGTTATGACCTACGAAGACATTACCAAACCAAAGCCAGCGCCCGATTCCATTCTCGACGTGCTCACGAAACTCAGTCTCCCGAACACCGAGGCGTGCTATGTTGGTGACGAGCTTTCTGACATCAAGGCAGGGAAGGCGGCGCAGGTCCTTGCAATCGGGGTTCCAAGCGGGTATCACTCAGCGGAAAAACTCAAAGCAGCAGGCGCTGATGTCGTCATTGGTTCGCTCTCGGAACTCGAAGCGGTGCTGGAAAAACACTAGTGAACAAACTGTTTGGCCATTTCTCGAATGTCTTCAAAATAGAAGTCTGCGCCTTCTCGTTTGAGGATTTCCCGGTCAGGAACTTCTGAAAGCGTTACAATCGAAACAACACCCGCGGCTTTCGCAGCTTGCACATCAACCGCAGCGTCGCCAACGTACGCGGTTTTCGCACGCTCGATGCTGAGATCGTCACAGATTTTGAGAATGCCGTCCGGGCTCGGTTTCTTGATGTTCATGTCCTCTCCTCCCAACAAATACGAAAACCGGTCCAGATACGGACCAAGGTCACGATCAAGCGTCGAGGATGCGGCGTTGCTCCAGATAGCAAGCGTGTAGCGGTTCTTGAGTTCGTCAAGGACTTCAGGAATACCAGGAAGGACTCGAACAAACTGCCCAGCAGCCTGGGAATAGAAGAATTCTTTGTAGACGTTTCGGGCATCTTTCATCTTTTCGTAATCTGCTTCTGTAACGTATCGTTCAAGAAGTGCGTCGCACGCTGCTTCTGGTGCTTCGGTTGCAACAAGCTTTTCAATTGTTGTTCCTGCCCTCTGGAGCGCGTACATCAAAGTGAGGCACTGCTGGCTGTTGTTGTATTTGCCAAGGGACCGCATCAAGCGATACTCTCGTTTGGTGTATGATGTGGGGACGCCGATTGCCTTCAGCCCACGGAGCATTCCTTCGAGTCCTGCAGGGGCGGAATCCCGGAGGACACCGTCCACATCAAAAATGAAGAGTTCAAGATCGGGCATGCAAACGTACTGCAGGAAAGATAGATAAAAGATTCATAACAGTGTTATACTCCCCTTTTAATAATCTTCTGACTAAACACCTCCGCCTGAGGTGAATATTGTATGAGTAAGGTCAAAGACCCGTCGCTCGCCCCCCAAGGGCGGCTCCAGATCGAATGGGCAGCCAAGCAGATGCCCGTGGTCTCTGCGCTCCGCGAGGAGTTCGCGAAAACCAAGCCCTTCAAAGGCCTCGTGATCGGGGGCGCGATCCACGTCACGAAGGAGACTGCCAACCTGATCCTGGCCCTCCGGGACGGAGGCGCTGAGGTGGCCTGGGCAGCCTGTAATCCCCTTTCCACACAAGATGACGTCGCAGCAGCCCTCGCCGAAGAAGAAAACGTCCACATCTACGCCTGGAAGGGTCTCACGAACGAGGACTACTACAAGAACATGGACAAGGTCCTCGAGCACAAGCCTGTGATCACCATGGACGACGGCGGCGACCTAGTCTTCCGGCTTCATGAAAAGCATCGTGAGTTGATCCCGTCAATAAAGTTCGGGACCGAGGAAACCACCACTGGTGTGGTCCGCCTGAGGAACATGGCAGCGGACAAGAAACTCGGCTACCCCGTCATCTCAATCAACGATGCAATCACAAAGCAGGATTTTGATAATATTTACGGTACAGCCCAAGGCACCTTCGACGCGATCATGCGCGCCACCAGTGTGCTGATCGCCGGCCGGACCGTTGTCGTCGCTGGCTTCGGGCACTGCGGCAAGGGCGTTGCGCTGCGCGCGCGGGGCATGAACGCGAACGTCATTGTCACCGAAGTGTCACCAGTCAACGCGCTCCGCGCAGTCATGGAAGGCTTCCGAGTCATGCCCATGAAAGAAGCCGCCAAAGTCGGCGACATCTTCGTCACGGCAACTGGTGTCAAGGACATTCTTACGAACGAACACTTCGAGCTCCTGAAAGACGGTGTCATTCTCTCGAATGTCGGCCACTTCAACCTGGAGATCCGGACTGACCAGCTCCAAGAAGCGAGCACGAGCAAGCGCACTATCCGTTCAGGAACCGAGGAATACACGTTGAAGAGTGGGAAGAAGGTCTTCCTGCTTGGCGAAGGCCGCTTGGCAAACCTCGCGTGTGCAGAAGGCCACCCATCTGCGGTCATGGACCTGTCCTTCGCGAACCAGCTCCTTTCGATCAAGTACTATCTCGACAAGAAACTGGAACCAGGCGTCTACTCGATTCCCAAAGGACAGGATGACGAAGTCGCCAGGAGAAAACTTCAGAGCATGGGATGTACTGTTGATGCTTTGACCAAATCACAGGAAGACTACATCACCTCCTGGTCAGAAGGAACGTAGTATGGACCCCACTGAGCAACAGCAAGCTGCACTGCAGCTGGAACAACAGAAACGGGTCATCATGCTCAGGATTCTGTCGAAGGAGGCATACGAACGGCTGGCGCGAATTAAGCTCGTGAACCCAGAACTGGCAGGGCAACTGGAACTGTACATCATGCAACTCGTCCAAGCCGGTCGGCTGACAGACATGGTCACTGACCAGAAACTCAAGGAGATTCTCAAGATTTTGAGTTCGCCTGTACGGAAGACCTCGATCAAGCGGCGATAGTTTATAAAGAGAAACCCTCAACAAGGAGTCCTATGTCACGGAACAAGGCATCCGGCCGCAAGCGTCGCCTCATCAATCGCGCAACCAAGCGGGACGCGCCGCGCTGGGCAGACATCAAGAAATTCGGTCTCAAGCGGGCTCGAACGCGACGAATCCGTGCCAGCCGCAGGAACTGGCGCCGTGACCATCTGAAGGTGTAACTATGGCCGACAAAGATACCCGCGTGTACACTATTCCGCTTCGCGCTGACTGGCTCAAACAGTCCCGGAATTACCGGGCACCGCGCGCGATTTCGTTTATCCGCGGCTTTGTCCAGAAGCACACCCATGTCCAGAATGTTCTGCTCTCCGAACGCCTGAACAAGGAGATCTGGGCACATACTGTTTCTCGGCCACCAGCGAAAATCAAAGTCAGTGTGAAGGTTGTTGATGATGTTGCCCACGTCAAGCTGCCCTTTGAACCAGACTTCACGAAGAAGGAAGAGAAGAAAGGTGGTTTGAAGGAACGACTCTTAGAAAAAGCAGGTGCAACACCGTCAGGACCGACGCCGAAGGAACAGAAGAAAGAAGCAAAGAAGGCGAAGACTGAAATAAAGAAAACTGAAGAAAAACCAAACACCGCACCAACTGAGAAGAAAGAAACAGCACCTGAAGAGAAGAAAGAACAACCGAAAACAGAAAAACAACCAGAAACGAAACCCGCCTGATTATGTCCTTTCGCGACCAGCTTCTCGCGACCGTCCCTGAACAGCTGCAGGAACACCTTCCCAATACCTACCAACAGCTAGGATCGATTTGTATTTTTTCACTTCCTGCTGCAGTGAAATCATACAAACAGGCGATTGGTGATGCTGTTCTCAAAGTCTATCCGCGGTTCACAACCGTTTGTGTGCAGCGCGGTCCTATTTCTGGTGAACTGCGACAACCGACAATTGAACGCATTGCCGGGAACGGGACAGAGACCGTGCACAAGGAACATGGGATTCTCTTTCACCTTGATGTCACGAAGGTAATGTTTTCAAAGGGGAACCTTGCAGAACGGAAGCTATTGATTCCACTAGTGCAGCCGAACGAGGTTGTTATTGACATGTTTGCTGGCATCGGCTACTTCAGCCTGGGGATTGCCAAGCAGGTTCCGGTGACGCTGTTTGCAATCGAGAAGAATCCGGACGCTGTGTTCTATCTCAAGAAGAACATTGTCGCAAACAAGATCACGAACGTCACGGTTGTCGAAGGGGACTGCCGGACGGTTTCGATTCCGCAAAAGGCTGACCGGATTCTCATGGGATACTTCCCGAATACAGCGCAGTTCTTGCCAACGGCGTTCAGGATGGCGAAGGACACAGCAACCATCCACTACCATGATGTTGGCAAGCATTTGAGAGAGACCATTGAACGTCACGCGAAGAACGCGGGATTCACGGTCACTGCGTTCTCTGAGCACATTGTCAAGAGTGTTGGCCCTCGGACGAATCATGTGGTGTGCGACGTGGTAGTGGAGAAAGGTTTACGTTAAAACGCGGGGTCTCAGAAGTTTATTCCAAGTTTCATCTTCTTTGTTATCCCAAAGGACTTTGAGAGATGTTTCCGAAAACGTGAGGAAGTCGGCGAACTCGTCTTTAATATCCTTCGCGGAGTCGGTCATCCTTTCTGATCGTTTGCTTGTTTTGGGGTCCATATGAAAAGAAACGTCTTCTTCCATAAATGGACATGGGTAGGTTGGTTTCTAAATTCCTTTTTATTCTAGCTAAAACCCGCTGGCTGATAGGATAACACTGTTATAAAGGGCAAGCCACAAGCAACGTCTTGGGGGGGGACGCTGCCTGTGGACCAAGGAGAACGAAACCGACTGCTAGCGTGGGGGTTACGCTAAAAGCTTGCTGACACAGACGACAGCATCGTTGACCGTCCGGATTCTCTCTCTATCCTCGTCAAGGATGTTGACGTTGAATTCGTCCTCGAGCTCCATCATCAGCTCGACGTGATCGAGCGAGTCGGCGCCGAGATCGTTGATGAAGTCTGTCTTGGAGTTGACGTTGTCGCGTGATACGCCCAACTGCTCGCAGACGCAGTTGATGACTCTGTCCTGAATATCCTGAACCGATTGCTTTGCCATCGTAACCCTTCCTTTCCATCAAAGACTGCAAAAGACGTCCAAAGAACCCGGTTTTCCATCAGCAACCGTCCTGCTGCTCCCCATGTCGAAACCTGTTCCGTGTCTTGGCTTCGGCCTGTGAATGATCACACCAGAGCAGGCATGACCGGACGATGCAATGATGGATAACCATGAACTATATCGTCAAGATATGACGGTAACGTTTATAACTGTTTCCTGCAGCAAGCGGCCTTGCACCAGTTCGGTTGCACAGTCCCTTCCCGTGCCAAGAGCACGCATCTCGACGGTACCATGCTGTCACGGATCTTGTAGGAACTTGTTTTCTCGATTTCTTTTGCAAACGACACAATTTCTCGGTGATAGGGCATGTGGTCCTGCGTCAGCCGGTACTGCGACCCGCCGACATGCACGTAGCCCTTTGCTTCAAGGAAGCGTGGTGAAAACTGATCAGCAAGCTGCGCATATAGGTCAGGATGGAGGAGATTCAGTTTTCGTACCAGCGTGAGCCTCATTGTGGTTGTCGGGAACTTCTTAAACAATGATAATGATTCCATCAGAAGATCCCACGTATTCGGCAGAATGGGTTTTGTCACCTTCTTGAGAATCTCGGGCGTTGGTCCGGCAACGGTCACGTACAGCTGCGTCGGTGGTGTCTTGACCAGTTTCCGTAGCATCGCTGGACTGGTGCCGTTGGTCACGAGGAATGTTGTCATACCTCGCTTGTGAATTTCCTGGATCAGTTCAGGGAGGTGCGGATACAATGTTGGTTCACCAGAAAGGGAAATCGCGACATGCTTTGGCTGTTGCGCTTCTTTGTAAAGTTTTGTTGGTGTTTCTTCGTTGCCACCAAAGCCGCGCAACATCTTGACGTGTTCCTTGATCATGCCGTCGACGATGAATGCTGGTTCGTCCCAATCGTCCGCTGGGTTGTTATGGAATCGAAGTGTGCGCCAGCAAAAAGAACAGTTCTCGGTGCAGAACTGGACCGTCGGCGTGAACTGAATGCACCGCCAGGAATCGATCCCGTAGAATTGTTTTTTGTAGCAAACGTTTTTTCCCCGCAACGACTGCTTGGTCCAGTTGCAGACCTTGATTGCGGAATGCTTACCGATCAAGCGGTACTGCTGCTTCTCGAGGTTCTTGATCTGGGATGTGGTGAGGGCGTTGGAGGCCATAGGAAGACGTGGCGACTTGGGTTTATGAGTGGTGTATAACAATGTTATACGTCAACACGAATCGAGAATTGTACAAGATTATCACTGAACTGCTCAATCCCCCTATAGACAACTGCGTGCATCCCAACCTGCTTCGCCCCTTCCACAAACGTCTCACGATCGTCAACAAAGACGCATTCATCTGGCTTTAGGCCTGTCTCAAACACCTTCTGATAAAACCGCGGGTCCGGCTTCAGCAACCTTTCTTGGCACGAAAAGAGAATCGTGTCAAAGAGTGTATCAAACCCAAGCTTGGTGATTCGTTCAAAGAAGAAGGGATTGTTGTTCGAGAGAATGATCATTTTGTATCGCGGCTTCAGTTTTTTGATGATCCCAAGAAGCTCGGTGTTCGGTTTCAAATGGGAAAAATAAGTCTTCACATACTTTTTTTGGTCGATTGAAATTCCAAATTCCTTGTTCAAGCGTTCAAAATACTCGTCAATCGAAATCAATCCGCCATCGAACTTTTTTTCCCGCAGAGACAATTCGAAGTATGCAAACCGGTCGCGGTCAAGTTGATACTGTTCAGCAAGTGCCGTCCACATTCCTTCAGCATCGAAGAACTCCAGCACGTTTCCCCAGTCAAACACGAGCGCCTTTATCATGGTCGATCTTCTTTCCTCGTTCCTGTGGAATAATCTTCCGCTTCGCATTTGAAAACGATGTCTGCAGCGATCGCTTCCCCAGCGTCAGATACAAAAACAATGACAGCGCTCCCACTTCCGAATGCGGCTGACTCGTCACTGCAATGTTTTTTGTTGCAAGTTGGTACACCTCAGGCTGCACCTTCTCTCCACCAACAACAACCAATAAGTCTTTCGTTGAAACGGTTTTTGCAACCTGTTCCACCGGCAACCCGTACACTGTCAGGTGCACGATCTCGCCCTTCCAGTCCTTGATGAACCGGATCGGATTCTTAACATGCTCCACCGTGAACGTCCCGCCGAACTCTGTTGCAATCCGTTTCGTTGATTGTTCGAGCCCGGTGTCTCGTTCCCCGGAATAAAAGCCGTTGACCACACCCATAGCGCGCGCAACGAGGAACACGTGCGTGCTCATCCGCTGGTCACGGAACACCCGGTGTCCCAGCCGCAAAATTGTGACAGTCATAACGTTGTGTGCAACAACGCGACAACCTTTTTTTCTTTCGCAAACGCGTTAAAGATGGCTGCTGCTTTTTTTGTCTGTTCAATGTAGAACTCAATATGTTTGTGCTCGAGCAACTCCTTTGCCCGTTCCTCAATGACAACACTCCCGTTCAATCCAATTCCGAGAATGAATGTGTCACATAATGGATAGGTTTGCAGGATGGCAACAAGGTGTTCAATCGTAATCCGGTGCTGTTTCGACCGCATGGCGTATGATCCGTCCCACGCCACTAAGACGTCTCCCTCGATGATCGTTTCCCCGATCGTGGCTTCTCCGTACGAAACGTCGACATGCATAATTGTTCTTGGTCTGCAAAGCCTTAAGGCTTTTCTACTCTCAAGTCCAAAGACGTTCTATGCGCAGTGATCCGATCCTCTTCCTTGGCGTCTTTGGAATGGTCATTCCGTATGTCATGGGCATCATCTTCATCACCGGCACCAAAATCTTCCTTGCCGGTGAAACGCTTACCTCCCTACTGACAGTTTTTCTTATTGCAGCAGTTCTGCTCGGCCAACTCCTTGCCTTTTCCGGCTTCCAGCAACTCGGCCGGCGGCGCCAAAGTCCGCTGCTGATCTTCGGGTCCGGGCTCGCCATGGTCTTGCTCTTCCTCTCTTTTGTCGCGACGTCGGTCTACAACGAAACGTATAACCTCGCCTGGTTGGCAACCGGCTGGGAAGCAGCCTATATGGTTCTTGGGCTCTCGATTCTCGGAGCCCGCAACCGCCTTGACCGGTCCACGCAACTCGCTGGCCTGCTCACGGTCATCTTTGTTGTGTTCTTGTTCCTGTCTCCACCGCTCGCGGCGCTCCTTGGCCTCTTCGCGATTCTGGCACAGTTCTGGGCACTCCTCAAAGCGTACCAACGCACGCTTACACGAGAACGCGCGCATCAACACAAATCGCACGCTTGTCGTTAATCAGCACGGGGTTCAAATCAAGCTGCTTGATGTTCGATTTCTCAACCATCTTGGAAACCGTAAGAAGCAAATCTTCGAGGACCCGCAGGTTCACGGGCTTCTGTCCTCGGAAACCAGTCAGCAATGCATTCCCTTTGATCTCCGCAATCATGGCCTGTGCATCCTCTCGCTCAATGGGGATCAACCGGAAGGACACATCCTTCAAAACTTCCACAAAGATGCCCCCGAGACCGAACATGAGCACGGGTCCGAACTGAGGATCCTGGATTGCCCCAATGACCACTTCCCTGAAATTGGTTCCCTTCACCTGCTCCTGCACAATCGCTCCGGTGATCTTTGCTCGAGGATGGTGCCGCCGGGCCCCTTTTGTGACCTGCTCGAAGCCGTCCTTGACCTCCTGCTCGTTTTTGAGGTCAAGGAGGACGCCCTCGGCATCAGTCTTGTGGATGATATCAGGAGAAGCCACCTTCAGCACCACTGGAAAGCGCAGGGTCTTGGCGTAGGTCACTGCCTCCCTGGCATTCTTCGCGTGAAAGAGTGCTGGGGTGGGGATTTTCCACTTTTTGAGGAGACGAGTCGTCTGGGCAGGGTCTTGCAGGTTCATTGAATTATACCTTGATCAATGATATTAAAAAGCTGACGCCGGCGGCAGGAGTCGAACCTGCATGTCCAGAGGACACTCGTTTTCGAGACGAGCGCGTTAGCCATTCCGCCACGCCGGCCTGTTGTTGATTTTAATAGTCTTCTATTAATGGTTTTGCTATGCGTGTTATCCTTATTGTTAACAAGGAGAAGCGGGAATTGGACCTCCCCACAGGGAGCACGGCTGCCCAGGCCCTTGCCGCAGCCGGCCTGATCCCCCAATCCTACCTTGTTGCCAGGGGCAAGGCGATCATCCCGGACACCGCCGAGCTCCTCGAGCAGGACCAGCTCACGGCAATCAAGATTGTTTCTGGTGGGTGAGATAGTATGGCATCCTGTTCCTGCGGCAAGCCCGCTGTATACTATAAGGCGTATGAGGCGCGGCTGTACTGCAAAGGTTGTTTCTGCAGAAGCATTGAAAAACGTGTGAAGAAAACGATCACCAAATACAAGCTGCTTCAGTCAAACGACACGGTCGCTGTGGGATTTTCCAGTGGCAAGGATTCCACATCACTGCTCCATCTCCTCCATGAAATCACCGGGCCCCGGCGCGACATGAAGCTCGTTGCCATCTCCATTGACGAGGGGATCACCGGCTACCGGGACACGAGCTTGAAGCTCGCAAAGCAGGTCTGTGCGGGGCTTGGTATCGACCATAAGATCGTTTCTTTCAAAGAGGCCTACGGCAAGACCCTTGACGATCAGATACCAAAGATCGAACAGGGCAAGGCGTGTACGTATTGCGGGGTTGCACGACGGCAGCTCCTGAACTGGGCAGCCCGCGAAGCAGGAGCAACCAAACTTGCTGTTGGCCATAATCTCGATGATGAGGTGCAGGCAATTCTCATGAACTGGATCCGCGGTGATCTTGTCCGCGCCAGCCGTCTGGGAACGCGCACCGAAGGGAATGATCCAAATTTCATTCCCCGCATCAAACCGCTCCGCTTCATTCCTGAACGGGAAACCGCACTTTACGCGTCCCTGAAAGGGTTTCCTGTTCATCAAGGAGAATGCCCGCACGCAACTGGAATCCGCTTTGATATCCGCGACTTCCTCAACCAGCTTGAAACAACGTATCCCGGGACGAAATTTTCCCTTATCGAAGGATTTGAAAAGATCCAACCGTTCCTCACAACAGCCGTTGCGAAAACAACACACCCGATCACACGTTGTGCTTCATGCAAGGAACCCTCGTCACAGGAACGCTGTAAGGCCTGTGAACTCTGGTCGTATTAATATACTTTATATAGCGAGCCTCACCAACTAGTATTTGGGGTTGTTGTGTCATGAGGCTTGTGTGGGCAAGTTTCGTTCTTTTCGTCGTCCTTCTGAGTGTACCGGGGGTGAGTGCTGCATCACAGCTTTCATGCCGATTTACAACACAAGGCGAAGTGTGCCAGAGCGCTCAGGGCGAGATCACCGTCTATCATTTGTTTGATGTAATGAATTCACATATCGAGATGCCATCGCAAACGAAATTCGCTCAAAACATCTCCTTTTGTTGTAAGGTCAACGACAACTCCAATGTTATTCTCCAAGGCGGCGCTTGTGCTGCCGGGCCCATCATGGGACAAGACAAGATGATTCTCATGCGCCTTGCACAAGCAACGGACAGCCATGCACAAAAAACGACCTATACTGGTACCCCTTATACTACTGACCTCTGTCTCGGGATTGCCAATACCGGAAAGGGAACCGGGGCCTCCTGTTCGTACAAAACAACCTGTTCGGGAGACGAACTGTGTTTTGGATCAATCAAACAGGATACCAACTCCCATGTTGGCGATTGTAGCAGCAGCGCCTATGCAACCAAGATCTGTTGTGACCTTGGGTGGGATGTCACTGGTCCGACGGTCCAGTTGGATCCTGTTTCCAGTCCGACCAGCAACACAGAACCAATCATCACTGGAACAGCAACCGATACCTCGCTTCCCATCTTCCAAGTCTGGGTCAAGATCAATTCAACAGTCACTGGTGACACGATCATTGCTGGAAACGCAACGTTGAATACTCCAGGATCGCTGGTGACGAATTTTGTGTTTGCCCCGGAACTCACTACAGTCGATCATTCCTATCTCGTTACAATCTATGCAGTTGATAACGGACAAAACAAGGGAGCCGCCAAGACAGCTCCTCTTGTCGTTGATGTAACACCCCCTGTGGTCACACTGAGTACAGCAGCGAGCGCGACTGCTGACACCACACCCGTATTCTCGTACACCGCCACTGATGCCACGACCCAGATCAAAACGCTCAAATACCAAGTCAAGAAAGCGACAGGAGGCACGGTTGTTATTGATTGGACAACGATCCAGACACCGAACACCTTCGAAACAGGAACCCTCACTGACGAGACGTATGTGGTCACGCTCCGAGCTACTGACTCGGTCGATCTAAGTGCCACCGATGAAGAAATTATTATTATTGACACCAAAGCGCCCACGACCACAGACAATGTTGATGGCAGTGTTACCTATTCGCCGTCTGGTGTTACTTTTGATCTTAGCTGTAACGATGATTATGGAGGCGTTGCCGGAAGCGGCTGTGCGACCATCAAATGGTGCCTTGCCCCTGGCGATGCTCAAACACCCTGCACTGTTCAAGAACAGGGGAGCATCGTCGACGGAAAAGTTCTTGTCGCTCCCCCTGAATGTGTCAGTGGTGTCTGTACTTGGAAAATCTTCTATCGGTCCATTGATGGAGTGGGAAATACAGAAGCGATTAAACAATCAGCTATTATTGTCTTGGATGCCGAGAGTCCGACTTGTACTCTCACAGCGCTCCCCGCCTACACACCTACAAACACTGTTTCCTTGATATGGACAACAGAAACCGGCTCGTCGGGAACCCCGATTGAAAGTGTTGTGATCCGCTACAAGAAAACAGGTGACACGAGTGAAACTGAAGTCCCAGCAACAATATCGCCAACAGCAATCGGGAATCTCGCAACCAACACGGAATACCAGTTTCGCTGTTTGGCAACAAGCGGGACCGGGCAGACAGGTTCCAGCACTGCAGTCAAAACATATATCGACACGGTCCCGCCGCGCATCACCGTTTATCCTGTTCCATCGTTCTTGAATACGACCGAGGTTCCCATCTTCTGGCTCGCGAATGATACGAACACAAGTGTCTCCCCGCCAATCGGTTCTGGTGTTGTTTCTTTGACCTTCCAATACCGCGTGAATGGCGGGACATGGGCAACTTGGAAGGTATTGGAAAAAACAGATCCTGGCTTTTCGACCAACCCAACAACACCACAGAAATTTGGAAAGGATAACATTCCTGTTTCACTCACTAGTGGAGCAACCTATGACATTCGTGTTCTTGCAACCGATGCAGCCGGTCATAACAGTCCTGTACCACCGCCAGCAACAGTGCTGATTGATTTTGGCAAACCAGTGTGTTCCCTTGACGATCTCCCACCATTCGCGCCGCTTGACGGCGACGCCACGGTTTCGTGGACATCAATTGATACCGGCGGTTCTGGTGTGGCCTTTGCAACAATCAAGAAGAGTGCGAATCCTCCCAACTGGCAGGACATCCCTCCGGTTGAAAATGACCCAACAGGATCAGAGGTCATCGACCTTGCGAACGGGCAAACGGTATTCTTCCAGTGCCGCGCTTTCGATTTTGCGGGAAACAAGGGGGACGCATCGGAGATTGTGTCGCTTTCTGCTGATTATGCCGGCCCAACAATCGGCGTTACCACGGCAACGAGTGTAAAGCTGCTCGAAAACCTTTCCGTAGCAGCAACGATTCTTGATCACTTCAATGAAATTGAAAGTGTCTCATTAACCTTTAACGGGTCGACGGTTGTGACAACGTCAATAACCGCATCGTCTGATAACCAAACCTGGAACGTGACCTGGACAGTTCCGTCTGCAGGGAAGGGAAAGGGCATCTACTCCTTTTCAATCACGGCAACAGACGCTCTCGGGAACGAGAACACGACAACAAAAACCTTCTCAATCGTCACCTGTGTTGAAGGATCGACAAAATCATGCGGAAGTAATGTCGGCGTCTGTGAAGCAGGCATCCAACTTTGTGTGGATAACGAGTGGGAGGATTGTCAAAACCAGACGTTGCCGACAGTAGAAGTCTGCAATAACAAGGATGATGATTGTGATGGCAGCGCTGATGAAAATCTCACAAAGTCGTGCGGTGGACCGAATATCGGTGTCTGCAAAGTCGGAATGCAGACATGCTTGGGTGGGGTATGGACCAACTGTATCGGAGCAGTCTACCCTGAAACAAGCGAATTCTGTGGCGACGATCTCGACAATGATTGTGATGGGTCAACGGACGAGCTCTGTGCTTGTTCCCAGGGCGATACCCAAGCATGTGGGAGCGATGTTGGTGTCTGTTCCAAGGGAACCCAAACTTGCACGAGTTCCGGTGTCTGGGGAGATTGTGAAGATTCTGTTGATCCTATTCAGGAAATTTGTGGAAACGGAAAGGACGACGACTGTGACGATAGTGTTGATAATGGTTGTGACGTCGTTGGAACCTGTTCCAACGGGTTTCAAGACGCCAACGAAGCTGGTGTTGACTGCGGTGGGGTGTGTCCAACCAGTTGCGAAACCTCGCTCATCGACTCCCCATATTTCATTTTCACCTTGATCGGTGTTGTCATGCTTGTTGCGCTTCTTGGTGTTGTGTTGTTCCTTCGATCACGAGGGAAAGAATTAACGTGGGATGAAGTCCTGAGCCGCTGGTCGTAACTACACTTTATAGCGAAGCACTGCCCCGATACCACCAAGTGCCGCAAGCTGTTCGCCTCTTGGGGTATCGGTTGATATAACCTCAACTGCTGTCCCCATCTGTTCTGCAATCTTGATGAGCTCTTCCGTGACCTCATGTTCGCTTGTGACAGTCATGGTAATACCACATTGTTCGCATTTTTGTTCAGGGAGCTTCTGTCTCGTGAGGGTCTTGGTCTCCTTCTTCTTGCACGTCGGACAGGTGAGGTCAACCGTTACCCAGTCGAATTTCTCGGATAGCAGAAGCAGGTCAACAGCACCTGCTTCAAGGATCTTCTTCACTTCTCGGAAGCCGTAGATCGCAAGCCCGGTGTCTTTTGCAAGCTCCTCGAAATAGCGTTCAAGGATCTGCCTTTCGTGAACTGCAGATGCTTGTTTGATGAGATCTTCACCCCGTTCAACGAGCTCGCGCAGACCGATCTCACCGGTATAGGAGGTGCTCACAATCCCGAGGATTTGCTTCTGCAAGCGGTAATCGAGGAACTCCCCGTCAACGAACTGTTCTTTTACGGGCCCAGGCCCGCCGACGATGATGCCTTTCAAATCTTTCTCTTCCATGAATTTTTCCGAGGCAATAGCACCGACCTTTTTGATGAATTCATGCAACGCCTGTTCCCGAATCCGTTCATACCGGTGCTGCGACCACCCACCTGCCTGTGTCTTTCCTGGAACTGTTGAGGTCAGGGTTTTGATTTTCTTGATGCGTTTGCCCCGGAGCATGCCAATGGTCGCATCGCTCTTGTCAACAATAATCAGCCCGTAGATCTCGCGCTCCCGGATCATGTCCAGCAACGGGTCCACGATAAATGTCTGGTCGCATCGGTACAAGCGAACCTGCAAGGGCTCTGGGGGTTCGAACGACCAGAGTTGGATATCATCCACCCCTTCCTTGTCAGATACGTTCCCGCACAGGACAACAAGCCCGTTTGGTGGTGTCTGGGAATGGGTCTTCAGATGCTGGAGGATCTTTTCCAGTGCACTGACAACATTCTTTCTGGTTGCCTTGCTCTTGATATTGGTTGCTGTGGACTGTTCAGAGCGCAATTGGTCCACGACCTTCGTCATTTGGTAGCCTGCAGGAATGTACACACTGACCAGTTCCGTGTGCCTTCCTCGCAGGACTGCGAGCTCCTTTACTAAAGCTGTGAATTGGCGCTTTTTGGTGTCGTCCATACTCGTGTTGGTTGCTCTATGTTTAAGAAGAACATTTAATACCTCGCTCCCAATTAGTTCGCAAGGGTGTTCATGGACCGGGTGAAAACATACATTGAAGGACTTGATACGATTCTTAGTGGCGGCATCCCGGAAAATCAAGTCGTCCTCCTCACTGGAACGAGCGGTACTGGCAAAACTATCCTGTCCTCCCAGTACATGTACAACGGCGCCATGAAGAACCAGCCAGGCGTCTACCTCTCGTTTGAAGAGCCAGCCTCCATGATCCGGGAGAACATGAAGGAGTTTGGCATGGACTTCGCCAAACTTGAGCACGCCAAAAAGTTCGCCTTCATGAAATACGAGCCTTATCGTATTGAGGATATCAATGAAATGTTGGAATCAACTATTCGTGAGATTGGTGCCCGCCGGGTGGTTATTGATTCCGTTTCAGCACTCGGCCTTCACATCCGTGATCAGGCGGCACTCCGAGAATTGATCTTCAAACTATCGATCACACTCCGTAATTTAAATTGCACGACAATTATGGTCTCGGAAATTGTCCAGGGAAAAAGCCCTCGCCTCTCCCGTTATGGTGTTGAGGAATTCGTTGCTGATGGTGTGATTGTCCTTTATTACGAACGCTTCCAGAGCACCTTCAACCGCGGGATCCAGGTTTGGAAGCTCCGGGGAAGCAGCCATTCCATGAAGATTCATCCCTATGTTATTGACAAGAAGGGTATAACCGTCAACCCTGAAGATGATATGTTCATTCGAACGTGAAAGGCCTTTTAAGGCCTCGTTTGCTCATTACATATGAGTATGCCTTCAATGAAGTTTTCAAAATTTCGGGGGTCACTTCGTAATAAAATCAAGCGTGTCACCACAACGAAGCAGTATCCTCCGTTCCAGGTCCGGGAAACCCGCCATCTCATCATTCTTCCCGCCTACACTGATTGTAAGAAGATTGATGTTCGCTATCCGTTACTCGAGCCGTTCGCGCATGCCCACGTCTACTGGATGCCCGAGGAAAAGCGTATCCAGTATGATGTTGTGCAACCCGAACTGACCGATGAAGACGAATTGAACCTTGATAAAATCGAAAAGGCGCTCCTTGAACTGATTGATGTCAAGATTTCCGTGGTCAAGGAAGAAACCGCGACAATTGAGTACCTTGAACAGAAAGTGACGAGCATTATCGACGAACTCGATATCACCCTGCCGCTCGATCGCTATGCGCGCATTATGTATTACATTTATCGCGACTTCTTCGGGATCAATGAACTCGAACCATTGATGCACGACCCGTACATCGAAGACATCGACTGTTCTGGTCTGAACAGCCCGGTGTTCATTACCCACCGCCGGTTCGGCAATATCCAGACCAATGTCATCTTTCAGGATGCTGATGTATTTTCCAAGTTCATTATTAAACTCTCCGAGCGCGCTGGCCGCTACATCTCCTATGCAAGCCCACTTTTGGATGGGAGCCTCCCCGATGGCAGCCGTATCCAGGCGTCCCTTGCCCGCGATGTCACAACGCGCGGTCCCACCTTTTCCATCCGCCGCTTCCGAAGGAATCCATTTTCCCCGATTGATATCATGAACATGAAGACTGCGTCTTCGCTTGTCATGGCATACATGTGGTTTGTCGTCCAATATAGTGCGAGCATCCTCATCACGGGCGGTGTTTCCACAGGGAAAACAACCCTGCTTAACACACTTTCGATGTTCATTCCTCCCGAAGACAGGATCATCTCTATCGAAGATACTCGCGAAATCAACCTCCCTCACGAGAACTGGGTCCCGTCTGTGTCACGAACAGGGTTCGGTGTCCCACAAGCGTCAGGAAAAAAATACGGCGAAGTCGATCTGTTTGATTTGCTCAAGGAATCCTTCCGGCAGAACCCCGATTACGTGATT
The DNA here is from genome assembly GCA_018816245.1 of Nanobdellota archaeon. Lineage (GTDB taxonomy): Archaea > Aenigmatarchaeota > Aenigmatarchaeia > QMZP01 > QMZP01 > JAHIVW01. The sequence continues at coordinate 518,489 of JAHIVW010000003.1, forward strand.
GTCGGAGAGGTCCGGGGAAAAGAAGCCTATGTCCTCTTCCAAGGGATGTCCAGCGGGCACCCGTCAATTGGCACCATCCACGCCGGAAGTGCTGATGATGTTATCAAGCGTCTGGAAACCCCTCCCATTGAATTATCAACATCGCTCATCGAAGCGCTTGATGTGTTGGTAGTGATGACGTCTGCGCGCGAGAAAGGTGAATCTGCCCGCCGGATCAAAGAAGTTGTTGAAATCCAATCAATTGACGCGAAAACAGGAAGGGCGCACACCATCAAGAGCTTTGGGTGGATCCCGTCAACTGATGCTTTCAAGGAAAATCTTATTGACTCCGAAGTGCTGAAGCGGATTTCATTTGAGCGTGGCATGTCGTTCGCAACGATCCTCGAAGAAATCACCCGCCGGCAGCATATTTTGGAATGGATGCAGAAATTTAATGTTGTTCAGTTTGGTGACGTGGCTCAGCTGATCAATTTGTACTATAAGGATCCAGCGACTATCCTGAAATGGGTTTCAAGTGGAGAACCGCCAGTTCAGCGGACAACCAAGAAAGGGGTGCTTGAAACTACAACAACTGGTCTCAGGGTCCTGAGGAACCCATGAAGCGCTGCCCGGTGTGCAAAGGCACGGATATCACCCTCATGATTGGGGGCATCACTGGTAAGTTCCAGTGCCGCTGCGGCTATCAGGGCCCGCTCGTGATCGAAGACGAGAAGGGTGTTTATAAAAAGAAAGGCCATCATTAATCTCAACCTTTGTGATCTCATGGCACTCAAGGAATCCTATCTGCGGGTCTTAGAGCTCTTGCCTTCTATCCGGGACCCAGAACAAAAGCAATCTCTCCGCACGCGGCTGAAGTGGACCGGGCTCATCCTGATCCTCTTCTTCATTATGGGGCAGACCTTTGTCTACGGGGTCGATCCAGGGAGTGCCCAGCAGCTCCGGTTCCTGGAGATTCTTTTGGGATCATCCTTTGGGTCGCTCATGAGTCTTGGCATCGGCCCGGTCGTGACCGCCAGTATCATCTTGCAGCTGCTCGTGGGATCAAAAATCATTCCGATTAACGTGACGTCGCCTGATGGGCGGCGGCTCTTCCAGGGAACACAGAAACTCTTGGCAATCCTCCTTTCCTTCATCGAAGGAGCGGTCTATGTGCTCTTTGGTGCTGTCCCTGCATCTGACCCGTCTTTCGTCTGGCTTGTGATCCTCCAACTCGCCGCCGGTGGTATTATTGTCGTCTACATGGACGAGATCATCCAGAAATGGGGATTCGGCAGCGGGATCTCTCTCTTTATCGTTGCCGGTGTCGCCAAAACAATCATTGTCCGAACCTTTAATCCATTGACCCAAGCAGGAGGCTTCCCGGGACCAGGAAACCCACCATCAGGCATCATTCCCTTCATGATTACAACCATTATTGAGGGTCAACCTCTCCAGGCGCTCTTTGCAGCATTACCGCTTCTGGCAACCATTATCGTCTTCCTGATTGCGGTGTATGCCAACGAGATCAAAGTTGAAGTCCCGCTCGCATACGGCAACCTCCGCGGATTCGGCCGCCGCTGGCCACTGAAGTTCCTCTACACGTCGAACATTCCTGTCATCCTGATTGCAGCGCTTTTGGCGAACATCCTCCTCTTCGGGAGAATGATGGCAAACAGCGGCCAGGAATGGATCGGCCAGTTCGATGCCAATGGCAACCCTATTGGCGGCCTCATCTACCTCCTTACCCCACCCAGCACGATTGAGGTCACGGGTGTGATGATCACAATTGGGTTGTTCGCGCTCCTCGGTGCGTTTGTCGCGAACACGATCAAGCAGTCAGCCCTCAAGATCACCGCAGGGTTCGGGGTCCTTGGTATTGTTGTCTGGTATGCGCTAATATTTTCCCTCAATCTTTCGTCTCTTGCCGTCATCCCACTGATCGACTTCGCCCGGCTCGGGTTGTATGCCGCTGTCCTTATTGGCGGGTCAATGCTCTTCTCGTACTTCTGGATGACCACTGCGGGAATGGATCCAAAATCAGTCGCAAACCAGATCGACAACATTGGGATGCAGATTCCTGGCTACCGACGTGATGTGCGCATCATTGAAGGGGTCTTGCAGCGGTACATTCCTGCACTTACCATCCTTGGAGGTGCAGCAATCGGGATGCTTGCCTCGTATGCAGATTTCACGAATGCGATTGGAACAGGCACGGGGATTCTCCTGGCAGCCTTGATCATTTACCAGTTCTACGAACAGCTTGCAGCGCAGCAACTCGAAGATCTGAACCCAGCGCTGCGGAAGTTCCTCGGGCAGTAGGTTATTAAGATCCCTGCCAAATACAACCTTGGATGGCAACGATTCTGTTGTTTGGTCTCCCTGATGTTGGAACAGAGGCACTCCTCCACTTGACTGTTTCCCATCCACGGGCGAACGGCCCGCAGTTCATGGTGCACCATCTGCTTGATGCGGTCCCTCCACGGAAACGTATTACCCCGGAAAAGCTGCCGCTCATTGTTCGGTCGGTGACCGACAAATTCGAGCGGTTGCTCCACGCTGCAGCGAACACCAACGAGAAACATATCCTGATTACCAGTCCAATCATCCTTCCCACACAACTCGGCTACAGCCCGCTCTTTCCAACAAAGATCTTCACCGGGCACAAGATCGATCTGATTGTCCTTACTGAAGCGAAGACAACATTCATCAGGACACCAAGCGTCACCATGCTTCCAAAAGGATTTATCTCCTTTAAACAACTCGAGCAGCTTGAGGAGTTGCAGCACATTCAGCGCTCGCTTGCGGCCCATATCGCTGCACAATGTGGTGCGCCACTTGCTGTGGTGACGATTGACCGGAACAATATGAAGCCAAGTGTTCACACTCTCCTTGATCTTCTGGATCTCGTGGCAAAACCATTTAAACCTTCCCGCGGAGGGTGATGCTATGGCACCGCTCCTCGAACTTGTCCTCTATTCACTCTTGCTTTCCTTTGTCCTCTCGCTCGCCTACCGGTTCCTCACGAATCCAGAGCACCTCCGCCAGTCAAAAGCGAACGTGAAGATTTTCCGAGAGAAGATGAACGACGCAAAGAAGGCAGGCAACACCCAAGAAATGAACAAGTACCTGAGCGAGATGATGAAGGCGAACCAAGTGCAGATGAAAGCGAACATGAAGCCGATGATTGCATCTATGATCATCTTTTTTATTGCCCTCGGTTTCCTTGCCTCGTTTGGGCCAAGCGTTGTTGCGGAACCACAAGACAACATGCTCCAGTTCGGGGAACCGTTCAATGCCTCAGGAAGCCTTGAAGACGGTGTCCTGGCCCTTGACCAGAACGGGAACGGGGATGTGCATGACGATCCCCTCCTGATGAATGGTGAGGTGTTCCAGCGCGGCGAGTATTACTGGCAGGTCGAGCTTGGCGAGACAACGACGAAACTGAACGCGCAGCTTGCCCGGTCGCCGATCGAATTCCCCTGGCTCGGCCACTACCTGAACTGGTTCTGGATATATCTCCTGGTGACCATCCCGTTCACGATCGTCTTCCGGAAGTTGCTGGGCGCGGAGTAGGATAAATCTTTGCTGTCCCAACAAAAGGGTGTATGCGCTATCGTGCTTTTGTTGAACCAGAAGTCCGATTTGAAGGTATCCAGCTTCGCGTTCCGGAGATCAAGCTTCTTGACCAATCCCTGTATGAAGATCCTCGCCTCTATATTGAGCAAGGCGGTGGGGCGTATACAGCAGATATCTCGGCACGGAGCGACGACTGTCCTCTTCCATGTGCTCTTTTACGAGAAAAATGCGTTCCGTATCTCGATGAGATTCAGGTATGGCGTCCCGAAACCCATCCATCTCGTAAGGATTTCTTTCTTGCCTTTCCTCAAGAGAATGGTGTTGGGCCAATCGTGGAAGCGCTTGAGGAAGCGTATACCGGTCGTATCTTTGTCGCCTGTTTCCCGAGACTCGTGGGGAAACGAAGAAACGGACGTGGAAGCCCACCGAAAGGAAAGATCCTGGTCATGGAAGGGTCCGCTGTTGATGCGTACCGCATTCAGTATGCTGTTCGAGAAGATTTTACCTTGACAAGCGGCGGCAACGCCATTGCGATCGAGAATGATCAATACGTTGCTTCGTTCTGAGATCATAATGGACACTGCCACGCGGTATTCCCATCTGGTTGCCGCTGCTTTGGGGGATGATGGCACTGATGCTGCACCGGTTTGCCCGTTCGTTGCTGGTCGTGCTGCGCTGGAGTACTTAAATAGTCACCGACCACACTATTCCTACACCCGGGGTAGCTCAATGGTAGAGCAGTCGGCTGTAGACCGACGTGTTGGGAGTTCGATTCTCCTCCCCGGGATATGGATACTCCTTCACTCGATGAGATCATTGCAAAGAGTCCTGTTGTTGTTCATTCAGAGCGATTTGCGTATCTTCAGACAGACAACCCTCCTTCCGATGGATGTTTTGCAGTTGTTACGGACGCCGACGAAACAACGGTGATCGCGCCGGAGAAACGAGTTCCTGACATCCCGCATCAGAAGGTAGAAAAATGGTTCCGACTCTTGGAATTCCAGATTATTGTCCCGTTCAAGGGTGTCGGGTTCCTGGCAACGATCGCGAAAACGCTCGCTGACCAAGAAATGAACATTCTTATCTGTTCAACGTTCTCGAAAGATTTCTTCCTTGTTCACGAAGAAGATCTTGAAACAGCGGTCCGTGCCTTAATTGAACGCGGCTTTACGATCCATCAAGAAAATTAGCGAACAACAACCCGCTGGCTCTTCAGGTACTTCTTCTCGTCGCGGCTGTCAACGTAGCGCATCCGGGCAGGCGGCATCTTGAGCGCCCCGCCAACAAGCGTGTTCACTTTGTAGGAGAGCAAGCGCGTCTCGCGGGGTGCCATATCCCCGAGGTTCCACACCAGCTCGGTGCCATCCGGTGTCTTCCGAACAACCGGCTTCACGGACTCGTAGGCTGTATCATCGAGCTCAGCGAGCGGCGAGACCGTGTCGCGCACCATGACGTTCTTGATCCTGCGGCCAATTGGATTCCGCACCTCGATTACGATGTGGTGGCGGTTCTTTCCCTTTCGCCGTGAGCCCTTCCGCATCCGCGGCCTGGTTTGGTGATAGATAAGCAAGGTCCCGGCAAGCACGATCATGATCCCTCCAAGGGTCGCCTGGAGTACTGATGGCCATTTCTGGATGGCGTAGGTAAAGACAACTTCCTGACCAGGTCGCACATCGTTCTGTGCACTGACGCAATCACGTTCACCCTGTGCATTGGTTGCAGTACAGACTGTTGGATTAACAGCAAAGCCACTGATAAGGTCCCGATCATGCACTGTTTGTTCAACGACAACATCAGCCGGAACGTTCCCAACGTTTTCGTATCGGTAGATCACTTTTTTCTCCAGTGGTGTGTTCACTTCTTCAACGGTCCGGATGATTTTCTCAACAACCGGAACGTCAAAGAATTCTTTTTTGAAGGTGTTTGGTGCAGACACGCGGATCGAATACCTGCCTGGAGAAGCATAGGGATCAAATGAAAATGTTGTTGCAACTGGTGTGTCTCCGTGTGCCGTGACTTGCGGGACAATCACATCCTCAAGCACAACGCCGTCTGGGGACATGAGTTCGATAAGGACATCTTCGGTTCGGGGATCAGTGGAGGCGATCACGGTGGTGACCTTCAATGTTGTTCCTTCCCGGACCATATCAATGGAATCAACCGCAAACCGCTTGAAGACGTCAATAGTGAACGTGTCTCCTTTCTTCAATGCCGGATTCGTGAAAGACGTTGCTCTGATTGTGAACGGGAAGGTCCCAACCTCATCACCGCTGACATACACGCCGAGATTTATTTTTCTCGTTTCCTGGGACTTCATATTCAGGAGAATGTAACTCTGCGTCAACCATTCCTTATGCTTTCCTTCAATGTTGATGAGGTACTTATCAGCACCATTCCCGGAGATCGTGGCCACAAATGTTCCGAAATCTCCAATCGCCATTGTTGCCTGGCGGGGAGCGACAACCACATCAAGCGCACTCGCGAACGGGAGGGCTACCAAGCTCAGAACCAATGCTGTCAAAAAGACCCCCACCACTCGCATACGCAAACGCCCAAGACTGGTTTCTAATTAGCTGCGAGCTATTTAAAGGTTGTTTTATTACTCACCAACGAAAACCATGCTTAAAAGAGCAAGGAGCAAAGATACGATATGGCTCCTGAAACAAACTTCAGCGGAAAACAAACCAAGGCGCGGAAAGCCGATCATATCCGGATCTGCCTGACCAAGGACGTGAACTTCAAAAAAGGGGCAGGCTTTGACCAGTTCACCTTTGACGCGGTCTCCCTGCAACATAATGCGCTCCCTGAAGTGAAACGTGCTGAGATCGACACGAGCACATCCTTTCTGAACAAACCGTTCCGTGCGCCACTGCTGATCAGCCCCATGGTTGGAGGAACCGAGGAAGCAGAACGGCTGAATAAGCACCTTGCAACAGCAGCTGAGCGGCTCGGTCTTGGAATGGGAGTAGGATCCCAGCGGGCAATGCTCAAGGATCCGAGTCTTGTCAAGACCTATCTCATCCGGGACGTGGCTCCCTCGATCTTCCTTGCCGGGAATATCGGCGGCGCCCAGCTCCTTGAGTCAACGCCAAAGGAGATCATTAACCTGGCAACGCAGATCGAGGCTGATGCCCTGTACGTGCACCTGAACCCCGCCCAGGAGCTGGCGCAGCCAGAAGGGGACACGGACTGGCGGCAAGTAACCGAACGGATTCGCGTGTTAGCCAAGGCAGCCCCGTTCCCGATTCTCATCAAAGAAGTGGGGAACGGCATCTCTGGTGCTGTTGCCTCCCGGCTCGTGAAGAACGGTGTTGCGGCCATTGATGTCGCTGGTGCCGGAGGGACGAACTGGGTGAAGGTAGAGCATCACCGCCAGTCTGAAGGATCAGCACGGGCAAAACCGTTTTTTGAATGGGGGGTGCCGACGAGCGACTGCATTATCCAAGTCCGGCAGGCAGAACCATTGATTCCCTTGATCGCGTCCGGCGGGATCCGGACCGGGAGTGATGTTGCAAAGGCGATTGCACTGGGAGCAAACCTCGCAGGGATTGCAAAACCCTTGCTGCAACCAGCAACGGAAAGCGCGGATGCAGTGCAGAAAACCCTTGAAACCATTATTGAAGAACTCAAGGATGTGATGTTCTTGGTTGGGGTGAAGTGTATTGCGGATCTTGGAAGCGCAACAATTAGTGAGAAAGGGAAATAACAACGTCTTCTGGTTTCATCTTCTTGTATCGAATCTCCCCTTCAATCGAATGGGCTGCTCGGAAATCTGCTTCGATTGGTTTGATTTCCTGTGGAAGCTCCTTAATTGTCACGGGCGTCCGCAGACTCTTTCCCGCCTGCTTCTTTGCTTGCCAGATCACGCTGTCAAGAGTTGTCAGCAGCACGGTTGAAAGGGTAGATTGCGTTGTCCCTTGCTTCGGGAACGGTTCCTCGTGCACATCCTTCCCGCACCGATCCTTCATAATCTTCGCGGTAATGAATGGCAACACCGGCGCGAACGCGGTGAGTGCCGTGTCAAGGACGTGGTTCAAGGTGTACAATGCTGCTTCCTGTTCTTTCTTCGAAAATGTTCCTTCCTTATTGTAGGCCCGGCTCTTCACCAGCTCGATGTAATGGTCGGCAAAGATGTTCCACATGAACTCCCGGAGCGACATAATCGGTTGGTGGAAGTTGTAGTTCAAGAATTCCTTGTTCGCCTCTGCAATGCGCTTGTCAAGTTCAGTAAGAATCCATGTATCGATGTCGAGCAGCGCCGGCTTCTTCGTAGGAGGATCAGGAAACATGCTGATGAACCGCGCGATGTTCCAGAGCTTGGTCAGGAACTTCCCAGCCCCGGCAATCCGTTCCGAGGAGCATCGCAGGTCGCCTTCCGTGATGTTCCCCTCGGTCGCAATCCATAGCCGGAAGACTTCAGCGCCGTATTGCTTGATGATGTCGTGCGGATCGATCACGTTCCCCACAGACTTGGACATCTTCTTGCCGTTCTCGTCAAGAATGTGGTAGTTGATCCAGACGCCGTCGAACGGGAGCTGGTCGGTCAGCTGATAGCAGCGCAGCAGGCTGTAGAACAGCCACGTCCGCACGATCTCTTTCCCCTGGGGACGTAAACTTACCGGATACGCCTTCTTGAAGAACGTGGGCTTGTCCGTGTAGTGGAGAATATACAACGGGGAAACTGAGGAATCAAACCACGTGTCAAAGACGCGCATCTCTGGCTCGAATTCCTTCCCCTTACATTTCGGGCAGGCCTTCACTGGCGGATCCTCTGCCCAAGGCCGGTAGTACTTGCCCGGCGGCGGCACAATGGATGTTGAACAGGCTTTGCAGTACCAGAGCGGGATCTCTGTTGCATAGACCCTGCGACGTGAAATCGCCCAGTCCATGGTAACAGAATCAATCCAATCATTCAGGATCTGCTTGCTGTGCGGCGCATAGAATGGCGTAGCTTTTGATAATTTCTTGATGGTGTTCTTGAACTCGACCTGTTTGAGGTAATACTCTTTCATGGCAATGAACTCGATCTCGTGCTTCGACCGCTCGCAGATCGGCACACTATGCCGGATCTTTTCTTGTTTTACCAATAGTCCCTGCTCCTTGAGCAGCTCGATGATCTTTGCCCGCGCTTGCTTTGTGGTCAGACCTTCCAATGATCCGGTGATCGGCAGCATCTTTCCGTCTTCACCAACTGACTGGACTGCTTTGATGTTCCGCTTGCGCAGGAATCGGACAGCGTCCTGGTCACCGGCTGACGCGCTCATGTAGGCGATGCCTGTGCCGAAGTCCTTGGCTGCCTCGCGGTCAGCAACGATCGGAACTTCGTGTCCATAGATTGGGGTAATCGCGGTCTTCCCATCAAGGTGCCGGTAGCGTTTGTCTGTTGGATTGAAGATGAGGATCGCGTTCGTGGACAAGAGCTCTGGCCGTGTTGTTGCGATCACGACGTCTTCGCCGGTTTCCTTGACCCTGACTTTGACATGGTTGAAGAATGCATCTTTTTCTTTTCGCTCGATCTCGGAATCAGCGATGGTTGTCTGGCAGCCGGGACAGAAGTTGTTCAGCCGCTTCTCTTCATACACCAGCCCCTTGTTCCAGAGATCGATAAACGTTGCCTGTGTCAACGCACGGTAAGTGTCGGAGTCAGTGTAGTACGCATCACCAAGCTTGGTTCCAAAGGACCATGAAGAGAAGCTGATGCCGAGCTTGGCAAAGCTGTCGATTGACTCCTCGGAGGATTCCTCGAGGACCTGGTTGCACATCTGGACGAACTTCTTCCGGGGCACCTCATTTGCACCCATGTTGAATTTCTTTTCAGCTGCCATCTCAATCGGGAGGCCGTTCCGGTCAAGCCCAAGCGGGAAAAGCACGTGATGACCGGTCATGCGCTTGAACCGGGCAAAGAAATCCATCATGGCGTACGTCACGGCGTGCCCGATATGGATGGGCGAATTCACGTACGGTGGCGGGGTGTCAATCGAATAGATGGGGAGTGTTGTTTTCTCGTCGAACGGGTACTTGTTCCGCCAGCCTTTGTATAGGGGTTCCTCAAACGCTTTGTCCCAGCGCTTTTCATTTAGGGGCATGAAATCACGTGTCCTAGAGCGAGTTGGTTGTTAGAACCTTAAATATTCCGGACGAGTTTCAGGATCTCGACCGCCTTTTTCGGGTCACCTCGTCCAACAGGAAAATAGCAGGGAATCACATCCCCTGACGCGCAAGGATAGGTGCGGAGACGTTTTGTCTTCATCGCTTCGGTGTAGTAGTCCCGCAGTCTGATCGTCTTGTTTGTCAATGCCTCGAATGGAATGAGCCCAAAGGTCACGATGTATTCCGGCTGGACAAGTTCAATTTCCCGTTTCAAGATCGGAAGAAACAAGGCAATCTTTTCCTTTTCCGGAAGAGATCCGTCATGACCGGTCCACTTGACTATGTTTGTTGTGTAAATGTTCTGCCGTTCCATTTCCTTTCCGACTGCTTCTGCAAACGTCGGTGACCATGTTGTCGCGTGCTCGATGTGTTCCATGATCTTGTCGTCAAGAAATCCTGCCTGGTGCATGACCCGCCAGTGGTGTTTCCTTCCGATGAACGGAAAGCGGGGACCAGTCCAGGTGGGATGAGAACTGATGTTTCCGATTGTCGGGTTGATCAGGACGAACATGATCTTTGGGTTCTTCGTTTTCCCGGCCCCGAGGATCGGCCGGAGTTCGTTTTCAGGGAAGTGCTTGGCATTCACGTCATCAACATATTTCCAAAGCTCAGCAAGGGTATTGCACTTGATCACGCTACCACCCAAATTCGCTGTACAGTTCCTTCTTAAGGATCGACTGTATTCCCGACCGGACGTACGGAACCATGTTCTCCGGAAGCTTGTCAACAGGAAACCACGAAATATCGTCGCACTTGCTCGGCTCCTTGTTCTGGATTTCCCCTGACCAGGTAGCTGTCGTCACAAAGAAATCAACGCGCTCGACAAGGTCTTTGTCTTTCTGTTCCTCTTTCCGGTGCATGACATGAACGATCACGAGATCTTCCTCGTTGATCTCGATTCCCGCTTCCTCCTTTGCTTCCCTGATCATCGCCTTCCGCACGGTCTCGTTGCCATCGAGATGGCCAGCGATCACACTGTAGTCACCGTCGTACCAGCCCGTCTGGAATCGCCGGAGCAGCAGAACCTTTCCTTCTCTGAAAAGAACAAGATGTGTTGACGGGACAAGGCGGAACCGGGTCATGCTAGTACGCTTTCCCCACCAGAGCAACGGTTGTCGCCTTCTTGCCACACAAGACGCACGATCCTGTTGCGTGCTCCCCTTCAGGCAGCACGCGGATGTCGGCTGCGAGCGGCTCGAGCTTCGTCTCACACTCGCCACCACACCAGTTCACCTTGGCCCACGAGAGTTTTTCAATCGCCTGCTTGATGTCCTCAACTGTTTTTGCAACAACCGTGTGCTCGTCCTGCCAGATTTTCGCCTTCTCGAATAATGACTTCTGAATCACCGTGAGCAAGCCAGCGATATGCGTTTCCAAATCTTTCAGTGAGAGTGCTGCTTTCTTTCCGGTATCCCGTCGAACTACAACAACCTGGTTCTTCTCGAGGTCTTTTGGTCCGATTTCGATGCGAAGCGGAACGCCTTCCAGTTCCCATTGATTGAACTTCCACCCGGAAGAATACTGGTCACGATCGTCCAGCACAACCCGGAATTGTTTCTGCAATCGTGTTTCCAGTTCTTTTGCTGCCTTCAAGACAGCGGCTTTCGATTGCTCAAAAATAATCGGCACGATCACCAGCTGCGTCGGGGCAATTGCCGGAGGAAGCACCATTCCTTTGTCATCACCGTGCACCATCACGACCGCACCAAGCAATCGCGTGCTGATGCCCCAGCTGTTCTGATGCGGAATCGCTTCTTTCTCGTTCCGATCAACGAAACGGACAGCAAACGGCTTGGAGAAGTTCGTGCCAAGGTAGTGGCTGGTTCCCATTTGCAATGCCCGTCCGGAGGGCATCAGTGCTTCAAGGCTTGTGGTGTACTCTGCACCGGCAAATGTTTCCTTCTTTGTTTTCTTTCCACCAACAACCGGGATCGCGAGCTGGGTTTCCATCAACTCTTTGTAGAGGTGGAGGATGTCCCAGACTTCCTTTTCTGCTTCTTTCTGGGTTTCGTAGAGGGTGTGCCCTTCCTGCCAGAGGAATTCCCGTGTTCGCAAGAACAGTTTCGTTGCCTTGGTTTCCCAGCGGACAATGTTGCACCACTGGTTATATTTCAGAGGAAGGTCACGCCAGGAACGGATCCGTTTCGCAAACTCCTCGGTAATGATTGTTTCAGAAGACGGACGGAGTGCGTACTTCTCTTTCTCCCCGCCTTCTCCTGTTTCCTGAATGAACGCAACCTCAGGCACAAAGCCGGTGAAATGCTCGGCTTCCTTTTTCAGAAGCCGCTCAGGAATGAAGAGTGGAAAGTAGACGTTCTTGACACCCTGTTTCTTGATCCTGGTATCAAACCAGCTTTTCACAGCTTCCCAAAGAGCATAGCCCTGGGGCAGGATGACCATGCATCCAGCGACCGGCGCATAGTCAGCGAGCCCTGCCCGCTGGACAACCTCGTTGTACCACTCGGAAAAATCACCGCTCTTGGTCTGTTTCAGGGCCTGTTCGTCCTTGTCCATAGGGCCTACTTTAATGCCATTGTCTTAAATTGCTGTCATGGAGATCCGCGGCGCTGAGGCTGTCCTCACCGAGGAAACGTACGAAGGCAAGCCTGCAATCAGGAAGAACAGGATCAAGAAAGCCTACCGGCTTCCTAAGCTTGACCAGACGATCCGGGGCGAGCGGACGCTTGCAGAGGAACGGCTCCTGGTCAGGGCGCGGCGAGCTGGTGTCCGCGTGCCAACGGTGTGGACACGGGACAAGACATCTCTGATTCTTGAGAAGCTTCCTGGAACACGGGTGAAGGAGCTCTTGGAGACAACGACCCGGCAGCGGGCGGTGGCAGCAGCAATTGGACGGGCTGTTGGCAAACTCCATCGAGCAGGGATCATCCACGGGGATCTCACCACGAGCAACATGATCTGGGACAAGGATATTGCCTTCATTGATTTTGGTCTGGGAAAGATGTCTCGATCGGCAGAGAGTCAGGCAACGGATTTGTATGTACTGAAAGAGGCGCTGAACGCAGCACATTCAGCACACGCTGCTTCGCTGTGGGAAGCAATTGTCCATGAATATGAGAAGGAATATCCTGATGCGGCTCGGGTACTGAAACAATTTGCCATAATCGAGCGCAGGCGACGCTATCGAGGTTAATATATTATTATTTCAAAAAGGCCTATGGAGTACCTAATGGATTCATCCATATGGAGGCGGGAGCCAGTAATATGGTAACGTATCCAACCGGCTACGGAAACTTGAACATTCCAACCTTCAACACTTCTGATTTTGGTGCTGTTGAGATTGAGGCAACGGTCGCCTTGATCCAGAAGGCAAAGATCAATCCTATCTGGTTCGTTGATGTTGGCGGGAGTATCTTCAACGTTCCCCTTGCGTGGAAAGGGAAGATCTACGTGGGGGCGTGCGACAAGAACTTCTACTGCATCTCGGAATGTGGGAAACTCGCCTGGAAATTCCAGACCAAAGATATTATCATATCATGTCCTGTGATTGCCGATGCTATCGTGTACTTCGGTTCATATGACGGGAATCTCTACGCTCTTGACGCAACAACAGGTGAAGAGCGATGGCGATTCAAAACGAAGGGAAAAGTGTTCTCTACACCATATATCGACAATGGTGTCCTCTACTTTGGTTCAGAAGACAAGAATCTCTACGCTGTTAACGCCAAGACAGGAGAACGACTTTGGGCATTTCAGTCACAGAACTCGATCTGTTCATCACCAATTGTCTTTGGTGATACAATTTACTTTGGGGCAGACAATGACAATTTCTATGCGTTGCGGAAAGATGGTACCGTGAAATGGAAATTCGACGGAAAGAGCAGCCGTTACCTGAAAGCCGCCTGTGACGGTCGTTTGGTGTATATCGGTTCCATGGACAATAATCTTTATGCACTGAGTGCGGAAACCGGAGAGCTTGTTTGGAAATATACGACACGCGACAGCATCGCGACCGATGTCGTGTATGCAGACGAAGTCATTTATGTCGGATCGCGCGACTATGACATGTATGCATTCAAACCTGATGGAACGCTTCTCTGGAAGTTCCAGACACACAACGTGCTTGGCTGGGGAAGCACGGTCAAGAACGACATTGTCTATTTCGGGAGTTGTGATAATTATTTCTACGCTGTTGGTGCAAAAACAGGACAACTTCTTTGGAAAGTCAAGACTAACGGGATTGTGAATTCTTATCCTGCGGTCACAGAGAAGGGAGTTTATTTCGGCTCCTGGGACTGCAATCTCTACGCCGTAGATCATCAAGGGCACATTCGCTGGCGTTTCCAGACTGCACTCTCGAACCAGTCCGCTTTTGAGACGCCGCCAGACCTTCTCCAGAAAACCGCCACGGTGACGGTCCACACAGAAGAAATAGGAGAATCCATCAACCGCTACAAGGACTCCTTCGCTGAGGAAGGAGGCCGCTCCTCAGTCTACACCTTCAAGTCCCAGTATACCAAGAAGCACCGCTATGGGGGCGGGAGCCAGTAGGCATTTAAATACTGTATCGTGAAATAGGTACGCCTCACGATTGCGTATGAGACAACAAGAACAGCCCGAATGGTTCCCCAAGACTCATCTGGGGAAGCAGGTCCTTGCAGGGGCCTTCGCCAGTATCGACGATCTCCTCCAGACGGGAGGCGTGATTCTCGAGCCCCAAATCGTGGACACCCTGATCCCTGACATCAAGCAGGATGTGGTCTACATTGGAGGCAGCCCTGGGAAGGGCGGTGGTATCCGACGGACCGCGACACGCCGAACGGTCCGCATGCACAAGAGCGGCCGGCGGTACAAACTCTCGGCAGTTGTCGTTGTCGGCAACGAGAACGGTATCGTTGGGATGGGCTCAGCAAGTTCTCGAGAACACCGGGTTGCGCTGGACAAGGCAACTCAGCAGGCCAAGCTGAACGTCATCCGCGTCCGCCGCGGCTGCGGGAGCTGGGAATGCCGATGCGATGTCGGTCATTCGATTCCTTTTGCAACGAGCGCGAAGCTCGGCTCGATCACCGTCACGTTGTTGCCAGCACCAAAGGGTGTCGGCCTTGTGGCAAACGACACAGTCAAGAAGGTACTGGGACTTGCCGGCATCAAGGACATCTGGGTGAAGACGAGCGGCACCACTGCAACGCGAACGAACCTTGTGTTTGCTGTATTGAAAGCACTCGAAAATATGAACCGGACCCGAGGTGCATTATAATGTTCGCGATTGTTCGCATCCGGAAGGGATCGAAACCAAGCAAGCCGATGCAGGATACGCTCACGATGTTGCGGATCACGCGCATCAATCATTGTTCCATCATGCCAGAAACAGCAACGATCAACGGTATGCTCAAGAAGGTTCAGAATTTTGTCACTTGGGGACCGATTACCGAGAAAACACTGACGGCCTTGATCGCGAAGCGCGGCCGTCTGGTTGGTGACAAGCGAATTCCTAAGAACGAGGCAGAACCCCTCGCAAAGCAGGTCCTTGAGAAAGGATTTGCCGCTGTTCCTCTCAAACCAGTCTTCCGGCTGAGCCCGCCCTCTAAAGGATACAAGAGCATCAAGTCTCTTTATCCAAAAGGTGATGCTGGCTTCCGGGGAGAGAAGATCGAGGAACTCCTCGAGAAGATGATGTGATATGACCCAGAAACGCACCCGGAAAATGGTAAACAAACGGCGTGGGAGCCATACCCATGGCTGGGGATCCAAGAAGAAGCACCGAGGATCAGGAAGCCGTGGTGGCTGCGGCTATGCCGGTGTCCAGAAACACAAGAAGGTCTGGCTCCAGGTGAACGATCCAGGCCATCTTGGGAAGCTGGGCTTCAAGTCGCTTCGAAAACGAAATCTCGCTCATCGACCAAAGGTCATCAACCTCCGCGACGTCATGCTCCTTGCTGAAGGGAAGGATGCAATCGATCTCGGAAAACTCGGCTACACAAAGGTCATTGGTACGGGCTTGGTGACGCGGAAACTTTCTGTGACTGCTCCTCAGTTTTCTACAAAAGCAAAAACAAAGATTGAACAGGCCGGCGGCAAGGCAGTCGGCCCTGTTGAAGAACCTCCTGCTACGCCCCCGGATACGTAATGTGGATGAATGCCAGGAACAATATATTCAAGACCGGTAGCCCGATGAACGTAATCACGGTAATCAACTCGTTAATCGTCAGGCCGAGAACCGTCCCGCCAATGATAGACATGATTCCCAGCACCGCGAGCAGCATGAGCGGTGCGGCAACAAGAAGCGCTGTATAAATGTCTGCGTACGTCGACAAGGTTTTCAGGTATTTCTCACGCTTGATCCGGTAGTCGAACAATGCTGTGTCTGCCATTTGCCGGAGATAGTCGGTGAGGTTTCCTCCTTTTTCAATGGTCGCAGAAATCCCTGTCAGCAATTGGCGAAATTCTGGAGACGGGGTCCGTTTTGCAATGTTGTTGATCGCAGAGATGGAACTCATCCCGAAGGTTTTCATGTTCCGGACAATGAGTTCTGCTTGCCGAGAAATTATTCCATATTCTTTGTAATTCGCAAGCAAACCAAACATGAATTCCGGAGGAATGCCGCTGGAAACGATCGCGCTCATGTGGGTTGTCGCAAAAGGGAGGTCGTTTTCGATCTGACGGCGAATGGTATTCGCTCGCTGAATGGGATAGAGAATGAAGAAGAGGAAGGAACCAACGGTTGCTAGAAGCGGCAACATGACGAGCACAATCATGAAAGTGATGAGATCCAGGGGAACGAGCGCGATGTACACGAGCACGCCGATAAGGGTTCCGATAAACATGATGAATGCTGTCAAGATTGCCATAGCCACCCAAGTTTTCAAGAGGATCCGGATGTCGGCCTTCATCAAGCTTCGGGCAAGCGACGGAAAGTACCGCTCCGGTTGAACCATTCCACCGAAGAATACAAGGGCGATCCGCTTGTAGAGATGCAGCAAGCGCATACAGAACTTACGTGAGCACACGTTAAATTAGCGCTTTTTCCGGACAATGCTCCGGTGGCGGGCACAGGCAGGACAGGCCTGGACGCGGTTACTCATGAGCATCAGGCCTCGTTTTCCCATGATCCCCATTTCTTGCTTCAGGAGCGGGTCGTTGATACTGAAGCCTTTCACGACCGGGAAGGTCTTATACTTCGGGACGCGACGACCGCAGAAGCCACAGGTAACTGTCTGCTCCCTGCCCCTGGTCTTGGTATGATGCCAGCCCCGTCGATAGAATTTATTGCCGCCCATAGGAATCGCTTGGATTTGACTTTAGAGCTTATAAACTGCTCAGTTTTAAAGCCGGAAAAGAAAGAAAGAGCAATGGCTGATCCGCGGCTGGTGCAGTACCTTCGTGAGAACATCCAACAAGGCTATCCAGCAGATAGGCTTGTGACCGCCCTCCGCGGACAGGGATGGCCAGAACAGGAGATTCAGATCGCGCTTGCTGACGTGACCGGTGCGAAGGCACCGAAGCATGTTCCTTCACCAGCTGCTGGAACAAAACCAGGTCTTCTTGGTAACATCAAGAACAGCTTCATTCATCCGCGAACGCTGTTTTCAGCGATCAAGGATGTGTCATTTTCTTCGGTCATCCTAACCTTAGTACTCGTCTTGGTGATCGGATTTGGATTGCGAATTGTAGTTTCGTTGCTCATGTCGTTCCTTGGATCGTCACCGTTCGATATTGTTGTTTGGCAGGAGGGCAGTCTGTTCCCTGAAATAACAGGATTGATTAGTGTACTTCTCGGCATCGTCATTGGGGCTGGATTTCTCCATCTCTTTGCCATCTTACTTGGCGGCAAAGGCGGGTATAGCGGAACCTTGAAAGCTGCTGTCTATGGGATGATCCCTGCAATGCTTCTCTCCTTCCTTGCACTCGTGCTCGTCGCGGTTCCGATTGCTGTAGGTATCATCCAGATCGTGCTCTTCTTGTGGTTCCTTGTGCTGCTGATTGTGGGACTGAAGACATTACACAAGATCAGTGGCATCCGTGCTATTCTTGTTGTTGTTACTCCAATCATTCTTGTTGTTGCGCTCGTGGTCTTCCTCTTTAGTTTTGCGTTGATTGAAATCTTTACAATCGCTCCAAACGATTCCATGATCCTTCAATCCCTGATGAATCAGTTCCCGGTGTAAAGTATGGTTGACTCGCGTGCGGTTGTGTATGCACAACGACAGTTGCAGGCGGGAGTTGATCAGGAACAGGTTCGTATTGCGCTTCTTCGACAGGGGTGGACGGCACGGGAAATTGCTGATATTTTCGAAGCAGCTGGTGTTTCCGAGCACCATGAAGTTGATTTCTTACTACCGGCCGTAGCTGGTTCCTTTGCCCTTGTTGTGACGAGTGGTATCTTGATTCTCCTGAATGGGGTGCTCTTCCTGTTTGATGATGTTATTAGCGAGGGATTGGTGAACCTCGGCCTTCTCTCGTCCGGGGCATACATTGCTGCATTCTTCCCGGAATTCGGAACATTCTATCTCGGCATCGTTGGGGTGGTACTCGGCATCGGTGTCTTGGTTGGCGGGTTGCTCATGCTCCAGCAGACGAGTGAACGAATTGGCGGAGGGTTGACAATCTTCCTCTCTGTTCTTTCTCTTTTCCTCAGTGGTGGAGGATTCATTCTTGGTGCCGTGCTCGGAATTATTATCGGAGCGTACACGATCAAATGTGCTGTTGTTTAACGTTGTAACGAGAAATGGTAGCGGCGTGGAAGGTACCGCCCTTGCGTTCCGCGATAGGAGCAGGTTCGACAGCGGACGCCGATCGTGACCGTTTTCCCCGTGAGTGTTTTTGTCCTGATCTTTTTGATTGCACTGCTGCAGGAGGGACAGCGGCTGGGGAGTTTGCCGCGCTTTGTTGCAATCGTCATACGGACAGGCATTTTGGAAACAATTCGGCGAAGTCGTGGTGCAGAAACGCGCTGCTCAGGGTCTACCTTTGCCAGTTCCCGGGTGACAAGATTAAGGAGTTCTGCCTGTGAATGTGCAGTCCGGTTAGCGAGGACCGCCTTCAGGACGAATCGAACGACGGCGTCATCAGCACGCTTCATAACAGCTGTTTAAAGGTAGAGATTAAATAACTCCCATGTTTCCCATCTTGCTCGTCCTCGTGGTGCTTGCGCTCGCAAGCCCTGCTACTGCCCAGTCCATTGGTGCTGCGGTCTTCTGTATCGAAGGAGCAGAACGCCCCTGTGGGATGAATACGGGTATCTGTAAGCAGGGAATTTCAACCTGCGTCAACGGTCATTGGAGTATATGCCAAGGAGGCATAGAACCGACCGAGGAAATCTGCGGGAACGATCTTGATGAGAATTGTAACGGGGAGCTTGACGACTGTCTCGGAGAAGCGCCGCCGGATATCGGGCTGTACCTCATCCTGGCAGGAATTGCCCTTTTTATTATCGGTGGGATTATCGCGATCAAGGAGATACTCGGATCACGTGGTGATGTGCGGCAGCCTTACATATAGAGCAGCTTCGCAACGGTTTCCAGTGATTTCATTCCCTTTGTCTCTTCTTTGAATAAGGGAAGCTGTTTGATTGGCTTCTTCGGGAAAGCCTTCTTCGTCAGGCTAACACGCTGCTGTTGTTGGTTCCGCTTCGCAGCGCAAAACGTGCATTTCTTGTTTTCCGGAATGAGTTGATTGATAATCACGGTAGCAACAGGGATATGATACTCGGCAAGAATCTTCATGGACCGTTCTGATTCCAGGATGGACATTTCCTCGGGAATGAGCACGAGATTGAAGTGGGATCGTTTTGGATCGGAGAGAATCTCGCGGGCACGGGCAATCTTCTCCTTCATTTCATCAAGTTGCTTCGTGCCGACTTTTTCGATTTTCTTTTCGTCCTTGTTGCCAAAGGGGAGGAGTTTTGCGATCATCCCCGTCACCCCGGAGAACATCATCCGCATTTTGATCATCTTCCCTATCCAAGAATCAAGGACATCAGGAAGGGAAAGGAAGCGAAGTGTGTGGCCAGTCGGAGCAGTGTCGAAAATCACAATGTCGTATTCGTCAGAGGTCATGTACTGGAGGAACTTGTCAAATGCGGCCAGCTCATCAATACCCGGGGTGTTTCCTGCAAGATCAAAGAGGTCTCCAAGACCCATTGATTTGAGCACTTCGATGTTGTCGATTTGCGGCATGAGTTTTTCCTTGTATTCCGAGAGGGAGGTTGCGGGATCGATTTCACATGCCCAGAGATTGGATGCAAGCTTGGCGATTCCGGAGCCGATCTTCTTCTCAAAGGAGTCGGAAAGAGAATGGGCAGGATCAATGGAGATAATGAGGGTTTTCTTCTTCTGTTTGGCGAACCAGACTGCGGTTGCTGCCGCAACGGTTGTTTTGCCGACGCCACCCTTTCCGGAGAAGAGGTAGTACTGTGTTTTTCGTTTGAGGAGATTCATATCCATCTTTTTAGGAGCAGGATCTATTTAGATGCATGGGGATTGAACTCGCCATTGGAATTGGAGTTGCATTGTTTCTTGCCCATTACATGGGGGATGCAAAATTCTTGGTGAGATTGCGCCATCGGGAAAAGGTAATCTCGTTTTCAGCAGGGTTGTTTGTCACATACGTTTTTCTTGACCTCCTCCCGATCCTGAGTGAAGGACCGCTCTTGAACGCGCGTATTGGGCTCGTTTTTGCTGTGATCGGGTTTTCCTTCTTCCATGTTTTAGAGAAATACGTCTACAAACACGAACGGAAACGGGAACGACTACGACAAGAACTAAAAGAGGTGCATGCAGCTGCATTCTTCCTTTATCACTTCATCATTGGGGTTGTTATTGTCGGGATTGCAGAAACACGGGCTGTTTTGACAACCGTGCTCCTTTTCATTCCCCTCTTGTCCCAGTCGATTTTCAGCAGTACAGGATTGAAAGAAATTCATCTCCACGTCCGAGAACGAACGATTGCACGGATCTTACTTTCTGGTGCGACCGTTCTCGGTGTTTTTGTGGCGCTTCTCGTACCATCGCTCGCGTTCTATCACTATATCCTTCTCGGGTTCGTTATTGGAGCACTTTTCTATGTCAGTGTCTTTGACGCAATCCCTCGGCAATCAAAGGGAAAATCTGCATTCTTCGTCTTTGGGATGCTGCTCTATATGTTGATTATCGTCGCAAGTTGGTTGGTTTAAACCTTCTTCTTCCGACGCTCTGATAAGGTGACTTGTGGGAATGGGATAGAAATCCCCGCCTTGTCGAATTCGTGCTTGATATTATCAATAAGTTCAGCCTTGATCTCCGTGAACCAGATCCCACGATCCTTGACGTACTTCGCGCTGTACCAGAAGAAGATTTTGAAGTCAATGCTACTGGCACCAAATGCGTCAATAAGAATCTTTGAACCTTCTTGTTCAATCATTCCAACTTTCTGGAGTTTGATGATCGCACGCTGGATGGCTGCTTTCGCCTTCTTGATGTCGTTGTCGTAGTCGATCCCGACCGAAAGCTCCAAGCGGCGGTTATTGTATTTGGATAGGTTGGTGATGAGCGATTTAGCAACGGTATTGTTCGGGATCACCACATGTTTGCCGTCAAAGGTTTTGATTTTCGTGGACCGGAGGCCGATATCAGTGA
The DNA here is from genome assembly GCA_018816245.1 of Nanobdellota archaeon. GTDB lineage: Archaea > Aenigmatarchaeota > Aenigmatarchaeia > QMZP01 > QMZP01 > JAHIVW01. The sequence continues at coordinate 539,764 of JAHIVW010000003.1, forward strand.
CCGTCCCGCCAACATCAGCAACCATAATCGTCTCGTTGATTTTGAAAGGTCGATCGAAGAAGAGCATCAGTCCCGCGAGAATGTCAGCAAACGCGTCCTTGGTTGCGAACCCAATGACGATCCCGGCCACACCGGCACCGGTCAGGAGGGCAGCGAGGGGGGCTTCCAGTCCCCAGACGCCGAGCACCATAATTAGGGCACCAACATAGATAACAAACCGGAGCAGGGTGAGGATTGGTTTGGTTGTATGGACGTCAATCTTGGCGCGTGCTGCAAAGCGTTTCACTGCCCGGCGAACGACCCTATTAACAATCCAGGCACCGGCAAGGGCAGCGATTGTGTACCCAACCTGAAAAATGAGGTCAGGACTGAGTTCGAACATTCTGTACCTTTTCGTGGAATGGTTAAAAAGATGCTATAACAGTGTTATAAAAGAGCAGAGGCCGGGAGTCGAACCCGGCTGACCCGCTCTGCAGGCGGGTGCGTGACCGATCCGCCTTAGAGGCAACCACCGTTGCTACCTCTGCGATCGCTCCTCTGCGTTGCTCAATTAGTGCCCCAAGACTTAAGAAAAGAGAAGCTACTTCTTGTCCTTGTGGATGGGGCGCAATTCCCGCTTGTGGCACTTCCGGCACTTGACCTTGCCTGATTTCACCTTGGGGGGGTCTGCCCGGAGCTTCGCACCGCAGGCACGACACACGAAAACGCGTTGGAATAGCCGCTGCTCTGCGTCAGGGAATTTTCCTTTCGCCATAGAGCTGGAGATTGGTGGATAAGGTTAATAAAGCCGCACACACTCAGAAGCCGCTAATATCAATAGCGCGGAGGAAGTCCTGCGCCCCTTGGCATTTCTTTCCCTGAATGGTGATCTCACTTAAGGTGGTTGGGATATTTTCCAATATCGACGTCTTGATTTCACCAGCTTCAACCGAGAGTTCGACCGGATACTTGTAAACCGAAGCATTCTTATCTGTGACAATCACGGTGAAATCAAGGTCAACTTTTCCATTATTATAGATAACAAGACTCAGATTCCCGCTTTGCGCATCATAAATCTCAGTATAATTGGCGAACGTCGAGCTGTAAATGAGCGCCTTCGCATCAGTACATTCCTGGATGTTCTGTCGCTGTGTCTGCGCGAATTGTGTTGCCCAGCTCGCAAGAATCCCGGCAACAACAAGCGTGAAGGCGATCAACATGATCACTGCGACAAGAGGAGAAATACCCTTTCGTTGTCGAGAATTCCGTGTACGCATTCCCACTTCACCACGTCTTACCTATTGTTATCCCCGCCTCTTTATAAAGTCACGGATAGCTGGTGATGGATTTCGTTTTCTGGGATACTGCATCGCATGCGTCGTTCGTCACTCGCACCTCGGTCAAGGTTGCACCAATGCCCTTGTCAAAGGTGGTATTCCCGAGGTAGATATAGAGGTAGAATGTCTGTTCACGTTTCAATGGGTTCGTGATATTGAGACCAGTTGCATTGATCAAACCGCTTGCTGATGGGATCTGTTTGATTACTGTTGTATTATCGAGGACAACACCGAATCCGTACAAATCTTGTGATCCCTTATTCACAATACGAAGTTGCAAGCTGTCATTAAAGTTAGTATGATTAAAGATGGCACTTTCAATTAGGTAATTTGTGTTTAACGAACAAGAGATATCATTCTTATTTATTTGGATCCCTGCCCAGTTGGTCAGCCAGCTTGCTGTGAGCGTTCCAAGGACAACAGCAATAGCAACCAAAAGAATTGCCGCAATGATTGGTGATATCCCTTTTCGCATACTTCTATCTCCTTGGTGAATGAGGGATAAAAATACCTATATCAGGTTGATCTGGAATTGAATTGCCAACGAGAAGATGGTGTACCCGAGGGCGATCAGGAGAATCGAGTGCTTCATCCCGGCGATAATGGAACCCTCAGCCATCTTTCCTGTGGCAAGCCCGGCAAAGAGCCCTTGGACAATAATGAAGTTGACAAAGGATTGCTGGAAGATTTCTGAAAGGCCGGTTTGTGCTGGCGTCTCTTCCCCGAACGGTGCTCCCACCCCAGCGACCTCCACCGGCGCTGAAAGTGCCGGGAGGAGGAACGTATTCAGGATGACAAGAATCGCGATGAAGATGAAGAAAATGAGATATCCCGTGACAATCTGCGAGTGAACGCTCGCACTCCGTTCCTTTTTAATCTTCTCAATACTGATCAGCGATTCGCTGATGGCGCTCAAGGTGTCTGCGATTTTTCCGCCGATATCATATGCTTGTATAATTGTGCTGACCGAACGTTGGAGAGTGATGTTTTCTGATTTCTTGGAGAAGGTCCGAAGTGCTGTTTGAAAGGGAATGCCCCAATCGACCTGTGCCGCAAGATCATTCACGAGCGAGGTCAGAGCAAGATAGTTCCGCTGCGACAGATACTCGAGCGCAAGCGGGAGGGTCATCCCAGAATTGATTGACTCGTTCAGATCTGCAATAAAGACAAGGAATTGGGATTCAATTTCTTGCTTCCGGCGATACCGACCATAGAAGAGCAGAAGTGGCGGACCAACTGCAATCAGTCCTCCTACAACGCTGAGAAAGGGAACAAAAAGTGGATATGATTCTGTCAAATAAACATTGGTGAAAACAATGATCGCAATCCCAACTGCAACTGACGCAACCTCTTGGATATAGTGACCATGGCGGCGCATGTTTCCTTGTTAGAATCGAAGCCTAAAGAACGAACTCACTGCTTCTTCTTTTTCTTCATTTCGTCTTTGAGACGAGCGAGGCGCATGAGAAAACTACAGGCTGTACATTTTACCATGATCGGCTTTTTGAAGGGTTGATTAATTTTGCCGTTATCCCCGCATGCTGGACATTTGTATTCCCCCTCTGCCATGTCTGATCCTACCCGAACCAACATCTTGATGCGACCTTCCTTTCCTTCTGGACTTTTTACAACGCGGTTGGTGATGAAGCGAAAGGTTGCCATAGTGGTTCGTTTGTCCGCCGACATATAAACCTGTCAGCGAAGGTGGGTTGTTGTGAGGCCACGGTCACTAATCGCGAGGTGGAGGTAGTCTGTTGCTGCCAGTGTCTTGGGGAAGGCCTTCTTTGCCGTTGCCACGAGATCGCTCACATCAGTATACCGTCGGGAAAAATGGGTAAGCACAAGGTGGTTTACTCCCGCAGCGTGTGCAAGCTTCGCAACTTCTTCAGGATGAGCGTGCTTCGTCTCCTTGATGTCTTCTTCCCCGAAGGTTGCGTCGTGAATCAGAACATCGGCCGCTGTTGCCAGGGTTTTCACGGTGTCGCAAACCATAGTATCTCCTGTATAGACCACCTTGATTCCTCGTCTGACAGTCCCCACGTCATCGAGGGTGATGGTTTTTCCCTTGTAGGTAAGTTTCCCCTGACTCTTGAGCTTCCCGACTGCTGGTCCTTGTTTTAAGCCGAACTTCTTTTCTGCCTTCTTGATATCCACATTGATTGTATCTGCTTCCTTGAAGGCATAGGCAACGCTGGGAATGCCGTGCTGAACCGGGGTGGAAAGGATCTGATAGGTTTTTGTTTTGTGGAGGACCGTGATCGCATCTCCTTGGTAGGGCACATCAACCGGCTTGATTTTGAATCGGGGCCCCCAGTAGTCAAGATCCAGGATGTTTCCGAGGAAACGCTCTGCCTCAGGTGCGTAGATGGTCAACGGCGCGGTCCGTTTCTCGAGGTTCATGGTCTGCATGAGTCCGATGATCCCTGCCCAGTGGTCGGCGTGCCAGTGGGTGATAAAGATCTTGTCGATCTTCATGAAGTTGAGCTTGGCCTTGAAGAGCTGCCGCTGGGTGCCTTCGCCGCAGTCCCAGAGCCAGCACTCGCCTTCGTACCGGCACCAGATCGCCGCGAGATTCCGCTTGGGAGTCGGGATCCCTGACCCGGTTCCAAGGAATACCAGATCGAGCATAGGAATCCTTGGATTTCATGCTTTTTAGCCTCATCCACCTGGAAAAGCGTATGAACGCCCTTGTTGTTGTTGATGTTCAGGATGATGCTCCCCAGGGACTTCCTGGGGCGATCAAGCAACACATTGAAACACAGCGGCCAGAACTCGTCATCTTCACGGTGTTTGGAGAAGGCGCTGTTCACCCTCTGCTCGCCCCCTACGCAACAGAATCACAGGTGTTTCAAAAGCGCCAGTTTTCCGCGTTCCGTGCACCTGGCTTTCTTCGGGCGTTGAAGAAACAGGGTATCACCAAATTGTGGGTGTGTGGCCTTGACACTGAGGCATGCGTCTACGCAACCGCGATCGATGGTATTGCTGAAGGATTTGATGTTCACGTGCTCACCTCGTTATGCGCCAGCCGCCATGGTCGTGTTGTTCACGAAAAAGCCTGCGATTTAATTACTCAGCTCTGGAAGAAGCCCCACTGACGTCTAAGGAGAACACTTATAAAGGCTCGTTTCCCTATATTGGCAGATAGTTCTGCTGATTTCCATGGACATAATGACTGATCAGGGAAAACCACCTATCCTTAAGACAGGCACGACAACGGTCGGCCTCGTCACCGGGGATGCGGTGATTCTCGGTGCTGATCGAAAGGCAACAATGGGCTACCAGGTTGCCTCGAAGGAAACGAAGAAGATCCTCCAGCTTGACGATCACCTTGCCTTTACGATGGCAGGGCTCGCAGGCGACGGCCAGGCTCTCGACCGGTACATGAAAGCAGAGGTGAACCTCTACCGCTTCCGGGAGGAGAAGCGTATTACCGTGAAAGCAGCAGCCCATCTCCTGAGCAATCTCTTGTACTACCGACGTTTCTACCCGTACTACGTCCAACTGATCCTTGGAGGTTATGATACCAAACCGCAACTCTTCACGCTCGATGCCGCTGGTTCGGTCCAGGACGAGACAGAGTACACGGCAACCGGTTCTGGATCCCCGTATGCGTACGGGGTTCTTGAAAACGATTATAAGAAAGGACTCACCACAGAACAAGGCAAACAGTTGGTAGCAAAGGCAATTGTTGCGGCAACCAAGCGAGACATTGCAAGCGGCGGTCGAGGTATTGATGTTGTCGTTATCACGAAGCATGGCGTCACTCAACTTTCCGAGAATGAGATTAGCGCGCTCATGAAGTAATTTTTTCGTAAGCAGTATTTGATCACATGGCAAACATCCTCCGAGAGTTGCAAGAGCGGCTTCCCGCCGATGCAGCCATCACTGAAGTGAAGTTTGAAGGCTCCCAGATCATCCTCTATACTAAAAACAAGGACTTCTTCGCAACCTGCGAACCGGTCATCAAAGGGATTGTTCGTCAGCTCAAGAAGCGTGTCGAAGTCCGGCCTGATATATCAATTACCGTCGATGCTGAACAGACCAAGAAAATAATCAAAGAGCTCGTTCCGGAAGAAGCAGGGATCAAGGAGATTTATTTTGAACCAGAACTCGGGAAGGTCGTGATCGAAGCAACAAAGCCTGGCCTGATTATCGGCAAGGGTGGTGAGACATACCGAAAAATCAAGACGCAGACGAACTGGCTTCCCAAGATTGAACGGGCGCCTGCACTCCAATCGGACATTGTCCGTGCCGTCCGCGGCTTGCTCCATTCTGAGATTGATTATCGGAAGAAATTCCTGAACAAGGTCGGACAGAAAATTGCCACAGCACTTGACCTGTCTGACAAACCGAATGAGTGGTTCCGCATCTCCTTTTTAGGAAGCGGGCGCCAAGTCGGTCGCTCCTGTATTTTGGCACAAACAAAACACTCGAACGTGTTGATGGACTGCGGCATCTGGCCTGGCGTCGACGAGCCACCGTACCTCGATGCACCGGAACTGCACATGGATGCCCTTGATGCTGTTATTGTTTCTCACAGCCACTTGGATCATGTTGGGTATCTACCTACCCTGTACAAGAACGGGTTCACTGGTCCGAACTATGTCACTGAACCAGCACGTGACTTGAATGTGTTGCTGTGTCTTGACTACATTGACGTCTGTCAGAAGAACGGGCGTGATCCTCCATACAACAAAAAAGATGTTGAACGGATGGTGAAGCATTCTGTTTCACTTGGGTATGGTGAGGTGTCTGATATTGCTCCCAACTTACGATTGACCATGCAACCAGCTTCGCATTTGCTTGGATCTGCATTGTCCCACTTGCATGTTGGTGATGGATTGCACAATCTGCTCTACACTGGTGACTTCAAGTACGGACCGACACGGTTGTTCGATCCTGCATTCACCGATTTCTCCCGCGTGGAAACCGTGATCATGGAATCCACGTACGGGATGCCGCAGGACACCATGCCGAACCGGCAGGATGTGGAAGCGAACTTCATGAAGTACGTCATGACTGCCATGGAACGGAAAGGGAAAGTTATTATTCCCTCATTCGCTGTTGGTCGGTCGCAGGAAACCATGGCAATCCTTGCAGCCCATTCCTTCCCGTATCCCGTGTATCTGGATGGGATGGTGTATGACGCAACAGCGATTCACACTGCGTATCCTGAATATCTTTCCCGGTACCTGCAACGTGAGATCTTGCACCACGGAAAGAATCCGTTTGTCTCTGAAGTGTTCCACAAGGTGTCGCCGAAAGAACGCGCCGGTATCATCGACTCCGCTGATCCCTGTGTTGTGATCGCAACGAGCGGGATGTTGATTGGTGGGCCGGCGATGGAATATTTACGTGCCTGGTCGCAGGACGACAAGAATCTGCTTCTGTTCGTCGGCTATCAGGCTGAAGGAACGCCTGGGCGACGCATCCAGAAAGGCCAGCGGGAACTCCCAATTCACGAGAGCGGGAAGACGCGCGTCATGCCCATCCGGATGCAGATTGAAACTGTGCACGGGATGACTGGGCACTCCAGCCGGACGCAGCTCGTGAACTTCATCCAGCGGCTCCCGGGGCGCCCGGAGCGGGTGATATTGAACCACGGCGAACCGCGGGCATGTGCCTCGCTTGCGAAGGATTTGCACCGGTTGTTCCGTGTGGAAACCGTGGCTCCGCGGAACCTTGATGTGTTGCGGCTGCGGTAATAGGAGAAGGTATGGAACTAAAAGATTTTATCCAAAAATCTCTACTCAGTATAGTTTCGGGGGTTAAAGATGCAAACGAAAGCGAAAATAGATTTGGTCTGAATGGTGAATATCATGCAAGGAAACAGGTTAACGGCCAATTTGTCCATTTTGATGTCTCTGTTATCGCCAGTGAAGCACAAGGAGAAGAAAGTAAAAAGGGTCTAGGAATAATGATCGCCAATGCTTTTATAGGCGCTTCAAAAGAAACGGATCAAACACAATCCAATCAAATTGAACATAGATTAAGATTTAGTGTCTTCATCAAAGATGAGTAGCCAGTATATTGCTCTGCTTGTTTTAAGAAACCTTTATAAACCTCCCCTACTCATCTCTCCCACCAAGACCCGGAACTGGCCTGAGCCGGAACTGGGGGAGGAAATGATATGGCAACAATCAAAGTAGTCGTCAGCGACCCCAAGAGTCGGGGCGCAATTCAGAAAGAAGTTGATCAAAGTGTTTTAGGAAACAAGAAGATCGGCGAGACCTTCGACGGCAGCCACCTTGGCATGGCCGGGTACTCTTTGGAGATCACCGGCGGGTCTGACAAGGACGGCTTCCCCATGCGTCGCGACGTTGATGGCGCCGGACGAAAGCGGATCATTCTGACTGGACCACCTGGCTTCCATCCTGAACGGAAGGGTCAGCGACGCCGCAAAAGTGTGCACGGGAACACCATCGACGACACCATCGCTCAAGTGAACGCAAAGGTTGTGAAGTACGGGACCACACCGGCAAACCAGATCTTCCAGACCAAGAAGGCGAAAGAAGAGAAGGCTGAGGAGAAGCCAGCAGAGAAGAAGGAAGCCCCGAAAACAGAGGGAACACCAAAAGAAGCTGCTGCGCCAAAAACTGAAGAAAAGCCGAAAGAAGCGCCGAAGAAGGAACCGAAACCACCAACTGAGCAACAAAAAGAGAAGCCCGCTGAAAAGAAGGATTAGAACCGCGTTCCGATCTTCAGAACGAGCACCACTGGCTGCAGCATATCGTGTGCAATCACATCAAAGAGAGGAATCACGCTCGGTGTCCCACCAAGTGACCCGGACACAAGGTCCTCGGTATCGCCAGCTGCCCAGACCGCAGCACCACGGAACAAGGCAATTCGATCAAAATCGGTGTCACTCACTCCGCCGCTAACAGCAGACAACCATACCGTCCGACCGGCACCGGCAGCAGCGTCATTCGCAATGCCCGCTGGCCGCCCATCACTACTTTGCAGAAAAGCGCGATACGGGTTCGTCCCGCTTGCAAGGACGGTTTCTCCTGGAACAACATCGCCGAAGACGTGGCCAGGATTCAAGAAGAAGCGGGCATTGTCAAGTTCAAAGGTTCCGTCGTTCACACCAAGCGCTGCACCAAGGCCAACGGTCTCAAAGGCAGGACCGAGATCGTACGTTTCTTGAGCAACAAAGGTTTCGTTTCGAACGATGACGGTGATACTGCTTCCTTCACGTTCCATCCGGAGTCGGTACCGCACATTGTTTTGCAATCGAATTGGATGAAAGGTAATTGGAGTATGAATATGATTAAACTGGCCTGTTACATTTATTGCAATCTCGAATAATATGGTGTTAGCATATTTGTACAACCCGGCAAAGATATAATCCTGATTCATGCCTGTGTCGACGGAATACGGCGCCCAGAAAAGCTCAAAGGCGTTGTCAGATCCTGTTGTAAACTCAATCTCTGCAGTGTAGTTGACGGGCATTGATTTGGCGATTGGTGAAATCTCAGCATTTGCGACTTGAATAACCCCGGGAACCGTCACGCCAAGGGTCCCGTCCCCGGTTTGTTGCCACCCTGAACTTGCCGGAACAAAAATGTCCGGCGGATTTCCTATACTACTGCCAAACTGATCGTCGTACACGGGTACATGTTCAATCAGGTTTGCCAGCTGCCAATACCGGTCTGTGGGCGAGGCAACGAGGGTCAATGGTCCTGCTGCAGGCGGAGTATCACCCGCCCATTCGATACCAAAAAGGTTTATGTACGCTGCGCCAACAGCTGCTTCACTGGAAAGATCGCGAAGCTGGAGGATGCCACCTCCTTGTTGCAAGTAGCTTTGCATGGCACTCTGGTTTCCGTCAAGTTGCGGTTGCCCCAGATCACCGCTCAAGATAATCAAATCAGTCCCATGTGGGAAGGTCATGGCTGCTTTGTCCAGTTGTGTATGGAAGAAAGTGATATTCTGCCTGTTCAACATAAACGGTTGCAGGAGATTCTGTATGTCTGTATATTCTGCATCGTCACAAAGACATCCAACCGTAATCAGTGATTTTGGTGTCCCTTTCCGGGTGAAGATATACTGATATGAGCTTTGATCGAATGCTGTCGCAAGAGACGTCCGAACAAAGGCGTCATCCAACCAATTCGTCTCATTTGCTTGGAGGACAGCGAGAACGTCTTTCCCAATTGCCACTCGTTTGTTGGGATCAAAATCATGCGGCGAAGGGACAAGAGATAATATCGGAACAAGGACGGTGAGCATGATCATAATGATAATGATCGCCTCAAGGACGTGGATAAACCCCCGCATAGGTGTTTGTAGGACTCGGAGTAATTAAACGGTGTTTTTTATGTTCTCCTGTCTAGGAGGGTGTATGACCCAGCTGCACACGCTCCTTGCCATTGTCACGAAACGGATTACCCCGACTGCTGCAGAACGGAAGGCCATGGAACGCCTGAAGGATGAGGTTCTTGCTGTCACGGAAACTGTCCTTGCAGAGGATGATCTTGATTTTGTGATCGCAGGGAGTTTTTCCCGGGATACATGGATGCCTGACAAGAAGGAATTCGATCTGTTCATCAGGTTCCCAATGGAGGTCTCCCGCGAGGAACTCGAGACCAAGGCAATCGACTACGGGGAGCTGATTGCCGAGAAATTGAGAGGCACGTACACAATCGCCTACGCTGAACATCCCTATGTCCGCGCGAAGATTATGGGATTTGATGTTGACATTGTCCCCTGTTACAATGTTCCCGCAGCACATGCCATCAAGAGTTCGGTTGACCGGACGCCGTTCCACAACCGATGGTTAAACAAGAACCTTCCCAAGAAGCTCGTCCCTGATGTTCGGTTGCTGAAACAGTTCTTGAAGAACAATGACTTATATGGTTCTGACACGAAAACAGAGGGATTTTCCGGCTACCTGTGCGAACTGCTTACTATTCAGTATAAGGGTTTTGTTCCGCTGCTCCGGGCAGCGGCGGGCTGGACAGCAGGACAGGTAATCCTCGATCCATCCGGACACCGACCGAAAGCAACAATCAAGGGCGACTTCAAAAGACAATCCTTGGTTATGATTGACCCGGTTGATCCAGCGCGAAACGTTGCTGCGGTCGTGTCGCCTGCGAACTTCATGCGATTTGTGCTCTTGAGCAAACGGTTCCTCCATCTCCCAGCGCAGTCATTTTTCTTTGCAAAGCCAAAACCGGTCAACCTTCCTGTACTTGAACGGTTGTGGAAACAACGGCACACGAAGCTTTTGTTGGTCACGTTCCCGTGCCCGGATGTGATTCCTGATATTCTGTGGCCGCAGCTTCGTCGCGCAGAAACACGGCTCCGGAACATACTCACCGAACACGAGTTTGCTGTTTTGAATTCCCTGGCGTGGAGCGATGAGGAACGAGTCTGTGCACTCTTGTTTGAATTAGAAGTCTGGGAACTTCCTGATGTCCGGAAGCTGGTCGGTCCGCAGATCGCAGCAAAACGGCACGCGGACGAGTTTCTGCACAAATATGAAAAGAGCGCCCGGGTGTGGGTCGAACAGGATTTCTGGGTGGCGGATGCCCCGCGCGCATTCCCGATTGCACATGAAAAGCTGCAGGACACCCTTGGGGATCGCGAGAAGGTGCTGTTGGCAAAGGGAATTCCATCCTACCTTGCGAAGCAGATTGCGAAGCAGCATAAGGTGCTTGAAGACGCTGCTGTCTTCCGGTTTGCGAAGCAGCATCCGGGATTCAAGAAGGCGCTGGCTGACTTCTTTACGAGGGATTGGAGTTAACTCCCAAATTCCTGTTCCCACGACTCGTACCGCTCGACGCTGCTCAATGCCGGCTTCACTTTCTTGAACGCGGTCTCAAAATCAGTTGTTGAAATTGATCGTGTTTTCAGTTGGTATTCTGCAATCGTCGCTGCAGGGAGTGTGGTCAACCTGTTCTCGTCCCGAACCATACTCAGGATCGCCTCCTGGCAGAGATTTGTAATATCGCGCCCAGAATAGCCCTGTGTTTTCGCAACAAGACCAGCAATGTTCATGCCAGCGAGCTGTGTCCCATGAAGGTGAATCGAAAAAATCGCCTCACGTGCTTCCTGATCCGGTAACGGCACGTAAATTCGTTTTTGAAAGCGAGACAGAAACGCATCATCGAGATCCCACGGTTTGTTTGTTGCCCCTAAAAACAGGATCTTCTCTTTTTTATCAGCAGCAAACCCTTCAAGTTCGACGAGTAACTCAGAAAGCACACGCCGGCTGGCATCGTTCATGTCCGTGTCACGAGATTGTGCAAGCGCGTCGACTTCATCAATGAAAATAACCGCAGGCTGATGTTTCCGGGCAAGCGAAAAGAGCGCGGCAACGAGCCGGGAGGATTCCCCGAAGTATTTTGAGAGCAACATGGACACCCGGACATCAAAGAACGTTCCCTGCAGTGATGCGGCAGCAGCACGCGCCAGCATGGTCTTCCCGGTTCCTGGCGGACCAAACAAGAGAATCGATCGAGGGGCACGGAGGTACTCTGGCTTTCGTTGAATCAACGGAAGAATGATTGCTTCATGAATCTCCTCTTTCTGTTGGTCGAGGCCGCCAATCGTGTCAAAGGCAGCGTCCGGTTTCTCTGTGATAATTGCCCGCTTGACTGCCTTTTCAAAGGCCTCAGGCGAGTCCTCAGGAACCTGCGGCTTCTGGAGGGTCGTGGCAACCTGCTGGTACTGGCTTGCCAGCGAGCTCGTTTCCTGCTGTTTCGCTGGGACAACACCCCCGAGCTGCTCGTACAAGGCCGCTGCCCGGAGGTAATGCTCTGCCGCGGCATGCTCGTCCCCTCCCTGTTCCAACGTTCGTGCTTTATTCAGTTCCCGGGTGAGCTGGATCCGGAGCACGTCCTCGCGGATGCTGGTCATGCCTTGCGGTTAGGGCTGGAGAGATATAAACGACACTTATAGCAGCACATCCAAGACAAGGCTATGAAGCTGTGGGTGGTGTGCCTCCTGACTTTCCTTGTCATCCTCCCCGGGGTCCAGGCGCAAGACTTCACGGTCTCGAACAGCAATGTCTCTTATTTCTTCAGCCAGGCCAACGGTCATCTGATCCTTTCCCAGATCACCAATCTCGTCACCGGGAAGAGTTTCCAAGGAATTGACAAAGATGGATTGTGGCAGCTCAATATCACGAACGGAACGTCCTTCTTGGTAAGTCCGGACAACGCCACCACGTTCGAAGGATCGGTCCTGACCGTGGGAACGAACAAGGTCGGCTGGTTTCGGTGGAACACAATCCCGCTCAACAACACGGAACACATCGATGTTGTGGAACTGAACGTGACCTTGGGAACAACCGACGATCTTGCTGCCTTCCGACTCTCAGTCAACGGAACCTATCCCGGATACTCGCTTCGGTTGGTTGACGTGGGCCGCTCCTCATTTGTCCTTCCTGACATCGCAAGCGCGCAGCTGCTTGTCTTTCCTAATGTCCTGTTCCAGTTGATTCGCAGTCCCGCAAGCACGCTGGCAACACGTGTAGAACCGTATCCCGGGTTAACAGGAATGCAATTCTTCTATGCATATGGAAAAACGAGTAAAGAAGGGATCCTGTTCATTGCAGAAGATGGGCAGCTCCGGGATAAGTATTTTGTTCTCTCAGGAACAGCCGCACAGAATGCGTATGGTGTCTGGACGCGGCAACTCCCGAACGATCACCTGTTATTGGGGAGGAACTACACATCGCCGTATGCTGTCCGCATCGGGCCGCTGCGAGGGGACTGGTACGACGCGGCGAAGCGCTACCGGTCCTGGGCCCTGCAACAATCATGGGTAAGCCGTGGCCCACTTGCGACAACAACCGCTGTTTCCGAAGCGTTGCGCAATGAGATTGACCTGCACATCACAACCGGTCCACAAACAACGAATGAACTTGCCAAACTCATTGAAGAAACCAAACGGTTCACAGACTTCTACAATATTTCGCGGACGCAACAACTTTGGTATGGATGGACAGGTCATCCGCTCCAAGATGATACTTGGCCAGAAATCGGCACCATGCCAGGCGTTCCCGAAACCATTCAAACGCTAACTAGTCAAGGTCAGTCCATCATACCGTATGCACTTCCCCTTGCATGGGATACGAAACTTGCCAGTTACACGAGCAAAAATATTGAAAACTATGCCTGCAAAAACAACAAGTTTGATCTTTATGGTCCTGATCCGTCAGGAATTGGATTCACTTATGACAATGTCGGTCTGCATGCCGGATTCTCATTGGTAAAAGGGGAAATGCGTGCGCTCTTTGACACCCTGTATACGGTCTCGTCGGGAGGATCCTATTTCGATATCTACAGCAGCGGTCCGAGAATGGGCTGGTGTTACAATGATCTTGGAAGCTATTATGGTGGCGGAAATGCGCTGACCAAAGGAAAACAGGATCTTGCAGCCGCTATCCGTTCAGACCAGAAAGCGAAAAACCCGAATTATCTTATGGTAAGTGAATACATCAGTGAACCATACATCAATCAGTTTGATATTCTTGGCATGCAGTTCGGTCAAAGCCTCGGTGATCTGTTTCTTATTGCACCTCTGTTTGAGACCGTTTACGGGGATTATATCTTTGTTGATAAACTTGATACGACTGGCGCTGAACTTTCCAAGTATCCGTCAGCAACACAAGGAATCATTGATTATGCTCATTTTATGACTGCGATGTTGATGTCCTACGGGTATCTACCCTCTGTTACCAATCTAGATATTTCCAGCGGATATCTCCTTGCGGATCCTGTTGAAACCACGCCTTATTTCTCTTTTTATCAGTATCATCGTAATCTGACGCGGTCATCGTCAGTCACGCACCGAGACTATGTGCTCCTCGGCAAATTGCTCCGGCCACCGGTACTCACAACAGGCTCGCAGCCTGCTTCTTATTTTGGCATTGGCCCACTCACCCCGCCGGTTTCGTCCTCTGAACCAAACTTTCCAAACGTGCTTTCCTCGGCATGGAAGAGCGCTTCTCCTGATCGTGCGGGGATCCGGTTGATCAACTGGTTGGGAAGCAACCAACCGGTAGCCTATGCCATCCCGGCAGCTGATCTTGAGCTCTCGGCAACAACACCGTATGGCGTTTACCTCTCCGACGAAAGCGGGAGAACAGTTGTTACCACTTTTACCGGCACCCTTTCACGCTCAGAAACGCTCCCACCTCGATCCGATATCTTTTATGAGATCCTCTCCCTTCCACGTGCTTCGACATTTAATGGTGGCACCACTGACTTTTCAGCAGCCAAGGACATCACCGCTGTTCCTGACGTGATTCTGGAAAATACAAGCTATGGAAAAATCAATTACACAGGCCAGACTCTCGATCTTGAAGGGCAAAATCTCGATGCGGTTGTTACAATAAAAAATGCAATGATCGCTGTGGATGCTGCTGTCGCTGCTCTTGACGCTCCCGCACGACTCTCCTTTTACGGACTTCATTTCACGAAGCCGCAGATTCTTGTAGATGGAAGCAACTGTTCTGCATCAATCTGTACGGTTGTAGTATATCCAACCAACAACACAACACAGGGGAGAAATCTTACATTAGATGTCATCGGGTTTTCGAACTATACGATCATTGAATGGATCCCAGTTTGCGGCGACGGGACCTGCGAAGGGAACGAGACCAACACCAGCTGCGCTGCGGACTGTGCAACCAATACGACGACCAATACCACAGTTTGCACTGACGGAACAACGCAGAGCTGCTCGACCGGATTGCTTGGCGTCTGTTCCGCAGGGACGCAGACCTGCGGCAGCAACGCCTGGGGAGGCTGCGTGCAGAATAATCCCGCTGCAGCAGAGACCTGTGATGGGTTGGACAACAATTGCAACGGGCTTATCGACGAAACCGGCACGTGCGAGTGCACCAATGGTGCCACCAAGTCTTGCGGCAGCAATGTTGGCGCGTGCTCGAATGGCACGCAGACCTGCAGCATGGGGTCATGGGGTTCGTGTCTCGGGAGTGTTGGTCCGACCATCGAAGTCTGCACGAACAGCGAGGACGACGACTGCGACGGCGAGGTCAACGAGGGCTGCGCCATCGCAGCGACGAACTGTCAGAACGGTATTCAGGACGAAGGTGAG
>JAHIVW010000001.1 GCA_018816245.1 Nanobdellota archaeon
CTCACCTTCGTCCTGAATACCGTTCTGACAGTTCGTCGCTGCGATGGCGCAGCCCTCGTTGACCTCGCCGTCGCAGTCGTCGTCCTCGCTGTTCGTGCAGACTTCGATGGTCGGACCAACACTCCCGAGACACGAACCCCACGATCCCATGCTGCAGGTCTGCGTGCCATTCGAGCACGCGCCAACATTGCTGCCGCAAGACTTCGTGTCGCCATTGGTGCATTCGCAGATGCCCGATTCATCAACAACACCATTGCAGTTGTTATCGAGGCCGTCACACACTTCCGGTGTCGAAACAATGTTTTGCACACAGCTCCCCCAGGCGTTGCTGCCGCAGGTCTGCGTCCCTGCGGAACAGACGCCAAGCAGCCCGGTCGAGCAGGTCTGCGTTGTCCCGTCAGTGCAGACAGTTGTATTGGTTGCACAATCCGCAGCGCAGCTGGTGTTGGTCTCATTACCTTCACACGTTCCGTCCCCACAGACTGGGATACAATCTTCTGAACAGGATGCTACTGTCTCGTTCCCGGTACAGAACCCATCACCACAGACGGCAAGACAATCCGCTGCACACGAGGTCACATTCTCCTCCCCCGTGCAGAACCCGTCGCCACAGGACGGTGTGCTGTTTTCAACGGTATAGGTTGAAAACCCGGTCACTGACACGGTGACAACCTTCTCTTCCCGATCGTACACCATATTCGAACAGGCAGTTGTGCACGGTTGGCCGTCACGGTAAATTTTGGGAACTTCAAAACTCACATTTTCAAAGGTCAAGGTCGCAGGTGCATTCAAGCGTGCTTCTATTACTGTGTTAACGGCAATCTGTTTATCACTTATGGTGATTGCTGCATCAAGGTTGGCACCACTCAGATCAATGGGACTTGTATAGGTAATCTTCCCAGCACCAGTCTTTTCGATCGTTGCGGCAACCGTTCGGATATCATTCACCGTATAGAAATCTGTTGTTTCCCCATTAAAGGTCGAGAAGAGCGGGAACGGAATAACTTCGTAGAAGGTGCTCGAATATCGAGGGAAGATTGTGGTGATGTTGGTCTTCCCTGTGAACTTTCCTTTATTTGAGACGCTTCCACTCGGATCTCGTTGGAAGAGACCGTATGTTGTTGCAGGATCAAGTCCGTATTTATTCACATCAATCTGGTACTCAACAACCTTTGAGACATTGTTATAGTTGATGAAGAAGAGTCCAATATCACCATCAATCGTCCTCCATGTTGAGGTCAGGACCTCAGGCCGCCATACATTGTATGTGGGATCACTACAACCTGTATGAGGACTGGTTCCTGGTGTCGGACAGAATGTCCTGGAAACCAATGGAGCATTTGTGGTGAGGCTGCGAAGGAGTTCCCCGAATATCAGGTATTCCCGGACATATTTTCGGAGTCGGACAAGATCACGCGTAAAGTAGGCGGCAGCGGTGACGTCTTGACCTTCCTGCCCGAACAAGGTTGTTTTGTTCAGCTTATAATTCAGCTCATACCCAGGAAGCTCCTTTTCAAACGCTGCCTCCTGAGTATTCGGAACCGCGCCATAAATCGCGTTAATAGCTGTCCTGAAAATAAAATCCTTCGTGTCAGTATACCCTTGTGTGAAATAATCAGGGTGATTGTTGGCAGGGAATTCAACGATGTAATCCTTGTAGACAGTCGGAAAGAAAGGGATACTGGATGTACTCGCTTCGGTTCCAACAGGAACAGAATCATCTGTTGATGACATGAGAGCTGTATCAGCTACGCTGATGTATTTTTCATCCTCTTTTTCGTAAAACGTGATGTAATCAGGATCGATTGTTCGTGCTTCCTGTCGAACGGTTTTCAGGAGTTGTTTATATCCTCCAAAGAAATAGGTGCTTCCCATCCCAACCGGATGACCAATCGCGCTCTGATAACAACCGAAAAAAGTTCCATAAGGGGCATCAAAATAATTTCCTCCAGCATGTGCCAGGGTGATAAGATTTTGCTTGACAATGGTTGCATAGTGGGTCTGCCATGCTGTCTGCGATGGATCCATGAAATAGGCATCATTTACGACATGATTCGGATTTTGAGTTAATTCCCCGCTCCGTTTCCCGCATGCATATGATTGCAATTGACTCCAGTATGAGGTGTTCCTCGAGAGCGCACTGGTGAGGGTGTAGACAGCTGTATGAAATCCGTAATCGTTCAGCGATTGCATATATTGAGGGATGTACGTATCTGGTTCATACACTCCATACCCATCTGTTGTGGGGCTTTCTTTCCAGGAAAACCAAATAAAGTGAAGGGCGTTCTCTGCTTCATAAAAATTCTTTGCTTCGTTCAGTCCCTGCGTCACGGTTCCATAATTCTGTGTTGCCCGAACCCCGGTGAGGGAGAACAGGTCAAGGTTCTTGTACCAGTCAGGGATATCTATTCGCGTTTTCAGTTTCCCTTGCTCGAGGATAGGCTGATTCTGTGCCCAGGACCGGTACCGCTTCGCCGCGTCGTACCAGTCACCGTTAAAGACACCGACATAGTAATCGTAGGGAAGGGAGAAGTCGTTTCCCGCAACAATATCATCATTGACAAAAAATCCGATTCTGTACTTGAGACTGGTGCCGTCACCATAAAAGGAATACCATTTGGTTGCAGTCCCTTCAGGATCTGCGGATTGGAGAAAGAGGCCGTCTCCCCCAGCAGTGTAAAAGGGAACCATTTGCATACTGACGCCATTACTGTTGTGTTCCTTCTCAGGAGTAAATGTGTCAGCAGGGTTTTTCACCAGCCATCCCACTTCAAAGGGATGAACTAAAAAGGTGGTTTGTGTTGCATCCTCCTTGATGAAGAACGGAAGCCGGACCGTGTTGATGGCGTACTCCGGCATGTTATTGGAAACTGAAATACGCCAGCGTGAGAAGTCTTCATTGTTGTAGAGTGTGATCGTGATTGTCACATCTACTTTGTTACTTGTGGAAAGCCCTGTGAACGTGCAGTCTTTCCAGCGCAAGGTCAGGGTCTTCGGGTTTGTCCCGATATTCAAAGAATAGGAGGTCGTACAGGAGGCAGCATTTGATCCCAAAATTGTTATGGGATCATACGGCGGTGTGGCGGTCAACGGTCTGAGTTCCCATGCATCACTTGAGGTGAAGGAGAAGGTATAGCCCGTATCCTTCTTTGTCACTGTTTTGAGATTGTAGTTGTCCGCGTTCACGTCAAAAACAAACTTCACGTAGGCATTCTCAATCATGAGATCCGTTGGGAGTGGTTGTGCTTGTCCACCATATGTGAAAGCAAGGAGAGAGCAAACGAGGGCGAGAAGAACAAGCCGCTTCATACACTCTTCTTCTTTGAGGTGGTTTATAATTAACGCCCAGCAGGAGCATATTTATACTTCTCGAGGAGCTCGTTCCATGCTGCTCGCCGGTGGTGAACAAGAAGAATGAGCGCAACAATGAAGACGCCCACCCCGGCAAGAATGAGGAGATAGGGGATCATGATATCCGGTTGGGGACAAACATTCTCGCACACCCCACCGCAGTCAACACCTTCCTCACCTTCGTCCTGAATACCGTTCTGACAGTTCGTCGCTGCGATGGCGCAGCCCTCGTTGACCTCGCCGTCGCAGTCGTCGTCCTCGCTGTTCGTGCAGACTTCGATGGTC
>JAHIVW010000002.1 GCA_018816245.1 Nanobdellota archaeon
CATCGTACAGGCGTTTTTCGCCAGGAACAAAGAGCACGAAACCGGACGGAACGATTGTTGTCTCCCCCTTCCTTGAGTTCGCTGTGTGTTCCATGCGATACACACCGGTTTCAGGATCTTTCTGGAAGTTAGGAAAATCAAGAACTGTGGCTGGATAGTTCTCGCCTTCGGCACGTTGATCTATGCCTGTAGCAGCAATGTTTCCACAACCCCTGTTAGCATGGACAAAATTATAGAGTGCTGTACCTCTCTGAATTCTGTCCTCGGAGATGTCTGACGGGGGATGACCCCATTTCCTCAAGAGTCCCACTTCGTAGAGGGCGCGGGCTGGTCCAAGAGGGAACAGACTTTCCCCAGCAAGCTCATCGGACCGTCCGCCAAGATTGGTAAGTTCAAAGTTGATTCCGTACCGATCCATAGTCTGGAATAAGAAATTAATTTTATAAAGTCACTTCACAATATATAACATTGTTATACAACCTCAAATGAAGATCACGTTCCTTCATTATCATTCACACCCCTTCACTTCCTGTGGAAGGTCCAGGAATGAAGAAAGTTGTGAAGTTCCACGAGAAACCAAGGGGTGTCTGTGATCTTCACATACTGCTTCACGTGACAGAAAACCACAACAAGGAGGCCAACTTCCAAAGGAAATAAGGGGGTGTAGTTCACGTGAACAGGCGTTGTTCCAAATGAACCTTATATCCAGAAAATCGCCTTGGAGTTGCTTTTCAACCAAGGGCATTTCTCCTCTCCTTCTTTGAGAAGTCTGTGAATGACAAGAAGCTCGCCTACCTTTCGCTCCTCAGCGCTGTGATCGGGCTGCTGTTGCTTGCAGGATGGTCCTCAGTAACCCCTGTTCCAGAAAGGGCCATCGGCAGCCTCACTGAGGCTAGCCTTGGTGAGGTCGTGACCGTCTGTGGGACCGTGGGTGGGGTCAAAACGAATAAGGACGGGCATCTCTTTTTCTCCCTGACCGACGACACTGGAACAATCAATGTTGTGAAATTTGCTTCCAGAAATAAAGTCAATATTGAAAATAACATAGCCGTCTGTGCCACAGGAGAAGTCACTGAGTACAAGGACGAGCTTGAGCTTGTTGCGGAGGGGGTTGATGTTTGACCTCATTCTTTGGGCTATCCTTGGGACTCTTTTTGGGACCTTTGCTGGCTTCCTTCCTGGAATCCATCCAAACACTATCGCAGCGTTCATTGCCGCAGGAAGTATTACTTTGGGAAGCCCGTTGAGTGCAGCTGCCTTCCTCTCAGCGCTTGCGGTAAGCAATGCGATCACAGATTTTGTCCCCAGTATCTTCTTCGGGGCCCCCGATGGTGAAACTGCGCTTTCTGTCCTTCCCGGCCACAAGATGCTCCAGGAAGGTCGGGGCTACGAGGCAGTCGGCTGCGCCTGTGCCGGAGGGCTTGTTGCTGCGCTCTTTGTTGTCGGGCTGACTCCATTTCTCTTGGTTGTGCTTCCTACCCTCTACACTGCGTCCCGTTCTTACCTTGGGTTTGTTCTTCTTGGGATCGCGGCCCTCTTGCTCTTTTTTGAGAAGCCAGGCTTCCGGCTCCGGGGGCTTACTATCTTGTTCCTTGCAGGTGCGTTCGGCTTCATTGCCCTTTCTTCACCTCTTGTCAACCGCGAGGCCATTCTCTTTCCTGTATTCACCGGCCTCTTCGGATTGCCAACATTGATCATTGCTGGAAAGGGGGCTGGGTCGATCGCGAAGCAACGGTCCGGGCGCGCTGACGTGGGCAAACTCCGCCACGGTATCTCGGGGGTTGCTGCCGGACTCTTTGTTGGTGTTCTCCCCGGTGTTGGGAGTGCAGAGGCAAGTGTCCTCATCGGCCGGTTCAGCAGACAAAAGGAGAAAGACACCAAGGCGATTCTTGTAGGGTTAGGGAGCGTCTCATCTGCTGCTGCACTCTTTTCGTTGCTCGCACTCGTGCTCATCGGCCGGACACGGAGCGGCATTGCCGTTGCCTTGCAAAAACTCTTTCCTGCAGTGAGTTCTTTGGATTTACCTGTTCTTCTTGGAAGTGCGTTGTTTGGTGCAGGCATCTCTGTGCTTATTGCGTTGTTTCTTTCGCGGCGATTGGGAACGTGGTTATCTGGCCGTGATTTGGGAAACCTGTCGCGAATCATGGCGATTGTCTTGGTGTGCATGGTTGCTGTACTCACTGGACCGGTTGGATTGTTCATTGCAGGAATTGGTGTGGCCATAGGATTGCTTCCTGTTCTGTGGGGAACACGGCGCGGGCACGCCATGGGTGTTCTCTTGCTTCCGACCATGGCATGGGCACTCGAACGAGTGATCTTTATTTAGGAGTTCGTGAACCATCGAAGCCAATAGTTGGGCCTATATAAACGTTTTCAAGAAAGCACTACAGCCATGAGAAAAACAAAAATTGTATGCACACTCGGCCCTGCAACTGACTCTCTGGAAATTATTCGTGCCATGGCGGCTGCGGGAATGAATGTTGCACGACTCAATCTTTCCCACGGCGACCACAAAACCCACGAGAAACGAGTTGCGCTCGTCCGTGAGGTTAATAAAGAACTTGAGTTTCCTGTTGGATTACTCTTCGATTTACAAGGCCCAAAAATCCGCGTTCTTGGGGTAACACAACCCCAGGATATTAAAAAAGGAGATACCATAACCTTCACAATAAAAGAGGGCGGCTCTGGTATTCTTGTTGATTATCCGAGACTCTGCGATGACGTGAAGAAAGGAGACACCATTCTCGTTGATGATGGAATGATCCAATTCAAGGTGACAGAAACAACAGCCAGCACGGTCACCTGTTGTGCAGAGAATAATGGGACACTCAAGGATCGGAAGTCTGTAAATGTTCCCGGTGTTCACCTCCATCTTCCAGCAATCACAAAAAAGGACCGAGAGGACCTTTTGTTTGCTATGAAATTGAATCCTGACTACATTGGTCTCTCATTCGTCAAATCAAAAGATGATGTAGAAGAGGTTCGGAAGTTTCTTGGTGAAAAAAAGGTGCAAATCATCGCAAAGATTGAGTGTGTTGAGGCGGTGAATGCGTTTGATGCTATTCTTTCTGCAGTTGACGGTGTGATGATTGCCCGCGGTGATCTCGGCGTCGAAGTTCCTCTGGAAAAGGTGCCCATCCTCCAGTATGATATTATCAAGAAATGTAATACCGCTGGAAAACCCGTCATCACAGCCACTCATCTATTAAATTCAATGATCGATAATCCCCGCCCGACACGCGCTGAAGTCTCAGATGTTTCGAATGCAATCTTCACGGGCTCTGATGCATTGATGTTGTCAGGAGAAACAGCAACAGGATCCTACCCCATTGAATCAGTGAAAGTCCTGAATCAAATTGCCTGTGAAACTGAGAAACGGGTTCGTGCCCGGTTTCACAAAGATTACAAAACAGGAAGCGTGGGTGAAATTGTTGCACGGGCTGTTGCTTTGGTCGCTGATAGTGTCAGAGCAAAAGCAATTTTAACGCTCACCCAAACGGGGTTAACAGCACAGAGCCTTTCGACCTATCGGACCTCCACTCCCATCTTCTCGATTACAAATAACAGCTTACTTTCACAAGCACAACACCTGCGCTGGGGTATCTTCAGTGTATTACTTGACACAAAGAAATCTCCAACTGAATTTGTTGATGAGGGAATTGATGCCCTCCTGAAACGGGGCCATATTAAGAAAGGTGATGTTGTTGTTATCACCGCCGGCGTGCTCGATGGCGGGCGGCGGAACTACGCTGAGGTCCGTGTTGTCGGCCAGTAGTGTGTTGGATAATATGATATAAACCAAAGGCAAGAAGAACAACAACTCCCATTGTGATGAGTGTTATAACATCGAAAAAGAGGAGCATCCCTATACAACTCAGCGCGCCGAATATGGGAATCAGGGGGACGCGCCCTATGGTTCCAGGAACAGTAAAGTGGGGGGACGGACCGTCACGCAACCGAATTTTAATGAGGGAAATATTTACCACAAAGTAACCGAGGAAAAGGCTCGCATTGGTTAATTGGACAACACCAGAGAGGTCTCCTGGTATGATGAGAAGCGCGGTCACCAGACCGGTGAGACCAACAGCAACGTACGGGGTTCTTCGTGTATGATGTACTCGCCCAAGGGGTGCAGGGAAATGTCCTTCGCGGGCAAGGCGGAACATCATTCGAGAGACAACGATCATCATAATCAGGACGGTGTTTCCTGTAGAGAAGAGTGCAATGACAGAAAAGATAGGAATAAGCCAACTCACCCCCTTCGCGATAACGACTTCAGTGAGAGGCGCTGAAGAACCAGCGAGTGTTTCCCATCCAACAACACCCACTGCAGCAACTGCTGTAAGGACATAGAGGATTGTTGAAATGAATAATGCGAGGAGAAGCGCTCTTGGGAGATCTTTTTTTGGGTTGCGGGCTTCCTCACCCATATTTGCGAGATTTTCGAATCCAATATAGGCAAAGAAAATAACAGAGATTGCGGAAAACATACCCATCATTCCCGTTGGGGAAAACGTCAGATTCACAACCGTTGTTCCAATATCAGGAAACCCAAGCGCAATGATGATGACGAGCCCGGCAAACTCAATAAATGTTGCCAGAATGTTGAACCTACTCGACTCCTTTATTCCAACGAAATTAAGGAGGGTGAGGAGAATGATTATAATTAGAGCACCGGGGATGATCGCAATCCCAAAGAGGCCAGAAAGGTAGCCGGCGAATCCAAGAGAAACCGCAGCCGAGGAAACGAATCCCGCGAACACCATAATAATTCCGATTACGAATGCGAGTCGTTCGTTCTGAAAGGCGCGTTGTGTGTATTGATATTCCGCAGCTGCTTTGGGATAGCGTCCTGCCAATTCTGCGTAGGAAAGTCCAGAAAGACCGGCAATGACTGCGGCAATAAGGAAGGAAATCCACAATCCTTCATGGGCAATGTTTGCACCAATCCCTATAATTGCATAAATTCCTGCACCGAGGATTATACCAATCCCATAAAGGGTGAGTTCGGTCAATCCCAACGATCGTTTGAGTTCCATCCTATGAGAATTGGACAGTTGAGGAATTAAGGTTTATTACTGCCTTCCCACTTCCTAGTGAGATAATAAGAACACCTTTATAGGCGTGGGTAAATTGTTCATTTGTTTGGACCCAAAAAATATCAGGAATGGGGTTGAGAAGGAAGGGATCATTTCCAACAAGTGGTTTTAATGGGTGTGGAATATACCTCCGTTGAAGCCATTCTTTGATGGTTGTGATATCAATTGGTGTTGAAGGTTGATAATAGAGAAGCGTCCCGTTGTTATTATTACTTTTTACTGTCACCCAACAGGGATTGGTTGTAATTATATGAGGGCCTTTCTTTATTGAAAGGGCATTCTTCTCTGTTGTTTCGTTTGTTGTTAAGGTAAGTGTTCCGACAAGGTGGGGGCGTTTCCTTGTCAAGGGGATGTCGGGATAGATTATTTCTATAGCAAATAACACCCCTTCCTTAATACGACCGCGAACACCAACAACATCCCCAAGAAAGGTGTTTTTCTTCGTTGAAACAACAATCGAACCAGTACCATCATTAAGGAGAAATCCTTTTGGATCGTGTTTTTCAATCCTTCCAATAACCGTTATATCCCCAATTTGTTTTCCAATATGTTGGAGGGATACAGCGGAAATTTTATTCATAAGAAGGTCCCGAAGTTTTTTGAAGCGTTTGGTATATAGAGCAACAACCTCAGTTGATTTGAATTGGGTGGGTTGTTCTTTCTCATATGAGAAGGAGATGGTGATCGCGTCCTGGCGCGGCTCTTTTTTTTCGCTAATAAAATTGTTTATATTTTGTTCCGTGATTTTTGAAAGTGTTTCTGGTGTAATTAATTTTCCTTCCACCAAAAAACGCTGCACGATTTCCCGGCGATCCATTTAGTGACCCTCTTTTTTTTTTGAATAACGACCAAGCCCATCAAAAAGGTAGTTGTCTTCAAGGATTGTCCGGATTTTCTTAAGGATTGGTTGTGAAAGGAGTATGCGAATCTCTCGAGTTCTTCCATACCTTCCCTTTGAAATGACATGGGTGTTAATAATCCCTACCATATCAAGGGCGCCGATGAGATCGGAAACCCGCCGCTGTGTTAATATTTTCAATCCACGGTTGGCGCATATTTTTTGATAAATTTCAAATACATCCCCTGTTTGTATATCTTCCTTTCCTTCTTCTGAAAGGAGAATAATTGAAGCAAGCACGGCGAGTGATTGTTTTGGTTGTGTCCGTACCGCTTCAACAGTCCTATCAGAATCAAGTTTCTCTTCAGCACAATCAACATGAGATATAATAATTTGTTTACTATTCTCACGTTCTGCTATTTCCCCTGCGATGCGAAGAAGGTCAAGCGCCTTCCGTGCATCTCCATGCTCCTGGGCCGCGAGCGCAGCGCATTTTGCAATTACCCCCACACTCAATGTATTTAGTGTAAAGGCCGTCTCTGCTCGTTTTGTGAGAATGTTTTGGAGTTGCATGGCATTATAGGGGGGGAAAATGAGTTCTTCCTCTGAAAGGGATGATTTTACCCGGGGATCCAATTGCTCGGTAAAGGAGACGTCGTTTGAAATTCCAATAAGGGAAAGGGTGCTCTTCTTAAGGTCTTGATTGATCCTTGTGAGGTTGTAGAGGATTTCATCACCAATTTTCTTTACAATGACGTCAATTTCATCAAGAATGAGGATGTTGAGTTTTTCCGTTTCCTCGAGGAGGGTATAGAAATTTTTGTAAAGTTGGGTTGTTGGGAGACCGGTTGATGGAACTTCTTTTCCAAGTTTTCCAAGGAGTTCCGCGAGGAGGCGATATTCTGTATCAGAAACACCCCTCATCTTACAATTGACGTAGAGAATGTTGATTTTGGGGTTGTTCTTCGCGAGCTCTGCGGTCACATGTTTCGTAACAAGGGTTTTTCCAGTTCCTACATTCCCAAAGATAAACGTATTGCTAATTTTTTGATCCCGGATTGCTGGAGCAAGGATTTTTGCAAGAGTGTTAATCTGCTCCTCACGGTGCTCTATAATTAAAGGAATATGACGATCGGTGAGGGTGTTTTTCTCATGGAAGATAGGATTAAGGTTTTGTATATATACCCCAAAAATATCTTTCAATGTTTGTTGTCCCACACAACCACCACATTTCACTTGGAACTTGATTATAAAAAGGTTCATTTCTTATGGAAAAGGTTAATTTCATTTGGAATGTTATTAATATAATAAAGACTGTTACCCCTTGATTTCTCATGGAAATTGTCTATAACATAACATTATTTTATCAATAACAATGTTATATATTATTTTATGTTTTTATCTATTATAATAAATTTCCAATGGAAAACAAGGTGTTTGAGTGTTTTAAGGAATGAAATCAAACAAAATATATGAAAATTTTAGTACTTGCTGACATTCATGGTGCCTATCAAAAAATTGATAAAGTTTTAGAAAGAGAAAACAAATTTGACCTTATTATTAGTCCTGGAGATATTACAGATATGTATACTGGTCCTGAAGAATTCTCACAACTTGATATTGCGGACATAGTTATTCAAAAACTTTTGATTCCTCAAAAACCGGTTTTTTGTATCCCAGGAAATCACGATCCGTTTGATGTTGTGAACATTTTTGAAGAATATGGGGTCAATATTCATAATAAAATCAGAACGTTTAATGGAATAACTTATCTTGGTTTTGGTGGAGCACAAACACCATTCAAAACCCTCTATGAACCAACAGAAGAAGAAATTGGTGATTCCCTCACCCAACTTGCATCACATCTCACTAACCCAGCTGTTATCATTGTTCACAACCCACCACACAACACTATTAATGATAAAACCATCCAAGGACAGCATGTTGGTTCTCCTACAATCCGGGATTTTATTGAGAAACACCAACCACTCCTCTGCCTTTGTGCACATATTTATGAAGGAAGGGGTGATGATAAAATTGGAAAAACTGTGACGTTTTATCCTGGCCCACTACTTGAAGGGTATTATGGTATTGTTGAAATTTTAGGTGAACGGGTAAAAACATCAATTAAAAAAATCCCACATTAACTATCATACAACCCACGAAGATTTTGAACAAGTTGTTCTATTGAACCCAAACAAACAGCGAGAGGAATGTGCTCAGCTTCTGCAATTCGTTTTGCAACATCATCTACATTTTGTAGATCGTGAAGGATGACAACCCCTGGACGAAGGTTTGTGAGTTTAATAGCGACAAGGGGCGTCCTTCCTGTAGACACTTTTGTAAAAATAAGCGCCCTTTGTGTTGTTGTTCCGTATAATTTAATTAATTCAGGGATCGAGAAATCTGTAATAGCTTTTAATGAATCAATAACCGTATACCCATATATCATCTCTTGTGAACGGGCCTCTTTCCCAATAAATGTTGCACCAATTTGTTTGCAAAGTGTGTTGATAGGAATACCCCCCGGAAACTCCTTAATATCAAGGATAGCTGAAAGTGAAGGGATGTTTGGGATAGATTTGGAAAATGTTTTCATAACCACACCTCCCTGTTGTTCATCAATATTGAGGAGGGCGCGAACATATTTTTGAATAACTTTGATTCCCGGGCTGCTTCGCCGTCCACTTTCATAATCACTAACAACCGATGAGCTAATTTTCAATTCATCAGCAAGCCGTTTTTGTTGGATCTTGAAAATCTGGCGCCATTTCTTAATATTATGTTCAG
The DNA here is from genome assembly GCA_018816245.1 of Nanobdellota archaeon. Classification (GTDB taxonomy): domain Archaea; phylum Aenigmatarchaeota; class Aenigmatarchaeia; order QMZP01; family QMZP01; genus JAHIVW01. The sequence goes on from JAHIVW010000002.1 coordinate 8,728, forward strand.
GGGTTGATGAGAGTACAATCTCACCTGCAATATCACGAGCTAATCGCTCACGGAGCACCTGAAATTCGTCAATCAGCTGATTCATGAACGGCTATTGACGGTTGATTTTAAAAGGAGTTGTATAACATTGTTATACATTATTGGATATCGAGCGCTGATAGCACATTCTTCATTGGAAGCCAATATTCGTCAGCGTAGTTCCCTACTTCAGCATCAGTAAGGGGAAGAAACAACCAATCCTTTGCCGCGCGCCACGAGAGGAATCCAATTGCTCCTGCTCGCTCACACCACATCTTCATCCCCTGAATTTTATCTCGTGACAACCGTGGTTTGGTGTTCCAATTCTTACATTCAACAGCAACAATCAATCCCTTTTTCATTGCAACAACATCAATCGGCGACAGTTCCCCACCACTTGCAGGACCACGAATCACAGAAAACCCCATACCATGAAGAAAGTGCAACAGTTCCCGCTCAAATCGAGCGCCTTTGGCGTAGCGATTTCGTGCCATAGGAAGTGGTAAGTTACGCGGGCTCAGGTTCGATGTCTTCTTCCCCGTCACCAATTGTTGGCGTTTCTAATTTCTCCCGGAAGGCCAAAGAGGTCAACACCTGATCCTCATTCAGATCGAGGTTCCGGAGCCGGACGAGTTTAATCTTCAATCCAACTGCATCCAACTCACCAGGACTTGCAACCTCAACAAGACCATGCATCCAAATATCTACTGTTCGTGAGACGATCCATTTATGCAAACCCGCCTCACGGGAGATCTCTCCAATCGTAAGAAATTCTCGCCCCTCACCATGTGCTTTCTTGAGAGCGCGAAAAATGCGGACTGCGTTATCTTTCGTGTTTTTATAATAACCCCGATGTGCCATACCTACCCCTTAGCAACCAACATTTAAAATGCTTTCACGTCCTCCGCCTCATCAGGAAGTCCTCCATTCGGTCTAATCCCTTCCTTATGAGCTGGGGAGCTGTTGCGTAGCTCAAACGGATAAATCCCTCTCCACCACGGCCGAACTCAATCCCGGGAACAACCGCAACCTTCGCCTTGGTTAGAAGATTTTGGGCAAATGGATAGGAATGCTTCGCAATCTTGGAACAATTAACAAAAACATAGAAAGCGCCTCCCGGTTCCCGGCATCGGAGGCCTGGCATCGTATTGACCCGCCTCACCATTTCTTTCCGTCGTTTGTCATAGTCGCGAACAATTCTTGGAATCGCTTTTTGAGGTCCGCGGAGGGCCGCGAGTGCGGCAGCTTGTGAAACACTTCCCGCACAAATTGAAGAAAAAATATGGAGTTTTGTCATCGAGTTGATGAACTTCTCCGGACCAGTAAGGTATCCAACACGAAAGCCTGGCATCCCATACGTCTTGGAGAATGAATTAATGGTAACAACACGATTCTGCATCCCGTTGAGCGATCCGATGGAAATGTGTTTTTGGTTTGCATAGACGAATTTTTCATAAACTTCATCAGCAACAATAAGCAGGTCATATTCAACAGCGAAATCAGCAATTTCTTCCAACACTTTCTTTGAAAAAACAACCCCAGTTGGATTTCCGGGGGTATTCAATATCAAGACATTTGTTTTTTCCGGAAGAATGGCTCGTTCAAGATCTTCCCACGTCAGTTGGAAGCCGTCTGTCTCCCGAAGTCTGACCATGAGTGGCGTTCCTGAAAGAACCTCAACTGCCGGTTTATAGGCAAGAAAACTAGGGTCAGGCAACAAAACCCCTTCCCCTGGATCAATAGTTGCCATGAGGGTGAGGAGGATCCCCTCTGTTGCGCCGTTTGTGATCAGAACGTTGTCCGCCGTGGTTCGGATTTTATTCTCCTTCAACAATTTCCTTACAACAGCATCCCGAAGTTCAGGCGTCCCTTGTGGCGACGTATATCGTGTTTGTTTCTCGGTGAGCGCCCTTTTTGCCGCAGCAAGAATGTGAGGTTGTGGGGTGAAATCAGGTTCTCCTGGTCCCAGAGAAACCATCCCCGGTGCATGACTCACACTCAGGAGTTTCCCTAGCATTGATGGGGGGAGTTCCTCCTGGCGCTCAGAAATAATACGCCGCATGGAATACTCTTGGTGTTTCGTACATAAGAGGCTTTTAAGGATTCGGATCAATCAACCATCCATGAAATTCAACCAAAAACAACTCGAGCGAGCCATGAAACAGATGGGGATCACCCCACAACCCATTGATGCTGAAGAAGTCATCATCAAGACCGCAAAGAAGGAGATTGTGATCGGCGATCCTGATGTTGTAAAAATCAATATGATGGGTCAAGAGCAATTCCAAATCTCAGGAACGGTTTCAGAACGGCAACGAATAGTGTTTTCTGATGAGGATGTTGCCATGGTTGTGGACAAAACTGGTGCGACAGAAGAAGAGGCACGAGAGACACTTACAGCAACGAATGGCGACCTCGCTGAAAGCATTCTCCGGCTCAAAAAGAAATAGCTCTTATTTCCCCACCTCCAAACTGGTAGTATGGTTCTCGCGTCACTCTTCGCACTTGCCATCGGTCTTATTCTTTTGATAAAAGGTTCCGACTTCGTTGCAACTCACGGTTCTAAAATCGCCAAGTCGCTCGGTACCTCAGAATTCACAATTGGGGTAACCTTAGTGGCGTTTGCGACCTCGCTTCCCGAGCTCGCCGTTGTTGTCGGGGGAGCACTTGTGGGAGCGACAGACATATCTATCGGGACGATCATCGGCTCGAATATAGTGAATATTGCACTGATCATCGGTCTTGTTGCATTTCTTATTCCAATCCCCACTAATGAAAATTATCGGCATAAAGAACTTCTACTCCTTGCCGCGACGTTTGCATTCTTCTTCCTATTAACCGATGGATTAGACTTGATTGAAGGCCTCGTTCTGGTCGTCATTGGCTCGCTTACCTTCACCCCGTTACGGCGGAAGGGTCCGGTTGGTGTTGCCTGGGCGCATATACAACAACTCTGGAAACGGGCAAACGTGATTGATGTTGGGATTGTATTGGTTGGTATATTCATGGTCATCCTTGGCGCGGCCCTCACCATCGAACACACAATACAAATTTCTCACACATTGGGTATTCCGGAGATCATGATCGCAACACTGATTATCGCGCTCGGGACGTCACTTCCGGAACTCGCTACATCACTTGTTGCAGCCATCCGTCATCACCCCGGCCTGTCGCTTGGAAACATTATTGGAAGCAACATCGCTAACATTATGATCCTGGGGATTGCGGCAATTATTTCACCAATTTCTGCAATGGCCACTACGCTCCCCATTGATTTCTTTTTCCTTATTCTGATCACCGGAACGTTCGTTGTCCTAGTCCGGTTCCGGGAGCGGATACCGCGCATTGGTGGGGTATTCCTTCTCTGTCTCTACATCTTTTTCGCACTCTCCCAGGCGCTCGTCTAATTTATAAGGGCCACTCACCAACTATAGTACATGTTCGGGCGATCCCACAAACGGGATGTTGTTGAGACCGTCAAGGGCTTCATTTTCAACCCAAAGAAACAATTCGACAAGGAACGGAAAACGAAACTAAATGACGCGGGGTGTTATTTCCTCTCACTCCTCTTTCTCATGTCTGTTCTGTTCAGCATCGTCAGTTCTTTTGTTCTCAGCTCCTTTTTAGGTTCAGCTGCTGCTTGGTTTTGGATTGTTGCCCTCTTTTCGACCTACGTCTCCCTGATTATTTTCAAGATTGTGTGGGGACTCTGGCTCCATTTGTGGGTGCTGCTCCTCACCAAGGGAAAGAAATTCGACCAAACTCTGAAGGCTGTGTTCTTCGGAGGAACACCATTCTACCTCTTTGGATGGATCCCAGTGATCGGGTTTCTCAGCATGATTTGGTCACTCGTTCTTGATATCATCGGCCTTTCCCGCTTGCATAAAATCGAGCGTTCACACGCAGCGATTGCGGCGGTTATCGCCGTTCTGATCCCACTTCTGGTAGCGGTCTTCGTCTTTGCCTGGATCCTCGCAGTCCTCTTTGCCCTCCCGTTCATGGCAGGAATTCCAAACGTTCCACTCTAAGTAGTTGCCCTTTTAACCGTTTCTTTCCAACTATCTCGAATGCGCTGTGACGACTATAACAAGCGGTATTACACGCAGAAATTCTCCAAGGAAGCGGAGAACTATTACCAGATCCACGCTGGAAAGGTAAAGCGCGTGCTCTCGCTTTTCGAGACCCATCACAAGGGAAAAATCCTCGATATTGGCTGCAGCGACGGCTACATCACTGAACGGATTGCCCGGATTACAGGAGCAGTGCCGTATGGCATTGACATCAGCTCAACATCAGTCAATGAGGCACGAAAACGAGGCATCAAGGCAAAAACATTCAATATGGAACGGGGCGGGCTCCCTTATCCAGAAAACACCTTTGACGCCATCTATTGTGGAGATGTGATTGAACACCTCTTTGATACAGAGAAATTCCTTTGCGCAATCAGAGCGATGCTAAAACCAACAGGGTACCTTGTGTTGTCAACACCAAATATCGCGAGCTGGTACAATCGGTTCTTTCTAGTAATGGGATTGATGCCAGTTTGGATTGAAAGTGCACCAACAGTCTACGTTGGGAACCCGATCATGAAGGAGCCACTCGGCCACATCCGCGCATTCACACTCCGCTCGCTCACGGAACTCTTGATCAAGGAAGGATTTTATGTTGACAAAGCAATGGGGGCACCTATTTACAGCGACGGATCGTACAACAAGTACGGCGAAGCGATTATACAACCAGTTGAAAAATTCTTCTCCAATTTCAAGACACTCGCGTCTGTGCTCCTCGTCAAGGCGCGGCCTATAAATTGAACCCAAACAAAGATACAATGTGAATCGGTATATTCTCTTTCTTCTTTTAAGCAACTCGATTTGGGTTTTTGGAAGCGGCCTTCTTGGTCCCTTGTATACCGTCTTCGCGCAGCGTATTGGTGGTGACATTCTCGAACTCTCTGCCGCGTATGCACTTTTCCTTATCACAACTGGGGTCCTTTCAATCATCATTGGAAAAATTTCCGATCATCACTCTAAACGCCGTCTCCTCCTAGCAGGGTTTATCATAAACATGATCGCCACCTTCTCGTACATTCTAGTGGACACTCCTTTGAAACTGTTTGTTGTCCAGGCCGCGCTTGGCGTCGCAGCCGCGCTTGCCGGACCGACGTGGGATTCTCTTTTCTCGAAGCATGTTGACAAGAAACAGATAGGAACTGAATGGGGTTTATACGAAGGTGGGACTCCCATTATCACCGGCATTGCGCTCATTCTAGGGGCCCTCGTCATTACCTATACCAACTTCGTGGATCTATTCCTCATCATGGGAACGATTCAGGTCGTGGCGACGCTCACCTTCGCAACCTCGTTTCTGCATCCGAAGCGGTAAGTATTAAAATATCACCCCTTATGGTTATTATGAAACCGCGTGTTTGGGTTGCCATGAAGGCGTTTATTGTTTACAATGGCAAGGTTCTCATTATCAAGGAGTCGCCAAAGTACGACGACGCAACCAACATCGGAAGGTTCGACGTTGTCGGTGGGCGTGTCAAGCCGGGCCAACGGTTCGATGAAAGCCTGCTGCGCGAAATAAAGGAAGAGACCGGCCTTGACGTGAAGATCGGGCGCCCGTTTTTCGTGAATGAATGGCGACCAACGGTCCGCGACGAACCATGGCAGATTATTGGAACGTTTTTTGAATGCATCGCGAGCACGGACAACGTGACGTTGAGTGAGGATCACGAAGCGTACGAGTGGATCGACCCGAAGGAATACAAGAATTTCAATATTATCCAGAATTTGGTTCCGGTGTTCGAGAGCTATTTGCAACGACAAAAATGAAATCCCCTCTTATTACATACCCATGTCCAGGAACGTTTGTGAGATCATCTTTGAATGTTGATTCTTTCATTTCGAGTGAATAATCGAAAAGCAGCTTCTGTAAGAGGTGTTTTGCTTCCTTTGTTTCGTATTTTGGTTCTCCATCGAAAACAACAGGCGTTCCGTCCGGTTTGTTTCGGATAACATTTGTTGCAAAATCAAAAATAAATACACCTTCCGGTTTGAGGATTCTTGAAATTTCTGAAAATATGGTTCGTAACATTTCTTCACGAAAGAGATGCAACGTTCCGGTACAGAAAACACCATCAAACGATCCATTTTCGAAAGGAAACCGTTTCGTTAAATCAAACATTTTTACTTCAAGATGTTCGTACCGAGAAACAATAAAATTAAGCAACTCTTGATCGATATCGGATACAACCAAACTATCAACTGTTTTAAGTAATTCTGGAATGTAACGGCCATCGCCAGCCGCAAGATCTAACCATTTTCCATAAGGGCGTACCTGCTTCAGAAGTTGTACTGTTGCTTTGTCGTTCCCCCAAACCGAATTATTCATTCTCAGAACCAGGCGATCCTTTCTGTAGACGCTTCTCGTACTTCTCAAGCGACAAGTGGAGTGCGCCTTCGAGATCAACATCAAATGCATTCGCAACAGTTATTAGTGAGTAGAGAAGATCACCAAGCTCGACGTTGATCTCATCCGAGTGTGCCATCGGCTTCCGGCCATAGTCGGTCATCTCAAGTAGCACTTTCGCAACTTCACCAAGTTCCGAGACTGCATCTAAAAGGTGATGCTCTGGTGACGATTCCAATCCATGCTTTTTACAGAATGCTCGTACCAATTTCTGCAAATCGTTCATGACTACCAGTTTTTGAAATCAATTTCTGTCCGACCTTTCCGTTTTGCCTGAATCCCGCGGAGGACACCACGGCTATAAAACAACATCAACATCGGGAAGAAGAGCAACACATATGGGATTGATAACACAAGCCCCCCAACCTGTTGCCGTCGTTCGGGGTATGCGAGAATGGAGACGTGTGCTGCGCTTGCAGCAACGGTCGTGGTCGCTGTTGTTGTGATCATTGATGTAAGAATCGGAAGGATCAGGAGCGAGCTCAACACAAGGAATTCACGAACAGAAAATGTGTACAGGAAATACAAGGAAGCAGCCGGCAGGAGCGCGAGCGTGCTTTGATAGAAGAAAATCCCAATTCCAGCAAGGGCAAGCAAGGCATATGGTAAAAAGTAGGTGTGAAACTGAATGTTCTTTGCATAGGTGCGCCAGTAGCGAATAAAGGTGAACAAGGAACCTTCACCCCAACGGGCGCGCTGCCGGAAAAGTTCCTTCACGGTTGCTGGTTCCTCGGTCTTGATATGTGCATCTGGTTCAAACCAGATCTTGTGCCCCTTTGAAACTAAGGCGACAGAAAAGTCAACGTCTTCAACTAACGTATGTGGCCAGCCACCCATGTCGCGGAACGTGGATGCACGGATGGCAACCCCACATCCACGGAAGGAAATAAGCGATCCGAAGAACATGTGAATCTTGAAGAAGGATGCAATGAAGGCGTGCTCAAGGGAAATAAGATGAGAGAGCCAACTGGTCTTCTGTTTCAAGGTATATTTCGGCTGAACCGCAGCGACATCTGCTTTGGCAAACCAGGGAACGAGTTTCTTGATCGCATCTGGTTCAACGGTTGTGTCAGCATCGACGAAAAAGAAAATATCACCTTTTGCCTTTTTCGATGCCATGTTCAGCGCCGCGCTTTTCCCCTGCCGTGTTGCATTCTCGAGATAGGAGACGCCATATCGCTTACAAATTGTCTGTGTTCCGTCTCCTGGTGAGTCGTTTACAACAATTGTCTCCAGGTTTGGGTAGTCAACCCGTCTTAAAGAGGCAAGGGTCTCTACAATGGTGTCCGCGCTCTTATAGGCAGCAATCAAGATGCTGACCTTCGGCCATTGTTTGGGTGTTGCCGGCCGCACCTTGTGTCGCTGGGTATCCCAGCGCCAGCCGAGAGCCGCAAAGACAATACCAAGTGCTGTGAACGAAACGAGTATCCAGAGCGCCATATCCCTACCCCTGAGGTCTACAGCTTATATTAAGGGTGTTGGGCGGGTAAAAAGGAATCGTATATAACATTGTTATACCTTCTGGAAGGTGCTTTTGAGCCGCTGAGAGAAGCTGATCCGCTGTCGGATCTCTGTGATCTTTCCAGCGCAGATGGCCTTGAGCACTGCGGCTTCAGTCTTCGCTGAGGCATCCACAATCGTGGCGCAGGTTCCGATCTCTGAGATAAGATGAGCGTCACTTGAGGAGATCGTCGGGAGATGGTGTTTCTTGGCAGCTTCCTGGGCCTTGCTATCCATCCCATTGAATATTGTCTTCGCATTGAACCCCTCAATTGCGTCGAGGTACGGCAACACTGAAGGAAGGGCCTTCCCAACCCCGCTCCGCAGCCAGTCGAAGGGATGGGGTGCAATAATCGTCGCTCCCAACTCCTTCGCCCGTTTCACGGTTGCAATCACATCCTGCTTTGGTTGGAGTTGTTCCCGAATCCCATAGACCAGTAACTCTCCCTGCTTCGTCTTCACCTCTTGGCCGGGAATGAGAAGAATGGGCAGCTTCTCTTTTTTCACAAGTTGCATCGCTTCAACTGATCCTGCAAGGGAATTGTGGTCAGTGATGGAAAGCACATCGATTTTTTTCGAGATTGCAGTCGCGAGAATGGCGCGCACATCAGCTTTACAGTCGTAGGAATGACGGCTGTGGAGATGGAGATCACAAACGAGGCGCATACACTCTCTTAAGGGCTTTAATACTTAACCGAAGCAAGAATATCCCATGCCTGGGGGAGATAAACCGAGCATCATCGAGCTCGCCAAGCGACGCGGATTCTTCTGGCCTGCATTCGAAATCTACGGAGGGGCAGGCGGCTTTTACGAGTACGGCCCCGTCGGGACACTCCTCAAGCTCCGGATCGAGAACATGATCCGCGACTACTACGTGATCCACGAGAACTGCCTTCTCTTTGAAGCGCCGATCCTGACGATCGAGCAGTTGTGGGCAACAAGCGGGCACCTCGAAAACTTCGGGGATGTAACAATTGAGTGCGAACAATGCGGCGAGCCCTACCGCGCTGACCACCTCCTCGAAGAGAACACCAAGAAACAAGCTGAAGGACTCTCCCCCGCACAGCTCGCCAAGGAACTCGCCGCAGCAAAAGTGAAGTGCCGGAAATGCGGCGGCAAACTCGGGAAGCCGTATGATTACAATCTCATGTTCCGGACCACCATAGGACCGGGGAAGAACAAGCTCGGTGGTGCGCTCCGGCCGGAAACAGCACAAACAACCTATGTCGCCTTCAAACGACTCGCTGCCATGGCGCGGCAAACCCTCCCATTCGGCGTTCTGCAGATGGGAAAATCGTTCCGGAATGAAATCTCTCCCCGAAAGGCGATCATCCGCTTGCGTGAATTTTCGCAGGCAGAGATCCAATTCTTCCTCGATCCGAAAACAAAGAACAATCACCCAAACTTTGCAAGTATGAAGAAGCGAACGATACCCGTCCTGAAGAAGCAAGACCAAATCAAAGGAAAAACAACAGCAACATCACTGATGATCAACGAGCTCGTGACAAAGAAGTGCACCAGCGAATTCATTGCCTACTATCTTGCCCGGTCTGTTGAGCTGTTTCTGAACATGGGAATTGATAAAAAGAGGCTCCGGCTGCGCCAGCATCGGGACGACGAGCGTTCATTCTACTCGAGCGACACCTGGGACGTTGAGTTTCTGTCAGATGAGTTCGGTGTCATCGAACTCGTTGGCATCGCGGACCGCACTGACTATGATTTAACGCGCCACCAGGACACAACAAAGACCGACATGAGCATAGATGTTGATGGCAAGAAGATTGTTCCGCAGGTAATCGAAATTGCCTACGGGATTGACCGGCCGCTGTATTGTGTTCTTGAATCCTGTTACAAGAAAGAGAAAGACCGCGGCGTTCTTATGCTTCCACCGGCCCTTGCGCCGTACCAGGTTGCTGTCTTCCCTCTGGTCAAGAAGGACGGGCTCCCAAAAATCGCAAAAGACATAGTCAAGGAACTGAAAGAAGCTGGCTTCTACACCATCTACGACGAAGGCTTTATCGGAAAAGTGTACTACCGACAAGACGAAATCGGAACCCTGGCGGCTGTCACAATCGATTATAATACCAAGAAGGACAAAACCATAACAGTCCGCGACCGGAACACGAAAGCGCAGGTCCGCGTTCCCCGTTCAAAAATCGTTTCCGTGATTACCAACCTGCTTGCAGGAGCAGATCTCAAGAAACTAGGAAAGGCTGTATGAAGAAAGACAAGACCGTGGAGGCGCTCCACCCTCACGAGAAGAAGATCATTGCCGCATTGCACGAGTTGGGTAAAGCAACCCCGGAGGAAATTGCGACAAAAACAAACCTCCCGGAAGCTTCGGTCCATAAGGCGGGGATGTGGTCGAAAATCAAAGGCTTGCTCTATCACGAAGAAACCGTGCACAAGAGAGTGACAATTACCGAAGAAGGAAAACAGTATGGTCGTGCCGGCCTCCCGGAAAAGAAACTTCTCGAACTTGTTCAATCAGGAACCACAACCATTCCCGACCTTCGCAAACAAGTGAAGAATATGGACATCGCCCTTGGGTGGGCAAAACGGAAAGGCTGGGTGACGATCAAAGGTGGTACCCTTACACTCACCAAGGACGGAAAACACACACTGACAACGATCACTGACGTTGAACACGCGCTCCGAGGAAAAGAACCCGATGAACAGACCTTGCGCGAACTCACCGCACGAAAACTCGTAACTGTTCAGGAAAAAACAACGAAACACATGCAGCTGACAGCTGCAGGAAAAACAGTTGCAACAAAGCTTCCTGCAATGATGATTGAGGATGTAGGACAACTCACCCCAAACGATTTGAAGAGCGGTGCTTGGAAAAAGAAACAGTACCGACCATATGCTGTCGATACTCCTGTTCCCACGGTTGTTGCAGGAAAGTTCCATCCATACATGACCTACCTGCAACGACTCCGCGAAAAACTCGTTGCCCAAGGGTTCGAAGAGCGTCGGGGACCCTGGGTGGAAACTGAGTTCTGGAATGCGGATGCCCTCTTCATGCCGCAGGATCACCCTGCGCGCAGCATCCATGATGTCTTCCATCTCAAAACTCCGAAACAAGGAGCTGTCACTCATCCTTCTGCCCTGAAACTTGTCGGAAAGGTTCACCAAAACGGCTGGATTACTGGTTCACGCGGCTGGGGGTCGTTCGATCCGAAACGGTCACTTGGATTGGTACTCCGGTCACAAACAACAGCGGTGTCTGCGCGCATCCTGGCGGAAAAACCAACAAATACAAAATACTTCATCATCGGGAGAAACTTCCGCGTTGACAAGCTTGATGCAACCCATTCATATGAATTCTATCAATGCGACTGCATTGTCATTGGTGATCACCTCAACATGCGTCATTTGTATGCGTACTTGACCCTGTTCGCCAAGGAAATCGCCGGCGCAGACAAGATCAGGTTCAGGCCGAGCTACTTCCCGTTCGTGGAGCCGGGTGTTGAAGTTGATGCCTTCATCAACGGGAAATGGATCGAGGTCGCTGGTGCAGGAATCTTCCGGCCGGAAATGACCAAACCACTCGGCGAAGATAGGACTGTGCTTGCTTGGGCGTTCGGCCTTGATCGTCTAGCCATGCGTTCGCTCGATATCAAGGATATCCGACACTTGTATCAACCTGATCTCAACTGGCTGCGAAAAGCTCCTCTGGTGGTGTAAGATGCCTGTCATAACCATATCCCTCAACGATCTGAAATCACTTGTCCCCCACAAACTGACTGATACCCAGCTGCAAGATCTGCTTCCACAAATCAAAGTCGAGGTTGATTCGTTTGGTCCTGAATTGGTACTTGAGGTGACCCCTGACCGGCCAGATCTCTTCTCTGCAGAAGGAATCGCCCGGCAGCTGATCCTCTGGCTTGGTTTACAAAAAGGCCTGCCGCGCTACACTATCAAATCATCAGGGATTCGTATCACCACCAAACACCCAACTGTTCGTCCGTTCATGATCTCAGCAATCATTCGAGGACTTGACCTCACTGGCCCTGCCTTGGAATCTCTCCTGCGATTGCAGGCACAGCTTGATGCAACACTCGGAAGAAATCGCCGGACGGTTTCCATCGGTTTGCATGATTTCTCCAAAACAAAACCACCGTACATCTACCAGGACGTCGCCCCGACAGCGGTTTCCTTTGTCCCCCTAGATTCCAAGAAGGAGATGACACCTGCCGCCATTCTCATGGAGTACCCCAAAGGAAAGGAATATGCACATCTTGTTCCGCGGAACTGTCCTTTGCTTACCGATAAAAACGGTTCCGTGCTCTCGTTTCCCCCAATCATCAACGGAGAACTGACTCGGGTGAAAGAAACCACGAAAGACCTGCTCATTGACATCACCGGGACGGACCAGCTTGCCATGGAACAGTCCTTGAACATACTCGTCACTGCCCTTGCCATGCGTGGCGGGAAGATAGAATCTGTTGCTGTTGACAAGAAGTCCTTCCCAACGTTGGAACCGCAGCGCCTCACCATTAATAAACACACCATCATGCAGCAGCTTGGGATTGATCTCAAGAACAGCGAACTGAAAGAACTCTTACAGCGCATGGGTTATGCAGTCACCGCGGTCCAGGAAACGTTCACGGTGTTAGCGCCTCCCTACCGGGCAGATCTCTGGCACCCTGTTGACGTTACGGAAGACGTTGCTATTGCCTACGGCTACAATAACTTGACGCCAGTACACCCGAACCTGTTCTCAGTTGGCCACGCACATCCACTTGAAACCTTTTGTCAGCGGCTCCGGGAACTTGCGGTGAGCATGGGTTTCATTGAAGTCAACACGTTTGCCTTAACCGGGAATGAACCACCATTGAATTCCTTGTCCGGGAAAGCAATCGACCTCGAAAACCCCATGTCATCCGAAACCAGTACAGTTCGGACAAATCTGCTAGGCAGCTTGGTTCAGGTCTTTGCTGTGAACAAACACAACAAATATCCCCAACGAATCTTCGAACTCGGCGATGTTGTCCAGCTCAACCAACAAGCAGAAACAAAAACCGATACCAAGCGCTACCTTGCAATCGGAATTGCTCATCAAACCGCCGGTTTTTCCGAGATGCTTTCCGTGCTCAATGGCCTGAACACAACACTAGGCAATCCCTGGAAAATTGGAACCACAACTGATCCTGGATTTCTTCCCGGTCGTGTTGGCGCGATCAAACTAGGCGGAACTGTGATTGGGCGGTTCGGTGAACTCCATCCTGCGATTTTGGCGGACCTCGGTCTTGAAGTTCCGGTTGTTGTATGTGAATTATTTGTTGAACCGTTAGTACCGCAGCCACGAAACCAGGCGGGAAAATCCTGATGGCAACGTGGCAGGAACGCCAGTTAATTGTGTTGCAATGTGGTGATAGCGCCGGCTTGCTTTGGCGTGCGGATGATACAAGACAACTGGCGTCTTGTTTGCGATTGCCCGCCGGACTGCAGGATCTTCTGGAATGCTCGAGATCACCGGAACGCCAAGGAACTCTTCAACTTCTTCTTGAGAGTATTCATGACGCTCCTTTGCAACACGGTTGATAACAACACCGAGATTGATCGTAGAAAAGCGGTCAGCGAACTTGATGACCTTGAGTGCATCAGTCAGCGCCGGCAGTTCTGGTGTTGTTACCGTGATTAATTCATCACCTGCTTCAACCGCGGCAAGCGCTTCCCGACCAAGGCCGGCAGCTGCATCGATTAAAACGAAATCTGCCTGATCAAGTCGTGACAAGACGTTCAGGAGCCGGCTTGCTCGCGGCACCATGATCTGTCTCATAGAAATGTCAGCAGGGAGCACTCGGAACCCAGCAGAGTGAGTATACAATGCCTTGCCTGGAGAGATTCTCCCTTTCAAGACGTCTTGAAGTGTATGTGGATACAACGGAATCCCTAAATGGAGTCCGAGGTTCGAGGTGGTGAGATTGGAGTCGATCGCAATGACCCGCTTCCCCTGCTGGGCGAGCGCGGTCGCGAGATTGCTGACAAAGGTGGTCTTGCCAACCCCCCCTTTCGCCGATGCAATCGTGATAAACCGGGCCATCTACTCTTCCTTGACAATGAAGGGTTAAATTGTTTTGAGCTCAGAATCTCGTATGGAAGAGCAGACGTTTTCTGATTACCTCCGAGCGATCAAAGGATCACAACCGTTCACCCGTCAGGGGATCTATCGTGCTGCAATGCTATGGCTTGAAAAAACAGATCCACCTCGCCAGTTTTTCCATCCTGAAGAGGCACAAAAAATTGATTGCGATCGACTTCTTGTTTGTTCTCGAAATTCAACACACAATGGGTTCATCCGTAATGGGAAAGGTCACCGTCGCTGCAGCTACCGACAACTTGTTCCGAGAGGGGACCTTACCGAAACCTATATCGATGACCTTTCCGGTCTTCGTTCAAACAAATACGATCCTGTGGGAGATGAACCGGTTGTTGATGCCTGTTTAGCATTTCCAAAACAAGTCACCATTGAAACTCTTGGAACAAGGCTTACAGAAGAAGAACGATCGTCCCCTGAAACCATTGCAAACTATGTCAAAGCTTTGAGTGCGCTCAATCAACTCTAGTCGAATGAGCCCGGGAGGATTCGAACCCCCGACCTTCGCCTTAGGACGGCGCCGCTCTATCCAGCTGAGCTACGGGCCCAATGAATCTTTTGTGCTGACGCTTAAATGAACATCTCCGGAATCAACTTCTTGTTGTGTTTTCAACAGGGAATATTTCCCATATGAATGCAAGGACAGTCATGCGTATCGCGTTCCTCCTCCCACTCATTTTGCTTGTTGCAGGCTGTACAGCATCAGGAGAGGTGGTCAATGACGAATCTCCTGATCTTGATACCCTCCTTGCAGAGGAACTAGCGAACGTTCCTGAGCCAAAACCAATGGAAGAGGAACTTCCAGAAGAACCAGAGGACCTGCCAAAGCCAGTGCCCGATCCTTGTTCTGGTGTGTACTGTCAAGCAAGAACGATGATCTGCCCGGACGGAATCCTGTCCACCTGCCAGGAACAGTGTGAGAACAGCACCTGCGTTTCCTGCTTCCCAAGCTGCTCTGGCCACAATGCTCCCTGCCAGCCTGTCTGGAGCTGTTTGCCTTGGTCAGGTTGTCTTGACGGGATAAGCAAACGGACTTGCATTGACATCAACCGGTGCGATTCAACCAACGACAAACCTGCAGAACTTGCTGGCTGCACGATTCCTGAACCAGTTACCCCACCAACGAATACCACAGAAAATACTACATCACAGAACGAGACAAACGAAACCGTAAATGTTACCTTCGCAATATTCCTCTCAGCAATCCAATGCGATGCACCAGGGAATGACGCGGTACGAGAAAACTGGCCTGGTGAATGGGTCGCCATTACAAACAACGGAACAGAACAGAACCTGACAAATTGGACCGTGCACGATGCAGACGGGAACGTGTACAACTTGACGAACTTCACGTTTCCAGAAAACTGGACCATTCTTCTCCACTCAGGAACCGGTGATGATAATGCAACCGATCTCTTCTGGGGGAAAGGACCAATCTGGAACAACGACGATGATACAGCGTTCCTCGTGAATGCAACAAACGAAACAGTCAGCGAATTGTCCTGTTAAGTACGGCACGCATTGCATGCCCAACGACCGTTGACGTTCTTAAGTCCATCTGAATACTGTTCACACTGTTCGCAGATCCCAGAAATCGTTGCATGTGGCTGCACAACGCGTTCTGCACGGGCCTTAAGTTTTTCCGACAGGACTTCAATGAGTTCTGGAGCAGTAATCAAAAGCTCCTTGTCGGTGATAATCCCCTGAATTTGGTTGTTCCTGACGATCGGAATCCGTTTGATGCCGTGCTTGAGCATGAGCCGGGTGACTTTGAGCAAATCCTCGTCTGGATCAG
The DNA here is from genome assembly GCA_018816245.1 of Nanobdellota archaeon. Lineage (GTDB taxonomy): Archaea > Aenigmatarchaeota > Aenigmatarchaeia > QMZP01 > QMZP01 > JAHIVW01. The sequence goes on from JAHIVW010000002.1 coordinate 24,618, forward strand.
CAGTGATAAACTCCTTCCGGGGCTGGTCCCCCACGAGGACGTTCTTTGGATCATCACCCTGGGCAACGAGCCGGACCACGTCCTCTGTTGTGAAAATGCCGATCGGCACATCATTCTTGCTGATGACAACGGAGCCAATTCGGTTGTTGCTCATGATCTTGGCAGCAGCGTCTGCAGTGATGTCAGGACCCACCGTGACCACATACTGACGCATAATTTCCTTGACCTTTACCATGTGTCTGTCTTTGTCCCAAGACATAAATAGCTAGAAATTGAGGTAGAGCAGGATTGCGAGAAGGAAGACAGCAACACCAATGAGGACCGTAATGAGATAAGCACGTCCCTGAACTCGTGGCGGTCTCCGATTTTCTTCCCACCTGTCGCGGTGACGGAGGCCGATTCCCATGAAGACGAGTCCCATAATAAAGAAGAAACTCATCGAGGAGTCAAATACAAAGAAGAACGGGATCCCGATAGCGAACCAGACCAGACCCATGACGAACATGGAGTAATAATCAGGCTTGTGAGGCTCCTTTCCTCTCTTCACTTTCAACAGAAGAACAGCGCCGAAGAGAACGAAGAGTGCAACAATCCCGAGAAGAATCCATGCGATTTCCATGGGAATACTTGCTGCGGGTTGGTATAAAGCGATGGGGGAGGGATTTGAACCCTCGAGTGCAGATGCACACAGGTTTAGCAAACCTGCGCCTTGGACCGCTCGGCCACCCCATCGTGAAGAATCCATTGGCTGCGGAGCTTATAATGGGTGCGTGTGAACCTTTTAAAAATACGCCCCCAACTCCTGATTCTCACACCGCGTTTGAAAAGCAACACGCCTCTATCCAGAGTCGTGAAACCATAGGTACCTGTATCAGCCGGCGCTTTCCTGATCGTGCAAATGTGATGGAGAGCGTCGGTCTTTTGTTTGTCTTTCGTGGAACGGTATTCTGAAACTCCCCAGGATATCGGTGTGGCAATTGGGAGGGAAATCTATGATGCGATATTAGTCCTCATGAGGAACCGCAAGGTGGTTGGACGGATTCGCGAGTGTAACGGCCAGCGCGAGATCGCAGATAGGAAGTGGAAGATCCATGATCCCGGCGAGGGCGGTCCCGGTGCGCAGCCACTGAAGTCCGCCGAGGAGCAACGAACCTTTCACTGTCATGATGACATAGGAGGGTGGTGTGACTGATCAGTCACTGGGAATTACAATCACTGTTCCGAACTCTCCCGGGGATAGTGAAACAATTGGAGGGAGAAGAAATGAAGGTCGTTTTAGAAATGCAAGCAACAAATCGAGGTCTCAAGAAGGAGATCTCCCTCGTCCTCTCGCAACGGACGGTTGGTGATCACAGAATGACTGCCAACACTCTCTGGCACGTGATAAAGGGAAGTGGTTTCCCTACCGTGTCACGGAAGTCCGTGGTCGAGGCCCTCAGGGATCTCCTCAAGGAGAAGGAAGATGTTCCTCCGTTGTTTGGAATGGAAACGGAGGGATCACGTTGCGTCTACTTCAATCTCATTCAGGAGAAGACGTGGCGCCTTCAGCGACAAGGACAAGGCAGGACACCGGAGACTGACAGATTCGTTGCCGGTCTCTGTCAAACCGACGTTCCGCCGACGATGGGAACCAAGACCCTGGAGTCAGTTGGTTCTGAAGGAGTGGGCGCGGATACCAGCGGGTACCCGAAGGAGATCAAACCGTCGAGCAATGCGGAGGCAGACGCCAACGCGCTCGACTCCTTCTGACGCTGGACAGTTGATGGCACGGCGTTCGGTGCGAACCGTTCGCCGTGCCCACTTTTAGGTAAACAACAACCCGGGAGGGGCTATGGTTTCTGAATCTGTCATTGAACGAGTGGCCGCGTTCCTTGATCCAAACCAAGGGTACACGGCACGAGCGATCGCCTCCCAACTTGCGCTCCCCTTGGCCGCTGTCACGTCTGCACTTGAGCATCTCAAGGCTGAGGGAAGAGCAGTTGAGGTGAAGAGACGTGAAAGGAGATCGCTATGGCTGAGACACAAGTTCGCGACGCATGACCCGAAGGTCGTTGTCGACAAACTTGGATTGTTTGGTGCGGAGGGATGCTGAACTTCGTTCAAGGTCAGGGATTTCTAGATCCACTGCCGAACCTCCCCAAAGCGGCTGCCTGAGTACCCAAACCCATCGACTGTTCCGCGGTCCTTGGGTCTTGTTTTATATAACAGCGTTATACACCACAACCCCCATCCGCCTAGAAAAAGAAAAGAAAAACAAAGAGAGGGCTCACGAGGGAGCCTGATTTACGCGTTTTTGGTCACGACGAAGACTTCGCGCAGAGCGACTAGCAAGCCAGCCCCTGCGACAAAGGCCACAAAGTGATTCAGCATGGTTGAAGCAACAGCGCCGATGTACGGGATCTCACCAACAGTGAAACCCACCAACATCAAGGCAATGGTTGCCAACAGGAATGTGAGAACTTCCTCACCAGACACATTCAACAGGCCAACAATGATCCCAAGGATCACGAGGGCTGGAATGGCCAACTCGCCAAGATTGGCGAATCCTGCAACCACCGAAATCACAAGGCCAATGATAAAGGCCACGCGACCGATTTTTGCGGTGTCCATGCCAATCCTAGTGCGGGCCGACTATATAAGCCTTTTGGAATCTGAAAACCGATAGCAAGCGCCCCATTTTGACCATCCATATAAAAAGGGGGGTATTTAAAGGTTTCGGCCGCTCCTGGCTGGGAAAAAACCAGTTGCTAAAGGGCTGGTCTTGGTCGCCCAGCGCGCAATCAGGAACGATAATGCAACAAGAACAGCTACCAACAGCTCGGTCAGCCAGATATTTTGCGTCACCGTGACCGCGCTCACCGCAGCCATGTTCACAAGGAAATGTAGGAACATCGCCAGCCAGAGATACTTCCGTCCCTTCGAGAAGGAACTGAATACAATCATGGTCAGCGCGAGGTGGAGGACGATCGCAAGATTCCGCTCGATTGCCCCAGGGAGGATATCCAAAAGCGAAGGAGCAATCTCCAACACGAGCGGCAATGCCAGGATATTCGGTACGTAGAGGAGGAGAGCCTCGCCAACACCCCATCCAAGACCGAAGGTGAGCAGGGTCTTCTGGTCAGCACTGATCTTCCGTTTCATAATGGTGTACCGGAAGCCTTCCTCGAACAAGCCTGCCATAGCAGAGGCATAGGCACCGTAGATAATCAAGAACACCATACTCTCGAGAATTCCCGGTGCCAGGATAACCGGGAGCTGGACCGGAATCAGCCGAACCAGCAGGGCTGCCAACCAGCCACCCCATCCAAAGAAGAAGGCCTTCCACAAGCCCCGGTTCCCGCGGTTCACCCAGAAGCTCAGTGCCAGGAACGGTCCGATTGCAATAACACACCCAACGAACGCTGCGGTGAGAAAGTCTGACATTATGCGGCCACCGGGGATCGAACCCGGGCTAGAAGCTTGGGAAGCTCCTGTACTACCACTATACGATGGCCGCGTGGGCCGGAGCGGATTCGAACCGCTGACATCCACCGTGTAAGGGTGGCGTCCTGACCACTGGACGACCGGCCCGCAGCCACTTGTTAGTGCACTACCTTTAAGTTGAGGTCACATCCATGACCTTCAACCCAGTTTTCTCGATTGCGAACGGATGGATGAACACGGAATGATCGGTTCGCCTCATCTTGCGCACGTTCAAGGTGCGTTTGTAATCCTCAGCAACCGGAACGAAGTCCAGTTTAATGACAGAATCAACCAGGTACTCGACAATTCCGCCGCCAGATAGTGATTCCATGGTTTCCGGAATCGTACCAGTAAAGATGGCCGTGACCTTCATTGATTTCAGTTTTTCCATCAGTCCCATGAGCACGGCACGGGCAAGGTACTCGTCCCTGATGAACATCTCGATGATAGATACGGAATCAATGACAACGCGCGACGCCCTGACTGCCTTGATTCCCTTTTCGATTTTCTCCAGGAGATCGTACGTATAGATTTTAATGAAGCGGCTTGTATCCGTCTTGCTCTGTTCCGCAGACACGTTTGGCTTGATGGACAGGAACTTCAGCTTGCCCTTTTTTTCAAGGTCATCTAGGTCCCACCCGAACATGGCATCAACATCAGCCTTGATGTCCTCTTCGCTTTGTTCTGTGGTGACATAGAATCCGGTTTCCCCTTTGTGTGCACCGTCGTAGAGGAAGGACGCACAGAAGGCTGTTTTTCCCGTCCCCGTCTTCCCGGCGATTAGGTTCACGCTCCCTTGGAAAAAGCCGCCTTCGATCTTGTCATCCAATCCTTTGATACCTGTTGAGATGCGTTTGAGTTCCCCCATACAACGTTCTTATCGTTGGGGAGTTAAATTAGTCTTTTGCTTTGCCGTGTTTCTTGAGGATGGTGTTCACATGCTCCGGAAGGTCTTCGGGTTTCACACCCGCTTTCTCGTAGCCACCGAACTGCTTCTTGTAAGCAGCCTCATTGTCCTTGAGTTTCTTGGCAAACGCAGCGATGTGCGCACCAGTGACCCGGTCAACACTCGGAAGTACCTGTTCCCCGTGGGGAATGGCAAGGCCACCGTCGACGGCCCCCTTCAAGGCAGCGAACAACACTGACCCCTTTGTTGCGGACTGCAAGCCGATATCCAGAACAACATCCGTCACTTTTTTCTTCTTTACCTCAGCTGCGCAGAGAAAGCCGGTCACGTATGCTGCCGGTGAATTCGCGCGATGACCTTTGTAGCCGGCCTTGGTAAGCTGCGCCGGGCCAATACTCACCAGCGTCTTGTCACCGCTTTTCTGGTGTTCAACGATCTGGCACATGATGCCATTGGTGCCGCGCCGAACAACAAACCTCGGTTTGTTTGACTTGAGCAACTTGAGACGTGCCCGGTAATCTGTCCGCTGTTCCCGGCGTCGCCGGTGCGGCACGGTGGTTGTTCGGGTATGTTTCTTCATGATCATCACTTCTTCTTTATTCGCAGTTTGTTTTCTGCGATGTACGTAAGCAAGTGGCGCTTGCTTCGGAAGACCCCGCCCTTGACTCGCCGGTACAACAAACGGTAATCATCCATCGACAGTTCCTTTTTCACCTTCAGGTCGTTCAAGGATTTCCGCATGCCTCGAATCCGTCGAATGTGCCGTTCTTTCGGAGGCGCGCGAGCTCCCTGCTTCCCTTTCTTGGAACCGGTTCCGAAACGACGACCGCGAGCTTTTTGCCTCTTGATTTTCTTGGACAGTGCTTTGGTTGTTCCCTTCTTCTGGACCTTGACAATCGAGCCGTTTTTAATCAGACCGCGAATGTCTTCACGTGTCAGTGCTTCTAACACAGCTTTCGCATCCATGATGCGCACGCGTGTGACACCACACTTCAGCAGGTTAGCGGCGACGCGCCGGTGGTTTTCGATTGGCATAGTCTCCTCGTCGTTTGTCGCGATGCCGGCCTGGCTGCGACTTCGGCTCGCGTTCATCAAGGAAGTCCTTTAATTCATAGGAGAAATCTTCCTTATTCCCGCGATGTTTGTGGATCTCGCGGGCGAGTAAAAAGAAAATGAGCGCAAGTGATTTCTTTCCGTTGTTGTTCACCGGCAGCACAAGGTCAACATTCTTGGCGCTGTTAAAGGTGCCGCACAACGCGACAATAGGGATCCGTTTCTGTTTCGCTTCAACAATAACCTGTTCATCAATCAACGGGTCAACAACAAACACAACATCAGGTTCCGTGAAATCGCGATAGGCAGGATTGGTGAGCGTGCCAGGGTTGAAGCGGCCGGAAATCGCTGTTGACTTGGTCGCCTTGGCAAAGGTCGTGATGGATTTTGCAGCAGTATCTTTCCGGGAGACCACCAGAATCTTCTCGAATGATGCAAGGAACGACGCCGCGATTGTGAGGCGTTCATCCACCTTCTGGAGGTTGAAGACCGCGAGCCCGTCCTCCCGGACCTTGTAGACGTATTCTTTCATGTACTGGTTGCACGTCTTCATGCCGATATGAATACCAGCGGTCAGATAATCGGTTTTCTCCGTCAACATGGGTCCTCGAAGGTGTAGAATATAGGAAGGGTCCTTTTAAATACCCTCACTCGCGGCGCTTGACATCAATGGGAATGACCCCTTTGTTCCATTCGAATTGTGCAATTTCCAGAGGGGTATTGAGCGCACGTGGCACCTTGATGAACGGCGGCGATCCTTGGGCCAGCTGGAGCGCCCGGGCAGCGATAATTCTGGTCCGCTCGTAGCGAGTGTACTTGCGAGAAAGATCGACCATAGGCGCTCTATTCAACCCTTGCACATTTAAGCGTTACCCAATGTACCGGAGCTGCTCCTTTTCTTCCGGCGCTCCGTGCTCTTCCTTACTGAGTTGCTGAAGCGCTTTGCGTTGCAGGGTTTCGACTTTCTTAATGAAAGATTCCATTTCCTTGACGCGTTCATCGAGCCGGCTCATATTGACCTTGATCCCCAAAATCTTGATCAACACTTTCAACACCATCTCAGCAGCTCGCGGATCAGTAACAATCGGGAAGCCGCTCGTTTCACCGAGCAAACAGATACCATCCATCCCACGTTCCCGGCCAAGACCAGGAAGCAGGCCAGCTGCACCAACAATGTAGCCAACCTTTTCACCGGCGTTGAAGTCAATACCATATTTCTTATATTTCTTGAGAAGCGCCTCATCGTTGATTGCACCAAGTACGTGGGACGCGTCTTCAATCTCACCTGTTGCCAAGCCGCCAATTGTGATGATTTCCTTCACCTTGAAGGCGTCAGCCAGGTCAAGGATCTTTTCGCCGATTTCATAGTGGCCATTTGGAGACAACGATTGAGAGTCACCAACAAGCAGAATCAGGTCGCGGGCCTTTGCTGTTTTTGCTTTGTAATAATAGAACTCGTTCTTTAGTAAGTGAATTTTGTAATTATCCTGGAGCATGACGAAGGGAAAGAAGTGCTCAGAGTAGAGCTGGGCAAAGGATTTCGCTTTGAGCTCCTTAACGAGGTAGTCAACGGCCACGCGACCGATGTTTCCCACTCCCGGGAGGCCGACGAGGAGGATTGGCCGCCGGAGCTTGGGCTTGCTGAAGACAGTTACGGTAGTCATGAGAATGGTTGATATTAACGCGGGCGAATATAAAGGGGCGTGTATCACACTGTGATACAACGAGCAAAAAGGCACTTAAAACACCACCACACAACTAACCACGCTGCCCCCGTCGTCTAGTGGCCAAGGATACGGGCTTCTCGAGCCTGGGACCCGGGTTCAAATCCCGGCGGGGGCGTCACCTCCTAGTGGCAACTTTATAAATCATTAGTCAAATTTCAATGAGATCCTATGGTAATGGCCTTTATCTCTGATTTACATGGGAATCGTGAGGCAGCTGATGCTGTCTTCAATGATATTGCAGAAAGAGGCATCAACCAAGTCTACCATCTCGGGGATTTGATTGGATACGGGCCTGATTCTGTTTACGTGGCAAACGCAGTCTTTGATCGAGGAATCCCCGGAGTCCCGGGAAATCATGAAGTTGGTATTCTCAAAGACACGTACGATACTTGGAATGACCTTGCGGCGAATGCCGGGAGATACACTCGAAACCTCTTACTCAAAGACGATAACATTGCAGTGACTAATCAACTCTGGGAATTAGTGCGAGGACCTCGCTACCGGCTTTTTGAAGTTCCTATGGACGGCGATAAAGAACCAGCAACTGGTTTGATCGTCCACGGCGCCCCACACAAAGGAGAGGAAGTCGATGACTATCTTAAATCCTATCATCTTGACGGGAGACCGTATGGATGGGGTTGGTCAGACGAACTTAGAAAAGCAGAAGAGATTTGCGGTAAGGAAGTGCATGCACTGCTTCATGGTCATACACACAGACCTCTCATCAGAACCAGCGACCTCAACGGCTCGGGAGATTTCGAAGACCCGTACCTGTATGTTGTGAATGTTGGATCCGTTGGCCAACCAAGAGACGAAAACCCACGAGCATGCTACACCATCATCCACGATGACGGATGTGTTGAGCATATTCGTGTTGACTACGATTTCAGAACAACCATGAAAAAAATTGAGCAGCTTGGGAAAACTGGAGAACTTATGTCAGAAACAGCGGAACTTCTCTCAGGGCGTCTCGAATTCGGCCAGTAACACCTTCTTAAACCTCACGCGCCAAACACAACCGCACGGGCGGGTAGCTCAGCTGGTTAGAGCACTCGACTGATAATCGAGAGGTCGTGAGTTCGAATCTCATCCTGCCCATCACCACGGGGTCTGTTTTACCTTCAGCTTGTAGCCGATGTAACATGCAGCCCAGTGGACGAGTGGTGTGATGATTAACAACAGAATCGCCCACTCAAGTTTCACGAGCACAACCAATGCCACAAACACCAGCGATCCGACAATGAAATTGTCCTGATCCAAGACCGGTGCCGCTGCGCCGCGTATCAAGTTGATTCGCCGCTTGAAGAACGAACTTACCATATCACCACAGATTGCACCAAACCCGAGTACAGCACCAAGCACCGGCGACATTGGCACGATCGTCAACGGCACGTCAGAAATCCAGAATGGCACGTACGGAAACGCAAGCATCTGGATGGTCCCGATCACAGCACCGATAAGCGTCCCAAAAATCCATCCTTCCCAGGTTTTTCCTGGCCCCAACAATGGTTTTCCCCGGAACAACAGTCCGCCGTCAACAGGGTGTTTCCCCCGGGCAAGCGGCACCAAGCCGTTCGCGGCATAGGCAGGGAGAATGATCCAGATCGCCTCGACGAGGGTGTAAATCGTAAAAACAGCCCCCCAATCCATAGGAATCCCTTATTGCGCGACGCTTATATCCGAACAAATATATAGGGACATCCCAATTGGGGTGCAGGGCCGGTAGATCAATGGTAGATCGCTGCCTTCGCAAGGCAGAGGCTCCGGGTTCAAGTCCCGGCCGGTCCATATGACAGTCATAGCGTACGCTACCGATATCCACGGTGACGTCCACATCTTCGAGAAGCTCTTCCGGGAGGCAGAACAGAAACGCATTAAGGCGATCCTTATTGGTGGCGATGTGTTCCCGGAGTTTGATGTTGTTCTGCAGCGGGCATTCATCAGGGAATATCTCATCCCCCGTCTCACGTCATTCCAAAAACGGATCCAGAAACCAGTCTACCTGATCCTCGGCAACGATGATTTCATGATTAATATCGATCTTCTCGAACAGGCACACAACAAGAAACTGCTCTTTTTCCTCCATAACAAGGTGACGACATTTGAAACACATTCACTTATTGGTTATGGGTTTGTCAACCGAACACCGTTCCACTTCCCGGACTGGGAAAAGGATGACGATGTAATCTTCAAGGAGCTCATGACACTTGCAAAGAAACAACAGCCAGAAGAAACAATATTAGTTGCCCATGTCCCTCCAAGCAACTCAAAGCTTGATGTTCTCTACGATGGATCATTTGTCGGTTCTTCTGGTATACGACAATTCATCGAAACATGGGGACCACACTTTGCATTCTTCGGACACATTCACGAATCACCTGAAATGAGCGGTGCCTGGAAAGAAAAAATTGGAAAAACTCTCTGTATCAATCCTGGCAATGGTAATATTGTGATCGCCAATCTGCATGACCAGAATGATATCCGGCGCATCTCGAAGTTTTAAACGGGGAAACAAATACTCGCTATGATTAAGGCAATTTTCTTTGATTGGGGAGGCACCCTGACCTACGGATCCATTTTCGGATTGGTTGCTGCACGGCTTGCTCATGTCCTTCCCGTCAGTAAGCGCAGGATTGCTGAGGCACTTGAAAAGAAAAATCACGACTACCTCACCGGAAAGGTGAGTTCACAGACCTTCTGGACAGCATTCGCCGATACACTGGGTATCCACCTCCAGCTCCAATTATTCAATCGGATCCTGCTGGAAGCAGGTGAGGTTAACAAGGAGATGCTCACCCTTGTCGATGAAGTGAGGAAGCACTATCATGTTGGTCTGCTCTCCGATAATTACAAAGAGCTCGCTGTTCACATCGTCAAGAAGTATCATCTCCACAAGCGTTTTGACGTGCTTGTCTTCTCCCAAGAACTCGGGTTCAAGAAACCGGACCCGCGCATCTACCGGATTGCTTGCCGGAAACTCCGGATCAAACCAGAGGAATGTGTGTTTCTTGATGATAAACATAAGAATATTCTGGGAGCACGGCGCGTTGGAATGAAAGGAATCCATTTTAAGTCCGTCGGTCAGGCGCGACTCGCGTTGCGCCGGCTGAATATTCAGGTTGCGAGAAGCGTATGATCAAGGCGATCCTTTTTGATTTCGGTGGAGTATTGGTCAACCCATCAACCTATATTTTCCGGCGGGCGGCCCGGGAGTTCAATCTCGATCGTGCACAATTACATGAACTGATTGACAAGGTTGTTGCAAAGCTCGAGGTTGGATCGCCATTAAAAAAGGAACAGAAACGACTTGAAGACGTCGTCAGACACCCCATTCCCTTGAAAACCTTCCTTGACGTTTTTGTTGGCGAATACAGGCGACATCTAAAAGCGAACATCAACATGGCAAAGTTTGTACGATCTCTTGCGAAACATTACCAGGTCGGTGTCATCTCCAATATCATTACCGAGCATGCGGCAATCAATCGTCGTCACGGTCTGTATAAGGGATTCGACGTTGTCGCCCTTTCAAATGAACTTGGAATCAGGAAACCGAATCCAGCAATCTATCGGTATGTCATGAAACGCCTGAAACGAAAGCCAGAAGAATGCGTCTTTACTGATGACCTCCCTGAGAACGTTGAGTCCGCAAGACAGCTCGACATGCATGCATTCCAGTTCCATAACATCATCCAACTCAAGAGGGACCTCAAGGAGCTTGGTGTTCACTTTTAAAGTCTTGATCGTCAACCACAACCAGATGATGAGCCAGTGATGATGATCCGGCTATTCACCGGGATGATTATGACGGGCAATCTGATACCTCACTTGTTTTCGTACAAGTGGTGATGGCGCTTCTTGTTCTTTCTCTTTCCCACCAGAAAACATTCGCTTCACCGTGAAGAGGAGCTTCAGCACAATTTCGAGAACCAATGTATAGATGATAAACCCGCCAATCTGGAACTGGAATGACGGAAGCGCGAGAATGCGTTCATAAAACAAATCCAGTGAGAAGAAATTCGGCTGGACAAGAAATACCCCAAGCAAAGCAAGCGGAATGAGCTTTGCAAGATCCCGTGCCAGATCCTCGTTATAATACGCTGCGATCCGTGTTGCCGAAATAACGGTGATCGAGATCAAGATGATCGTTTCAATTGCCTGTTCCTTTGCGAGGAGAAAGAGGAATGAGGACAAGATAACGAACAGGATAAACGTGATGATTGGAAACAGGATGAGGTACTTGAGAATGAACAGAAACCCACCAAGCGCGTTTTCCGCAGCAACTTTAAATCCAGATCCCTGAATATGGTGATAGTGGAAGAAGTCCCGCTTGCTCAGAATCTGATAGTAATGCCAGACAACAATGGCATAGATCGCCATGGCGATCGAGAATGTCGTAGCAGTGTAGGCATTCACGGCAAAGTTGGTGTAGATCAGTTCAAGAAAGGGAAATACAACATCGATCACCTTCTTTTCTTGGTTTCCTGACTTAAACCTTTTTGTTTCTTGTGTCTCCAAGAAGAAGCATGCGGGACGTCGAGATCTTCACTGACAGGATCGGAAAAGGGAACCAGCTCACCCATTGGCGGGAGGCACGGAGTTTCTGGCGCGTTTTCGTCAACGTTACGACAAGCGGGATCATTAGGCGCCTCCCGTGGATGGGGCTGAAAAACACCCTGTACCGGCAGCTCATGGGGGTGACAATCGGGAAGGATGTGAGCGTTGCCTATGGGGTCGTGTTCGATATGTTCTTCCCAGAACACATTTCCATTGGAAACCGGGTCATTATCGGTTTCAATTCTGTGCTGCTTACCCATGAATTTTTATTGAACGAATGGCGACGAGGATCAGTAACAATCGGGAATGACGTGGAAATTGGGGCCTGGTCCCTAATCATGCCTGGTGTCACGATCGGAGATGGCGCGCGAATCGCTGCATACTCTTTAGTAAATAAAGACGTTCCTCCTAGAACATTTGTTGGCGGCGTTCCAGCAGTACCAATCAAACGGTAATCGTCGAGCCATCTTTCAGCGAAGTAGCGTTGTAGCCGTCCTTTTGAAGCTCAGCGGCGAATCCTTCAGCATTCGCAGAGTGACCGACGATGATTTTCTTTGGTCGCATCCTTTCAAAGAATGCGAGCAGTTCCGCTCGGTCGCAATGTGCAGAAAAATCCATGAATTGAACGTCACACTTCGGTTTCACATCAATACCCTCGTTGACGTAGCGTCCGGTTTCGAGGAGCACATGTCCGGGGGTAGCTTCAACTTGGAAGCCGTTGAGAATGACCGCGTTCTTTTCGTGTTTGTGAAGATGCTTCATGTAGTAATGAGACGGTCCGCCTTGCATCATACCTGAGGTGCTCAGGATGACACCTGGTTCCCGGAGCGCATGCCGCCGCTGTCGCGGCTCCTCGATGATGCGCGCACGGGAGAACGCCTTGCGAAGATGCTTTCTGTCCTTTATTGCTTCGGGGTGGTCCATGATGATTCGTGAAGCAGTAATTCCCATTCCATCAATCGTCACCGGGATCTGTAATCGGTCAAGCTGCAGGAGCAGTTCCTGCGTCCGGCCGACAGCAAAACAGGGAATAAGGGCAATCCCTCCTTTGGCGATGATGTCCGTGACATACTCCCGGAGTTCGTTTCCAAGCTGTTCCCGTGGCGGATGATTCTTGTAGCTGTAGGTTGCTTCGGTAATGAGGATATCAAGGTCGGTTTTCGGAATCGCTGCACCGGCGAGGAGCCCCGTTTCCGAGAATTTGATGTCACCTGTGTACATGATTCTCCTGTCTTCTGTTTCCAACAAGGTTGCTGAACTCCCCGGGATGTGGCCGGCATCGAAAAGGGTAAGTTTCCCATGAGGAACATTCATTGATTTTTCATAATGGAGCTGGGTATAGGAATGCAACAACTGATCAATATCGTGACGTAAGAATTGCGGTGTTAACCCCCGACGATCCTGAACTTTCAAAGAATCAATGAGGAGGAGCTCAGCAAGGTCACCTGTTGCTGGTGTCAAGAAAGTCTTGCCGCGAAATCCCCGATGATAGAGGAGCGGGATCATTCCACAATGATCGAGATGCGCATGGCTCAACATAATACCGTCGATATCCCCAACAGGGAGCGGCCCTTCCATAGTTTTGACGTCAAGACCGTAATCAAAAACAAACCGTGCTTTGTCTGTGTCGAGAAGAATACCCATTTTTCCAATTTCAGAGAATCCGCCGAGTGCGGTGATCGAAACCATAGGCTGATTGGTGACACCTGCTTTATAAGCGGGTCTGCGCTTGCTGCTTCTGGCGAAGTTGTGCTGCTTCCTCTGGCTTCAGTTTCAGGAGCTCTTTGATTTCTTCAAGAGTAATCTCTGTTTCCTTGGAGAGTCGTGCCCGCTCGATGCGGTTCAGATGTGATTCTTCAAGTGTCACAAGGTTTGTTGAAATCCCGTCGAGCCGCTTCAGTACCATCTGGCGGAGTGGCTGTTTCTTCATCAAAGCCTTTTCCCGTGCACGATCCCATTTCCTGCGAAGTTTGCGGATCTTTCGGTTCCACCCGAAAAGAAAATCAAGGATCATAGAGATTCTTTCGATCAGGATCCATAAATGTTACTGATCGAGGAGCTCCCATTTCATGCCGTATTGGAGGAGCCCGTCTTTGCCGTCGGTATACATCCTTCTGAACGTTGTCTTGACCTTCCTCCCTGTTTTGACTTGTTCCGGATCACCAACCACCTGTCCAGCGACGGTGACACCAGGCTCCAGTTCGATGATTGCAATGGCATAGGGAGCGAACTCAGCAAACCCCTCGGGAGCTATGCGGATGACCGTGTACGTCAGAATTTTTCCTGTCCCGGGAAACTTGTGCTTCTCGATCTTCCCTTTGTCCCGGCACGTCTGACATAATGACCGTGGCGGGAAGTAGCTTGTATTGCACTTCGTGCAAATGGTTCCAATTAACCGATACCTCGGTTGCTGCAACCGCCATGCAATGGGAACCGATGACATCTGCGGCATATTACAATGCATTCTGGTTCGCAAGGATGTGTGTGACACCGGTTGCACCAGATCCTCCAATATTCAATGCAAGGCCAATCTTTGCGTCGTTCACCTGCAGCTTCCCTGCTTTCCCGCGAAGCTGCGTGACGAGGTCCGCAAGTTGACGAATGCCTGTTGCTCCAACCGGGTGGCCAATGGATTTCAAGCCACCCATGGTATTGATCGGTCGTTCACCGTCACGGGCAATCTTCCCAGCTTCAACGAACTTCCCGCCTTCACCTTTTTTACAAAAACCAAGATCTTCAATGGCGATGATTTCGTTGATGCTGAAGCAATCATGGACTTCTACAAGATCAACCTGTTCAGGACGGATGCCCGCTTGTTTATAGGCAACTCTGCTCGATACTATGGTCGCCTGAAGTTCAGTGAAACTCTTCCGATCGTGGAGCGCGATCGTATCAGACGCCTGGCCACTGCCGATAACCCAGATCGGGTTTTCGAATCGCTTGGCCGCTTCCTCACTGGCAAGGACAACAGTTGCCGCGCCGTCAGTGATAGGCGAACAATCGAGGAGCCGAAGCGGATCTGCAATCAGAGGTGACTTCAGAACCTGCTCAACAGTGATCTCAAACGGATATTGTGCATTGGGATTGTGTACCCCGTTCTTGTGGTTGTTCACGGACACCAGTGCCAGCTGTTCTGATGTTGTTCCGTACTGCTGCATATGCGCACGTGTGATCAGTGCATACAAGCCAGTGAACGTAAGACCAATCTGACTTTCCCACTCCTGATCTGCGGCACCCATCAGTGATGCAACAGCACTGTCGCCACCAACATCAGTCATCTTCTCAACACCACCGGCGACAACAATATCGTGCTGCCCGGACTGGATTGCCATCAGCGCCTTCCGGAAGGCGAGCGCGCCGCTTGCACATGCTGCTTCAATGCGCGTGGAGGGAATAGGAGTAAGCCCCATCCGGTCAGCGGCAAGCGCAGAAAGGTGTTCTTGGCCGATGAACCGACCGGCTGTCATGTTGCCGACAAACAAGGCTTCGATGTCTTTTCCTTCGACCTGTGCATCAGCAAGCGCCCGCATGCCGGCTTCCTGGGCGAGCCGACGCAGCGACTTGTCCCAACATTCACCAAACTTGGTGTAGCCGGCGCCAACAATGGCAACACGTCTCATACTTTCAACTTCCCCCGCAATCGTGCGTAGGTTGCGTAATCAATATTTTTTTTGTCAGCAAGGTACTGCTCTGTTTTCTTCGCCTTGTCGCGAACGGCAAGGATCTTGTCCGTGACGGTAAAAATGAAGGAATCGCTTCCTGCACCCGAACCATATGACGTCATAAATATTTTTTCTCCTGGCTGTGCGATATCAAGGACAGCGGTTAAGCCAACAGGACTCGATCCAGAGTAACAATTTCCCATTCGCGTGACTGTCAAGCCGGTTTTCAGTTGGTCTGGTGTGAAACCAAGCTTCTTTGACGCAACCGTCGGAAACTTCCCGTTCGGCATGTGCAGCACAACATATGCAAAGTCAGCTGGCTTGTAGCCCGTTTCATTCAGCAGTTGCTCGCTCGAAGAGACCACGTGCCTGAAGTAGGCTGGTTCTCCGGTAAACCGTGAACCGTGCCGTGGATAGTCTTGGCCTTCCCGGCGCCAGAAGTCAGTGGTGTCACTGGTGAAGGAAGCAGTGTGATCCAGTGTGACAACAGGATCCTTACCAATAATAAATGCGCCAGCACCGGCAGCAGCAGTGTATTCCAATGCATCACCAGGACGGCCTTGAGCTGTGTCAGCACCGATCGCCATGCCGTAGTCGATCACCCCGCCTTTGACAAAACCGTAACACACTTGCATGGCAGCTGTCCCTGCTTTACAGGCGAATTCAAAGTCCGCAAGCATCAATCGGTTCGGCAGGCCAAGAGCCTCAGCAACGACCGTGCCGGACGGCTTCACGGCATATGGATGGCTTTCTGAACCGATGTAAAGGGCGCCAATCTCTGTAGGATCAATACCAGCGCGCGCCAGTGCATTGCGACCTGCCTCGACACTCAAGGTGATAGTGTCCTCGTCCTTGTCAGGGACGGATTTTTCCTTGACCATGAGACCATTGGAAATTGTTTGTGCGTCCTGGTTCCAGACCCGGGCGATTTCCTCGACCGAGATTCTGAAGCGAGGAACATAGGCTCCGTATCCGACAATTCCAATACTTGACATGCAATCACATCGGCAATCAGCGTCAGCGGCGTAGACCTACTACTGGATCTACCTTTTTTAAGGATATCATTGTGAGTTCGACAGATCGTTGTATAACAGTGTTATCCGACGAATATGACCTTTTATACTTTCGGTTTCCAGAAATCATCCCTGACCACTACTCTACAAGTACACAAGATCCAAAAGATCTTAGAGTTAAGAAGTACGCAGGAGTAGTGTGATAAATTCTGGGTTCTTGACGGAAAGGAGAATGTCATGAGGAACCCGATAATTGTCTTTTGCCTTTGTCTCGCGATCATGATCGCATGTGGGGTCGTGATCCTTTCACTCGGAAACGCAGATCCACGTCCGGCTGCGATTCCAGTCCAACCTAGCACAGCCCCAGAACTGGCGGTGCCGACTCCTGCTGTCCACGAGGTCGTCGGTCCCAGTGGTCTGGAGCTGCGCTTCTCGTATCGGGGCGAGCCGCTCCCGGACGTCAAGGCGACGGTCCTTGGTGACAAGGAGCAGGCATTGACGTCGAACGCTGATGGTGTGGCGTGCGTCGAACTCGATCCTGGAACTTACCAGTGGCGGCTGGACTCGGATCTCCCAATTTCAATGAAGCCGCAGGATACGAAGACTGAGACCGAGACGGGTATCGTCAACGTGTCCGCACCATTTACCATCGAGGAGGGCAAGACCACCATCATTGAGCTCGAACAGAGTTCAACGAGGGTCTTCGGGAGAGTTCTCGCGCCGGATGGGTCGCCGGCCTCTGATGCGACCCTCAGGCTCTCGAACCAGATCGTGGACGTCGTATCGGACAACAACTTCAACGATCGGTTGAAGCTCGAACGGCAAGAAGAGCAGACCGATGCTGATGGTCGGTTCTGTTTCGAGGACGTCTTGCCGAGCAAGCCGTGGACATTCCAAGGTCAAGACCGTCTGACCCAGAAGAAGATCTGGATCAGGTGGACGAAGAGGAATGATGTCTACTTCACGACAGCGATCTTCACCATCAACAACGGCGAGCAGAAGAACCTCGGCGACATCACGTTCATTGAGCGACACCAGCTCACGGTGCATGTCCCACTCACGGACGTTGCCGGGAACCCGCTTCGGTTGGACGATGTCTTTATCGAACCGTCGGAAGAGGAACAGCCGATGGAGGTGATGCTCACCGTCTACGACAAGATCCCGTTTGACGGTTCGTCTGACCTGAAGCATCAAGTGAGGGATACGTTCCAAATCCCATTCGGCGGGGAGATTGTTCTTAACAATCTCCCGGGAGGACCGTATGAACTCATGATCGAGCAAGGGACGAAATGGTGGCCGTCCTTGAAGGAGGGGTGGCGCCTCACTGACAACATTGCTCTGGGGGAAGCATACATCCCCTCTGACACGGTTGTAACCATGCCACTTGTTGTGGAGCATGGTGTGCTGTTGCGGGTCATTGTTCCGACAGAAGGGAAGGTCACCGGTCCGTTAACTGTGTACCTACAACCAGACGGAGGAACCGTGTCGCAGAAGCAATCAGTGCAGGGGATGTATATCAACAAGGAGCCGGCCGGCATCACCGACTTCTTGACTCCTCCGGGGAACTACACTTTGTATGTCACCAACAACTATATCAAGGCTCCCCAAGATGCACTGAGCTTCTGGTCCACAACGAATGTCACGCTCCCCGAAGGCGGCACCACGGTTACCGTTCCGCTTGATACTGGTTCTTCGATTCAAGGAATCTATCTAACTCGGAACAACATGCCGTTCAAGAAGGAGTTCATCAAGTTCACGGACGAGTCCGGAACGTTCATGTTCAGCACGTTTACCGACGAGACGGGGAAGTTTGTATTGAACGGCGTCCCGCCGGGCTGGACGTTACTCGCGTTCAGCAAGCTTCCGGTCACCGTCGGTAGTAATATCACTATCCGCAAGGATGGGTTCCGTCAGTACACTCTTCTCGGGAGACCAAAGCGATGAAGAAATTCCTGATAGTCTCATTGATCGTGGCCTTTGCCGCGGTCTTTACCACCCCACTGGCCACTGCCGGCTGGCGATGCACGGAAGCGATCGGCATCGGTCAGATCGCTGTCGACGCTGACCGGAGCAGTGCTCCTCCGTTCGGCGGCTGGGCGCAAGCCAGGCTCACTGCAGCAGGCAAGGTCATCAAAGGGAGCGGGCATGCCTACGAGTATGCCCTCCTCGTTGGGCCCATCAAGGCGAATGTTGCTGCAATGGGCTTCTACCACGAGATCTGGGAATGGACACCAGAGCCGGGAATAGACTCATACGCGGAGTTCCGCCTTGAATCGACGTTTGAGGCGAAAGGGCATCTCGTCTCAGCTGATTCCAGTCTCTATGCCTGGGGAGAAGCAGAATGCTTCGTACGCTGCAATGACACTTACAGAGTGTTCACGCACGTCAACATGAACGGCTCCACTAATTCAGGCGGAATCTGGGTAAGCGGTAGCGTTCCTGGGGGAGTCAGTCTCGGCGGTCCTGTTGCCGGCCTCGGCGGCGGGGCTGGGCCAGTGCCAGAGCCAGATGACATTGCAATGGACCAGGGGGATGTCTGCGGGGCATCTTCCTTCTTCCAGTCCAACAAGACCAGAGGGAAGATCACCGTGACAGCTGACGGTGGCATGGGCGGTGCTGCTGAATGCTACATCTCCAAGTATGATGGGCAGGCAGACCTCACCGTGAAG
Source organism: Nanobdellota archaeon (assembly GCA_018816245.1). Taxonomy (GTDB): domain Archaea; phylum Aenigmatarchaeota; class Aenigmatarchaeia; order QMZP01; family QMZP01; genus JAHIVW01. The sequence goes on from JAHIVW010000002.1 coordinate 43,665, forward strand.
AGCTTGGGTGGGATTCCCAACTGCGAATAGCCTTCCGGCGCCCCGTTTGAATAGGCGGTCCCCTCTTTTGAGAAGGACCGCCTGTTCTTTCCTTAATATAACAGTGTTATTTATATCCATCAACGCGCCCTGCGAAAAAGCTCCCTTGAATCGAGAATGGTGAAGATGTAAGGACAGAAGAAACTCCTTCTCCATCGCTCGCACGGCAGCGCACCTGAACTCCCCGCTGGCTCGGGAGCGACGTAATATCCCAGTGGACGTGCGGCTGGTTCGCCCCTGATCCCTGTTCATGACTTCCCAGCGGATACCACTGCTTCCCCACGCGGGTTTCTTCGGTGCCAAGAAGACTCTCAAGAACCCTAATCTCCCACACCTCAAGTTCCTCGGACATCGGCGATCCTGCACTCATGTCCGTTACGAAAAGGAGCACGTGTTGCACATCAACATCGGGAATATCAAACGTAGTGATTTGCGACCGAGGTGCTGACGGCACAACCTCAAGCCACGGTCCGTCAGTACTGTTCGCAACAGAAATGTTGTAGGTGTTTGTTCGTGAGTCGTTGTATACACTTTGAGAAAGTGCAGATATCCGGGAAACGGTTTCGAGATCCAATCGCACCCAGCCAACATGCTGGGAGCCGTCAACGGTCCAGTACTCGCTTCCAAGAGGTCGCGGATCAGTTCCTGATGTTGCAAAATCTCCAGACGCTCCGCCTGTCCCGGTCAAGGAAATCCAATCATGGGATATCATATCGTCCCAGCAATGCTGTCCACCATTCCGACAAGTGCTCGCAATACCATTCTGGAACGTGTGGACAATCCTGAACGATTCCTCGTCAAGTGTCGTCTCAGTTGTTTGTGTATTCACATTTCCATAATACAGGTAGAATGACGTGCCTTCAGAATCAAGTGTTACAGCAACCACAGCCACGTTCCCGCGAAGATCGTACGGCAATTCTCCTCCATCCTTGACAAAGCGGATATCCGACTTGTCAACATTTGCATGGAGAAGAAGGTCAGGATCATTCAGAGAAACACGAACCGTTGTGGTTCCTGACCCGTTCCCCTGGACCGTGACCTCTTTTCGGTACGAGAAATGGTCATCCCACCACGAACCACTATTTATTGGATCGGCAAAAAACCCCTCAATCTCGTATGCAAGCTCGTCACCATCTGGGTCATCCGAACCATTGCACGCGAGCTCGATTGTGTTTTTGTAGACACCTCCACATGCCTGATTGTTACAATCGAGGGTCCTTGGTGTTGTTGGGGGGCTGTTCGTATAGACAAACCGGACAACAGCTGGGGAGGGCGCCCAGGCTTCATGGTTGTCCGGATCGTATGCCTGGCAATTCCAGACAATATCACAGATGCCCTCGGGTGCTGTTGCATGCTGCAGCACCGCTTCCTGTTGAGTCGTGTCGAGGGTAGCAAGCGCAACGTACGCTCCTGTCACGTTCGTGAAGAGCGTAATGTTCTTGAGTTGTTGTGCGTCATTCGCAGAGCATGAAAAAACGAGCTGCGATCCGTGGACGGTGTCTCCCGGACCGGGATCATCGAGCGTAACTGAGGGATAATTACCACAAACGTTCTCATCGTCGATATAGCCGTCGCAGTCATTATCCAGCCCGTCGCAGAGCTCGGTCGCCGGGGGAACGTATCCTGAACCACCACACGTTCCCCAGACGCCATTCGTGCAGGTTTGTGTCCCGGGGTGGCAGATCCCGATGTCAGAACCGCAACTCTGTGATGCGAGATTATCGACGATGCCATCACAGTTATCATCAACGTTATTGCAGGTTTCTGGTTGCGTGTTTCCTACTGTTGAGCAGGAACTCCATTGCCCATTTATGCAGACCTGAACCCCTCCGGCACATAATCCTGTTCCACACCCTTCCGGTGGAATACCTTCGTCAATGCTGCCGTCAAGGTCATCATCAATGCCATTGCAGGTCTCTGGCTGCAGCGTTGAGCAGCCGCTGTTCTCAAGATCACAGACAGAACCGTACGGACAACAGTACGTGGATCCGTCTGGTTTGCAGCAAAGGAAGTTGTTTTCGTTTCCGGCGTTGCATTTCCAACATGTCCCACCACAAGTATAGGGATAGTCACCTCCACAGTTCGTACACGCGCCAGTTTGAGTATTGCAATATGGGCCGTTATTCGGACAACACCACTGTGGTTGGACGCCCGCCTGCGGGCAGCACAGCGTGTACATGTCATTGCCGCCGTTACACATCCAGCATGCTCCTTGGCACGAGTACGGGTAGTCCGGATTCGTGCAGCTTGCGGACCCGCCGCATTCCCCGTTGGAACAGCTGCCACTCGTGCACTGTTGTTTCAGCTGTTGCTGGTCGCTGCTCGCGCACGAGGCACTCTGCGTCCCGGGGTTGTTGCATGTATAGGTTCTCCAGACCTGCCAAACATCGTTCCCGTTACAGAACGGCGCATTGACCCACCCATCCACGCCGCAATCTGTGTCCTGGTAACAGGCAACAGCGCCGTTGCATTGGTTTGTTGTCGGGTCGCACCCGTATTGGCACACCTCAACGAGGGTATTATCAACATAGGGGATAGTGCTGTCGCAGAACGTGGTTGGATCAATGATACCAGGGACGTTTGTCGGACAGAAGAAATCAATGTAGTGGCGATGCTTCCAGCGCTGGTCACCATCACAGTAGTATTCCCACTGGCTGTTATAGTACCCGTCTTTTGCGTTGCAGTCTTCAAAACACGGATACCAAGCGCATACGTCAGTCAAGCAAGAGCCGGAACACCATCCAACAAGGGCTGCCGCACACGTTGCGCAGCCGACGCATGCTGGAGAATAGAAGACAGTTGCACTTTCAAGGCAGGTTGTGCAGACCGGCCCGCAGATATCATTGTAGACTGAGTTCTGTTCAATGTTCCAGGCTGCACAGAGGTAGAAACATTCACCGCTGTCGCAACCGGCGCCGCTCTTCCCGAAATCACCCCACGAATGGTGGACAGTCCGGTCTGAGAGGTTGAAGCTCATGCCGCCGGTCTTGGTGAAGAGGGTCAGCGAGTTCTCCTCTGAAAAATTCAAGAGAATTGTTCCGAATGGGGAGACACGTGCCGCAAAGATCTTGCCTGTTCCTTGTAACTGAAAAAGGGTAATTGTCCCGTTTGTTGTGGTGACCTCACGTGTTTCGCCGACGGTATACCCAAGTGACAGAGCGAATTCCAACTGTTCCGCAAGATCGTTATCTGTTGCGATTCGGAATGCTATGTCTGATTGCGTTAACATTGTTTGTGAAATGATCATTGGAGGCGAGTATGTGACATTCTGGGCAGCAGCGATTGTGGGAAGCAAAAGCAAGCCGAGCAACAACAACCATTTCATTCTCCAGAACACACCGTGCCGTCAGAAATAGGGGCTGTTGTTCGTACAACAAACTGGAGAGGAAATCAACCATAGGTTTTTAGGAAGGGATTCAAAGAAGCTGTCATGAAGCCTGAAACGTACATCAATGCTGTCTTTTTCCTGGTCTTCCTGAACCTTCTTGGTGTCCTCTCCGAACAAACAACCTGGAATGTCATTGGGCTCGCGGGGGCCCTTGTATTTGGTTTTCTCTTACTTGTGTACGGGATCCGGGCATCATGGGACTGGAAAAGCGCACGAAAATATGGTGCTATTGGTATCATTGCATTTGGGATTGGACTGCTCAGTCAGCTGACCCACTGGGCTGCTCCGGTGACGTGGTTCTTCGTGAGCTACATCCTCCTCATCACACTCTCTCGAAGGTACATAAAGCCAAGTGCATAATCCCACCCATGCACTTCCTGATCCAGTACGGCAAGAACCCGGTCCTCTCCCTCGCAGAGATCGTCACCTATCTCGCAACGAGATCGATCCGGTTTACGTTGCTCAAGCACACTGACCGCTACTGTCTGCTCGATGCAGCAGCACTTCCATCAACCACAATTGACGATCTCGGTGGCTCCTTGATGATCGTCCATCTTTTCGATCCAATCGAAGAACTCACGTTTGAAACATTCGACAATCTCAATTTCTTTCACGAAGCAATCAAAGGGACCAAAACAGACAAGATCTCCTTCGCGTTTGTTGGATTCGGTGACACCGACCTCGCACTTTCAGTGTTGCAGGACTATGTCAAGGAACGAGCCAAACAAGAACGTATCCGTTATTTGTGGATCAACAAAAGCAAGGGCGAAAGTTTTCATGGCAGTTTCTCCCGGGCAGCATCACGGAAAGAAAGCGTCCAGATTGTTGCATACGAAGAAAGGGGAGCAGTCCGAATCGGGTATGCAACTGGTGTTCATGATCCGTTTGCATTTCGCCATCGTGACTTAGGAAGACCAGAACAGCGATCAATTTACTCAATTCCTCCGCGGCTTGCACGCATTCTCCTGAACTTGGCACGCATCCAACCGACCAGTACAATTGTTGACCCGTTCTGCGGCATTGGCGGTATTCTCCAAGAGGCAGCACTCCTTGGCGCACGCGCCTATGGATTTGATGTAAACGGAAAAATTATCCCGAAGGCACAGGCAAACATCGACTGGCTTGCCAAGGAAGTAGGTATTGACAGAAATCAGGTGAAACTCGCGCAAAGTGAAGTGAACGACCTTTCGAAAAAATGCAAGCTAGGAACGATTGACGCAGTCGTGACCGAACCATACATGGGGCCACCACTCCGAGGAAGACCGAACCGAGAACAATCGAATGCCATTCTTGACGAGCTCAAGCCGCTCTATGCAGCACTTATTCGGGAGGCTGGGAAGATCCTCAGACAAGGCGGCCGTGCCGTGATCGTTGGTCCCAGCTTTATGTTGAAGAAGAAATTGGTCGGCCTTCCCTTTGACCACTTCGCGAAGCAGGCAGGAATGAAGGTCGTAAACCCTCTAGCTGGCCAGCCCGTGGATGCGAGTGTCCCATTCGCTGACTTCACGGACCGCCACCGGACGATCCGGCAGATCTGGGTGCTCGAGAAGCAGTAATATAAGCTTTGGTTCCCACAGATACTCCGGAGGAGTGTGGTATGGCGATTCAAGTTGCAAGTGTTTCTGAAACCTGGATGAAAGACGTCTTCACGACTAAGGGTCTCTACTGCGGCAAGGTCGAGGATGTTGAATGCGACCTTCGGCGCTTCAAGATGAAGGCCATCGTGATCAAGGCGGTCAAGGGCTCCTACCTCACTGAGATGCTCGGCGGCAAGAAGGGACTGATTGTTCCGTTCCCCATGGTCGACGCAATCGGTGACGTGATCCTGATCAAGCACATCAGCACCCCGGTGCACGAAGGCTCAGGCGAAGGCGCAGAACCAACGAACGACTGATTTACGCGGGAATCTTCCGGGTGAGTATTTCCTTTCCCCTGTTCTTCATGAGGATCATATCTTCGTAGCGGCAGCCACCGAATTTTTTCACGTAGATGCCCGGTTCGACGGTGACGACATTCCCTGGCTTCAGTTCGGTAAACGATTCGTGGACACTCAATCCAATACCATGCCCAAAGGCGTGCTGGACAGAATATCGTTTCCTCTTAGCGAGCTGCTCGTAGAATGCCTGGATATCGTTGAACGTTTTCCCAATCTCAAGAACATCAATGATTTGTTGTTGAATGTTGGAGACATCCTCAAGCAACTGGTTTTCTCTTTTCCCCGGCTTGGTGCACCACATTCTCGTTGTATCTGAACAGTAGCCGTGTACCTTTGCCCCGAAATCGAAGATAACCAAATCCGTCTTTTTGGGACGATAGGATCCCGGCGTGTGGTGAATAAAGTTCCCACTGTTCGTTCCGCCTGCAACAATTGTTTGGAATGCAGGAACAGCGCCTTGCCTGAAGACCTGCTGATCAAATTGCTGTGCGATCATTGCTTCTGTTCCACTAAGCCGTGTTTTCTTGTATGCCTTTGCAGCGATTCGAATTGTTTGTCTAATCAATTCAATTTCCTTTGCTGACTTTATTTCTCGCGGTTTTTTTATCGATCCAGCAGCCTTCACGAGTTTTGTTTTCTTTTTCAGGAGAAGGAACGTGCTCGTTCTCAATGTCGTCTCATCAAACGCGACCGTTTTCTCGGAAAGTGTTTTCAAGAGTGTGCCGACAGGTTTGACACGTACAGCAGCACGGACTTTTCCAACAAGCGGAGAAACAAAAAGCGCCGGTTTTCCGTGCGAAACCACCAAGAAATACTGCTCATCGTCAGTGGGTTGGTAGCCGGTATAATAGAAAACATCTTCCGGTGACGAGAGGAGTATCGTTCCTGCGTCAACGGATTTCCTGAGCGCTGCAACGCGCGCTGCAAACATGATCTTCTTATACCAATCTGGGAATAAATGTTCATGCTTCGGATAGGCCTTGCGTCGCTGCTCAGGAATGCGCGCCTTCAGAAATCAGTTGTCTCGCTTATCCAGCGTGGCGGCGTGGTCATTTATCCGACAGATACTGTGTATGGTATCGGCTGTGATGCAACAAATGCTGAGGCTGTCCAGAGGCTCCATAAAACAAAAGAATCGCCCAGAACGAAGCCGCTCTCGGTCATTGCTCCTTCAAAGTCATGGATCATCAAAAATACGAAGGCCAAGGCCGCTGATCTCCGCCTGCTTCCTGGGCCCTACACCCTTCTCCTTCATAAGAAACGGCCAGCATTCCTGAAACATGTTGCTCCTGGAACAACGCTTGGGGTGCGTATTCCAGACCATCCAATTTCTCGGCTGGTGAAACTGATCGGTGTCCCTCTCATCACAACAAGCGCGAACAAATCAAATCAATCGCTGATGACAAACATGAAAACCATTCCCTTTGAGAAGGGCGTCCAGATCGTGATCAACGGCGGATCGCTGAAGAAGAAGCCGAGCACGATCATTGACTTGACGGGGAAGGAACCGGTTGTGATCGAGCGAACCAATAAAAAGCAGCAGGTAAAGAAGAGGCATGCGACTCGTGCTCGGACTGCTCGCGCTCATCGTGTTCATCGCCGGGTGCACCGCAAGCGGAGGTGACGGCATGACGACAGCAACGTTTGAAACAACCAAGGGAACATTTACCGTAGAATTGTTTACAGACAAAGCACCGAATACGACGGCAAACTTCATCAAACTTGCGAAAGATGGATTTTATGACGGGACAATCTTCCACCGCGTGATCGATGGTTTTATGATTCAAGGTGGTGATCCGACGGGCACCGGCATGGGTGGCCCGGGATACATGATTCAGGACGAATTCCACCCAGACTTGAAGCACGACGGACCAGGGACCCTCTCCATGGCGAATGCTGGCCCGAACACCGGTGGATCGCAATTCTTCATTACTGTTGCCGCGACACCGTGGCTGGACGGGAAGCATGCGGTGTTCGGTAAGGTGACCGACGGGTTGGACGTCGTCATGGAGATCAGCAAGGTGCAGACAGACGCGAACGACCGGCCGGTTGAAGAAGTGAAAATCACGAAGCTGACTGTCAAAGAGTAGCTATGGCATGGAAACGGATCCTCATCTACATCATTGTACTCTTGATTATCTTTTTCGTTGTGCTGCCGTTGATGCAGGTGGTATAGGACGCCGGCGGCAGGAGTCGAACCTACACGTCCTTTCGGACACCAGATATCCAGATGGTTGCTCTTCACGTCCGCCGTTATCCGAGTCAAGCCAAGCGATCATCGAGCCGAAGCCCTCGCCATATCTGATTCTCAAGTCTGGCGCGTTAGCCATTCCGCCACGCCGGCTGTGCACACGTTTTGGGCGTTGCTATTTAAGTGTGCACCGGAGAGTCTGTCCATGGGACGAATTATCCTCATTTCAACATCGCACGTTGCACAGGACAGCGCGAAGGCCGTCAAACTCATGGTCGAGCGCGAGCAACCACAGTGCATTGCTGTCGAACTCGACCCGCTCCGCTATCAAGCCATGGAGGCAGGTATCGAAGCACCCAAACGGGAGGTGCTCCGCTCCTTTGGACCTGCGGTCGGTTCCCTCCTCCTGATCCTTCGCTATGCCCAAAAAAAGATCGGACGAAAACTTGGTGTCCTTGCAGGCATTGACATGCGCGCCGGTGTGGACGCTGCCCGAGAGGCGAAGATCCCGGTCGCATTTATCGATCAGGACATTCGCTTGACAGCACTCAGATTGCGAACCCTTCCGCGGAGGGAATTTCTCAGGATCTTTGGCTATCTCTTGTTTGGGTTGCCGGCGGCATTGATAATGAAAGAAAATATCATTGAGCAGGTTCCCGACCAACCAACGGTTGCCGAGGCCATGGCCTTCATGAAACTGAAGCTCCCGAACTTGCATCGGGTCTTGGTGGAAGAGCGGAATAGGACCATGGCGCAACGATTGGCAAAACTTTCGTTGCGGTACGATCCTCTTGTTGCTGTTGTTGGAGCCGGACACACCGAAGGGATTAAGAAACTGCTTGCGCAACCGATTGTTGCTTAATTTCCAAACCGCCGCTTCTGTTCCTTGTACCACACTAAGATTTCGTCGAACTCTTTCTTCGTGAACTCCGGCCACATGCTTTTCGAGAACCAGATCTCCGCATAGCTTGACTGGTACAGCATGAAGTTCGACAACCGGTGTTGGTCTCCGGTCCGGATCAGCAAGTCAACCGGCTCCCGAACGAGCAGGAACTTGTCCAACTGTTCCAACGGTCGCTTGGCAACCTTCTTGACCGCGCTCGCAATCTCAAACTTCGAACCATAAGCAATGAGTACGTTCAACAAAATTTTACTGTACTGTTTTGTTGAATTGATAGCGTGCTTGACTGCCTCGTTCAAGTCAGGATGCCACATATTCTTGTCTCCCAATACCCGGATCCGGATCTGCTTCTCCTTGACCTTGGGATCTCGGGCAAACTCATTAATCGTTTGTGTGTACAGATCCCAAAGATTCTCGACCTCTTCATCAGATCGATGGAGATTTTCAGTTGAAAGTCCGTAAATCGTGACCGTCTTGATCTCCGGATATTCGAGACACCAATCGAGGAACTCAGAAATTTTCTTCTTCCCTTCCCAGTGTCCGACTGCAACCGGCAGGCCTTTTTGCTTGGCGTATCGCCGGTTTCCGTCAGGGATTAAACCTATGTGAATTCCTTTAGCCATATGTCCGCTCTAGAGAGTATAGGTAGATATACCTTTAGTCATAGAAGAGCATGAGCTCGTCGATCCGATTGTCTGCAGAAGGATGCACAACAAAAAACTGATTGAACCAGCTCCTCCCAAAGGGATTGGCAAACCACATATGCGCATTTGCGTTTCCACCAGCACTCGGTTGCTCAAGAATTTTCTTGTTGATCTTCCGGATCGCAGATGCAAGCGAATCAGGATATTGTAGCACAAGCATGGCACGATAATCTGCCTTGAATGTGTCCTTCGGTGAGATTGTGATATGCACGAGGATCGCTGCAAACGGGACAATCAGCAACGCGGCAATCGCGCTCAGAAGCCCTTTCTGTTTGTTGGTATTCCTATATTTGAGATACCCGTATACAAAAGCACGGCTTGCGATCGCAGAGAGTGGTGCAGTGAGAAATGCGACCACGTTGCGTGCAACTGTCGTACAGGTGGCGATGTGCTCTATTTCGTGGGCAAGCACCGCCTCGATCTCATGATCATCAAGCTGTTCCATGAGCCCGGTCGTGAGCGCAATCGAGCTCCGGTCCCTGCTCCAAGCAACAGAAAACGCATTAGGAAGGTTGCTGTCCATGAAGTAGAGTCGCGGAACCTCGATATGGCGATTCAGGGCCTGTCGCGCAGCGAGTTCTGTGATCACTGGATCATCAAGGGGAACTGCCTTGGAGGTCCAGAGCAAGTATCGAGGACCAGCAACATACGCGAGGACGAGGAGTCCTGCAGTCATCCCTGCTGCTGCGAGGAGGCCGATGGTCCCGGCAAGGAAAAAGCCGACTGCTCCGAACATGAGCCAGAGTGTGAGTCCTAGCGTCATGACCGTAAACGCGTTCATGGTCTTCATCACAGGGGAGTAGCATTTAAACGTTTGCCCTAACCTCGCAGAAGCGTTATGCGTCGGATGCTGGCTCGCACTTCGCTGCAGAGACCGTAATGCTGTTTAGGAGGTCATACCACTTGTTCCAATCCCTGCTCGCATCTTCATCGAACGAGTATGATGTGAGGCCCGAACCAGGACCAATTTGTATATCAACAAGTGAAGCTGAAAGACAAATAGTTACAATATCATGACCAATAGGCAGCGTTTCATGCTGTATCCCCTGATTGGAACATTGGACAGGTGGTTGGTAATAGTTCGCAGTCTCGTCGATGCATCCAGCAGAACTGAGTGTTGCGGTCGTTGTGCTTCCTGATGAACCACCCTCCCCTTTCCTTGACGGGGTTGTGTGGGCTATCCCAGAATCTACGACGACGAAGCAGGTGGTTAGTCCGTTATAGGTAAACGAGGATATCGCGTATGATGCTGTCCTTGGGTTCAATCCATCATCGAAATCTACACAATGTCGTATAGACCTCTGGGTAGGTTGATCAGAAGGGACTGCCTGTTTCCCAGCAGTCACATCAAACCCAGCCAACCCAAACTGGAATGCAAGAAACAGGATCCCGACGACTGCTGCAAAAAGAACGAGAGAGACTGTACCTCTTGGTTCACGTTTCCGCGCTCTCATTGTATTTTATTTACTCCGTATTGCTTATAAACCCAGGATGGCAGCAGATACGTGCTTTTCAAGGCGGTGCTCCTACTTAGAGCACGGGCCGGTAGATCAATGGTAGATCGCCACCTTGGCATGGTGGAGGCTCCGGGTTCAAGTCCCGGCCGGTCCATCAAAAGAGCGTTTTATCCACGATACGATCTTCTGGACCGTTGTTTTAGCATTGGTTGTTTCAACGTCGAGGAGGGGGAGATTCCGTTCATATGCCTCAGCAAGGATCACTTCCATGATCTCTGCCTCAAGGTTTTCTGCGATCTTCTTTTCCGGCCAGTTCCGCTGCTCCATCCGGGAGCGGAGTTCCTTCTGGTCACAGCGCAGGACAACAATCCCGTTGCAGGGCATGTCGTGTGCGTAATGCGATTCAATGATAAGGTTCCTAGAGCGTTTTTTGATTTCGTTTGCGAGTTTCTCAAGGTCAACAATTTTCGAATCTCGGTCCTTGTCAGTACCAAGGTAGAAATTCTTTTCTGCAGCAAGGTCGTTCAGGGAGACATACTCCCAGCCGAGTTCCTTCGCGACCACCTTCGCAGTCTCCGTCTTTCCCGTGCAGGGCGTGCCCGTTATTGCGATGATCATGACCTCCCTTTTAAAGTTGGGTGTATAAGAACCACTGCATGACCACCGTGTGGACAGAGACGTATCGGCCACGAAAACTCGACGAGATTATCGGCCAGCAGCATATTATTTCCCGGCTCAAGGCCTGGGTTAAGGAGAAGACGATTCCCAATATGCTCTTTGCCGGTCCTGCGGGCGTTGGGAAGACAACAACGGCACTCGCGCTTGCACGAGAGCTGTTCGGCGATCACTGGCGAGACAATTTCCAGGAGACAAATGCGAGCGACGACCGCGGGATCAATGTGGTGCGCGGGCGGATCAAGGAGTTCGCATCCACCAAACCAATCGGTGCTGGTTTCAAGATTGTATTCCTCGACGAAAGCGATGCTCTGACATCAGAAGCGCAGCAGGCCCTGCGCCGCACCATTGAAAAACATGCAGGGGTGTGCCGGTTCATTCTTTCCTGTAACTATTCAAATCGAATTATCGAACCCATTCAGTCGCGGACGGCTGTTTTCCGGTTCAAGCGACTTGATCAGAAAGACGTTGAAACGTACCTGCAACGGATCGTTGCTGGAGAGAAATTGAAAGCAGCAAAGGAAGGATTGCAGGCAATTATTAATGTGACCGAAGGCGACCTTCGGAAGGCAACCAATCTGCTGCAAGCAGCCGCGGCAGTCGGGTCTGTCGACAAGAGCACGGTGCTTGACGTTGCTGCCCGGGCAGAACCAGAAGACGTCAAGAAGATGATGGAACTCGCGCGCGACGGGAAATTCACTGAAGCGCGGAAACGATTGCATGACCTCCTCATTGTGCAAGGATTCTCCGGAGAGGACATCGTGAAGGAAGTGCATCGGTCTTTGCTCACGATTACGTGTCCTGAGGAGAAGCGACTCGACCTGCTTGCGGTTCTCGGTGAAACTGAGTTCCGGTTGACGCAGGGCAGCTCGCCGGACATCCAGCTGGAAGCGTTTCTGGCGCAGATGGGGAAGAAGTAATACATTTAACTGTTCTTTATAATAGGTCCTCATGCGTCTGCTTGTCTTCGGCCAGCAAGGTTCGGGAAAGGGAACCCAGGCCAAGCTCCTTGCCGAGCATTTGAAAATTCCCCACATTTCGACCGGCGATCTTGTCCGGGAAGAGATCATGAAGGATACGGATCTCGGAAACAAGATCAGTAGCCTCGTCGAACGGGGTGTCCTCGTTCCAGATGCATTGATTCTTGAACTGCTGAGACAGCGACTCTCCAAACCTGATGCGCTCAAAGGATTCATCCTTGACGGCTTCCCGAGAAACGAACAACAACAGCAGACGCTCGACAAGCTCACCCAGATTGATGTTGCACTCTTCCTTCATATTCCAGAAACAGTTGCAACTGAGCGACTTTCCGCCCGGCGTACCTGCCGGGGCTGCGGGAAGATCTACGGGAAGGATCGGCCACCGAAATTACCGGGCCGCTGCGACGCGTGCGGCAACGAACTCTACCAACGTGCGGACGACTGGCCAGATGCTATCAAGCAACGCTTCAAAATCTTCCGGGAAGAAACTATGCCGGTCATCCGGGCATATCAATCACAAGGAAAGCTCGTTCAGATCAACGCTGACCAAAGCGTTGAATCGGTCTTTATGCAAATCAAACAAGCATTGAAGCTCGGGTGACTATGTTCATTCTGTGTGTGATTGGAAAAATCGGATCAGGCAAGGACGAGGTTGCAAAGTATCTCGCGAAACGCCACGGGTTTTTCCATATCGATCTCGGCGACATCACACGAGACATTACACGAGAGTACAACCGGACACCGACACGGGAAAACCTTCAGCTGTCACAGAAAGAATATCGCGAAGCGCACGGAAGACACTCATTGGCTGAACGTGCAGTCAAGAAAATCAAGGAACAAGGGAGCGAGCATATTGTCGTGAGCGCCCTTCGCATCCCCGAAGATGCAGAGGTAATCAAACACGCATTTGGTGACACTTGCCTTTTCGTTGAAGTTGTTGCTGACCGTGCTGTGCGGCTCACCCGATTGAAAGCGCGAAAAAGTGACCGCGACCCGACGACCGAAGCCGAGTTCATCGAACACGAGCGGACAGAAGAGGAGCACTTCCCCTCAGAAGCAATGAAACCATTCATTCAGAAAACCATTTCAAATAACGGGACACTGGAAGAGTTACATAAGATCGTTGACCGGCTCCTTCGGGACATCCTTTAAATAGCATCCCATCAATTACACCCAACGTGGTGATTCCCATGGAACGAACCTTCCTCTTGATCAAGCCGGATGGCGTTACCAGAGGCCTCGTTGGCGATATTCTTTCCCGTTTCGAGAAGGCAGAGCTCAGGATCGTTGGCATGAAGCTGCTCGTGCCGACCGCGGATCTCATCAGGAAGCACTACCCTTCTTCAGATGAATGGCTCGGGACCGCAGGAAACAAGACCCTGCGTGATTATGAAAAGAACAGAATCGATCCCAAGAAGGAACTGGGCACCAACGATCCCATCAAGATCGGGAAGATGATCAAGGAATGGCTCATCACCTACCTAACCAGCGGCCCGGTGGTTGCCATGGTCTTGGAAGGCAACCATGCAATCGAGAACGTCCGGCGATTAGTCGGCCCGACCCTCCCGATTCTTGCAGGACCAGGAACCATCCGCGGCGACTATTCCTGTGAATCACCTGACCTGTCAAACAAGGAACGCCGCCCGGTCAAAAACCTTGTCCACGCAAGCGGGGACGCGAGCGAAGCAAAGAACGAGATCGCTCTCTGGTTCAAGAAGCACGAGCTGCTCTAATTTATACCTGAACGTCTAACGGGGTGTTCATGCCGAAGGGGAAATTCATTGTTTTTGAGGGAATTGACGGTTCGGGGACCGAGACGCAGTCCAAGCGGCTGTTCGAGTATCTGCTTGCTCACAAGACACCGGCAAATAAAGTGAGCTATCCTGATTATGAAGGACCGTTCACATCCCTGTTTGAAGATTATTTGTACAAGAAGATCGACCTCAACCCAGAGACGCAGCTCCTTATCTATGCAACCGATATGGCAAAGGACAGGGAACAGATTGCAACGTGGCTTTCCGAGGGACGTATTGTGATCGCTGATCGTTACCTGACGTCTGCGCTTGCGTATCAAGGTGCGAATGGACTTCCAGTTGAGTTTGGGTTGAAGTTTGCTCGATTACTGAAACTTCCGAAACCAGATGTTGTGTTTTTCCTGAATGTGAGCCCGGCGACGTCGATTTCCCGGAAGCTTCGTGAGAAAACGAACCTTGATCGACATGAATCAAACGAGCGGTACCTGAAAGATGTCAACAGTCTGTACAAAAAACTGGCAACAGGAAAGGTCTTCGGGGAGTGGAAAACGATTAACGCTGAAATATCCGCGGACGACGTGTTCCAGAAAATAAAAGATCATCTCGGGTTAGTTTGAACTCATTCTACAATTTCACCGGTGGTGAGATTTCGATACTGTCCCGATCGGTCAAGAGCGATTGTTGCGCCTCCGTTGTTCGTCCACGCCGGCGATTCTACATCATCCGGAATCCCAAACACGGTTACATATCTTTCCCAGGTTGCAAAGCCAACAGCAGCAAGTTCCTGATAGACACCCTGGAGATCTGGGTGGAAAGCGGAATACTCCGGATTGATAACAAGTATTTCGTTAACTGCTTGGCGTGCTCGCCAGACATCGCCTTCTCGTAAATACGCTTCAGCAACGTGAGTGAGCGCCCTTGCTCGTTCTATATCATCTAGTGCCCAGTTCGCTGCCTCCTCGAGCTTGGTGATTCCTTCTGTCGTTCTTCCTCGACCAAGGTCAATACACCCATCTTGAAAAAGTGTCTTCACAGCATCGTCTGGTGTCTCGTACGAGCCGCGATCTGAATTGAATGAATAAACAGGTCTTGACACAACCTGCCCATAAGGACACGAAATAGTTTGCGGGACGCAGGGTCCTTCTTCCAGCGTGCCGCGTGGGGCATGGCGCGGATAGGCCATAGCATCTGATGGTGGTTCCCCCTATATATCACCTCGTCCTGAAAACATTCTCTTAGGAATATTCTGTCAGCTTCGTATTCTTTGCAACCGGGACGTCAGCAGCAAGCACCTGTCGGAGATGATCAAGCTTCTGTTTCGCGAGGGCCTCGTTCCGAACCAATACCACATCAACAGCGCACGCTTTGAACAAGACATCGTAGAGCTGCGCGACACCCGTCGTTGCTGATCCCAAGTTCAAAAATGCGGCATCGAGCTCCTGAACTACGTCGTGAGGATAGTAGACCTCGACAACGAGGCCGTCGGTAACGAAGATATCAGCGCCGCCAGGAAAACCTACTGTCCGAACCGTTGCACGACACTCAGCATAGAGCTGCGCAAGCGCCTGATCTCCTGGTGTTTGCCGGGCAACGGCAAACACCGTCGGCACTCGAAGCAACTCGCGGAACTGAACATAACTCTGTGAATGCTGGATGAACGGCCACCATAAATGGCGGACCAGTCCAGCCTGCAACGACACGTCCCGTTGTTTCACGTACGCACCAATCGTCCCAAAGAAGTAGCCCAGAAATTCAGCAATCGATCCAAACTGTTTGGTGAAGGTTTGTCCTGTCGCCTTCAGGAGCGGGGCATTTGATCCATCAACACCGTAGACATGGTCGACGCGTTTCCCAAAGGACCGGAGGCGGAGCATCCAATCCCGGTCAAGGAGATAGCCGGTGTCCGAACGGACGAGCACACGTTGCACCACCAACCATTTCACTGTTTTGTGGACAGCTTGATAGGTCACTGCCAATCCCAATCGGCGGATCTCGTTGTAGATCTTCTTTGCGGTGAGTGGACACTGATCACCAAGAATCATGATAACCGCATCACGTGTTGTTCGTGGGGTGTTCGAGAGCAAGGGGTACAGCATAACCAGATCAAGACAGCATGCATCTCTTCAAAACAAGAAAACTAATAAAATCATCTTGAGAACTTTTTCGTAAGAGAACTATTTTTTGACAACAAGTCCTTTGGTGTCAATGAGCAGCGGATAGATATCTTTTCCGTGGTTCGTTCGGCGCATCTTCCTGACTTGTAGTGTCCGTCCGGTTGCTTCTCCAGCACCAACATACGTGATCAGAATGACAGCATCGGCAACATATTCTTCCACACCAAACAATGATAGATGCTTTGTTCCTTCAGGAACCTCTGATGTCAGAATCGCTGTTATACCCTTTCTCCGTTTGATTGTGTTGATGATGTTGATGAGTCGCCGACGAATCTCGGCTTTCGAATCCATTGTCATACCAAGCACGGTTGCAGAATCGATCACCAGTCGCTTGGCCTTCAAATCAGAGATCTCATTTACAATTGTAGAGGAGAGATTCGATACCTGCGACGGATCATGATAGATGATTCGGAAGAGGTTTTTCTTCTCGTATTTTTCGAAGTCCCATCCAAAGGCCAACGCATCCCCTTTGATATCCTCGGGGCGCTCTTCAAGCGTGATAAAGAGACCACTCTCTCCATTCTGGACCCCTTCCCAAAGGAACTGGGCGCCGAAGAGTGTCTTGCCAGAACCTGTTCCTCCTGACATGAGAACAACAGAACCTTCGACAAATCCCCCACCGACAAGCGAGTCCAAGCCAGGAATGCCTGTCTTAATACGCTTCTGGAGCATGCTCTCTAGTATTGGTGAGGCGTCTTATATAGGGGACGCTTAAAAGTCTCTCCCCACAGAAAACCGTATGGACATTGCATCGGTCTTTACTAAATATAAGCCAATCGTGGAGCGGGCACTTGAGAAATACTTGCCCCGGACGGTGACGAATGACTATCTCGCTTGGCTCCTCGGCAAGCCACGCTTCGCGTATGACGTTGACGCCTTTCAGAAGGCGATTACCAATCCGATCTGGGATTTCTTGGACCGGGGTGGCAAGCGATGGAGGCCAATTTTCATGTTCATCACTGCCAAAGCATTTGGCGCAGATGTCGAAAAGCTCAAGGATTTTTCGGTCATCCCTGAATTTGCACACAACGGTTCCATAATCGTCGACGACATTGAAGATCAGGGACAACTCCGCCGAGGCAAACCGTGCATGCACCATTTGTTTGGAACGGACATCGCAATCAATGCAGGAAACTTCTTGTACTTCTTACCGTCGATTGTTCTCTCAAAGAACAAGGACATTCCCGAAGAACAACGCTTGCGCGCATACGAGCTGTTCTGTCAAGAGATGACAAACATACATCTGGGACAAGGGACAGACATCCACTGGCACAAAGGGCAGGCAGAAACCATTGAAGAGAAACAGTACCTGCAGATGTGCTCATACAAGACCGGTTGCTTGGCACGCATGGCGGCTCGGCTCGGCGTCATCCTCGCTGGTGGCACACCAGAACAGGAAGCTGCAATGGGACGCATCGGTGAAGCTGTCGGGGTTGCGTTCCAGATTCAGGATGATATTCTTTCAGCAAGCGCGACTGGTGAGTTTGCCAAACGGAAAGGCTATGGTGATGATATTACTGAAGGC
This sequence comes from Nanobdellota archaeon, assembly GCA_018816245.1. GTDB lineage: Archaea > Aenigmatarchaeota > Aenigmatarchaeia > QMZP01 > QMZP01 > JAHIVW01. Next base: position 61,389 of record JAHIVW010000002.1, read on the forward strand.
AAGCGGACGCTGATCGTCCTGCAGACGTTGAAAAAGGCACCAGAAACAGAAAAGAAGCGGCTGCTCGAGATCCTGAACAAGCACACAACCGACGAACCATTGATCACCGAAGCATTGACGATTCTTCAGAAACACGGCGGAATCGAGTATTCCCGTGAAAAAGCCAAGGCGCTTGTTGATGAGGCACTCAAAGAGGCGATCCCACTGATTCCGAACAAGGATGCTGCGGAGGAATACGAGGCCTTCATCCGCTACATGATCGAGCGGAAGATTTAACGTTTATAAACACAACCACGAAAAAGGAGATACCGGAAAGAGCTGAATTGTGGTTTTATGAAAATAATCAGTAAGTTGCGCGAATACATTCGCGTGGTCCAGATTGCGCGGAAGCCGAACAAAGAGGAATATTTCATGGCGACGAAGGTCTCCGCCATTGGCATCGCCATTATCGGTGTCATTGGCTTTGCGATCTTCCTTGTCTATATCCTCACAGGAATCTGATATGAATCTCTACACGATCCGAACAACCACTGGACGAGAAGACATTGTTATCGATCTCTTGCAGACCAAGCTCCGAACTGAACAGCTGGACATCAAGAGCGTGTTCCATCCCGCGGAGATCAAGGGGTATATCTTCGCTGAAGGCAGCCTGGGTGCGATCCACAAGGCAGTCTCCGGCATGCTCCATGTCCGGGGCGTGATGGACAACCCTGTGAAGCTCTCGGAGATCGAGCACTTCCTCAAGTACGAGAAGGACCGCGTGAAGGTCGAGATCGGTGATATCGTTGAGATCATCGGTGGGCCGTTCAAGGGCGAGAAGGGGAAGATCTCTCGCGTGGACAAGGTCAAGGATGAGGTCACGATCGAGCTCCTTGAAGCGAGTATCCCAATTCCCGTCACGATCGCTACGGAATTTGTCAAGGTCATCAAGCTCGCGCCAAAGAACGATGACTAATTTAAGCTTCTCTTCCTGAGGGATACCCTATGGCCAAGCAAACTATCAACGCGCTCGTGGAAGGCGGCAAGGCAAGCGCAGGCCCGCCACTGGGACCGACCTTGGGAGCATTGAAGGCACCTGTCCCACAGATCATCCAGGTCATCAATGAGAAGACCAAGGATATGAAAGGGATGCAGGTTCCTATCACCATCCAGTATGATACTGACACGAAGAAGTTCGAGATTGAGGTTGGGACACCCCCGGTTTCTGCCCTCATTAAGAAGGAGCTCAACCTCAAGAAGGCCTCTGGTGAGGCTGGGAAGCAGCGAGTCGGTGACCTCTCTGAAGACCAGGTCGCCAAGGTCGCCAAGATCAAGTTCGGAACAGATACTGATGCCTTCAAAAATCAGGTCAAGGGAACGGCCCGGAGCATGGGTGTATCCATTGGCAAGGGAGCCGTGACCCAGGAAGAGATCGCTGCCTACGAAGAGCAGAAGAAGGCAGAAGAGGCTGCTGAGACAGAGAAGAAGGAAGCCAAGGTCGCCAAGGAAGGCGAGAAGAAGCCTGAAGAGAAGAAGGACGAGAAAAAGGAAGCCCCCAAAAAAGAAGAGAAAAAGCCCGAAAAGAAGGGAAAGTAAGCCTCAGTCAAAATCCGATAGCTATTTAAAAATGAGTCCCTCCTTGGTAGTTATGAAGCGCGTTGTTGTCTCGTTTTGGATCAGTATTGTGATCGCTGCAATGCTCTTACTCCTAATTCTCGGCGGGATCTTTGGAATCCTGTATTTTGACCTATTACTCGCAGTGGTTGCGCTGGGTCTTGCCATTGAGATGTTGTTCCTTGAGGTCATGAGCCTGCGGAACGCCAAGGAGAACCACAAGCTGCGGACAGACATGGCCTTGCTGACCCAGTGGATGGAAGAGACACAGGCAGAATCCCATCAACGGAAGAGCGTGGCGGACAACCGGATCGTCCGGCTGGACGCGCGCCGGGCAGCGCTTGAGCGGAAGCTGAGCAAACAGATTGCGGAAACCAAGAAGCAGATCAAGGCCACGGACAAGAAGCTGACTGACCTGAACAAGAAGGTGCGGCCGCACCTGCGGCATCTGATTGTGCGGAAGCGGCGGTAGGCGCTTTTTAGGAATAGCATCAATATCTTATCGTGGAAACGAGATTGTTGGTTGCGCTCGGAATAATTGTGATTTTTTTCCTTGTTGTTTTATTATCTGTTTCAGGATACGTGAAACCAGAGAAGTTCTGTAATACAGATGCTGATTGCACAACAAGCTGTGGAAAAGAAATAGGTCGAGGTGATTGTTTTAATAAAGGTTTTGTATTACCCGACAATCCTCCAGACGGCATCTGTTGTCTCTGTGAGGATTGTAGATCGTGTATAACATGTGAGTGTATATCAAATACCTGTGTCTCGAAAAGCACCGGCGGCCGTTGCTGTTGATTATTTGGTATACAGCTTCTATTTGCAAGTATGGAAAGATCTTAGCCGTTTCTCAATAGCTTCTCAAAGGCGGTTTTTATCTGAACTTCTGCCGGAGATGCCGCTTGATGATGTCTTTGTCCCTTTGTGTCGGTCGCCAGCCATTTGGCTTCCGGAACGTTGTTGACAGCAGGATACTTTCTCACGTGGCCGAGGAGCATGAAGATTTCCCGGTACTCAGCGACGAGATGCTGGTCAGCCAGCACACGAGGGGGTAGGAGATTGACGCGGACCAAAGAAAGCGTTGACCGCATCGCTTTTGTATCTTTTACCAATTCGATCTACTCTTTCCCGAAAACCTGAGCATGTCGATATTCGTGAAAACATTCACTTGCTGCTGATCGTTGAAATGAGGATCATGCGTCCAGATTCCATGTGCCTTGCTTACAAGACAGCAAGCTAAATAAGCGATATCGTCTGAATCGTGTATATCACCTTGGAGCGACTCAATGAACTCATTGTATTCTCGTTCAGGGATAATCTCTATTTGGTCGAAAATGATCTTCAGGAAGACGCCAAATCCATTCTCGGTGAGACCCGTTGCCTGGAGAACCCTTTCTTTTTGTTTCCGGACTTCTGTCAAGATGAAATCCGGTGCAATGAACGCGAAGAACGAATCAAGGAGGATCTCCCGGGTTGTGCTGTCTTTTATCATCGCTGCGAGGACTCTGTTCGAATCAATGACGATCCTCATTTGTGAAGACCGTGTCGCTCTGCAATACCCTTGTTGATCTTCCTGCCAAGTTCCAGCGCATCCTGTTCGGTAAGGGTACTCTTTACCAGAAGCTTGTCCAGAAGCTCGAGTGTTCTCGCCTTTTCCCACATCGCTTGCCGTGCCACTTCTGTCCATTTGACGTCCTTGTGCTTTTCCATGAGCTTGTGGAGTTCTACTGGAACCGCGAGTGTCATGTTAGTCATATTTACCACCTTACTTATGTGAAGTATTTATTCCACATATTTATAAGGTTCGCAAAGTGGGTCTTCTTGAACTCCATGGTTGACTGGTCATGTGTTGAAATAAAATGGAGGTTGATTTCTGCCCAATATTATAACATTGTTATACTCAATCTTATAAACTTACACCCCTCATCATAATTCCTATCCGTTACACTGCTTCGGCAGGAGGATGCGTTATGGCAGAAAATGTCTGGCTCGCCAGCGTCAGGGACGCCCGGCAAAAAAGCAAGGATCGCAAGTTCTCCCAGACCTGGGACCTGATGATCAATGTCAAGGGCCTTGATCTGAAACGTCCTGAAAATCGTCTCAACACGGAATTCGTCCTCCCTCAGGGCCGCGGCAAGGCAATCAAGGTTGTTGTGATTGCTGACAGCATCGGCAACCAGGCACGCGAGGTTGCTGATCTGGTTATTGAAAAAGAACAGATTCTTGTCCTTGCCAAAGACAAGAAGAAACTGAAACAGATCGCAGACGAGTATGATTACTTCCTCGGCGAAGTCACGCTGATGGCACAAATCGGAAAAACCCTCGGGACCATCCTTGGTCCACGGGGAAAGATTCCCAAACCGCTCCCACCAAAGGTTCCGGTGAAACCGTTGGTTGAACGCGCCCGCCGGACCGTCCGCATCTCACTGAAAGACACACCAGTGATCCACACTATTGTCGGCACTGACACCATGGAGGATGAAAAGATCGCGCAGAATGCAGAAGCACTGTTCAACTTCGTTCGCGACAAACTTCCGAAAGGCCTGAACAGCATCAGGTCTGTCTACCTCAAACGAACCATGGGAGCGCCTGTGAAAGTGAATGCGAAGTGATGATTATGGTCTCCAAGAAAAACGTCGCCATGTTGCAGCACACCCAAACCCAGATCAAGGACTATCCGGTGGTTGGTATTCTGAATATGCACAACCTCCCCGGAAAACAACTGTTCCAGATCCGGAACAGTTTGCACGGGACAGCGGTCATTCGCATGGTCCGGAAGTGTGTCCTGGAGCGCGCGCTCAAGGCTGATCCGCGAAAGGAACTCGACCAGCTTATCAAGTATATCCAAGGCGAACCAGCGCTCCTGCTTTCCAACGAAGATCCTTTCAAACTTGCGCGCATGATCGCAGACGCAAAGTCGCCTGCAAAGGCGAAAGAAGGTGACATCGCACCGCATGATATTGAAGTCAAGGCAGGCCCGACACCGCTTGCTCCTGGCCCTGCTATTGGCGAACTCCAGAAAGTGAAGCTCTCCGTTGGTGTGGAAGGCGACAAGATCGCCGTGAAGAAGGACACCGTGGTTGCAAAACAAGGGGATGTCATCACCAAGCAGCTCGCTAGTGTCCTTGCAAAACTGAATATTGAACCCATGGAAATCGGTCTCACCCTGGTCGCGGCTGCAGAAAAAGGTATGATATACACGAGCGACGTGCTCTTCGTGTCACAGCAAGAGTACCTTGACAAGATCATGGCAGGCGGTACTGCCGCACTGAACCTGTCCGTCGTCATCGGCTACGTCACCAAGGAAAATATTGAAGTCTTCATCAGCAAGGCAAGCCGCGAGGCAAAAGCCTTGGCAATCGAAGCAGGCATCCTCACCAGCGAAACCGTTGGCCCGTTGCTCGCAAAGGGCGATGCCCAGGCACAGGAGCTCAAGAAGCATGTAAAGGAACCAGAGAAAAAGGAAGAAGTAAAAGACGAGAAGTCTGACGAAAAGAAACCAGCTGAAGAAGCTGAGGAGAAATCATAGTCATTATTGACAAAGGAGGTATGAAATATGGAATACATCTACGCAGCACTCCTCCTGCACGCAGCAAAGAAGGACATCACTGAAGCAGCAGTCACGAAGGTGCTCGACGCAACTGGCACGAAATCAGACGCAGCCCGCGTCAAGGCGTTGGTTGCATCACTCGATGGCGTGAACATTGAGGAAGCGATCAAAAAGGCCGCCGCACCGGTTGCCGCTGCTCCGGCTGCATCTGCCCCGTCAGAAGCAAAGAAGGAAGAGAAGAAAGAAGACGAGGGCAAGAAGGCAGAAGAAGCTGCAGCAGGACTGTCGAGTCTGTTCGGATAATGTCTCCCCGGTTCCCGGGGAACCTTCTTTTCTTTAGGTTTTTGTTGTTGCAGGGACGCTCTTGTGATCATTACTCATGTGACTGGTGAAGAAATCATAAAGTGGGCCCCTCCCAGACGATGATCCGGATGTTCCGGACGACCCAGATGCCACTGATGTTGCGGCTTTTGCAGTGGCCTTTGTGTTTCCGACAAGACCGCCGCCAGCTTCCCCACCACCAAAGAAGTCAACAACCGTGCCCCCGAAATCACCGATCGGCTGCGTAAACCAGGCCGTGACCCCGAACAGGCAGATCACGCCGGTTCCTATTGCGGCAATGTTCTCCCAATGATCGAAGATGCTGTCGTCTTCCTCGTCGTCATCGTCTTCGTTCTTCCCTTCGAGTTCGTCGATTTCCTTCTCGATATCCTCGGCCTCGTCCTTGTGATCGGCGATTGCGGGAAGCGCCCAGGTCGCGTAGCACGCGGCAATGGTCAGGGCAGCGCCGAAGAGCGTGCACCAGTTCTTTCCGGCGACGCTAGTTGCAGTGGACGTTCCTGTAGCGGCGCCGGTTGCACCTGCATCTTGGAAGGAGAGTATTTGTTGAGGTTCAAGCGGTGCAAGATTAGGAATTAAACCTCCTTGATTATCCCCAATATTTGGAACGGTCCCATCTGGGAGGCTTCCTGGATTTCCTGGCGGTTTTGCACTAAAAGGAATACTCGGATCCTCAGCAGGTGGAATACTTGGCGCAGCCTTCCCAGCCGCTTCATCAGCAGGCGACGCCTTCCCGGTTGTCTTCTCCTTGTAACACGCAATCCCGAGTCCAACAACGATAATCCCTGCGATAATCAGTTGCGTTGTCAGACAATTCGCTGCGTGTTCCTCTTCTGCGAGATCATCTTCCAGCTCTTCCTTTTCTTCAAGAAGCGAATTCAGGACATCTTCGCCGTCCCGGAAGAGGGTTACGTCCTGCTTGGCCGTCACCGCAACGAGCTCGCTCTTTTGGGGAAGCTTCAGTTCCATGTCAATCTGCAAGGTCGTGTCAATGTCCCCGACATCATCTTCCGTGGTTGACACGCCTTCAAGTGGCTTTGGAGAAATATGACAGATGTACTTCTCGCCATCCGGTTCACACCCAATGAACGTCTCTTTCCCGAAGAGTTTCGCAGTTACGCTGTCGATGGTCGTTCCTGCAGGCACCTTGGTCAGCTTCACCGAAATGTCAAACCCTTTCAGGAAAATACACATTGCCCCCCGTTCCTGGACCTTGCACTCCGGCTTCTCAGGATCAACGCTGAGAATGGCAAGACTAATTTTGGACTGGGGAACGCACACACTATCAAGATCATCCCCACCCGGGACACAGGAGTACTCCGGTCCGAAGGATGGATTGAGTTCACAGGCACAGTCGAGACACGAATTCTTTGCAGACTCACCCAGATCCGCCTGGCATACCCCATCATGTTCAAGATACGAGAACGAAATGTCAAACCTCGGAAGATCCAGAGCAAGATCCTTGATCTGCTCGCCTGCGCCGTCCGGGAACTGGGCAATCACGAAAATAGTCGGCTCAAGGGACGCAGTTAAGGCACCCTCATCAAAACTGGCCAGATCATGATAATTGGAAATTTGAGGAACCGTAAGCGTGCACGTTAGGTGATTGGCATTCAATAGGTCACAGGTAACGGAACAAGGGACATCCTCATCAAAGAAGCAGCCAATTCCACTGAGAATCACCCCAGTCGGTGGTTTCACGAGATGGAATTCGACGAGTGCGTCATTCTCCTGCGTCGCAACAAAGGCTGTGTCAGAAACTGCATCCAGATCCAGCTTCACTACATCAAGAACGCGGCAGATGTCGTTTGGTCCTGGTGTCCCTGTTGAATCGCAGTACTCTCCTGCTCCGCAGCCGGTATCGATGCAACAAATCTCACCAAGGGATGCAATGCCGTCACCGCAGTAGTTTGTTCCAATCCCGGTTGCAAAGCTGAGGTCAAGCGTCTCCCCGACGGTGACACCACTACACGTTGTGACCGTTGTCGGGAAGCTCAAGGTGGTGTAGTGGGTGTAGCTCTTTGTTGGAGCACCATTCACGATCGTGAACGGCACCGTGCAGGTAAGTGGCAAGACTCCATTGACGACTGTTCCTTTCGTACATGTTGCACTGCATGTGGACTGGCAGGCACTCCCTTCACTCTCCGTGCAACTCGAGGTGCAGGTTGGTGCCCCGACGCTGTAACCGCCAGGAATATTATCAAGTTCAATGCTTGTTGTGACCTCAACACTCCCGTCTGCTGCGGTTCCGCTCACCCCGGTTGGGTTTGTTGTAATGAGGTGAATATTCGATCCTGTTGGCAGTGTTGTACAGACACCGGGGTCATCAGGATTCGAGGGATTCACAAAGGTACACACCGTTCCTGAGGCACAAGCATCAGAACAATCCTTGGCACAATTCTGAACATTCTCTCCGAGGCCGCTTTCGCAGACCGTGTTCCCACAGGTCCATGACCCAACCGTGATCTGCGGGAAATTCGTGGAAATGGTTTTCGTGAGCGTTCCCTGCTTGGTCGCATCACTATACACCATCACAAAGGTCATGGTATTTGGTGACAGAACATAATTCTCGCCAGAACAGGCAGGATCAGCAGGCACCACAACAGCACACTGGTAGGTATCATTACTCACCGGCGTGCAGGCAGCCATCGTTTCCGGGCCCCCGCCAAGCGAATAACGCGCTTGACTGAGTGATGCACCAGGAAGCATGTTGACAACCTTGAATTGGAGCTGTAGAGTATTCGCTACCTGGCAATTGCTGATTGCGGTGTTCGGTGTCCCGGCATTCACCAGTGCCATGGTTTCCTGATAACATGAAAAGGTCCCGTCGTCGAGGACGCACACCATCTGATTCGGGCATCCGCCACAGTCAATGCAAGCAGTGATGGGTGTTTCTCCGGATTCGCAAATCCCATTCCCAATTGAGCCAGAAGCCGCAGTATATTTCTCAAGCTGGATTCCAGAACCAATTGCTGTTGCGAGCTTCGGAAAGAGGAATCCCCACTTGGTGTCAAGGCCGGTGAACAGGTTCGTCCCAACAACGAGCGGCACGAATCCTGCAGGCGGTGCATCAGCCTTCAAAACATAGAGCTTGTCAGCGTTCGGTGCTTGGATGCTTGTCACCCAATCAGCACTGACCGGAACTGCCTTGTTCTGTTCAATATAATGTTTGATGTCGTTCACGACATCAACACTCTTCGCGTTGACCACAAGTTCGTTAATTGCCGTTGATTTGTGTTCGAATATGTTTGTTCCTGTTCGGACAACCTGGTCCCAGTACGCGGCAACGAGCTGATCACCAGCCCGGTTCAGGCGCGTCACAATGAGAAAGCGCGCCACTTGCGGGTTGCTTGAAGAAGGGGGCGGCGACAGATGATTGGCAACTTGAGACCATGTTGTTGTGTGCGTTGCAACCCCGCCGCTGGCAATCACGGTTGCAAAGGACGGAGTACTCGAACCAATACAATCCGTTGGTGTTGCTGCGTTCTTACATGGGATAATGTATGCGGTGTCAAGCGTAAAGGTTGTTCCGGAAATCATCATCGACACTTGTGGATCAGTTCCCGGCGTCACGGTTATCACACGGTCTGCTTGTTCCGGAAGATACACTTGCTGATCAGGAAACGCTGGTGTCCCCAAATTCACAATCTTCACGTTGGTTGTGTGGAGTGCCGAGACAACGCTGATACTCATGACAAGATAGACCGCTGCTGCCACACTCGCTAACACAACCATTGCTCGAAGATTCATCCTAGCACGCTCCTGTAATCGCTGCATCACATGAGGAACTGATCATTGCTTTGACATTCTCAGGGGAACAGGTACTCGCAAAGGCGCCGGCAACCTGTTGCGCCGTGAGGCAACCAGTTCCCTGCAGCATTGTTGCGATCGCTTGCAGATCGCTGCATGTACAGACTTGATTGAAATGATAAATGGTTGAAGCATACGGCCCCCCAACGCGGAAGGTATCCATCCCACAGCTGTTCTTCAGGTCCATGGTTGCCTGCTGTTTGCTTGCTGTTGTTGTTCCTCCAGGAACAGGAAGTGACACCGCAAGCGGATCAGGGGTCGTCGGGACTGCCCCAGTGATCTGGAAGCCCGAGACAGGCTCCAGACCAAACGGCGACTCGGCTGAGAGGAAGTTCCCCTCGACAGTATACGTTCCGCTGACGAGTGTATCAAGCGGAGAACCACCGATTCCTGGAACTAAATGAAGGCTTGAAGGAACCGTAATCGAGCTGGCATACTCGATACAGCTATTCACACAATCAGTGCATGTCGGATCAGTGACTGCTGCATCCCCATTCTCCGCGACAGCAACCTTGCACGCCGCGCAGGTTGGGGTGGGGTTATCATAACATCCTGATAGGTCAGTATTCAGGAAGGAATGGATCGTTTCTCCTGCTGTCAGCTTCACACTTACTGGTCCGTCAGGGACCACGGACGTGCAGGTCGTGTATGGTGTTCCCGTTGCGACCGTCACCTCCCGGAAGGACATGGTATGAGGAACATTCACTCCAATCGTGACATCATAGCCGTTTACGAGCTCTGCTGTAGCAACGGTTTGACTCAGGACATTGTGATCCGGTTCATAGACATGAAGGGTATCGCTTCCCGTACAGGCAACTGGTCCTGTCAGGACACCATTTGTGTCGGTCATCCCGGAGAAGCAATCCCCGTAGATGACTGCTGCACCTGGTACTGGTGTCCCTTCGTTGTCCCGCACCCGCACGGTTCCTGTGCAGAGCAGATCAGGACAGTGTGCTGATACATCAAGTGGTGTCGCACTGTCACAACTCGCGACCTTCATCTCCTCAACAGAGACAAATCCAGCGAATCGGAAGGCATTCCCCGTGAACTCGTCTTCAACTTCAATGATGTAGGGATAGGTGAATGAGGGAGCAAAGAGGAAGGAGCTGTGGCAAATCGGCAGCGCCAAGCCTAGGATCGCCAGCGGCGGATAGTTCAGCAGCTGCTTGTTCGCATACGCGACCATGGGGGCGCTTGCGGTGAAATCAAGCCCATCAGGGAGTCGCTGTTGAATTGTGAGATCATGATAGGAGACCCCATTAACTGTGGTAATGTCGAAGACCATTTGTTTATCGTCCTCCTTGGGGATATCCACGAACCAGTAGGTGTTCGCAAGGACGTACTCGACCACATCACTGAGCGCTTCACCGAGATCCTCGGGGGACCGGGTGAATCCTGTCCCGCACTCGTAAATCATCCCGCCGACCGGGATTCTCGAAAATCCGTCATCAGCATCTTTGACGAGGTAGAGCGAGGTAATTGTGTTGTGATCGAACTGCCGGGTGTTTGCGAAGGACGTTGCTACATCCTGAGCAAAGGAAATAATTCGGCCCAATGAGGTCGGCGTCATTGCCTGATACACAGGATTCGCTGTTGTTCCCTTAATTTTTGTTGGGATTGTTGCCGTTGCTTCGACCCTGCTGTCGAAGATTGTGATCTCAATAGAGAGTTTTGAAAGATCAAAAGTAACGTCCTTCCCCGGAAGCGGGTTGATGTTCATGTTTTCTGTAAGGTACTTCTTCAAGGCAAAAGCAAAATCAGTCTTGATCTGGTTCATGCTCGGGGCGAGATTGGTGTCGCACACCTGCCAGTAGGGGACGCCGTCACCAAGATAGGTCGTGAATGCCGGGATCGTGCCGTCTTCATTCCCGAGCTGTTCGAGGGAAAGATAGCCGCCGTGACGTTCCATCTCGTCCACGACATGGATAATTCCATCAGCGAGGATACCGTTCACACTGTTATGAACAAGCTGTTCGTCGCTTGAAAGGGCAGCAGGACCAATTGACGGGAGATAGTCCTGATATGCAATTGCAATGACAACGAGTGCAACAAGAACAATACCGACCAGTGCAACGAATTCGACCTGCCCCCGTCGCATGGTATTATTTTCTATTCAAGAGTATATATAACAGCAAAAAGGCCACCCCTGGTTCCTCTTTAAATGAGTGATTCACTCTGTGCTATGCTTCCAGTTCCCTGGTTGCTCGTTGTTGGACCAGACGTTACTGGTGTTGACCCTGTCCTTTGACAGATTTCCCATGCCTGTCCAGCACATGAAACTTCACATTGGTAGCACTCCACTTCTGACGGAAGAGGGAAAAAGATGGTCCATGGAAAATGCTCTCCCCAGTATTGCCGACGTTGCGCATCTGTCCGGTGTTCCTTCCATTGCCGGCATCGTGCATCTGAAAATGCACCCGCACCCGCACCATAATCCGCAGTCATGCAATTTGGGTCATCCCAACATCGGTTGGGAGGAGGTGCCATGCTAATCAATGCATCGGCGCATGTTGCTTCTGCATCTGCAACAGCAATTCGTCTCGCGTCGCTTGCGGTTCGAGCACAAACCGAATCACCATGACCGTCAGCAGGGCCCAATTGCGTGATATACCACGTGCACTCGCCACCGGTACTCCCGCCCGCCTGCTGCCCGCTCGGTGCCAATAACATCGGCAGTCTCGGGTCAAGCGCAACCGAACCAACCATGAGCGCAAGAAAAACAACAAGAACAAAATACGCCAGATATTTTTGTTGCACGATCTTCACCTTCATGGGTTCCCTGCCGTTTGGAATCGAGATGCCCTACCTCTCTTTTTTCTTTCCTTTCTTATATAGGCCAAGTTGCCGGAATCTTACTCGCGAGTCCAGGTTCTGCAAGGATATCATACCCGATGCCCACACTCTTTCCCTTCTTGCTTACATTATAATATTTTCCGAAACCAAGAAGCAGCCCCCCTTGCGTTCCGTAGCCTTCGATTGGGCTGTTTTCCAGCAGCCCGATGGCATTGGACGCATCCTGATAGGCCTTGTTGATTGCCTTGATTGTTTCAATGAACGGATGTGTCCCAGCGGCACGTGCCCCGGAAATTCCTGCCACAAGAAGAAGCAACACAATAACTATCATGACCCCGTACACCGTTCCATAGTTCTTCATGCTCATAACGCCAGACTCCCGACATTGAGGACAAGCCCAACAACTGGGTTAAAGTATCCTACAATCGCACCAATGAATGCAAGGACATTCCCTTGCATCGCTGCTGAGGCTAATCCTCCAATTAATGCAAGAACGCAGCAAGGAGTACAAAACCAGTAACAGAGGATAGACATGATTGCTGTAATGATTTGGAAAACCATGTTTGTTGCTCCCCCTTCCTCCCCCTGATCCTCGGTATCACCAGTTTCCTCCAACAAGTCGTTTGCCAACTCGTCCCCTGACTTGATATCGTCCTCAATCCCCTTGATCTGCAGTGCGTGAGTAGCCTCCATGGTGACGAGCGCCGCGCCAGTAACAATCTCATCACTCGTCGGGATGAGCGCAGTCACAGCAAACCGGAGCGGTTCCGTCTGGCCCCCGAGCTTTGCCTTCTCAAGCGGTGGCAACCCGAGAATACAACTCAACGAATTCGAGCTGTCACCGGCAGCACAATTCGCTTTGTGCTCATTCCCCTGGAACGTATAGGAAACATCCTGAACCTGGAGCGCTGTTGCCAAGCCGACAATTTTCAAATCAACTTTGATGCTCTTGAGGAAGTGGCACGTCTTGTCAGACATGCTCAAGGTGCATTTCACGGGTTCCGGCGTCACATGATAGACAATGAGTCCGATCAACCCTTCCTTGACGCAGAGACTCTGCGGATCGCTGCCGCCCGGCACACAAAGGAAGCCTTCTCCAAAGGCAGCGTCCTCAATACAGGAACAATCAAGGCAACAGGTGGCGGCACTCTCCCCGGTCCCGCACACCCCGTCACCACAAACGGGAACAGCGCCAACGAGCAGTTCCGGTGTTGCTGTTGAGAGGGTCACGGCAACATTCTGCGGTCCGTCATGATAGGTCGCGTGAACATCAAGATCAGCAAAGACACGATATGCTTCTTGGTCACGATCGAAAATGGGACTTGTTGGATCATCAGGAAACACCGGCAGCGTCAAGGTGCAGGAAAGAATGTTTCCCTGCAGGAAGCAATCATCCAGCGAACAGACAAGCTCAGTATCCTGGATTCCGCAGTCTGTACGCTCAATGGTGAGACTCGTCGGGGCTTCCTTAATTTTTCCAATTATCGTCGCCTTATTCTGGATCGAACTGTCTTCAAACATCCCGGGAGAAACACTGAGCAGATACAACGAAAGCTCTGGATCTGGCTGGCAGGTATCTGCAAGTGTTGCATACTCGTTCACCGCTTCGCAGTATTCTCCTGTTCCGCAAGGGCAGTCATAGCAGCAGCTCCCCCTTGACTCCGTCGGATCGCAGAGACCATTGCCGCAGGTCACCTGTCCAAAACCGACAGGGGGCACGGCGAGGCTGATGAGCTTGTTCGTTGTTCCGGTTGCCGTTGTGTAGGAAAATGGAAGCGCAAGCGTTTGGCTCACAGTGTAGCCGTTCCCGGATTGGTAATTCAGAATCTTGAGATTCAATGCACACGTTAACGACGTGGCGTTCGCGCCGAGCGAACAGGTTCCGGTGCAGCTTGCCGTGCAACTCCCGTCTGTTGTCTGGCACGCTGCAGCACAACCTGCAACGCCGAGCGTCAAGGCCTCGGGCGGATTGAGGACACTTGCCGAGACCGTTAACCCTGTCCCGGCCACAGGATCGTGAGTCAGTAATGATTGTGGTGTCACGGTGACTGCAACAAGGTTCGATGTCCCAAACGGCTGGACACACTGCCCGTTGGTTGTTCCCTGTAATTGGCATTCGAACCCGCCCGTGCAACCGCAATCAAGGCAGCAGGTTGCATCCTCACCAGTGTCACAGATTCCATTTCCACACACCCCGGTTTGGATTGTTGGGATCGCGGTCAGCAAGGAGGTTGTGTATTGTTTTCCGGATCCTGTCTGATGGGTAAAGGTCGCGGTGAGGGTGTTCCCGGAAATAACTGTTCCTGACCCGCATGATGCAGGCGGCGTCACAACCAACGTGCATCGGTACAACTCATTCCCTTGAAACACGCAGACAGGTTGTTGTGGTATCCCACCAAGCACCGCGGAAAACGAGGGCGTGCTCGCTCCGACAGGAAGATTCTTCAGTCGAACAGTAATGGGCAGCGAGGAAGTGCTGTCACAGGTGGGGAGAACAAGCGTTGTAGGAGAAACATACTCCAGTTCATAGTCAATAAGCGAACAGGTTTCTGCATACGTGCAATAGGAACCAGAATCACAGGGACAGTCACTGCAACAATTCCCTTTCTCACCGTTTCCACACTGATTGTCGCCGCACACTTCTCCTGAACTGCTTTGCACAACAGCAACCGGTGCATTCCGGAATCCGCTGACAAACGGAAACAAGAGAACATAATTCGATCCTGTGCTCACAATCTCATTCCCCACAACCTGCGACACAAGGTTGTACGGCGGTGTATTCGAGAGCAGGGTCGTGATCGAGGAAGCGCTCTGAATGACGATCTTGCTGACACGCGCAGGATCCAAGGGAAGCTGCCGATAGGAGGTAATGTAGGAAGAGAGCTGCGTTGCCGCGTCCACAGACGCGGCATGGACAGCAACGGCATCGACATCAAGAAGAGTTTGATGGGTAAACTGGACAGACGCGCTTGTTCGGACAACCTTATGGATCTTCGTTGCCCACATTGTTGTTCCGTCGGGATGTTGGAGCCGCGCTCCCACAAGGATGTACGCTGTCTGTGGGTAACTGCCTGTTGTATCGGCAACCAGGCTCCACGACTTGGTTACGGTAGCAATCCCGTCAATCAGCGGCATTGGTTCGAATGATTGGAGGGTACAGGTTGCTGGATCAGGATCCCCCTTGCACCACCAGACATAGGCAGCAATGAGCGGGTACGCTGGGGTTCCTGCTGCAGTTACATTGACACGAAGATCATAACTGAATGCAGTAACCTTTGTTTCTTTCGATGTCACAGAAACCAGCGGCTGGTATGTTGGTGTGAGATCAGGGCCAGAGCTGACAATCCTGATTTGCATGGCGCTTGCAACCGGCATCAGCAGCACAAGACAGATGCTAATCATCGTTGCGCTGAGGAGGACCGATTTCATCATGAGCTCACCCCACACGACCCTACGAACTGGGCGTCACATAATGTAATAATCGTGTTGATACCATCATTTAGTGTACAGCCACTCTCCGGGATGGAGGCCGCCTGGCTCGCGGTCAGACACCCTGTTGTTGCGAGCTCTGTTGCAATGGCATGCAGGTCGCTGCAGGTGCATGCCTGGCCGAACGAGAATGTCCAGGTTGGATAAGGAACGCCGATCTTGAACGGCTTGATTGCACACACGTTTGTTGCCTTGACTGCAAGATCGTGCAGTTCCTGTTCTGTCAACTGCGGTACTGCAGTCGCAGCAAGCGGCACCGTGACCGTCAAGGCATCAGGTGTCGCGGGAATCGTCCCTTCGGTGATGAAGCCACCAAGGACAGAGGTTGCATACTTGATCGCCGTTGCTTCAACAGGGAACGTCCCGGTCGGGAGATTGAAATTGAACTTCCCCGAAGGATACGTGACGCTCGGCAGTGCTGTAATGCACGCATCGATGCACGCATCGCATGCAGCCTTGATCTGTTCTATGGCACTCCCCAATACATCTGCATTGGCACAGGTGACACACGCCGGGTTTTCAGTGTAACAATCAGTTTCTGTTTCCAAGTTAAAGATAGTCATTGCTGAACTCCCCTCCCCACCGATGCGCACGATCACTGGATCGTCTCCTGTATTGACATGGCAGGTGGTGTAGCTTCCTTTCGGTTCAATTGCAACGGTCCGGAAATGAACGGTATGCGGAACCGGCGACTGAAGGGTAACGAGAATTGGTTGCGCAGGATCCGCGTAGGAAATGTACGGCAAGTACGCATCTGCGAAGACGTCGATTTGTTGCGTGCCGCATGATGCTGTTCCTGTTGCTGTTCCGTGAACATTCGTGGTTGCGGTGAAACATTCGCCGAGGGTCACCAGCGCGCCGATCACCGGATTCCCGAGATGATCAGTGACAGACACATTCACCGGGCACACCGGTTCGCCGCATGCTGTTGACACGACCAAGGAGACCGGCTCGGAACACGGCGCTGTTTCCATGTCCTTCACGTTCACGAATCCTGCAATGTGGTAGGGATAGTTTGAGAGTTTGTCAAAGATGCGCACAACGAAGGGGTAGGTAACAGCATAGCGGATGTTATATACTCCTGTACATCGGGCAAACACGTAGATATCAGCATCCATGAGAATCTGGCTGTTGGAGCCCGAGAAGCCCTGCGTTGTCTTGAAAGAGAAATCATCAGAATAGAACAGCTGCGGCTCCAGCTCAGAGAACGTTTTCCCGAGCACTGTCGGAATCGCGAAGCTCCGCGCTTCCGAGGAATCAGGTGTAGAAGAACCCCACCACACAAGATGGGATAAGACGTAGTTCGCTGCAAGCGTCAGGCCTGCGGAAACCTGTTTCGGTGTTCGCGTAAAGCCGTCGCCACAATCATTCATGACACCGCCCGTTGGCAGCATCGGGTGGCCATCATCCATGTCCGGGGAAAAGAGGATCGCGTACACCGTGAACCAGTCAAGCCAGCGCATTGTCGAGAACTCACCGGCAAGCGCCTGAGAAAATTGAACCAACCGGCCGAATTCCGTTGGGACGCTCAGCGAATAGCGCTCTGCTGCCTCGTACTCTTGGAGACTGATCGGCACGATGATCTCAAGATCGATCTTGTTGTCGAGAATGTTCGCATCCACCATAATCTTTGTTGTATCGACAACGACCGTTTTTCCCGGAACCGTGATTTCACTGCTGTGCTCGATTAGATAGTTTTGGATACCACGTTCATAGTCCCTTGTGATATCAGCGAGAGAACGGCTCAGGTCGTTTTGGCACACCTGCCAGTAAGGGACACCCTCTCCCTCGAAAATGGTGTGGGTTGGAACAATTGCCCCTGGTCCGATCTTGTCAAGTGTCAGGTAGCCGCCATGGAGCTCCATGAGCTGGAGCGTCTCGTCTGCGCCGTTCCGGATGAGCTGCTCGGTCACATCACGCAGCAGGCTTTCTTCAGTCCCAAGAACCGACGGCAGACTATCCGGGGTCGTCGGCTGCCGGACCATGATCGCGACGATGACTACCACAAGGAAAATCAACCCGAAAATGACAATGAATTCCAGTTGCCCCCGCATGTCCCTTACTCATTGTTCCTGTGTATTATAAGCACGGAGAGCAGCACGTTTTTAAATCTCCCCAAGTATGGTCTCCTATGCGAAAAGAGCGGAGCTTTGCCCTGTTCCTGGTTGCTTTGATGCTGCTCTCAGCAGCAGGATTTGCCGTGAGTTTTACTCCAGTAACACAATCTTCCAGCGAAGAGCCGGAGATTATCTTACCACCGCCGATTGTTGAACGGGCACTGACAACCGAAGAAGTGCTCTCAGCGCTTCGCACCGGCCGGCTTATCTATACCTATACCACACCAGAAGCCTGCGAATCCTGTGAGGCGATGAAGACAACCTTATCCGACTTTGTCACCACCTACCCCGCTTTCGCAATCATCGTTTTTCTGGAAGGAGAGCAGGAAGAATTGACTGTGCTCCTCCCTTCAGGCGAGTTCGTGCCAATCGAGACACCAATTGATGTGGACGAATTACTGGAAACCTATTGCGAAAACAGTTATATCAAACCAAAGGAATGTCTCTTGCTGCAGATCTAAAGCAGGTGCTTGAGTTTCTTGGGATCGGCTTTTCCTTGTCCGACCGTTGGTTTTCCCCCGCCGGCCCCGCCTGCTCGTTTGGCAAGCGTTTGCACGAGCTTCCCAGCATCTTGTGT
The DNA here is from genome assembly GCA_018816245.1 of Nanobdellota archaeon. Classification (GTDB taxonomy): domain Archaea; phylum Aenigmatarchaeota; class Aenigmatarchaeia; order QMZP01; family QMZP01; genus JAHIVW01. The sequence goes on from JAHIVW010000002.1 coordinate 79,657, forward strand.
TTTGCTCATGGCAACGAGTTCGCCTTGGTTGTTTGCGAGGACAATGGTCCAGTCAGGATGGCGTTTCAACAAATCATCCGCAACCGTGATCAGCTCTTTCCGTGTCAGATCAAGAATTGTTCGGATCTGGTTATTTTTGGCAGCCTGTTCGAGTGTTTCAACAACTGACGAAGCACTCTTGGTTCGTTCCCGGACGGTTTGTTTTCGGGATTGTTTCCATAACTGGAATACCGTTTCAGCAAGCTGTGGTAGTGTCTTGACCTTTGTCAAGGCTGATGCATCGCCAGTAAGCTGTGACGCAAATTTCTCAAGTGTCTTGGGAATCATTTGCTGATCGCACGAAAGGATCGTGCTTGTTTCCCGGAGTTCCCGGAGTATATCAGCCTCCTGTAACGCGATCGGAACATCGAGATGCTTCGTGACCGTGGCAACTGCCTCTTTGTATTTCTGTTCTTGTTTGTGTACGAACTGCTCTGCAGCAGCCCCACAGGTGAACTCGATCCGGTTCACCCCATCTGCGATGCGTTCTGTTTTCATAATCACGAACCGGCCGATTTCACTCGTGTTCCGGAGGTGCGTTCCGCCGCACGCTTCCGTGTCAACGTCCCCGATATTCACAACACGGATCGTTTTCCCGGGAGACGCGCCACCTTGATACAAGACGAACCCGTACCGCTGTTCTGCGGCACCGCGGTCGTGCTCGTGCATCCCCACCTGTTGCTTCCCTTTCACAATGTTGTTCACTCCATCTTCCAGCTTCTTGAGGTCCTGGGGTGTGAACGGCTGATAATGAGTTACATCAAGGCGAGAAGACGTGACTCCTTTCTTGGCACCTGCCTGCCAGATCTGCGGTCCCAGTAACTTCCTGGCAACGCCACCAAGGACGTGCGTTGCCGTATGCATTTGCATCAGCTGATACCGCCGATCCCAATCAATCGTTCCTGTGATTTTTCCTTTTGTTTTGGGAACAGGCACCACTTTGTGAAACACCACATTCTGTACCTTCTGCACATCGGTAACATGATGAGTTTTGCCCCTGAATTCAATCGTTCCGTGATCAGCAGGCTGGCCGCCGCCTTCAGAATAGAACAATGTCCGGTCGAACGCAACCCATCCACGGTGCACGCTAACAATGGTTGCTGAAAAGGTTTTCGCATATGGTTGCTGGTAATACAATAATTTTGTTGATGCAGTTCCCGAAACATTGATCTTCAGTTCTGTTTCTAGTTCTTTTTTCCCTGTTTCGGTGTGCTCGGTGAGTTTGCTATAGAAATCATCCGGCACCGTGAACGGCACTCCTTCCTGCTTTGCAATGGTGTCCACAATTTCCGGGGTAATCCCGTTTGACACGTACATGGTAACGAGTTTCTTGGTGGTAAGCTTGCCTTTCTTTAGCTCGGTTTTCGCGAGCTTCATACCGCGATCCATGGTCTTTATGTAACGGTCAGTCTCAACTGAGATATTCTCATTGAAGATGGGGAGTGCACGCTTGAGTTCAGGGAACAGTGGTTTGAGAAAGGTTGCATGACGTGAGGCAACATCTTGTATCGTGAATGGGAATTCAAACTCCTTCATGAACGAAAGCGCCCGCCGCAAGATCACGCGAAGGTTGTAACCGCCCCCAATGTTACTAGGGATGCCGCCGTCAGCAATCGCGAACAGGAGGGACTTTGTATGGTCTGCAACCGCATACAACGCCTGCATTGGAGCGACCGTTCTCCTGAGTTCTGTTGGTGTGACAGCGAGCTGTTTCGCCAGCTGCTCACGAGCCCGCTGCATATTGCGACCATCTTCGACATCGAGTCCGCCGGCAAGAACAGCATAGCGATCAAAAAGAGCAGTGTCGTGCTGCCCGCTTTGTTGTTTCATCCAGGTGATGACCGGACCGAATACCGCGTCGTATCCCGTCGGTGTCCCTTGGGAAAACCAGACAAGACGTTCATGTCCCCAGCCGACATCAATGACTTTTCTGGGAAGTTCGGTGTACCCCGTTCCTTTTGCCGTGAACTGCGAAAACACAGAATTGACAAGTTCAAGGCCGCGGGAAAAGGTTTCAACCGACGGACCAAATTGTGAGAAGTCCGGCATGCTCCAGACATCTTCGACGTACGTCAGTTCTGTTTCCGGGATGCCGAGTGTTTTCGTGAGGAACTCGAAATTCAATTCAATGCAGCGTTCCTTCCAGTAGTTCCCAAAGCTGTGCTGCCCACCCATAATAAAGCCTGTGTGATGGCGGCCGGTTACTCCCACATTCGGGATGTCGTTGAATCGCAAACACACCTGCGGAACCACGAGCGGATCAGCGGGATACTCCATGACAACACGCCCATGTTCAATGCGCTGAAAGTCCTGGATGCTGGCGATCGTAAAATACAAATCAGGGCGCCAGCGGTCAATGACCGGATACCGATTCACGACCGCATGCTTGTGTTTCTTGAAGAATGTAGCGAATTCGTGCCACATGGCAAGGTAATCGAGGTTCTTCTTCGTGATGGGCTTCCCAAGAAATCCGTACGGATCACATGGAGGATCACCGCAGGTTGTTCGTTCAGCGGCAAGGGTCCAGAAATGCTTCCCGCAGGCGCACGTCTTCCGGACAAATCCCTTTGTTTTGAAAAGCGGAACTTCGTAATGGTGCTTCCAGTCCTTGGCAAACTCTTTCTTCAACCCCACCTTGGTTAGCATAGACACCCTTTATGCACTGATCTTAAAAACCGAAACCATCGGGGAAATCCATGTCAAGAGCACTCAGATCAGTTGTTGTAAGTGCCTTGAAGAGCGCGGTGATCTCCTCAGGTGATGCGTCTCGATAGAGTCCCCGAAACAGCAGGCCGATGTTGATTGTTTTTCCAACACCCGCTTTCCAGACGTCATCGTATTGCTCTTTCAGAAACGCTTCATCGAAACGGTTTTCCGCCAATGCATTCGCGATGGTTGTTGCGGCAATCTTCGCACATGTGAATGAAAAAATAACTCCGCCACCGGACCATGGTTTCACTTGGCAGGCGGCGTCCCCGAGGAGGAGTGTCCGATTGAACGCCGTGGGGATGAGTCCCAACGGGATGATGGCAGCTTCCTTTTCGTAGGTCGAGAGGTTGAACCGCTTTTCCAGATCACTAAACTGGACGGTTCCCATTGCGCCGTATTCAGTTTGCTTCCCCCGAGGAATCTTCCAGTAGAACCCGTCCTTGAGTGTTTCATCAACCCAGAGTTCCACCTTATCTCCAGTGTTGGTTTCCGGAACAAGGGCAATGATGCCGTTAATGGTTTCCGGAACAGCCACCTTGAAATGGCGGCGAACAAGAGAATTCGATCCGTCTGCCCCAACGAGCAACTTGGCGCTGATTGTCTCGTCACGGGTCTTGAGACAAACATTGTTTTCGATTAAGAGTGTTTCGATCTGTTTCTGTTCAATGGGAATCTTCCATTGTCGAATAAGTCCCTGTTGCATCTTTTTCCGGGAGACAACGTATGCGTGCCAGTTCTTTTTTTCAGCCCGAATTACGGTTCCGTTGTTTCGGATCAGGGCACCAGAAACACGATGGTCAATCCAGGACGGGTCGAGTTTCACGAATTCCTCGATCCGAGGAGAATAGAGTCCGGAACAGGCTTTGGTTCCAAGATGCTGCGCTTTATCAAAGATCCGGTAGGAGATGCCTTGCTGGTCAAGCAGGTGGGCAAGATACAATCCGGCCGGGCCAGCTCCCACGATCGCAACATCAGTCATGGTTCGCTGCTGGGATCAGAAGATTAAATTCGTTTCCCCGAGACCTTCACCCACAGCTTCTCCTCAAAGATCATGGGTACGGGAAGTTCCAGAAGCTGGTAGACCTCCCTGGGGATACCAATATCCGCAACCCAGAGCTCGCCGACGAAGGGCTTTGCCTGTTTTGCCATGGTGCCGTTCTTGGGAAGGGCAAGAGCAAGAGTCCAGGTCGCCCGAATGCACGCACCCGTGACAAAGCCAGTATCAGCATCAATCCCCGAGGGAACATCGACTGAAAGGATCGGCCGCTTTGTCTCATTCGCTTTTTTGATGATCGTGACGAGCGGCTCCCGGGGGGCTCCGCGCCCGTTGTAGCCGAGGAGCGCGTCAATGATGAGGTCTGCCTCCTCTAGCTCCTCAGGAAGCGTCTGCGTTGGATAGAACTGGTTAATGAACATGTTCTTCGCGGTCTGGAGGTGGCTTTTTCCTGGCTCGCGCAGTGTTTCTGGCCGGACAGCAACCAGAAGATGGACAATCGCCCCCCAATTTGTCAGGTAGCGGGCCGCAACCAGACCATCGCCACCATTGTTTCCTTTTCCTACGAGGATCACGATGGTTTTCCCGGCAACCGTGCCTTTGAGTCGTTCTCGGGCAAAGGCAGCCACCTTGAACCCCGCGCTCTCCATCAGCTGGCGGAGATCAACCCCAAAAAATGTGATCGTCCGCTCATCAATCGTGGCCATCTCGTCGATGCTGATCGAGGGGACATGCATACTTCTATTCACCCATTCGAAGGCTTTAAAAGACTTGGGGCATATTCTTCCCAGTGGTTACGATGGCCGTTTCTGAGCAGCTCCCGAAAGACGAAGCGCGTGCCCTCTTCAAACGATACCGGCTCCTGATCCTGCTCCCCATCCTTTTACTCATCGGCTCGGTCGCCTTTTTGGGGATGGGCTATCTGAACACCGGTGAATGGTTCCTCCGCTCGATTGAACTGACCGGCGGAACAGCGATTACGATTCCAGCGAATGGGTTTGGTGTTGCTGAACTTGAAACGGCGCTCGAGCCATTTTCAGCGCATGTTCGCGAGTTCATTGGAATTTCTGGAACCTCGTTGATTGTGACCGTAGGCCCAGAAACCGACATGGACTCAGTTCTTGAAGCGCTTGGCTCCCTCGGCTTGCCAACAAACCTTGCCACAACAGAATCAGTTGGTTCTGCATTGAGTGAGGCATTCTGGTTTCAGGCACAGGCCGGGATTCTCGTTGCGTTCATCCTCATGAGCATCGCAGTGTTCACCTTGTTCCGGAAACTCGGACCGTCAGTTGCGGTGATTCTTGCTGCGGCATCAGATATTCTCGTCACCCTTGCGTTGATGCAGGTCTTCCAGATTCCCCTTTCGCTCGCCGGGATAGGCGCGCTCCTGATGTTGATTGGATATTCAGTCGATACGGACATTCTCTTGACCAGCCGACTGACACGTTCGGGTACGGACCGTGTTTCTGAGCGCATTCGAAGTGCAATGAAAACAGGGCTGACCATGACCTTCACAACCATCGCGGTTGTTGCTGTCTTGTATTTTTCAGGCATCTCTGTTGTGATCTCAACAATTACCGCAGTGTTGCTGATCGGATTGGTAGTTGATCTCGTCAATACATGGATCCAGAATGTTGCTCTTCTCGTCTGGTTCCTCGGAAGGTCAAAACTATGAGTGGCTGGACCTACTGGCGGCTGGCCATCTTGTTGGTGGTTCTCTTCGGAGCTATTCTTGCAGTGAGTGTGAAGGACAACCCCTATGGGGGGAACGGCGTCGAGGTAGCCTTTGTTGACGCGGCATCGCCGGTGCATGGCGTCATTACTGCCGGGGACATTATTACAGCAGTTGACGGAATACCAGTTTCGAATGCCGCAGACTTTCTCGCTGCTGCAGAGACTGTCAGTACATCTTTCACGCTGACGGTGAACGGGGTCGAAGCATCATTTGAACGGAACGAGAGCCAGGTGCTTGCGGTGAGCGTCTTGGATATTGAACGGACCAATCTGGAGTTCGGTCTTGATCTCCGCGGTGGCACGCGCCTGATTTTACGGGCAACTGACGCCAATGCAACAGCGGACCAGATCGCTGAAGCAATTACCACATTAGAAACCCGTGCAAACTTGTACGGGTTAAAAGAGATCAGCTTCACCTCGGTCACTGATACACAAGGAAAGACCTTCATCCAGATTGATGCAGCAGGAGTAGGAGCTGATGTTGTTGACAATCTCCTGACACGGCAGGGCAATTTCGATGCAAAGGTGGTCATGCCGGTCACCCTGTCGAACGGGTCCGGGAGCTTCACCCTCGGTGATCAGGAATTTCTTGTCATGGTGACAGGAAACGACACGATCCGCGTCGGCGAAGAAGAAATCACCTTCGGTGAAACTATCACTCTTGCTGATATTCCGTTTCGCTTCCTCAACATGACTAGCAAGGAAGCGTTCTTGCGCGCCACGGTCTACACAGGAAAGGACATTGAGCTGGTCAAGACCGATCCCCAGTCCTCGGGCGTTGTTCCTGAAGCGGACGGCTTCCGTTTCTTCTTCCAAGTACTGATTTCAGCCGACGGTGCAGAGCGGTTTGCCGCCGTAACAGCGAATCTTCCCAAGCAGCTCGATTTCACGAGCGGGGAACAGTATCTGACCTTCCCGCTTGAACTCTATCTTGATAATGATCTTGTTTCCTCGCTTCGAATTTCTGGCAACCTTGGAGGGCAAATTGTCAATACCCCACAGGTAACGGGATTCGGAGAGAGTCAGGAAGAAGCCCTTGGCGAAAAATTGAACCTGCAAACCATTCTCCGCTCCGGGGCCTTGCCCATTGCGCTTGAACCGTTATCAGTGGGTGTGATTTCACCAACCTTGGGGGCGAACTTCTTCAAGGATATTCTGATTGCCGCTGGGATTGCTGCGCTGGTCGTGATTATCATTACCTTTATCCGGTACCGGAGCGTGCGCATCTCCTTCCCCCTTGCCTTCATCAGTTTCTCCGAAGTCATGATCGTCCTCGGGCTTGCAGCAAAGAATGATGCACTAATCTGGGGCGCAGTTCTCGTTATCAATCTTTTGATCGTGATCACTGCATCCATCAAGAAACAAGGAATTGATGTCTTGTCGTGGATTGGCGCGATCCTCATTCCGGTGTTCGGGTTCATCTCGTGGACAATTGATCTCCCTGCAATTGCTGGGTTGATTGCCGCGATCGGAACCGGGGTGGATCACCAGATTATCATTGCGGACGAGGTCCTGTACGGAGAACAGCGGCGACTGGCGGGGTTGAAGGACAAAATTAAAATCGCCTTCTTCATTGTGTTCGGTGCGGCGCTGACGATTATTGCGGCGATGGTGCCACTCATGTTCATTGGGATCGGCTTGATCCGCGGGTTCGCGATTACCACGATCATCGGGGTGCTGACTGGCGTGTTGATTGCGCGGCCGGCATTCGCGACGATTATCGAGGGAATGAAACCGAAACAGAAAACAAAACCAACCCCGAAAAAAGAAGAGCCAAAAGAAACAACCGAAACCAAACCAGAAGAAACTCAGTAAAATTTACACAAATGTTCACTTCTTCTTGTCCCGCTTCCGCGGATCCCATTCATATGCTTGTTGGCTTGCCCGATGATAATCCTTCTGCTTGGCGTATTTCACTTGCGGTCCGCCAACAACCTGGATTTCCCGTTTCACTGGCGTTGAAGCAACCGGTGTCTCACCCTTCTTCTTTTTGAACTTCGAGAAGAAGCCACCTTTCTTCTGGCTTGTTGGGTAGGTGAAACCACCGCCTGTTGACGGCATCTTGAACTTGGGATGGCGGCGGCGTGGCGGCAGGAGCGCATAGACGACGACACCGACAATGATCACCACCGCAAGGATAATGATCCCCCACACCCAGAGATCGATGACAAACGGAATACCAACTTCAACGCCTGATTTTTCATTGAATGCGTCAAGTTTCTCCTTAATTTGTGTCGTCACGGTCTGGAGCTCGTCGTACTTTTCAGCAGCCAGGGCACCCTGTCCTTGGCTTACAAGCGTTTTGATTTCATCGATCAGCGCCTGCAGCTCGTCAATCTCTTCCTGGGTTAGCTGGCTGCGCAAGTTGTCCAGAATCGCCTGAAGTGCATTGGCTTTTGCAGAAAGATCTGAGAATTCATTCTTCAGTGCCAATTTCTTTTCCTCAGTTGGATTGATGATAAGAGTGAAGTTTCCGGTTCCCGTGACATTCCCATTCTTCGCAGTGAGCGTCACGGTTCGATTCCCAATGGGAGCGGTGATATCTGCCCACAGTGTTACGGTTGTTGTACAGTAGCCGATTGTCGCTCCTGCGGTGCAGTTCGTATACGTCATATTTCCAAAAATCCCGGTATCGCTGAAGAAGAGGCTGAAATTGAGATCTTCATCATAACCACCCTTGTTCGAAATCTTCGCCTTGGTAACACCATAATCACTTCCATTTCCGAGGATGGTTACTTCCGTCGGGTCAAAAACAATCTCAAGTCTATGTTTTTTGACACATTTATGATTTTCAGCAACTTCATCAGAGTTACAGCTCAGTGCTGTGCAGACATTACTAGAACAATATTGACTCGAGGAACAGTCGCTGTCTGTGGTGCAGCTTGTCGAACTACCTGAGCCGGTTGTGCTTCCAGAATCATCCGTTGAACTTGAATTGTCGCTTACAGTGACCGCAAATCCTGTTATATTTGCGTATGCTCGCTTATTCAAAGATTGGACAGCACCATCCGAACAACTTGTACTCGAGCTCACGGTTTGGGCAGTGAGCTTCCAGACAAGATCACAACCTCGCGGAGAATATCCTGGAAGGACCACACTGAACTGCGAACCACTCACGACCGCAGTTGCACCAGTTTCATAACAATGACTGGTAACCGCAGCAACGGTTACTGCACAGGAACCGATAGCGAAGTTGATTGATGCATTTGTATTTGTTACTCCTTTTGTTCCCGCGATACCATTTGTTCCTGTCCCGTTGACTGCAGTGGATACCGGTCCAAAATTCTTTACACTGATGTTCACATACACAATTCCAGTTGTCTCACTAATCGACCCAAGAGAAAGACTTCCAGTTGAGTTTAAGGACAGATTCAGCCCGGTTTCGTTAATGACGAGCTGGGCAATGGAGACGTTTCTATTCGAGCCTGTTCCCGTCAGATTGGTTGCATAATCAATGCCTGATATTACATTTGTTCCGTTGTATTTCCAGATTGGATACGAGACATTGATATAAATGGAATAGTTACCACCAGCGAGGTTCGCGGGAATGGTTCCATTGATGTGACAAATGTCGCTTGCACAAACGACACCTGTAGCAAGATTCACATTTGTTAAATGACTAATATAATTCGTTACATTATTCTCGACGATGTAGATATTCGGGAAGTCTGTTTGATTCATATAACCAGCTGTTGCGGTATTTGAGATGACCGTTCCGTTGACAAGCTGGACTTTCACATCGACAGTGAGGTTTTCCGTTTTGCTTGCATTCGTCATCATAAATGATGATGCTGTATGGAAGTCGGTTAACGTGACATTCAAGAATGTTGTATAGTTGACATCGATGACAAGATTGGTAACGGCATACGGATGAGATTGATTCAATCCGTTGTCACTTGTTGTATTGAAGACGATGGTACCCGTATACGTGCCTGCTGAATTGCTTGTATTGATACTGCTCGCCTGGATGGTAACTACGAGTGGTTTCTGGGTACTTCCATCGATGGGGCTGGTGTTGGTGGTGACAACCATTGAAATGTTGTTGAGAGCACTATCCTTGATAGCGGTTTGATTTCCATTTCCAATCGTAAGGTTATATGCTACAGGAATGGTTCCATTGTTGGCCATGGTGAAGTTGAGGATTATTGTTGTGTTAAGCCCGACATTGACAGCCGTCTTGTTTCGGACGACTGATGTATTTGCGGTTGGCCGGCCGGTATTGGAGTCCACAAACAGGAGTTGTGGCGCCCAGACCGTGAATTCAAGAGGCACGCGAACCTTCCAGCCGCTGCCGTTGTAATATTCAGCATATCCTTTGTACGTCCCGTTCACGAAGTTTGTTCCGGTCAGGTTGAGGAAGTGGCTGATGTTGAAGCTGGCGTTGTGACCAGCGCCAGTCGACCCATTTAATGCTGTTCCATTGGTCCAGTTCGAGACGACCGTGATGCCGAATGCTGATCCATACTTCAGCTGCACCTCGGTTGTTCGGTTACTCAGGCCAAGTCCCAATGGAGATGGAGCACTGGCATTGAAGATGGTGATGTTCCAGATCCCCTCATTCGAAGCATTAATGCCGCCCTTCCAGCGGATGTATTCCTCCCGTTCCGCATCCGTAGAGTTGGCAATGAGCCACTTGTTGACGGACGTTGCAACGAGGGTGTTGTTCGGATTGCGAAGATGGATGGTATAGTTCGAATCTCCCTTCCCGGTTTCCCTGTTCCACCAGGTTCGGACAAGGATCTCAGAGGTGAAGTTGTAGACCTGGACATAGTACGTTTCTGATGTTTCATTGATGCTTGGATAACCAAGCACCTGGTAGATGGAGACACTTTCTTTGAGATTCGTTATGATGTTTTCATCAATTCCTGTGATGTTGATGGTGTCGTTGTGCGAGTGGCCGGTGTTATTGGCCATAATCACCCCATAGCGGAGGGTTGGGTACCAGTCCGTTTGATTGCTTCCGTTGGTGATGTTTACCGGTGCGAAGAAGAAATCGACCTGGTAACTTGCACTCGTGTTTCCCACACGGATTTCCCAAAGGTCGTTGAATCGCGGCCACTGCGGAAGCATGAGGATGAGATCCTCACTGTTGTTCTCAATAGATTTTCCAACAGTGTCGCCACTAGAATTCACCACCAGGATGTCAAGGTCCTTCGAGAGGTTTGCCCCAGAGAGGCCGCGGAGCAGGATCCGGACGGAGGAGGCGTTCCTTGTCTCGTTCGTCCAGAAGTAATAGGTGTGGGATCCCTTTGTCGTGCTGTTGGTGCCCCGGACAAATGCGCTGTTGTTGGCAACGTTGTACGTGTTGTCCTTGCTGATCGGAATGATAACCTCTGCTGTCAGATTGACGTACTCGCTCGTGCTTGTGATGTTGTGGGTCGTAAAGTTTCCGATGTAGAGACCAGGCGGACAGATCGGATCAATGAAAAGCGTGAAATTGGCTGTGCTTGCCTCCTCAGTATTCATGAACCCGGTCGAGGAAATTGCCGTAGTATTGCTGAACACATTAAATGATAATAATCCGTTGCTGCTTGACGCATTTGCGAGGCAACGATCATAGTTGCCACTTGTCAAGTTGTCATAGGCGTTTGTTCCATAATCACTGGTAGTAAAGTATTGCGGCTGGATGGTGGTTGCACCGGTGGCATTGGAGATTTTCAGTCCGGTCGTGTTGATGGTTGTTACCATACTCAGAGAAGCATTTGTCCAGTTGAAGACGATGATTTCAGGACCGATTGCGTATTCACCAGTGGTGCTCGTAACACCGATGAGGGTAATTGTTACGGTACTTTTGTTATCGATGTTGTATGTATTGCTGGCGTTAAACTCATTCACTTTCGTGAAAATGGTAATCGTGTACGTTCCTGATGTATTTGGAAGGCGTGCATTGAAACCAAAAAATTGCGTGACAGAAGGTCCAATTGTCCTGTTTGTACTGTTATCAGTCCACGTAAGGTTGTTTGAAACGTTATAGAAGATGACACTTGTCCCTCCTGTAGAATTGGTGTGGTTGCTCCCTACACTAAAGGACCAGGTACTCGGGAGCTGGATAATCACCTCACTGATGTTCGCTAAGGCGTTTTGGTTGTGGACACTAATGTTAAATGTGGCGTTCAGGGAATTGACAACATAGGTCGAGCGGGCTGTATATTGGGTGAAGGGACTGGCTTCAGAGAAGAGTGCTCCAACTGAGAGGGAAAGCACAACGATGACTATGAGTAGCCAGGCACGTCTGTTGAACGGTTTTAGATCCCCCATTCACGATCACACAGGATAGAACTCCTTTAGTATGTGGGAGAGGTTTTAAATCCCTTGGCATTTAAAGCGCCGCCAGCCAAAGGAGTAGTATGGCCTTCAGCATCTGCGAGCAGCTGCTCGAATTCCTGAATGTCGCCAACACGGTCTCCTGTAACGAGTACCCGACTCCCATGGAGAACTACTTCTACCTGATCGCCTTTCCGACGATCGTGATCATTATTTTCATCTATATCGTGTCCAGTGCCCTGACGACCCGGTTCACCAAGGAGAACACCGCTGGCATGAAAGGGATCCGGCTCCTGATTGCCGGGTCAGCGTTCATGTTCATCGTGCTCCAGGGATTGTATTCGTTGTTCATTCCCCTGGCCAAGTTTTGGTTCTGGGTGGTGATTGTCATCGGCGGGCTGTGGTTCTTCTTCTGGCATCACTTCAAGGGCGAGAGTTCGAGTGGGGGGTACTCGTTTGGAAAAGGGAAATCCCACGGAAAGCGACTGCTGGATACAATGACCGGCGGCCTCGAGCTGAATCCATTTGAACATGCACACAACAAGCGCATGCTCGGGGAGGATATCAAGCGACTGAAGCTTACGATTAAAGAATTGGAAGAAGCAAGGAAAAATGCCTCAACAGAGGATGAGAAGGGAAGGTTTGTTGAGAAGATTGCACAATTGAGAATTCAATTGAAAACCGCGGAAGCATTGCATAGGAAAGGAAAGGAGGCGGCATAATGGCTCTTCTTATCCCCGAGTTCGTGCTCCCGTTCCTGTTCACGTTCGCGGTTGCGTACGGTGCGCTGCAATTGTCAACCTTGTTCGGCAAGCGCGTGAACGTGCTGATCGGGGCGGTCCTCGGACTGTTTGCCATCAGCAACGCGTGGGTAATCGATACCATCAACGAGATCCTCCCGTTCGCCGCGATCTTCTTTGTTGTAGTGTTCTTCATCGGCTTCCTGGTCAAGGCCGTCTCGTCTGGAAAGCAAGGAGAGAAGCCGGATTTCACCCTCATCGTTGTTCTGCTCGTCTTCGTGCTCCTGCTCCTGTCAGCACAAGGCGGAGAGTTCATTGAGAAGTACGTGAAGCTGCCCGGGTTCGGCACTGAGAATCTCTTCTTCTTGGTTGGGGGGATCGTGCTGCTGTTGATTGTCTTCCTCGCATACAAGGCCTCCACGGGCGAGGGAAAGTAACCTTTAAAAAACCGATCACCAAAGACGGGTGCTATGAAACTGACTGTTCTCGAAAAAGACAAGAACCATATTGCTGTCCAGTTCTCCGGGGAGACGCACACCTTGCTGAACCTGCTCGTTGAGAATGCCTGGAAGGCAGGGGCAACGCAGGCCGCGACCGTGATGGAACATCCGTATCTTGAGGAGCCCAAGCTCGTGATCCACGGACCAAATCCTCAGAAGATTCTGACTGATGCTGCGACCATGGCGGTTGCCGAGGCCAAGGAATTTCAGAGCGTGTTCAAGAAAGCAGTGAAGTGATTCTTTTTTGTTTTATATAACACTGTTATACTAAGGAATCAGAAAGCCACGGTCGTTGAAGACAGCGACTTTCTGGTTTGTGTCCTGTTGGACTATGGCTCCTCCATCTCCTGGGTCCATTCCTGGGATTCCCACGTAGTCCAAGTCACCATCCCAGAAACCATCTGCGATACTCCAATTCAGCCTCGATGATGTTGTAGTGAAGCTCTTGTACGAGCCACTCTACAAAGAAGGAATAATCTACTTGAGAACAAGAACAATCTCGAAACATTCCTTGAAGTTCATCCAGATCAAAAGGGTTGATCCCCGGAAGTCTCATTTCTAAACTTTCCCAGCAGTGAGAACAACACAGAAAATACAGCTGCCGATGCAGCGGCTGTTCGGTTGCAGGATCCCGCCGACAAATGCGTTCCAGCAGCCAGGGACCCTGCACTTCCGCTTGAGGTCGCCGTACAGGTACACCTCACCTAACGGAACATATTCCGTGCGGTGCACCGGGCCTTCAATCTCGACTCGGATCAAGACATCCTGGATCATGGTATCCTCATTTCAACGATTGTTGTCCCGCGCGGAACAGGGTCATTATCGTACACGCAGCGACCGTCAATGAAGCCTTTGAGAGAGGCCGGAGCGTTGCAAATCCTCCGGACATCTCCCATAAGCATGTTCGGTCTCCGGCGAACCGTGTGCGTCTCGCGGACAGTCTTCCCTGCTCCAAGAACATTCACTATGATTTGTTCTTGCATCAGTCCCTCCCAACAGTTGAAAGACCTTCTTGTGATTTTCGATACATTTCGACAAAAGGACGACAAAAACGACAGTACGTCGCATGGCGTCGCGTGGCTTCATCGCCGGCATCGATCTGGGAAATCAGACCCATTGGGCAAAAATACCGGCTGCTGAATCGCTTCCCTAACCCGGATAAAAACCATCCGACGCTCCGACCTTCCCCTCCTGATTCCATTGCCCGAATCGTCTCGTCAAGCGCCGTGAAGAGGCGATCAGTACACGATTCGCAGCACAGTCCCAGATGCCGGTCAACAGCAGGCGAGACCGGTTCCCCAGAAACATACTTTCTGACATCCTCGTCGGAGAGATGACGATGCAGGCGCCACCGTAACCTTACCCATGCCAATAATTTCGAAAACACGTTCACCTCCTTCCCAAGACAGGGAAAGACATTGTTTGAAAGCAAAAAACCGCACCCAACTCAGCTCCCGCTACCACGAACGTGCTTCATTGAAACGTCGTGCGGACGTGGAAACGACGAGGTGATGGGATGAAAGGATAATACAAGATTTTCAATATGAACAATAAATACCTCACAGCTTGTCGATGTCGTCCGGGTTCAGGATCGGTTTCTTGAACAGTGCCGTGTCCTCGTTCAGCCGCGGGCACATGGTGTTGACGAGCGCGTCCAGCTTCAAGCCCGCGATCTTATCCGGCGTTGCCTGGTCGAACACCAGCACCCAAGCTTTCTTTTCCTTTGCTTCAAGCTCCTTCTTGATGGCGAACGCGCGCGCGCTCCGCTGCCCGGGCTTGGTCGTCACCAGAATCCCGAAATTCGTTGCGTCCTGCGCCTTGGCAATCGATGCCCAGCGTATTTTTTCTTGTTTTGTTTTCTGCGGTGTCAGATCTTCCAGCGTGTTCCGTTCCACATCAAGGAAGAACACCGGCTGGTCAACGGCCTTGGCAAGGCCCAGCGGGTGGAACATTCCTGAGCCAATGAACACATAGCAGTCAACAGCAGTCTTTGGCGGCCGGCAGCCGAGCATGGGCTCCAACACCGTGACCGTCTTGCCGTGTTGTTCAAGGAAGACCGCGGCTGGTTCAAGAGCAGCGACGAACTGCACTGAGGACGTAAGTCCGATGGTGCGGTAGGGTTTGAGGGCGTCAAGATGCTTCTCCAAGGAGAGCTTCTTATCAATATAATAGGGCTCGTAGATCACCGGCAGTTTTTCTTGCACACCGAAGGCCGTGTGGCCGATGTGGAGAAGCACGTCGCAGCCGAGGTCGAGCGCGTCTTGGTCGCGGAGGTCGCAGGCACCGAAGTTCGGTTCGCAGGCAATCAGGACCTCGTAGCCTTCTTTGGTGAGCTCGTCGGCAATCGCCTGGCAGCGGGTCTTGAGCCCCTCGGGGAACTGGAGCAGGATACGTTTTGCGTGGCTTTCTTTGAGGCGCTTGCGCGTGGTTTCGGAGAGCATGACTGGTGTAGCGGGCGGGGACTTATAAAAGTGTATCACAGTGTTATACACCCTAAGCAGTTCGGCACGGTCGCGGGACAGTACCGAACTGGTGAGTCAGAAGGATTCGAACTCGACGACGTCACCCTCTCGGAAGTGGCAGCCGCCTCTGAGTGGGTTGCCATTTTCGTCAACGGCCCGCGAAAGCCGTCTGATGGGAAGCCGATCACGGAACGTGTCAGGATCCACGATCTCACCGACGGAGACCCTTTTCTTGTGCCTCCTTCCGTCCTCGTCTTCCCATTTCACGGTGATGTGCGTTCGATATGACACTGTATGTCCTCCTTTCCATTAGTCGAAACAACCTTGAAGATAACCATGTCCCCTTCGAAGAGGGGTTCGTCTTCTTCAAGAAGGATACCGTAGAAAAACGCCTTCGCTTGTTTTGGAATGCTTGGGAACATCACCCGAAGGCGTGCCGGTGTTAACTCCTCGTTGGTGAGGGTGACAACTTCATGCCTCTTCGTCCTCGGCGGTCCCCGCTCCTTCCAGATGACCGTAGCGCTTCCTTCGATCATTGTGACACCTATTCCTTAAACGAAGTCGAACAGATCACCATGCTTGACGACATAATTGGTAGGATACGGCCAACCATCCTCAGCAAGAGGCCAGTGGTTCCTTGGAATATCCGGAAACATGTTCAGAAGATCTTCGATTACCGTAGTACTCGGAACATTACACTCTCGTCGTTGGGGTCCCTTGCTGTCAGTCCAGCGCACGAGGATATGAACTGTTTTTGATTCTGGTGTAGCCATCTCAACCTCCTCACACAAGTTGCATCACAAGCCCGGACAACATCAAGATCACCCCGATCGTCTTCCAACCAAGGTTGACCATGACCTCGTCGCGGTACCATTGAATGTTCCGTGCTGCGATCATGCCGGCCACCACGAACGCGAGCACCACGCCGCAATTCACGACTGTGTTCACCAGTGCCGTGGGCCGGGAACACAGAAACGCCTGGATCATAAACAGGATTCCGAAGCCGTTCAAGAACTCCGAGGTCCCGATCAGCACCTTCCGCTTGAACGGAAGCCGCACAACCGGGAGGAACACGTGCCACGCGAACAGGGGAAACAGGAAGACCAGCACCGGCACCAGCATCACCCGGCTCCAGGCGAAGATCTCCGGTGTCGTGAACCGGCAGCCTTTCAGCCACCGGATCTGGCACGCGTTCAACCCGAAGAACAAGGCATTGAACAGCATCAGCACGACCACCTGCCGCTGCGCCCGCCGCTTTCCTTGAGCGAAGGCAACGGTCGCCGCGATCATGAAGCCGCACGTCACGGCATCGCCGAGGGTCAGGGTCTCGCCGAGCCAGAACCATCCGATGAGCAGCGTCGGGATGAACGAGATCGGGAAGAGCGGGCCGATGACTGTCAAGTCCGACACCCGCAAGGCATAGAAGACAAACAGGACGTACGTCACGTACGTTACCCCGACACCCAGCAGGATGCAGAGTTCCTTGACCGGCGGACGCTCGAATCCAAAAAGCTTGATGCAAAGCGCACCAAGCACAGCCTGGACAACGATCAGGACATGGATCATCTGGATGGGAGAGAGCACGTTCCCTGTCCCGTTCCGAAGCAGCTTGGTGCTGCGAATGTAGTTCGCCGCCCCGAAACAAAAGGAGGCGACGAGAATATCACTAAGCCACATGGCCGCCTCCTTTCAGAAAAAAGGGAGGCAGCGACGGCCCGGGAAGGAGACAGGGAATGGCGATTTCCCTGTCTTTGTACCGCCGCTGCCTCTTGGTTATCAGAAAAGTGTGTGACCGTGACGAATGCTTTCCTTGGGGGAGGAGGAAGGAAGAGTACTCACACCCACCACGGTCACACGTCTCACCTATATGCTCAAAAATATCCTGTACGACGCCGCTTTAGAGAGTTTCAGTCGGAACGCGGACTGTTACTCTTCGCTGAGGTTTCTCCCGGTCATTGTTGAGATAAGCCCTGCGAAGACCTCCTCCAACACATCGCACAGGGAAGAGAACCGTTGAACATCCGGCGGCGCAAACTTGCGTGCAACCGCAAGAACGAGCTGCTCCGGATCAAGCTCCGGCCTCCGTGCCGTGTTTATGATCTCGTCGAAGTTCGCGAGGAACAACGCCCGCTCCTCGAGCGTTGCAGGCGGCAACCCTGCGCGCGCGAGTTCGATGTCGAGCGCCTGTTCGTAGCCGGAACGGGACAGCTTGCACCCGTTCTGCAGGGCCTTCGGAAGCTGGGCGAGCAACGCTTCGATAATGCCTTTCTTCATGGCAGCGCATCGTTCCTCGCCAAGATGCTCCCAAACACTCTTCTTCAGCGCCGTGGCAAACTCGTCTTTGAAGACGATCCCCTGGACAGCAACCAAGGTTCGCAAGGTCCGTTCGTAATGTCCAGGAAGGTGAGGATCGTCATTCACTACATCCTCTTGCGCCTGCTTGAGGACACCGTCGATCAGCATTTGTACCCGGTCATCCATCACAGCCTCCTAGCCCTTCGCTTCCCGGAGGAGCGCAAGGAACTCCTGCTCATCCTCCGCAGTGACCGATAGTCCGTGCAACTTCAGCAGAACTTCTCTGAAGATCTGGAGGTACACCTCTTCCCGTTGCGGCGTGAGGTTCCGGTCGTCGATCTTCACGAGATTGAGAAACGTTTGAGCGACCTTACGCTTCTTGTCGTGCACCATACCCTCCTTAGAAACGACGTCTTTCGACGTCTTGTGAGAAAATCCACCCGCGCTCCCGCTCCCTGATGCGAACAATCAACTGACTGTTCATTCCTGCTTCAGGTCAAGCCCAAAGGACTTGGAACGCCAACGTGGGTGGTGTGAGAAATCACTGTTTGGGAGTGAACTATTTATAGTTCTTCGGCCTTGCATAGGCATTTAAACCTCAACTCGAGGCGAAACGTATGGAACTGTATCGCAGGCTCGTCAAGGGGGACGTCAAGCCCCACGAACTCGAAATGATCATCTGGGAGGAGCAGTACCAGAAAGATCCTGATCATTGGGTCAAGGCACACGAAGAAGCAGCACTCCTCCGGCTGAAATACTACGAACAACACACCAAGAAGTCCCTGGACACAATCGGCCGGCATTTCATTTCCACAGCCAAGAACGGTACAGTTGGGATCGAACAGGCAATCGGCGGCGCAGTCATTCCCCTCGGGGTTGCCGGTCCCCTCAGAGTGAACGGCACCGAGGCACGGGGCGATTTCTTCCTGCCAGCAGCCACCAACGAGGCAGCATTGATTGCCGGTCTCACTCGCGGCTGCAAGACCCTCAACGCCGCAAACGGTGTTGAGGTCGTGATCACACGCGATCACATGGCACGCGCACCGGTGGTTGAAGCGAACACCATTGAAACAGCGCAGAAGATCGCCGCAGAGATCAACGAGCACAGCGAGTTGTACGATGCCATGCGCGAGGCAGCAGAAGCAGACGCAACAGTATCGAAACTCAAGGACATTGTCCCGTTCCAGATGGGGCGGCGACTCTACATCCGCTTTACCTTTACCACCGGGGACGCCATGGGTATGAACTCAGTGACGAAGTACGCAGGCAATGGCGTGCGCGCCTTACTCAAGCAACATCCACTTCTCAAGCTGGTCAGCTTAACCGGCAACATGTGCACGGACAAGAAGGCGTCGCATGTGAATGTTCTGCTTGGTCGAGGAAAATCTGTAGAAACCGAGGTTGTGTTGCCCGCGCGACTCGTCAAGAAAATGTTCGGCGTCGAGGCAGCGGACATTGCCAACCTGAACCGCATCAAGAACTTGGAAGGAAGTGCATTGTCCGGAACGATCTCGGGGTTCAATGCAAATGCAGCGAACACCGTTGCTGCCCTGTTCCTGGCAACAGGACAAGACGCAGCACAAATCGTGGAATCAAGTTCCTGTTTCACCCATGCAGAACTGAACAAGGACACCTTGTTATTCGGGGTGTCCATGCCGTCACTCGAAGTCGCCACCGTGGGCGGGGGTACTGGCTTTGGCACGGCGAAAGAGGCCTTAAGCCTCCTCGGTTGTGCAGGTCCGGGCTCAAAACCAGGCGCGAATGCGCGCAAGCTTGCCGAGATCATCGCTGCTGCGGTGACCGCACAAGAACTGAATCTGCTCGCTGCAGAAGCGCACGGGTATGAGCTTGCGGATTCACATATCCGACTCGCACGCGGGAAAAACTAGGGAAAAACCTTTTTACTGTAATGCGTGCAGGGTGCAGTATGAAACCGTTTCACGCATATGATATTCGCGGACCGTATCCCGACGACGTGAACGAAACCTTTGCGGAAAACCTCGGACGCGCGTTCGCACGGTGGTTAGGAAACAAATATCCAAACAAGAAGCTTTCTGTTGCTGTCGGATCCGACGTCCGGCTCTCAAGCCCGTCATTGAAAAAGGCACTGGTGGCCGGTTTGACGCAAGCTGGCTGCGATGTCATCGATGTCGGCGTTGTTCCCACGCCTGTTGTCTATTTCGCAAGCGTAACCAAGAAAACCGACGGTGCTATTGTTGTTACTGCAAGCCACAACCCCGGAAACGACAACGGCTTCAAGCTCTGCGCCCGGGACGCGCAGTGCATCAGCTACGAAGCCGGGATGCACGAGATTGAAAGTCTTATGGACGAGCCATTGGTGTCAGTGGAACCGGGAACCGTCACAAACGTGGACATTGTTCCTGCGTACATTGCAGACATGCTGTCGAAAACAACGGTCCCGAAGCTCCGCATCGTTGTCGACGCGGCAAACGGCGCCATGTCGGACATTGCGCCGCGCGCACTGGAACAGGCCGGCCTTGACGTGGTCCCGTTGTACTGCGTTCCGGACGGCACGTTCCCGAACCACGAGGCAGATCCGCTCAAGCTCGAGAACATGCGGGATTTAATGGCCGCGGTCACTGAATACCAGGCTGATCTCGGCATCGGCCTTGACGGTGACGGCGACCGCCTTAATTTCGTTGACAAACATGGGAAGATTGTGGACAGCGACCTGATCATTTCCTTGCTCGCGCGGACCGTCCTGAAACAGCAGCCGGGCGCTATGATTTTGTCAAATGTGCTGGCGTCGCAAACCGTCACGGATACCATCAAGCAGCACGGCGGCACGACCAAGACGTGCCGGGTGGGCCACACCTACATTATGGACCTCATGCGCGAGGTTGGCGCAGCCTTCTGCGGGGAACCAGGCAGCGGCCACTACTTCTTCGCGGACAATTACAATTACGACGACGCCCTGTACGCAACCCTGAAAGTGCTCGAGGCTATCGGCACAACGCCGCTGCACGAAGCAGTTGCCGACATTCCCCGGTACAAAACATCACCTGAATACCGGCCAACCGTGTCGCATGAACAGAAAACAAGAATTGTGAATGACATTGCAGAGGAATTGCGGAAGACGTACGACGTGAACACGCTTGACGGCGTGCGCGTGCAGCTGGACGACGGGTGGTTCATCATCCGGCCGTCGAACACGCAGCCGCGGATCTCGATCCGGTTTGAAGGGAAGACCGACGAGGCGTACGCGCGCATTCACGATCTTGTTGAAACACTTCTTGCAAAACACAACGTTACCTTGGAGTGCACATGATCGAACAGCTTGCCCGCGACTTCCCCGATCAGTGCACGCAGGCAGCAAAGCAGACGATCTCGCTCTCCTTCACGAAAGATGACATCACCGCAATCGTGTGCGTTGGCATGGGCGGCAGCGGCATGCCCGCGTCCCTGATCAAGGACGCGTTCGATGTGTCGCTTCCTGTTCTTGTTATTAAGGACGAAGTCCTGCCGGCGTTTGCGGACGAAAAAACCCTGCTGATCCCGGTTTCCTATTCCGGCAACACCTATGAAACCCTGGCCGTGTTCAAGGAAGGCCTGAACCGCGGCTGCAAGATCGCTGGCGTGACCAGCGGCGGGGAACTGCTGCGCTTGTTGGAAGAGCACAACCTGCCCTTTGTCCGGGTGCCGGACACGATACCGTTGCAGCGCATGAGCGTCGGCTGGCAGTTCTTTGCGATTGCAGCTATTTTTTCAGCACTGAAACTGGTTGACCGGAAGCGGTACCTGCACATCGGTTCCTTCTTGGCCGCACACCAGGATCAGTTGCAGCAGCGCGCAGCGGAACTCGCTTCCCAGTTTGATGACAAACTGCTCGTCGTGTACAGTACTGCGCCGGCGATCGTGACGCGGTGCCTCGGCCAATTCAACGAAAACGCGAAACAGCTCGTGCACGGGTCCGTGTGCCCGGAGCTGAACCACAACGAGATCAACGCGTTCCAGACCGTGCAGAAGCACGTCCGCGTGCTCCGGTTCCGGCTGGACACGGAAAGCGAGAAGATCAAGACGGCGTATGCGTTCTTTGCTGACACCGTGACCGCCCAGGGAGTTCCGCTGATTGATATTCCTCCGCTCGGTGCAACAAAGCTTGAACAACTGTTCGCGCACGTGTACCTCACTGACTTGCTGAGCATCGCACTGGCAAAGCAATGGAAGATTGACGCAGAAACGATCCCGCTTATTGGCGAGCTGAAGAGACGGCTGGGCACGTGACACGGTTTTAAGGCTTGGGTGCTCAAACAGGGATATGAGAACGCGTTATGCGGTCCTGGTGCTTGGCATCCTGCTGGCGGTTCCTGCGGTTGCTGCGCAGCCGATTGTTGCCGGGGAAGTAACCTGGACGCCTTCCATCACAACGAACACGGCTCATTGCTGGGACATTCCTTCCTGTAACCAGGAACTGTCCACGGGAAGCATACAGAAGATCGTCTACCTGGACAACGACATCACCGGCGTTGTCGGCAACGGGATTGCTATCTCCCGGAACAAGATCACCTTCGACGGGCAGGGTCATAAGATTACGGGGACGTCGGACGGGCAGAATGGGTACCTTGGGATTAATGCTAGATTCCGCAACGACGTGATGATTCAGAACATTGAAGTTTCCGGGTTTGATGGGGGTATTGCTGCAGAGCAGACAAGTAATCTGCAAATTGTTAATAGTAAAATCAATAATAATCAATGGATTGGAGTGATGGTCGGAGGTACCAATGACATCGATATTAAGATCCTCGATAATGAGATGAAATTCAACGGATTTCAAGCATTGGGAGTTTATACTTCACAAAATGTTGAGATAAAGGGAAACACATTCTATCAAAACAATCTTGTCTGTGCATCTAACTATCCAATCGAACTTCAAAGTGTCTCTAACTCGGTAATTGCAGAAAATACATTTGAACAAAACAATTACGGTCTTGAGCTGACAAATGGATATAACAACATTTTTTATCACAATAATTTCATTGGCAATGGTGTTGACGTCTCTGTGAACGGCGGCAGCGACAACGCCTTCTTCCTCCCCTACGATAGCCAGAACCCCAAGAACGGGGGCGGGAACCACTGGGCCGATCTCAGCGGCCCGTGCACCGACCTCTACGACGGCCCTGACGTCCCCCAGACCACCGGCTCCCCGGACGGGATCTGCGATGCAGGCTATTTTGGAAATCCCTTGTATACTATAAATGACAGTTACGCATTCGTTGCTCAGAACGGCTGGATTTAACGAGCAGTCACGAGCCTGAATCCGTCCCGCAGCCACGGCGTCACGTCCCCCGACGCGATGATTTCCCGAACATCTCTTTCCGTGTACCATGCCCCTGACACAGCTTCGTGCACATCAAGCCGCGGTTCTTCGTCAGTAATCGCCAAATACACAGACACGATCTGGCGCTCCGGCGGGTCGTAATGACGGAACTTCCCGATAAATTGGAGATCTGTGTCAAGTCCGGTTTCCTCCTTATATTCACGGTGCGCTGCATCGTCATAGGTTTCACCAAACACAACATGAAACGAAACCGGGGAGTCATAACAGTTCGGGAAGGTCGGCTTGGCCGCCCGGCGGACGATGAAGTACTTCCCGGCAGTATTCTTCACGAACACCATACCGGTCCGGTGCAGGCGCTCTTCTTTGTGCGCTTTGTCACGATCAATCGGCCCGAGCACCTCGTCCGCATCCGTGACATGGTACAGCAGCTCCATGCACTGTTTTTCGTTTAGACTCTAAAATAGGACAGGATCCGGTTCCGCAGGGTCGCTGCAAGCAGCGGATTCTTCTGCACGACCAGATGGTGCTCAGCCTGTTTCCGGTACACAGTGTTGTAGAGGGTGGGAACATTGATGGTGACAATATCCTGCCGTTGCTGGTAGAACGCGTCAATCACCTTGCTGATCCGCTGATCAAAGAAGCTCTGCACGACAATATCATCAAGCACCATAATATCATCCCCGTCCGCAAGCGGAACGCCGGTCTTAACCGTGATGTACTTATTATGATATGAGGCCGCGCACCACCGGTCAATCGGCGTGTCTCCCTGGATGGCGATGTAGCAATAGGTCCCGGTCTCCTTGACCAAGCGGAGGATCCCGAGTGCCCGCTCCGTGAACACGAGCGGGGACCGCATGTGCGTGCTTTGCCCGAAGTAGGGGAACCGCTTCTGCTGGTCAGCGAAGAATTCCCGCTGGAGCCGCTTCCGGTACTGTTCGTGTGCCTCGAGGGTCTGGAAGGTGAACGACTGGGCGTTCCCGTTCTGCTGGAAGTCAAAGTAGGAAGGAAGCGCTGCATTCCCGGCCTCCCGACCGGTCTGCTTGAGGAAGCGTGCCAGCTCAACGACCCAGCGGGGCGAGAGGCGGTAGGTTCGCTCCTCTTTCTCAACGACCCCCTCGGAGACAAGTTCCTTGAGAGCCTTGTAGACGCCTTGGTAGGTGCCTGCTGCCCCGGCCCGCTTGACCTCGTAGTAGAGCTGCCGGGCCGTGAGCGGCCACCGGGTCGCGAGGACGGAGAGGAGCGAATCCTTGAGCGAGTGACCACTGCCGCTCCGGAGAGACGGCAACATGAGGGTATATGCCATAGGGACGCATCCTGCCTGACCGTACTGAAAGTATTCTTATATGAATACTGTTGATCCGCTTCTCTACTCCGGCTATATATTGACTCCATCAAGAAAGTAGAAAAAATAACAAAAAGTTCAGAAAAGAAGGGTCAAAAATGGAACATTTTTCCACTTTATAAGGAAATCAGCGCTTGGTACGGGTTTTTGCTTGCTTTTAAAGGGCTTTTATGCACCTACTTAAATGGCGCTTATTAACCCTCAAGTCCCACTAATGGATAGGTGGCCACATGGAACACACCAAGGCACTCTGGGGAATGTTGGGCGTTGTGCTACTCTTGGGTTCAATGTTTAGTGTGTTGGCTGCACCGACCGCTGACGCGCAGCTGACGCGAATAAAACTTCCGCAAGGATCTGGGATTACCACGACAGGTCCGGCCACGGCAATTGGCGGGACAACGACCTACACCGAGCACTGTGGGGATATTGCTTCCTGTAACCAGGCGCTGGCACCGAACGGGAACAGTCAGCCGAAGATTGTCTACCTGGACAACGACATCACCGGCGTTGTCGGCAACGGGATCGTGATCTCCCGGAACAAGATCGTCTTCGACGGGCAGGGACATACGATCACCGGGACGTCAGACGGGCAGAGTGGGGATATTGGGATTTCTACACAGTTCCGAGACGCTGTGACAATTCAAAATATTGAAGTGACGAATTTTGATTTGGGAGTTTCAGCAGAACAGACTAGCAATCTTCAACTCCTTAATAATAAAATCAATAACAATAATTGGATTGGCGCCAGTGTTGGTGGAGGCAGTCTCAATAATATCAAAATCCTTAATAATGAATTCCAATATAATGGTTATCAGGCATTAGTTGTTAGTCCCTCTATAAACATCGAAATAAGAGGCAACTTTATTTATCAGAATAACGCTGTATGTGATCCTAATTATCCAGTTAGACTCAATACTATCACTGATTCAATAATTACAGAAAATACAATTAAATATAATAATAATGGTATTGAGCTTTATAACGGGTACAATAACCTTATTTACCACAACAATTTCATTCTAAACGGCTACGACGTCAACGTCGTCGGCGGCAGCGACAACGCCTTCTCCCTCCCCTATGACAGCCAAAACCCCAAGAACGGCGGCGGGAACCACTGGGCCCTGATCGGTGGTGGGTACTGCACCGACCTCTACGACGGCCCTGACGTCCCCCAGACCACCGGCTCCCCGGACGGGATCTGCGATGATGGACATACAAATGGTGCTTCTGATCCTTACGCCTTTGTATACGAAAATGGTTGGATTTAACCCCTTTCTTCTCTTTTATTCATCCTCATTTCAATAATATAATGTGAAATGGGGTATTTCTATACTACTACTCATTATAGTTTTTGCAGTTCTATCTTTCTTTATTACTTCACCTGTTCGTTCTCCTGCCATAGATATCCCTATAAGTCATCAAAACTGCTCAGAAATTAATAGCTGTTCAAATTCTACAGAACTTCGAACATGTACTTGCAATCAAGTTAATGCGAGTGACAATATTTATGCTGCAGATGGATTGGAAGCAGGAACTGCTTTAAGCCAAGCAAATATCACTTCTCATCATAACTTCTCAGACATCAAGGATGGTAGCCAAATAAAAGATGTTCAACTATGGATCGAATGGAAAGTAGGAGGTACATCTTTCTCTACCTGTGGTATCGAAATTAACAACGGAAATGGAACTTGGATAACAATAAACAACACCTGTATGGGAACAGAAGCACTATATAACTATACCATCACCAACTTTGCCATAACCGATAATCTGGCAGAAAATATTTCCGTTAGAATTAACTATACAAGGGCAGCTGGTGGTGACCAAAACCTCTACGTTGATCTCATTCAAGTCAACGTCACCTACCTCCCGCCCCACCGTCCCACCGTCTGGAACCTTACTCAGGCCGACGACTTCAGCACCAACGTGACCGATGGCGACAACCTCACGAGGGTAGACCTGATCAACGCAACCGCCCACTGGGATACCACCAACCTCCTCGGGGACGCCGCTGCCCAGCTCATCGAGCACAACGGCTCCGGCGCCTTCACCAACTACTCCATCGACACCGCAAGCGCCAACTGGACCAACTACACTCTGAATCTCTCCAATATCACGGAATTCCCCCTCGCCGGCAACTTCTCGGTCCGCCTCCACATCCAAGACATCTACGGCCAGGTCAACACCACCACACCAACTCACTCCTTCACGCTCCTCGGCACCGCCAACCTCACGAACATCTCGGTCGCCACGAACATCCGCAACAGCACCACAGCCAACGTCTCCTGCACCGTGGTCGACGCGAACACAAGCGTCCCGCTCAACGGCTACACCGTCAACTTCTTCGTGAACGACACCCTCGTCCTGAGCAACACCACGAACACCTCTGGCGTCGCCGTGCTCCAGGCCTACCCGACCAACGCGTCTGTCCCGACCATCGCCAACTACACCTGCGACATCGACACAGGCTTCTTCTACACGGTCCTTGACACCAGCAACGTGTCCCAGGACGCGAACCTCACGAACGTCTCCATCCTCAACAACACCAACAACCAGTCCATCTACAACCTCGGCGAGAACATCATCTGGACGCTGCTTGATTCCCAGAACGAATCTTTCAGTACCGTCGGCTGGAACGTCTCGGTCACCCGCTTCTACGCCAATACCACCCTCAATCAGAGCAAGGTGAACATCTACAACCAGACCAACGATACCTTTACCATCAACCTCACAATCAACGACTTCCTTGGCATCTGGCAAGTAGAAGTCTACGCGAACCACAGCGGTATTCTGAAATTCAATACTTGGAACTTCACGGTCTCGAACACGATCACTCCGGTCTTCGTGCTCCCGCCGGCAGCATCGACGTATAGTGCCTCTGCCGCCATCAGCCCCATACCCCGGATCCAAGTGCAGAACGCCCGGGGTGAGGTCCTGAACACTACCATCAATGTCTCCATGACCTGTCCCACGGGCGGGACCTTCAACTCAACCTCCTCGTATCCCACGCTCATCAAGACCGAGACAAACTATTCCCTGAACAGCACCGACTGCCAGGCACCGGGCAGCAACGGCGCAACCTTCACGCTCACCGCAACCGCGAATGACACCCTCAATAACACCGGCGCAGGCAGCATCACCCTGTACACCTCAACGCCGGCCTCGGGCAGCCCTGGTGGAGGTGGGAGCAACGGAGGGAGTGGCGGCGTCCTCTGCAACTGCACGGCCTGGGTCGACAACATCTGCGGCTTCGGGGAATGTATCCCTGCAGAACGCTATCAGGAACGAACCTGCACGCCCTCTGGCTGCAACGACGAATGGCAATGTATCGAGGATCCCATCTGCGAAGCAGTGGCTGATTTCAATTTCACCCTGAAGACAGACGCCATCCAACTCGTTGCCGGAACAAACGGAAAAGTGATTGGCAAACTGGTCAACACCGGCGAGCTTCTATTGAACGTCTCTCTCTTGATTGGCAGCGAGTGTTGTAAGGTGACCGCGCCGAACGCCGTGAACATTTCTGTCGGCGGTGAAGCAGAGTTTGCACTCGATGTCCGTGCGCAGTTGATTGATCTCCCCGGGACGTACGAAGTGAATGTCACTGCAGCTGCAGAAAGCAAACAGGGCGTCCCATTAGTTCAGACACAAAGTTTTGTGGTAACCATAACTCCGAACGAGCTTGTTCCCGGCGTTGAAGATCTTGTTCAGGCCCTGAACCAGCTTGCAGACATGATCGATTGGTATGAGCAACAGGGTGTAAACATGGATACTGTAAAGAACATTCTCGTGCAGGCGAACAATGCCCTCGCCGCTGCCGAAGCGAGCTTGAGTGGAGATCAGGTTGCAGCCTTGCAAGCACAGCTGGACGAAGCACGGATGCACCTCGCGAACGCCATGGAAGGTGTGAATGCCAAATATATCGAACTCGTGGTTCGGCAGAATCTTGTAGTAATCATCATCATCCTGATCAGTATCGTGGTGCTGACCTATTTGCTGACACAAATTGGGATTCCGTACCTCCGGATGAGTCGCGAGGTTGGGCGGCTCCGCAAGGAAGAGGAGATCCTCATCCAGAAGCGGAAGCTCACGGAGCGGGACTACTTCCAGCGGAAGATCGACGAGAAGATATTCAACAAGACCATGATTACAACACAGGGCGAGATCTTCAAGGTGCGCGGTCAGATCAAGCGCCTGCAGGAAAACAAGGAGCTCCTCTTGCGGACGCGGAAGACCCCGGGTGGGGCGAAGGACGTGGTGGCCGGCCACGGGCGGTCCGTCCGGCACGCGTTGTTCACGGCCAAGCTGCGGATCAAGTACTGGTTCAAGCGGCGGCGGTTATAGGTTTAAGAAGTTTTCAGCATAACCGAGTGATAGTCACTCACTGCATCGAAACCGTCTCCAAATCCTGCACGGGTTTGTTCATCCGATTACAGGCAGGGTGACGAGTCTCGATGGTTCGATTTCACTGTTTTCCAGCAGTCTTTCGACTGTCTCGGGAGGTAATCATGTTTTACTTGTACGTCCGGCCTTTGGACGGGTCATCCCCTTCTCTGTATCCCCTTCTTGGTGAGCATCCAACCTTCAGGAATCCTGTCAGCTGGCTAGTGGTTGAGATTCCTGACCCTGCCTTGAACGCTTTGCAGGTGACAGACCATGCTCATGCTTTGTCTGCCGGCCTCGGGAAGGTCATAACAACCTGCCTTCGGTTCGCAGACCAGGAACCACCAACGTATCCGATCACTCATCTGCTCTTTCCGAGAGAACGCCCAACGACAGGAACGCAGATTGAGGGCATCTTCTTGATCCAGATGCCTACTAATGAGGTCTTGTTCCGTGCCCCGGCAAGCAGGGTTCTCCCATCCCGAGTCACCAACAGTACTATCGCGAACACGTTCTCTCTGTCCCAACGAGTGGTCAGTGTTTCTGGAGTCACTGGCGTGCTCGGCGATCTTGTGTTTTGGGCAACTCCCTGTGATACCCGGATCGTCGTTACCATGGGGAGCTGGCCGAGGCCCAACTACACCAGAGAGATCGGACGCTATTGCTGGGAAACGCGGGAATGGTTTCCCTATGGCAACGACTAAGGACAATACTGAACGAAAGGAACACCGCAATGAATTTCATTCGCCCCAACAGCGACAAGCTCCTGAGGGATTTCTCCATTCCCTTCTGGATAGACCTTATCTGCAGCATCTTCTGCCTGGGTTTATTCATCTTGATGGGGTATGATGGTTTCTATGTTCTGCAAGAACCAGCAGTATGCGTGGTGTCCGCGATCATATTCTGGTTTCTCTGCGTGCTCTTTACAGTCCTTGCCGCGAAGAAGCACGCAGCGATCTGCGCCTATAAGAACCCGACGAGGAAGAAGCCGGCTCGGGGCTTTGTCGTCTATCTTCTCATCCCGGTGACCCTCTTCCTCGTCCTCGGCCTTTGGTTTATGACGAAGCAACCGTGGACGCATTCACTTTTTGGGATCTGGTGGGGGACCGGGTTCACAATCGTGGGATTGTTCCTCCTCTTCATCAGAACCTGTGCGCAGCGGCTCCGTGTGCTGCACAAGCAAAAGGTTCTGAGAGGAGGGTATTCGATATTCACAGGTTCACCACCCTTCACTCTGACGGGTCGGTGTAGTTCAGGCAGAAGGAGGTTTTCTTATGGTTACACCAACAGACCAAGAACTGTTGGAGTTCCCTCCAAACGTCTTGGTCAAGCCCTGTCGCAAGTACATCGTGGATGTGGAGAAGACGAAGGCATACCTCTTCGGCATCCTCGGCCTGCTGCTCTTCTTCCTCGGGTGCTTGTGGTTCTTTCTCACGGAGTTTCCGGGCAATCTCTTCGTTGCGATCCTGGCGAACTTCGTCCTCTTCGCTTTGGGCGGCATCTGCATCGTCATGAGCGGTGCAGCGGCCGAGACGATCAGAGTGTTCGATTGCTCTCAGGACAAGCAATTGCCACAGCCAACATTTGAAGCGCGGCTAGGATGGGTATGTGCTGGCGTCCTCCTTTGTGGTGTCGGCTGGTTTCTCATTTGCCTTTCTGTTGATCCAACGATCTGGTGGTTGTCCAGGGTTGGAATCGCCCTTCTCATCCTCGCGGTCATGACTCTCTTCATCTTCGGTGGCGTCGGGCAACGGTACCTATTGTGGCGGTATAAGGTTCTCCAGCCCGATGGGGGACCTGACGTGTTCCGCTACATGAAGCAAGTGACGTAGTCACGAAGGAGGTTTCTCATGATGATCTTCGTCAGAACAAAAGAAGGGGAGTCCTTTCTCTTCTCACTCCAATTCTTGAGTTGGTGGATGGAGAAGACCCATCCCGAGATCGGTCTTTGGGAGATCACAGACGTTTCTTCTGCAACCATCGAGCGGATCCACGATGATGCAGAAGGGGGGATCAGGACAGCAACGATCCTCGGAAGGGTTTACCATGCCGGCAAGACGAGAACCGGCTTGGTCACAGTGACTCATGCTGTTGTTCCGAAGGGTGCGAACAAGGACATCTCTCCACTTCATGCCGTCTATACCATAGAAAACGGTATTTTTGTGGGTCGTCCTGGTGGCAAGCTCCTGCGTGTCATGTTCAGCGGAACAGAAGCAGCCGTCAAGGAGCTCAAGAGCGGTCCTTTGTCTGCGGATAATAGATTCATTGAATTGTTGTCCCCGCAGACGGTCCCCTTTAATCAATCACAGCTCTCGGCTCTGGGCAACACGGTCCGAATGGGCCCGAGCGGAAGTGAGCAGATCGTCGCCCAGATCCCGGTCTGGGCAGGGACGTAACACGGAGGAGCTTGGAATGAGCAATTATGCTACAGCACACACCGATCGGACGAAGTTCTGCATCAGGAGCATTGTCTGGGGTGTTCTGGTCTGTGCCTTCGCACTCCTGGGATTCTGGGACTGGCTTGGTGTCTGGCTCCGGATCCTGCTCTTCCTGATGGGCATTCTCATCACGGGGTTCACTATTTCTCAGGTGTCACGATGGGGAAACATCTCAGGAGAGTTCTGTATCTACAGTCCTCCTTCGAAGGTGAACCTCAGCTTTTCGTGGATCCAAAAGGTTGCCCCCCCTGTTGGTATATTCTCCTTCCTTGGTGGCGTGGTTTTCCTTTTCCTGCAGATCCTCTTCCCACAATGGTTGTTCTATATTCTCTTTGTCGGGGCCTTCCTCCTCTTTTCTGGAATGGTCTTCGCAGATGAGTATTGGGTTGTCATTGACAGGGAGAGGTTCGAGCCCGAACTCTGGGAACCCTATTGATAACCATGTGGGGTTGCGAGAAGGCGAAAACAGGGAGGGGGTGTCAGAAACGATAACCCCTTTCTGTTTTGAATGTATAACAGTGTCATAACATCATATTAATATCTTCCCCCAGTACCAGTACCATGCTCCACACCCGCCGCACCTTTTCCTTCGAACACCCACCTGAGGAAGCAGAGTTTGCGCTGTTCGGCATCCCCTGGGATGCAAGTGAAACCGGTACGTCCGTCAAGCATGGCCCCCTCTTCATCCGGGAGGCCCTCAAGAACATCCCTGGGTACGACCCGCAAACCAAAACCAACCCATTCGAACGAAAATGGACCGACCTCGGCGACATTGAGCCGGTCGTGAACAACTGGAAGCTTACCAAACAGGCAATCACGGAAACGATCAACGAGCTCCTCACGACCAACCCGAACATCATCCCCATCACCATGGGCGGCGACCACCTCATCACCCTCGGCATCCTCGAGGTCCTCAAACAACACAAAAAGTTCACGGTTGTTCATTTTGACGCGCACGCTGACCTGTCCACGGACTGGATGGGCGAGCCGTACGCGCACATCACCTGGGCATCCCACATTCTGAAGGATCTGAAGCTCGTGCAGTTCGGCGTCCGCTCCATGACACAAGAAGAAGCAGTTCTCATTGAACAACAGAAGATTCCACAGAACAATCTCGAAGCAATCACCGGCCCGATCTACGTCACTGTTGATCTTGATGTTCTCGATCCCGGCTTCGCTCCCGACGTCGGCACTCCCGAGCCGAACGGCATGGATCCCAAAACATTCTTCTCGTTGTTAGATTCCCTCTTTGCAAAGCATCCGCTCGTTGGCCTGGACATCGTTGAATGTGCAGCAACCAGGATCAATACCCCGACTGCCGTTATCGCCGCACAGGTGATTAAAAAGGCTGCAGTGTATAGCAAGGTATGAATCTCCTCATCCTCCTCGGTGCGATCCTGATCATTGTTGGGATCATTGCAGCGGCAGTCACGGCTTGGATTGACATCCCTGACTTTCTCACCATCGGGCTGCTCATGATCATCGCCGGTGTTGTCATCGCGTTGTTGTCCGCCATGCCCGAAGAGAAGAAAGAGTGATCATATGGACGTTCCGGTGAAGGACTACACCATTGGCAAGAACACCTCGCTCAGCGACCTGGGAAAACAATACTTTGACGCGGGCGGCTTTGTTGCCAAGAAGGTCGGCGTTGCAATCGACATCATGAAGCAGATGACGTCGGAAAAAGATGCCGTGAACTTTCTATCGTTCCCTGCAGCAACCGTGTCAACAGGGACGCGCGGCATCTTCGTGCAACTCCTCAAGAAGAAGCTGTTCCACATCGTCATGACCACGTGCGGGACGCTAGATCACGACTTCGCGCGAGTGTATGTTGATTACTATCACGGTTCGTTTGATGCAGACGACAAGGAACTGCACAAGAAGAACATCCACCGGCTCGGGAACATCTTCATTCCCAACAAACACTACGGTGATATTATTGAACAGAAGCTGCAGCCCATGCTGCAGGACATGTACGATAAGGGCGTTCGGGAATTGGCAACGCACGAGTTCGTCTGGGAGCTCGGGAAACGATTGGAACAAGAACCCAAGAAAGAGGAATCAATCATCTACTGGTGCTACAAAAATCAGATTCCCATGATCATCCCCGGGATTACGGACGGCGCATTCGGGATCCAGCTTACCATGTTCATGCAAGACCACAAGGACTTCAAAATCGACGTGTTCAAGGACGAGCAGTTCCTGATCGGCAAGCTGTTCGGAAAGATCACGACCGGCGCGCTCATGATCGGCGGCGGCATTTCAAAACACCACACGATCTGGTGGAACCAATGGTGTGACGGGCTGGATTATGCTGTCTATATTACCACGGCACCAGAATGGGACGGGTCGCTCTCCGGCGCGCGGCTCAAGGAAGGCATCAGCTGGGATAAGGTGAATGAGAACGCACGCTACATGACGGTTGAAGGGGACGCGACAGTGCTGCTGCCATTGATTGTCGGGCCATTGTTGTAAGTGATTCAGGATTCCTGATACCCGGGAACGAACACATCTTTACAGACCATTTGTCTCCCACTCACGGCACAAACCTGAAAGGTACGATCTACATCCGGATGTCGAACAATAAACCCTGTCATGGGATCACCAATACAGCTTGTAATCTGGCAGCTTCCGGCATGCTCGCAAATCTTCGAACAGCCTTCGTACTCCTCGGTGGACGAGCTTGTTGCAAGAATCTGGAGATTGTCAATGTTTGTGTTCACCACAAGTTGGAGGAGACCAGCAGAATGATCGGTGTAAACGCTTACGTAGTCCAAGCTTACAACCTCAAAGTCGTCCTCCGATACCGGTCTTTCGATGCAGCCACTCACGACCACGAGCAGGAACAGCATCCCAACCAACGCGGTTTTCATGCTTGATGTAGAAAGAGCTGCCTTAAATCACTGACGTGGCTCCCCTCAGTACACCCGCTTTCAATGGTCGATCTTGACAATACCGATCATCTTCTGTCTGAAATCAACTTCATAGAGAATTCGATATGACCCAATACGAATACGAAAGAGCATTTCCTTCGAACCACGAATTCTTTTCACATTACGAGGAAGAGGAGTTTTCTCAAGGGATTCTATTTTTTCGAGAATCTTTTCTCGAATTAACGGCTCTGCTCCTTGAAGAAACTTTCGTGCTTGGTGAGAGTAGAGAATTGTATGCATATTTCAGGCGAGCTCGTTCTTCACCGTCTTGTGAGAGACAAGCTTGCCTGCTTTCTTTTCTTTCCGATAGGCGTCCAATGCCTTGCGGTCGTCTTCGTTCATGATATGGTCCGGTTCCATAAGCTCCTGAATTTCTCTGATGTCGTTCACAATTTTTTCAAGCTTCGTGAGGATCTGTTGTTCCATATTCATCTGGGATTTCCTGTCTTATTAAATATAAGGTTGATCCAATCAACCTTTCGGTTTCTCCCGAACAAAATCCGCCTGGCTTATAAGTCATGAGACCAAGACCATCCCATGCGAGGAACCATCACTGTGGGGGTCATCGTCGCTGTCGCAGCACTGATTGTCATCATCGGTGCGGTGTCCTTAACATCTCTTGATGTCGTCAGTGCAGACGAGCTCCCAACCTTCAGTTCCTGTAACGCTATCGTGGACAGCTTCCAGAGCCGACAATCAGGCTACAAAGGAGTCGGGATAGCAAATGATCTGGCAATCGCTGAGAGTGCTGCGCCTCTCGCTGCCGGTGACAGCTATTCCCAAACTAATGTCCAGGTCGCGGGCATTGACGAAGCAGATATCGTGAAAACCGACGGGTCGTTCATCTACACATTGTCTGGCACATACCTCGTCATTGCTGATGCAGACCCGTTGACGGTGCTTTCTGAAAGCAAACTTGAACTCATCTATCCAGAGCAGCTCTTCATCGAGGGGAATCGCCTGCTCGTGCTCGGCATGAAGACACGGGAAATCGAACCACTTCCTGGAGAGCCGATCGCCAAGCCGCTCCTTGATGACATGGACGTGATTAGTGAACCACGGTATTACCCCTATACGATTTCCGAACTCGTTGCCCAGATATACGATATCACCGACAAGGCGAATCCAACCCTTGTTCGTGAGATCGATCTTGAAGGATCACTGACTGCAGCACGGAAGATCGGCTCTGATATTTACCTCGTGTCCACATCCTATCCCCTGTATTACGCCTTAGAGGAACGCATTGTTCCTGAGTTCCGGGACACTGCTGTTTCAGAGGACTATGATATTGTTGCACCGTGTTCAGAAATCAGATACCTGCCACCTGTCCAAGCGAACTCTTTCATCACAGTTTCGAGTTTCTCCATGACCGACGAGACGCCAGTAGAAACCCAGACCATTGTCGGCACAGCAGAAAGCGTGTACATGTCGTACAACAAATTGTACGTTGCCCAGTCATACTGGCCCCAACCAACGCTCGGTGCACTGGTCCCCAATATTGATGTTCTCCCAAACTCAGAAACCATGACGAATGTCTACGTGTTCTCGATTGCCGGAGGCATTTCCTATGACGGCCTGCTTACGGTTCCTGGCAGGGTCCTGAACCAGTTCTCCATGGATGAATACAACAACGTGTTCCGGATCGCAACCACCCGGCAGAGCAACATGCGAAATGTCGACGTGCGGGAGCCGCAACAGACCAACGGGATCTATATCTTTGACGCAACCACGCGGACCCAACTTGGTGCGCTTGACGGGCTTGCGCCGACCGAGCAGATCTATTCCGTGCGCTTCCTTGGCGACCGCGCCTATATGGTCACGTTCAAGACCATTGATCCGTTGTTCGTTTTTGACGTGGCTGATCCAGCGAACCCGAAGCTCCTTGGTCAACTGAAGATCCCCGGCTACTCAGGCTACCTCCATCCGTACGACGAGACGCACCTCATCGGCGTCGGGAAGGAAGCGATCGACAAAGGAAACTTCGCCTTGTTCCAGGGCGTGAAGCTCGCCCTCTTTGACGTGGGTGATGTTGCGAATCCCAAGGAGCTCTCCTCTATTGAGATCGGTGAACGCGGGACGAGCACACCGGTGTTGTACGATCACAAGGCCTTCCTGTTCGACAAGGAGAAGAACCTGCTTGCGCTGCCCATCGAGCTCTACGAGAATGCCGGCGGGCCAAGCGGCTACGGCGAATTTACGTATCAGGGTCTGTACGTCTACCGGCTGACCCTTGAGAACGGCTTCGAGCTGCTGGGAACGATTAGCCACAGCGACTTCGTCAAAGGTGCGCTCAGTCCTTGGGAGCACGCGGACCGGTTCGTGGAGCGCAGCATCTCCATCGGGAACGTCCTCTACAGCATCTCCCCCACGATGATCAAGGCGAACCAGCTCTTCGAGCTGGAAGAAGCGGGGGGCATCTCCTTTGGAGAACCGAATTCCTATCCCTGTCTTGGATGCGGGGGGATCGAGCCAGCGTTTATCTAACTTTTCTTGGTGTTGTATCACACCGTGATACACCTTCTTATTTCTCCAACCGTTACCTCTCCCATGCCCTACCAGACCGGATCCCCGCTCTCCGGCGGACCGACCTTCGACACCTCCCAGTTCGGGGACGTGGAGCTCGGTAGCCTCATCGTCCAGTACAAGCAGCAAGGCAAAAGCTTCTGGGAGGAGATCCAGCCCGGCGGCAGCATCACGTCCCGGGTCGTGGTCCACAACAACCTCGTCCTGATCGGTGCGTGCGACAAGAACTTCTACGCCCTCACCATGGACGGGAAAGAAGTCTGGCGCTTCAAAACCGAGGGCGTGATCCTTGATCGGTGCGCTGTCCACGGTGACACGCTCTATTTTTGTTCTTATGACCAGAATCTGTACGCGGTTGACGTCGCGACAGGAAAAGAACAGTGGCGCTTTCAAACCAAAGGACCGATTACCGAGGCCCCGACGTACTTCAACGGCCGCCTCTTCTTCGGTTCTGCTGACAAAAGTGTCTACTGCCTTGACGCGGCAACAGGGCAACAGGTTTGGCGCTTTCGGGTTCAGTCAGGCTGTGTTCCCTGTCCTTTGGTCACCAACGATCGCATCTATTTCGGGTATGACGACCGGAACTTCTACTGCCTGAACCATAACGGCGAACTCCTCTGGAAATACAAGGCGAACGGGCTTGTGGCCTGCTGGCCTGCGGCCATTGACGAGCAGCGCGTCTACTTCGGCTCGTTTGACAAAACCCTGTACGCACTTGACAAAACCACCGGCCAACTCATCTGGAAGTTCCAGACAACCGAAGAAGTAATGTCACCGATTGTAGAGAACGGAAAGGTCTACGTCAGCTGCTTGGATCGGAACATGTATTGTCTTGATGCTGCAACAGGGGCAAAACAATGGCAATGCAAAACCAATGGGATGCTGTGCGGTACCATCAGCTTCTGTGATGTGTTATGCTTAGTCGGCTGCGAAGACAGGAACGTGTATGCAATCAACAAACGAACCGGGACCATCGTCTGGAAATACAAGACCGACGGTATGATCATGCAGGTGGAATCATTCGGAAACCGCATCTATGCAGGATCCTGGGATTGCAAACTGTATTGCCTTGACCCTTCCGGAAATCTTCTCTGGGAATTCAAGACGAGTACGGGAACACCCTCAACAATTACGCCGCCGGAAATCAAGTTCGGTGAAGCGATCCAAGTTGTCGCTCAAGAAGAAGAGGAAGAAGAATCTATTGATCGCTACAAAGAGGCCTTCGCCGCCGAGGGAGGCGGTAGCAGTGTCTACCGGTCTTCGTCCCAGTATATCAAGAAGCATCGATACGGGGGAAGGAACGAATGAACTACAAAACAGGGGCGTATGATACTGATTCTCAACGTCTCAGCGGACCGACGTTTACGACAGACCAATTCCGAGAACTCGAACTCGTGGGAACCGTTCTCCAATACAAGGACAGTGTCCGTGATTACTGGGAACGAATCGGCATTGGAGGAAGCATTTCAGCCCGCGCCTTCGTGACACCTGATGGTGTGTTCATCGGTGCCTGCGACAAGAACTTCTACTGTCTTGACAAGAACGGCAAAGAAAAGTGGCGCTTCCAGACCAATGGTGTCATTATGGAAAGTGCTGACGTCTCAGAAACCATGGTCTATTTCGGATCAGCCGACCAGAATGTCTACGCCCTCGACGTCAAAACAGGCAAAGAAATCTGGCGATTCAAAACAAATGGGATTGTTCCACAAAAACCCGTTGTCCATGGAGGACGAGTGTATATCGGTTCCACGGACAAGAATCTCTACTGTCTTGATGCGCATACTGGAAAGAAGATCTGGGGTTTCCATGTCAAAGAGGGAAGCATCCTTGAGCCACTGATTGTAAATAATCGTATCCACTTCTGCGCAAAGGACAATACCTACTATTGTTGCACCCTTGACGGGAACCTCGTCTGGCGGTTCCTCACAAACGGATCGATTTGTGGCGGGCCTGCCTTCTACCACAACGGGAAACTCTACATCGGTTGTTGGGATCAAAATGTCTACTGTCTCAATGAAACAACTGGCGAGCGTATCTGGGCCTATAAAGCAAACGCACCAACCATGATTCCCGTTGTCTGGAATAATCGTGTCTACGCTGGCTGCTGGGACAAAACAATCTACTGCCTTGATGCGGAAACAGGAAAGCGAATTTGGGCGCATCACATTACTGACTTCCCCTCGTATCAAGTTGTCCTCCAGAAAGGCCTTTGTATTTTCGGGACTGCTGATAACAAGATCTGCGGGATTGACGCAGAAACCGGCACCGAGCGATGGACAGTCAAAACAAACGGCATGAACGCCCAGCTTATGGGCATCGACGGAACGATTTACGCTGGCTGCTGGGACTGCAAACTTTATTGTATTGACGCAGCAACCGGAAACGTCAACTGGGTTTTTCACACAAGCATGAGTACCCCATCACCCATTGAACCGCCAACAGAAACCGTGACGTCAACAGTGGAACATATTATCCCAATCGAAGATACTCAAGAAGAACAAAGTAGATACAAAGAACAGTTCTCTGCAGAAGGCAGTGGGAGTAGCGTGTATAAATCTTCCTCTCAGTATATCAAGAAGCACCGGTACGGAGGAGGCGAAGAATGACCAATTACGACACTGGTTCATGGACTCCTAGCGGTCCCTCATTTGACACAACCCAGTTCGGAGACGTAGAACTCGTCGGGACTCTGATGAGCTTCAAGGACGCAAGGGAACAATTCTGGAGCAGCATTGGGATTGGCGGCAGCATCATCGCGGCCCCACTTATATACAATAACACAATCTACGTCGGCGCCTGCGACAAGAATTTCTACGCCATCACGATGGATGGCAAAGAAAAGTGGCGCTTCCCGGTTCAAGATGTGATATCCTTCTGGGCCATCGCTCATGATGGCGTGATCTACTTCACCAGCTTCGATAGAAATATTTATGCTATCACCGAAGATGGCAACGAAGTCTGGCGTTTCCAGACGAACGATCAGCTCCATGGTCCTCCAGTATACCATGATGGGCGAATATACCTCTGCTCTCGTGACAACAATCTTTATGTGCTTCATGCCAGAACCGGGGAATTTCTCTGGAAATATCAAACAAACGGACCGACATACGTCCCGACAATCGGCAATGGTCGCATTTATTTCGGGAGCTACGATAACAATCTCTACTGTCTGAACATGGACGGTCAGCTGCTCTGGAAGATCCCGTTCCCTGATCGCGTCATCACTTGGCCTGCTCCGTTAGTGAACGGTGTCATAATTACCGGCTGTTGGAACAACACAATTTATGGTCTTGACGCAGAAACCGGAACCCAGAAGTGGACATTCAAGACGCTTGATGTTCCGTTTCCCCGAGTTGCCTGGAACAACCGACTCTATAGTGGATCGAGGGATTGCAACTGCTATTGCATTGACGTGAACACAGGACAATTGATCTGGAAATTTCCAGCACAAGGATTCACTGGTCTGATTCCCTCTGTTGCAAATGGCAGAGCATTCTTTCCGTCAATGGACCAGAATGTTTACTGTCTTGAGGCGAATACAGGCCGGCTCCTCTGGAAGTTCCAGACTGATGGACCGGTCATTGGGGTGCGGGCTCATGAAGATAAGGTCTACTTCGGTTCCTTCGATTGTCATCTCTATTGCGTTGATGCAACAGGAAGAGTGGTATGGAAGTTCCGCACAAACTCAGCAAACCCCTCAGAAATCAAACCGCCCGGGAACAAGCCTGATCAATTCGAGCAAACTTTGACAGTCACGGACGATGCACCAGAGGATTCTGTGGATCGGTATAGAGAATCATTCGCAGCGGAAGGTGGTGGAAGCAGTGTCTACAAGTCCTCTTCTCAGTATATCAAGAAGCACCGGTACGGCGGCGGGAGCCAGTAATCAACCTCTCGTATAAGTCGCCGAAAATCAACATAATCTATGCGCTTTAGACTCGAGTATCGCTTCCAAAAGGAATTTCTGTACTCATTAAAAGGAGAGAAAACATGGCAAAACCTTGCTGATAAATTACAGACAACATCGGGTATTCTGAAAGGTTGTTGCATAGAAGGGAATACCATTCCTGAAGAGCTTTACCAGAAAATTCGTACTCCTGAAACAGATCAACATATCCTTGATATTCTCGACAATCAATGGGGTCGAAGAAGAGGTGGATTTACCTCAGATGGAAATACAAAATCAATTTGTATTCCTAGATTAAGCGATGATCTAGCCGAGGTCATCGGCGTCATGCTTGGAGACGGCTCAATTTATATCAACAAAAAGAAAGGTATCTATCAAATTCGGATAGCAGGAAACGTTTACAAAGAACAAGAATACTTTCTTTATCTTTATTCATTGTTCAAGAAACTATTTGGAATAACAGGGAGATTCGTTAAGCGAAAGGAAAGAGGGGCAATTTATTTGTGTTTTGATTCGATGAAACTTGTTCGATTCTTCGAAGAGATAGGACTCTTTCAAATAAAATGTGGCATTCCGCAATGGATATGGAAAGATCATAAGTTCCTTAAAGCTTGCATCAGAGGTCTTATCGATACTGATGGATCGGTTTTTCGACTATCTCAAAAAGACCCCCATATCGTGAGGATATCGTTTAAGAACAAGGATAAAACGCTATTAGAGGATTTGAGATATGCATTACTCCAGCTCAGATTTCATCCAAGTCAGGCGATTCATTGGAACATCTCCTTGACGAGGAAGGGGGATACCCTCCGATACTGGCGAGAGATCGGTTTTAAAAACCCAAAGAACCGAAGTAGGTTTCAACAATTCAGCCCCGTCGTCTAGCGGTCAAACTCTCGAGAGAGGGCTTAGGATACGGGCCTCTGGAGCCCGGGACCCCGGTTCGAATCCGGGCGGGGCTATGTTTTGGCCCAGCCGGTAGGCCGCTTCCCTCCGGCTTATACTGTCCTGTTCCCAGAATCATCCATGAACACGGTCGAGAAGATCAAGATTCTAGGAAGCGGTTCCAAGTTCGATGCATGCTCCTGTACACCAGCCAT
The DNA here is from genome assembly GCA_018816245.1 of Nanobdellota archaeon. GTDB lineage: Archaea > Aenigmatarchaeota > Aenigmatarchaeia > QMZP01 > QMZP01 > JAHIVW01. The sequence goes on from JAHIVW010000002.1 coordinate 121,316, forward strand.
GCGCGCAGAACACGGAACCAAGCACATCGGGGATACCCTCGGCTGTGCCATTACCCGGTCCGCAACGCCGGACGGGAAACCGATCTCCCTATTCAAGGTCTTGTACAGCAACGTTTGCTCCTTTGATTGCACCTACTGCCCGAACCGGACGGGGTGCAGCAAACAGAAAACCACGTTCGAGGACACAGAACTCGCGGCAGCGTTCATGAAGCTCTACATTCAGAACTATGTCGAAGGCCTGTTCCTGAGTTCCGGGGTGATGAAGGACCCGGACACGACCATGGAACAGATGCTGCGTTCTGTCACACTGCTCAGGGAAACCTATCAGTACCGCGGGTACATCCATCTCAAAATCATGCCCGGGACGAATCGTGATCTCGTCAAGCAGGCAGGCGAACTCGCTGATCGATTGAGCATCAACGTTGAGGCCCCGTCGCAGGACCGGCTCACTGATTTGTCCACAATCAAGAACCTGAAAATCGATGTCATCCGCCGGCAGCGCTGGATGGACAGTCAACACATCCGTTCGGGCCATTCAACGCAGTTCGTTGTCGGTGGTGCCGGCGAATCAGACTGGGAGATTCTGCGCATGGCACACTGGGAATACAAGAACGTTGGTTTGCAAAAGGCCTACTATTCTGCATTCAAACCAGTCGAATCCACCCCATTGGCAGCGAAGAAACACGTTCCTGTGACGCGAGAAGTTTCCCTGACCCGGTCTGATTTCCTCATGCGCTCGTACAAGTATTCCTTGGCCGACATTCACGGCATTCTTGATGATGACGGTATGCTCCCTCAAGGTGATCCAAAGTTCCACATCGCCCTGAACGAATTCGATCGGCCTGTTGACCTGAATGATCTTTCCTACGAAGAGTTGCTCCGCATTCCTGGCATCGGCCACATATCCGCTATGCGGATCCTGCGTCTCCAAAAACAACACAAGATCAGGAGTGCAAAACAACTCCACACTATGGGCGTTGTCATGAAACGGGCACGGCCCTTCTTGAAACTGAACGGGCACGCACAAACTGCGTTGACCCGATTTGCGAGGTGATCGTATGGTCCGACAGAAACGACGATTTGCACCACCATCCTGGAACCAACAACTGGAGCTGGCCCGGCGACATAGCAGCTTCAAGGAAGATCTCCTCCTGAAAATCGAAACCCAGGACAAGCGTCTTGTTCGTGTCCAGGCAACACCAGAAGCACGGACGCTCTACAATTGCTACAGTCAGGTCATGACCGAGATCAACCAATTAATGAACTACCTCCGGTTTACGATCAATCCCCATGGGATTCTTCACGTTTCCTACACACCGCGGCATTCCATCGAAGATGTTGTTGTTGCCCAGTTCCACCGACGGTTTCCCCGGTTTGCAATTGTCCTCGCCAGCGCACGAGGCACGTTCGTTGCTGACATGATGACCGTGCTCCAGCTCACGAAACCGCTTGCAGACGTGATTCTGGATCTCGAGAATCAGCGACCGCGTGACCCGTTCCTGAAGGACCTCAACAACACCGACGACGCGATCTGGGAGGCGTTCTACCGGAGCCAGCGGCGAACCACGGAACGCGATCCGAAGCGGGTCGCGGCAATTGTTCCCAAACGGTTCCAGAAAATGCCGTCATTCCAACTGGAACGGGAACTGTTTGCCGGGGCAACGTTGAAGCCGTTCCTTCCACAACACTAGTTTTATACCTTCATCACCAATTCTCCCCATATGTTCGGTTCCCTGAAGAAGAAGCTGAAGGAAGGCGTCAAGCGCTTGACTGAGAAGATGGAACATCCTCAACAACAGCCACAGGAAGATCTCCCACAAGAGCAACCACCTGAAGAACCGAGTGACGTGTCAGAACCTGTTGAGGAATCACATCCTGAAGAAACACCTGAAGAGCCCCTTCCAGAAGAACCACCAAAACCAGAACCACCCCCAAAACCTCCTGAACCAGAGATACCACCAGAACCTCCCAAAGAAGAACCAAAACCAGAAAAGAAATCCTTCAAGGAACGCCTCGGCATCAAGAAAGTCACAACCAAAATCATTGAACGATCATTATCGCTCTCTGATATCGAGAATTTCTTTACAGAAAGTGAGCCTGATTTACTCGAAGCAAACGTGGCAGTCCCGGTGATAGACTTCCTGAAGCACGATCTTGAGGAGCAGCTTGTCAAAAGACAAGTCAAACGCGGGAAAGCAGGAAACGAAATCACAAATGCGTTCAAACATGCATTGCTTGGGGTCCTCGACCAGGGTTCTCTCAACTTGTTCGACAAAATGAAAGAAAAAAAACCACTCACCGTTCTCATGCTCGGCTTCAATGGATCAGGAAAAACGACCACGATCGCGAAGCTCGCCCACCTTCTGAAGAGAGAAGGGAAAACATCTGTCCTTGCCGCCGGAGACACCTTCCGCGCAGCTTCAATCGAACAGCTTGAGGTGCACGCAAAACGGATCGGCGTTCCGCTCGTCAAACAACAGTACGGCGCAGATGCCGCTGCGGTCATCTTCGACGCGAGAAAGCACGCCGAGGCGAACGCCATTGACGTGGTCCTCGCTGACACCGCAGGGCGGACGCATATTGACAAGAATCTCATCGACGAACTCAAGAAGATTGTCCGTGTCAACAAGCCTGATCTGAAGGTCCTGGTGATTGATTCCCTGACTGGAAACGATGCTGTTGAACAGGCAAAGCTCTACCATGACGCTGTTGGCGTTGACGCGGTCGTCCTCACCAAGGTCGACGTAAACACCAAGGGCGGCGCTATCCTTTCTGTCGCGTTCGCCATAAAGAAGCCGATTCTTTACCTAGGAACAGGCCAAGGGTACGACGATTTGCAGGTGTTCGATCCTGACACCTTCGTGAACGAGTTGCTTGCATAATATTCCGAAGGGAATAATTCATGGAGCAGTATTTTAGAAGCTCAACGAAACGTGCTTAAAGCTTCGAGCCTTGTATGAAGGCGAATGGAGGTTTGTCTATGAGAAGTTATTTGTTTACGTCAGAATCAGTGACCGAGGGCCATCCCGACAAAGTGGCTGATCAGATTTCAGATGCAATTCTGGACGCACTGATCAAGCAGGATCCGAATTCCCGCGTCGCGGTCGAAACCCTCACCACAACAGGGTTGATCCTCATTGCAGGAGAGGTCACAACCAAAGGGTACATCGATGTTCAAGGAGTTGCGCGCGGCGTCCTGAAACGAATCGGCTACAATAAACCCGAGTACGGGTTCAACTACGACGACTGCTCTGTCATGGTATCACTTCATGAACAGAGCCCGGACATCTCGCAAGGTGTGAGTGAGGGACAAGGCGACGACAAGGAACAAGGTGCAGGTGATCAGGGACTCATGTTCGGCTATGCCTCGAATGAAACTCCTGAATACATGCCGCTCCCGATCGTGCTCGCCCACAAACTGACCATGCGGCTGTCTGAAGTCCGCCGGTCAGGAGAACTTCCTTGGCTCCGCCCGGACGGAAAGTCCCAAGTCACGATCGAGTACGACAACGGCACCCCGAAACGAGTGCACACCGTCGTTGTCTCTGCACACCATGAAGATATCTCCATGGACAAGATCCGGAAGGAAATCAGAGAGAAGGTCATTAACCCAGTGTGCAAGGACTGGATGGACGAGAATACAATTGTGTACATCAACCCAACCGGTCGTTTTGTTCGAGGCGGACCACCTGCAGACACAGGACTGACCGGAAGAAAGATCATTGTTGACACCTACGGTGGGCATGGCAGCCACGGCGGCGGATGTTTTTCTGGAAAAGATCCGTCCAAAGTGGACCGTTCTGCGTCTTACATGGCACGCTATGTCGCCAAGAACATCGTTGCAGCTGGCCTGGCAGACAAGTGTGAAATTCAGATTGCCTACGCCATTGGTGTTTCCAAGCCGGTCTCCATCCTCGTCAACACGTTTGGAACGAACAAGATCCCCGAGGAGAAGATTGAGCAGGCGGTGAAGCAGGTATTCGACCTCCGCCCCAAGGCGATCATAGAACATCTCCAGCTTCGCCGTCCAATCTTCGAGAAGACCGCTTCGTATGGCCACTTCGGTCGGAACGACCCAGATTTCACTTGGGAAAAGACCGACATGGTCGAGAAACTCAAGCAAGCGGCACAGTAGGGACGACCCTTATAAGGGGTCCTGGTAAGTTCTACCATGGGTCTCTTCACTGTTTTTCTTGCCTCCATTGAGGCCTTTGTCCAGACCTACGGCCTCGGCGGAACCTTCATCATCTCACTCTTTGAATCCTTCATCTTTCCTGTTCCCACGGCCGTGATTATCGCTCCCACGACCGCGTTCGGGCAGGACCCGCTCCTGACCGTGCTGGTCGCGACAGTCGGTTCTGTGATCGGAGCTGTGGTCGGCTATGTCCTGGGGATGAAGCTCGGTCATCCCATTGCACACCGGTTGTTCAAAAAGAAGCACCTCGATCGTGTTGAGCAGTGGTTTGAACGATGGGGTGTTTGGACGGTGTTGCTTGCTGCCTTTTCCCCCATCCCCTTCAAGGTTGTGACTGTCGCAAGCGGGATCTTCCGCTTATCGTTCCGTGGGTTCATTCTTGCTGCAATTGTTGGTCGATTCTTCCAGTTCCTCGTCGCAGCCTACGTTGGCGACATTTTCGGCGCTGCAGTCATCGGGTGGCTCGGATCACTCTAGATTCTGCAGATCGAATTCCGTCCCGCCATGAAGCAGTAACAATTTTTTTCTTCCTGTTTTCCCAGAGAGAATGGAAACCTTCTTCCCAAATAATTTTGAAAGGTGCGTCATGAGTTCTTGGTTTGCTTTTCCACCAGCTGCTTGCTGTTTCAAAAAAATAGTTACACTGTCTTCTGTTTTTCGGATTCGGAATGAACCGCTTCCCGGGCGGACGCGCACCGTCAATTCAAAGCCAAAGGGGACGCGTTTATACCACATGCATGGGACCGCTGGGATTCGAACCCAGGTCGCGAGCTCCCGAAGCTCGAATGTTACCAAGTTGCACCACGGTCCCGGTGTCCACAGTTTATCGACGCTCTATTTATTTAAGTGAATAAGAATACACCCATGAGGAAGCGAAACCCTGTTTCAGAGAATGAATTGACCCAAGTCAAGCGCCGAATCCTCGAGACCTTTGGAGAGGTTGCGAATTCGATCGGCTACTCCCCCCTCCATGGTCAGGTTATTGGTGTCCTCCTGATCAAGGGAGAGCCAGTCTCGCTCCAGAAGCTCGCTTCGGAGACAGGCTATTCAACGTCAACCCTTTCCCTTTCCCTAGATCTCCTCGAGGTGCTTGGCGTGATTAAGAAGATCAAGAAAACCGGTGACCGCCGGCTCTATATCCAGCTCCACGGCGATCTCTTGGGAGCGCTCAAAAAAGCGATCATGCTCCGCCTCGAAAAGAGCATTACCTCCTCCCTCAACGAATTCAAAGATTGTAAAGAACGAATTGCACGGCTCTCCGGAGAAGAGAAAGAAAAACTTGTTCATTCAATTGATATTCTTGAAGGTCATATCAAGCGTCTTGAGTCGTATGTCGACATCCTTTCCAAGATGGAACTCCCATAACGATACCGACGCTTGATCCGGTCCCAGGGGAGATTTCGTTCGTAGCGAATAAGCATACCAACAATGCCCATGATTCCTACGCCAGCAATAATGAATAACATCCAGATCATTTGTGCTGCTTCACAACTCTGTTCGCACACCCCACCGCAGTCAACACCTTCCTCACCTTCGTCCTGAATACCGTTCTGACAGTTCGTCGCTGCGATGGCGCAGCCCTCGTTGACCTCGCCGTCGCAGTCGTCGTCCTCGCTGTTCGTGCAGACTTCGATGGTC